>JBKJUW010000040.1:0-5767 GCA_046589725.1 Gemmatimonadaceae bacterium
CATGAGCGTCGCGCCGATTCCACTGACCCATTTCAGGAAAGTGCGGCGCTTTACGGTTTCCGTCTGCGAGTCTTGGGTCACGCGTTGGGGGAAATGGTGAAGGAATCTTGCAATCCGAGGCTCGCGCGGCATGCGGCGTTACGCTGGAACCTCGTCAGTCGCAGTCGCTTCCCAGCTGAGTCGGACACTGCTCGAACGCGGTGGTATCTGCGCATCACCAAGGATGCCTGCACTCCCTGAGGATTTCGTGAGGACGTGCTGAGGGCGGCTGGCAAAGGCCGCCGGACGCACGGGCCAGGCCTTTCAGAAGCGACGCGGGGCTCACTCGACGCGACCGGCTATTCACGGCGTCGGCGCGCGATACGTGATGCCACCGGGCCCCGCCCCTACCAGAACCGTCGCGATCACGTGCTGCGCCATCGTGTTGATCACCGACACAGTGCCGGCGAACGTGTTGGTGACGAAGACGAGGTCTCCGTCGCCGCTCATGGCGACGCCATGGGCACCTCGTCCGACGATGAGCGTTCGCACGACGGCGCCTCGCCTCGTATCGATCACGGAGACCGTGCTGTCCGGCTCGGTCTCCGTGCCCTGATTCGCGACATACACCTGGCGACCGTCCAGCCCTGCGATGAGTTGGATTGGACCACGTCCAACGGGAATCGTCGCCAATACCCTTCGCGTGCGCGTGTCGAGCACAGCCACGGCGTTGTCGTCGCGAAGGGTCACGTAGGCGCGCGCGCCATCGGGAAGGAAGGCCACCTGCACTGGAGCGCGCCCCACCCGCACGCGCGCAACTTCGCGCTGGCTCGCCACGTCGATCACCGAGACGGCATTGTCCTTCGTGCCTGCGACGTAGAGCTCGCGCCCATCCGGACGTGCACGGAGCCCGTGTGGTCCCGCGGCGGTCGCGATTGTGTCGGTGATCCGCCCGCGAGCGAGGTCGACCACGATCACGGCGTCCGCCTCCCCGCTCGTCGTGTACGCGCGACTGCCAACTGCATCGCTGATCACATGCGCAGGCTCCCTCCCGATCGCAATGCGCAAAGCGCCGACGGTATCGCTCGCGGCCGCGGTGAGGCTGAGGACTTGTCCCTGCGGCGCCTCCGTCTGTCTCCCCTGGACCGACCCCTCAATCGTTGGTGGCGCGGTGGCTCCTCCCATCCCGCTCATCGCGCCGGGCAGCGAGCCCACCGCCAGAATGCGCCGCCCGTCTGCCGAGACCTGCACATTGTGTGGGAGGAATCCAATGGCGAATGTCGTCACGCGGCCCGTGGTCAGGTCGATCCGGCTTATCGAGCCGCCGCCCTCGTTGGCCGTAAATACGTCGCCGACGCCGAGCGGAACCGCGACCGTGCCCGAGCCCTTTGGCGGGTTGTGCGCCGAGGCCGACGACCTGTGCGCCTCGCCCCGGTCACAGCCCGCCATGACGACGCTCAGCGACGAGGCGAGCACCACCAACAACGCGACTGATCGATCACATCGACTGCGCTCAGTCACACAGGCCCCCTCGCGGAGGTGCGCAGTGGACGCGACGATCGGCCCCAATGGTCGCACTCACATCCACCTCCAGTTCCTGGCTCGTCATCGCGGCGCGCTTGCTGGACGGAGTTGACGCCACGGACTTCGTCGTCGCCTTCGCATGATCCCTGGTATGTGCCATCATTTGCCTCATCTCTCGAATCGGGGTCAGCGCACAACACCAGGTGAAGGACGTGCATCGTCCTGAAGGCGTGCTGAATTCCTGCTGAAGCGCGTGAGAGAAGCGGGAGCGGCACCTTTCCTGACGGTGCGAGCGTACGCTTCGTGCATGCCACGCGAAGGAGTCGCCGAGGCATGGCGTCACGTTTCGAGATCACGCTCTTCACCGAGAGAGATGGACGACCCTGCCTTGCCGACCGAGGACCGTGATGTGCGCGGGTCTCGTCGGCGCCGTAAACGACGCACTCCCCAATACGTTGACGGTCCAGCGCTTCGCTACGCGCTCTGGCGCCGGATCAAGGGTCGACTCCTGTTGATATCGGCCACCCTGGGAATGTTCGCTAGCCTGTTTTTGGCTCCCAAATGGATCAGCTTTCCCCATGCTGCCCTCGTCATTGCGAGCATCCCTGTGCTCACGATGGCGCTCGCTGGCCTCCCGCACCTCCTGCGCGATCCGCTCGTGCGCACCATCGCGGTGAGCGCCGCAAGCGTACATCACCGTGAGCCTGGGGATCCCCTGCTCCCGCCATGCGTGGCGACGGACGCATTCAGGGAGACGTTTGCGCGCGTTGTGGGCGCCGGCTTCAGTCGCGACAATCACGTCGATGTATTGACCAACGGGGACGGGACCTACGAGGTCTTGTGGAACGACCTGCGGGCCGCACGACGATCCATCACGGTACAGATGTATTACGCGGGGTCGGGGCGCGTGGCGGACACGACGATCGAGATCCTCGCGGCGAAGGCGCGCGCCGGGGTCGACGTCTACTTCCTGTACGATGCCTTTGGTACGGCCGATCTGCCGCGCCAGTACCTCGAGACATTGCGTGTGTCTGGCGTGCACACGGCCGCGTACCTGCCGATCCGCTGGTACGCGCTGGACAATGCTTCGCACCGACTGCATGTGCGCGGCGTGGTAGTCGATGGGCGAATCGGCTATACCGGAGGCTTCGGGTTCGATGACAAGTGGTTGGGCGCCGGTCGAAAACCTGGTGAGTGGCGCGATACCAATGTCCGCTTCTCGGGAACGGCCGTGGAGAGTCTGCAAGCGGGATTTGTCGCTGCGTGGTCGACCGCGACAGGTGAGGTTCTCACCGGTGACTTTCTGGGTTGCACCCGAGCGCTTCCGGACTCGCCGGCATCGCCGGCGCGCGGGGTCGGACCCGGCTCTGGGGACGCGGTCACTGCTACCCTTGTACGAAGCCCTCCCCTGATGGGAAGCACCGCCGCGGAACGACTCCTCGCGCTGGCGATCGCCAGCGCCGCGCATACGCTCTACATCAGCAATGCCTACTTCGTGCCCACGCTTGGCTTCGCGCGCCTGCTGATCGAAGCGGCACAGCGCGGAGTGGATGTCCGGCTACTGACGAACGGCCGTCAGAGCGATGTGCGGACCACGTGGCTGGCCGGTCGACGAAGCTACGAACCACTCCTGCACGCGGGCGTGCGCATCTACGAGTACCGCACCACCATTCACGCCAAGACGTTCGTCGTGGACGGCCACCTGTCCGCGATCAGCACGATGAACTTCGACAACCGATCGCTCGCGTACAACAATGAAGTGGCGCTTGTCACACTCGATGGAGCGATCGGGAGTTACATGGTGTCGCTCTTCCTGCAGGATGCGCAGTACGCGGACGAGATCCTCCTCGCCGCCTTCCAGACGCGTGCATGGACGTCGCGGCTTCTGGAACGAATGGCGAGCATCGGCTCCCGCTTACTTTGACCGGCGTGCCTTCGGGTCAGGAGCGCTCGTATCGGAGCTCGCGGCCGGAGACGGTGGGCGTTCGTCGATTGCTTCGTTCGCGTGAGCCGATGGCGCGCCGCTCGCGCGCTCTGCGGTTTCACGCTGCTCGGAGCTAGTGCGCGGCGCGCCGTCCTTACCGCCATACCCGCTCTCGTGTACCCAATCTCGCTCGACGAGTGGCTCGGATCCTGACCGGTCGGCGCCAGCGCGAAACGAGCGGCCGGTTTCGCGGCTGTCCAAGCCGCTCCGTTCGCCCCTCGACCGTATCCCCGTGCCGTGAATTCCTTCTGCTGCTTCACTGCCTGCGCCAGTGGGCGTGTGATCCGCCGAGTCGGTCCGTACGGCCTCTTGCACGGATTCCTTGGCGGCAGTCGGTGGCGGTAGTTCATGGCTCATGCGCACACCGACGCCGAGCCTGCGAGAACATGGTGCGCGGCCCAGCCGCGGGCTGGCTTCGCTCGCACCGACGACCAGGTGAACGGTTGGGTCATCCGAGAATGCCCGGTGTTTCCGGCGGTGCTTGTGCTCATACGCACGATGTGACCTCTGGCTGCGGTGACATCCCCATCTGTTGCACTATGCATACCTCACCCAGGCAGCGAGACCGCCACCGTTGTCGTGGCCGGCGGACGCCGCATCGTGCTCATCGCGGCTTCAATCGTCCCTCTCGATATTCGCTGACCTCAAAGCCACCCTTTCGAGAATCCCGCACGCCGCAGGCCCGCGACCAGGTACGGACACGCGCGCATGAGCCGCCACAACAATCCCGACCGGTAATTCTCGCACATCAGCACGACTGGTCCCAGGTTGATCCCGAAATGGTATGGCGAGGTCCAGCCCGCGCTCGCGTGACCATCGTTCGGAAAGGTCAGGTTGAAGCTGCACCGGAAGCAGTACTCGTCAGAGGCTTGCGGATAGCGGTCCTGAAGGTACCAGGTGGTCGGTAGCACGATCTCCGGAGCGAACGGCAGCGACGCCACCACGGCCCAGGGCGCAATGGTCCCATCGTCGGGACCATACGGTGCTCCGCGCGCGACATAGTCAAAGAACGCACGCTCGCGACCGGCGACAATCCGCCTCGCGACGCCGGGCCCGTCGCTCGCCGTGAGTCCCCAGAAGTTCTCGCCGTATCCGGCGAATTCGAGAGGATTCTGGATGGCGTACTCTCGTTGGACGTACGTCGCACGGCGACTATTCTCGCAGTAGTCGATGCCCCTCGCACGCGTGTAGTCGTCCTGTATCTCGCGGAAGTCCACCCAGACGTGCGAGTACTGATGAATGAACAGCGAACCCCCATAGATGAATTCGTATCCGTAGATGTCCTTCCATTGGTAGGTTGTGGTCCAGGCTGAATAGCTCTCCGGCGGCAGCGGGTACGTGGGTGAGCCGAGGCCCAAGGCGTACAGGAGCATCGCCTCGTCGTAGCCTTCCCATCGGTATGGCAGAAAGCCGCTTTCGGGACTCCATCCGTGCGTGATCGTCGCCCCGCCGTTGCACGCCCACGGCCATTCGACCCGGCGGTACAGCGCGTCGGCCAAGGTGCGGATTTCCAGTTCGTCTTCACTGTCCTGGTCGAAAAACGCCGCGGCGGCGAGCATGCCGGCGAGCAGGAAACCGGTATCGACGGTTGAGAGTTCACACAGACCGGCTCGGCGTCCGGTGGTCATGTCGAGAAAATGATAGTAGAACCCCCTGTGCCCCGTTGCCTCAGGCCCCACTCCCTGCACGCTGGACGAGAAGAATCGCAACGCCGCCAACGTGCGCTCGATCGCATCCGTGCGCGTCATCCAGGCGCGCGCGACACCCACCGGATAGACGGCGAGTGCGAAACCCACGGCGGCGATGCTCGCGGGCGCACCCGGCTGCGATCTGTCAGCCACGAGACCATTCGCGGGCTTTGTCTCGTGGAGGAAGTACTCGAAGGCGTGATGCTGTAACGCGTCCAGTCTTGCTTCATCGAGTTCCGGCGCTTGTGCGACCTGCCGCGGCAGCATCAGACGATGATCGGTTGCATTGTGCACTAGTGACGGTGACACGGGAGTAGAATCGGCTGCGCGGCACCTCGAATCACGCGATCCTCGGGATCGCCGTTGGCGGGGAGACAATCACGCCCCACGAGTGCCCGCCGCGCTCGACCAGTGCGTCCGCCTCCCTGGGCCCATCGCTGCCGGCTGCGTAGTTCGGGAACAGCGGCGGCGCCTGCGCTGCCCACGCCTCCTCGATCGGCGTGATGATCCGCCATTCCGCGTCCACCTCGTCGCGCCGTGTGAACCGAGTCGGGTCACCGCGCATTACGTCCAGCAGCAGTGTCGCGTACGC
>JBKJUW010000109.1:0-11596 GCA_046589725.1 Gemmatimonadaceae bacterium
ACCCGCAACTTCCACCCCCCTCGTCGAAACAGAAGCGCACTCACGACGGCCAGCAACGAGAACGCCAGCGTCGCCGCGAGGAACACACCCTGCGGACCGAGGCCGAGCGTATTCGCCAGGATCCACGCGAGCGGGATCTCGAATACCCAGAACACACCAAGGTTGATGTACGTCGGGGTCTTCGTGTCGCCGGCGCCGTTGAACGACTGAGTGATCGTCATGCCGTATGCATAGAACAGGAAGCCGCACGCGACCGTGCGCAGCGCCGCCGTGCCATACGCCGCGACGCCGGCCTCCGGCGTGAAGATCCCGACCACCGGCCTGGCAAAGATCACGAACAGCAGCCCCACCGTGCCCAGAAAGAACGCACTGTATTTTCCCGCCGTCCACACGGCCTGCTCAGCGCGTTCCGGCTTCTTCGCGCCGAGTGCCTGGCCAACCATCGTGGCCGCCGCGTTGGCGAGCCCGAATGACGGCAGCAGGGCGAAGATCACGATCCGCATGCCGATGGTGTAGCCCGCGAGCGCAGCGCTGCCGAACGCCGCGATGATGCGCACGAGTCCGATCCAGCTCGCCATGCCGATGAAGACCTGGAAGGTCGCGGCCGAGGAAAGGCTGACGACGCGCGCGATCAGTCCTGGATCGAACGCGAAGTGCGGACGTCGAACCTGGATGCGCGAGCCGGCGCGAAAGAGCCGGCTGAGCGCGAACAACACGCCCGTGCTCCGGCCGATCGTCGTCGCGATGGCCGCGCCGACGATGCCCAGCTTGGGGAACGGTCCCCAACCAAATACCAGCGTTGGCGCGAGAATGATGTTCATCGCGTTCGCGAGCCAGAGCACGCGCATCGCGATAGCCGCATCGCCCGCACTGCGAAACACGGAGTTCACGAGGTACAGCATCACCACGCTCGCGTTGCAGCCAAGCATGATGCGCGTGAACGCGACGTTGCGCAGTACGCCTTCCGACGCACCCATGAGGCGCAGGAGCGATGGAGCGAACAGCGCGCCGAAGGCGCCGATCGTCAACGACACGACGAGGCCGAACAGGAGCACCTGCGCCGCCGTGTGTGCTGCGCCCTCCGTATCTTTTTCGCCGATACGGCGGGAGATCATCGCCCCGGCGCCGATACTCAGCCCCATGGACAACGCATACAGGATGGTCATGAACGACTCCGAGAGCCCGACGGTCGCGACCGCGTCGGCACCGAGGTGCGCGACGACGAACACGTCGACGACGGCAAAGATGCTTTCCATGCACATCTCCAGCACCATCGGCACGGCGAGGATGAAGATCGCCCGGCCGATGGGTCCTTCGGTGAAGTCGCGCCCGTGCGCGCCCGCGAGCGCCTCGCGAACCGCCGACCAGACCGAAGGCGTCGCGTGCGAGGGTGGACTGTATGTCTCTGCTGACGTACTCATATCGACTCTCGAGTGAAGGAAACGGAATCGCCCCGCCTGCGGGGCTGCGCAGGCGGGGCGATGAGTCGCTCCCGGAACCGATGGCGACGCTGGTCGCTACATCGTTTCCACGCCTGCACGGTCTGCTGCGTCGGCCGTGACGTCATTCGTCGCCCACGAGCCGAAGCCCGCCGGGCAAAACATGGCGTCAGAAGTGACAGAGACTGCGAGGCGCATCGAACGAATACTCCGGGAAAGGTCGACCTTCTGGTGCGAACCTATTGCGAACGATTCGGCGAGTCAAGAGTTCGTTACGTGGCGCGCAACGCCCATCTGAATCCTCTCGTCGCGACCTACGTCGCCAACAACGCGCCGATACGTGAGGCGATCAGCTCAGCGGATGGCAATACCGCGCCGAGCAGGACAGGATGATACGGCATCGGCACGTCGGCCACCGCGAGCCGCTCGACCGGCGCATCGAGGTGCCAGAACGCTTCGTGTACGAGCACCGCGGCGATCTCCGCCCCAAAGCCCGCCGTCGTCGTATCCTCATGCACGATAAGGCAGCGGCCAGTGCGACGAACGGACGCGAGCACTGCCTCGCGATCCCACGGTGCGATCGTCCTCAGGTCGAACAGGTCGACGTCGCCCTCGAACGCGCCGGCTGCGTCGACACAGCGATGCACCATGGCGCCCCACGTGACGACCGTGATGCGGTTGCCCTCGCGCAGTTGTTTCGCCTTCCCGAATGGGATGACGTACTCGTCGCCGGGATAGCGCGCGCTCCCCTCGCTCGTCATGAGCAGTGAGCGATGCTCGAAGAAGATCGTAGGATTCGCGCCGCGCATCGCCGACCGCAGCAGGCCGACTGCATCGGCGGCATTGGATGGCATCGCCACCTGCCAGCCGATCGCATGCGCCCAGGTCACCTCCGACGACAACGAGTGCCACGGGTCGCCGACATCCTTGCCGAATCCGCCAGGCAGGCGAACGACGATCGGCGCGGCAAACTGGTTGGCGGTGCGCCACCGCAGCGTCCCCGCGTTGTTCAGTTGCTCGTGCGCCGGATCGGCATACTTGCGAAACTGAATCTCGGCGACGGGCATCAGGCCATTCACGGCCATGCCCACTGCGCGGCCGATGATGCCTTCCTCGGACAGACTCGTGTCGAATACGCGGTCCGGCCCGAACCGTTTTTGCAGGCCCTCGGTCACCAGGTGTACGCCGCCCTTTCGTCCGACGTCCTCGCCAAACACCAGCACCTTCGGATTTGCCGCGAGCTCTGACGCAAGCGTGAGGCGCACCGCCTCGGCCAGACGAACGACGTCGCCTTCCGTTGCCGGTTCCTCGCTGCCGCCGAGCAGTGCGCGCTCGTCACGCGTCAGCCCGCCGAATGTTGGTGGATCACTGTCTCGCGGCGATTCCTCGTACACGAAGCGCGACACGTTCCCGGCGTCGGGCGCGGGCCGCGCTCGTGCGGCCTCCACGCCAGTCAAGACGTCCGCGGCCACCTCGGCCTCGAGTGCGGCCCATTCGTCCTCACTCATTGCCGCGGGGACGAGATAGTTCCGAAGCTGGGGCAACGGATCGCGCGCAAGGTCCGCCGCGATTTCGGCGTCGGTGCGATACCCTTTCTGGTTGTCCGGGCCCGAATGGCTGCTGAGCCGCGGCACCGTCAGGTGCACGAGTGCCGGTCCCTCACCGCTCCTAACGTGCTCGACGCACTCGGCGATCAGCGCGGCGGCCGTTCCCGCATCGCAGCCGTCGCCGTCGCGGACGAAAAGATTGGTGAACGACGCGAGATTCGCCGCGATGTTGCCGCCCGGGGTCTGCATCCCGCCCTTCACCGAGATGCCGAGCCCGTTGTCCTCGATGTAGAACAGCATCGGCAGCTTCAGGGTCGTTGCCATCGTGAGGGAAGCCCAGAAGCCATTCGTCGCCACACTGGCCTCGCCGCCAAGCGCCACCCCGATCGCACCCGCCCATTCACGCTCCTTCAACACATCGCGCCGATAGAGTGCCGACTGCGCCCACCCCGCCGTCGGTGTGTATTGCGACCCCACGTCGCCCGACATTGGCAGGACGGTGGCACCCTTCCACCCCGGCAGGTTGCAGACGACGCCGATATCGCGTCCGTCGCTGAAACCGCCGGCCCGGCCGAGCGGGCTGCCGAGTGCATCGTCGATGGCGAGGCCGAGCGACAGAAGCAGCGGGCGCGACCGATAGTACGCGCCGACGCCATCGTGGGGATTGTCGAGCAGCGATCCGAGGATGCACTGCGGCACATCGTGCCCACGTGCCGAGAACTGATAGAGGACCAGGTGCTCGCGAGGCACTGAATTGCGGTTGCGGTTCGTGGTCTCCTCGAGATCGTCCAGCGCACGCGACACCAGCACATGGTACGCGATGCGCTTCCAGTCGAAGCGCGGATCGACTGGGGCGACCTGTGAGTTCTCTGAGCGCTTCGGCTTCGCGCGCGTCTTCGTCATCGGATCAAATCTGCGCTGCGCGCCGGGCGAATGGCAGCGGGTATATTAGGGTTGCTGTTCGGTCTGCACCTCCGACGACCGAACCATGCAGCTGCCGCGGCACCAATCGATCCGCATATGGAAACGATTCTCACCGATGTGAAAGAAGGCGTGATGACGGTCACGCTCAATCGTCCCGACGTGCTCAACAGCATGAATGGCGCGATGGCCGAGGCCCTCCTCGAGGCCATGGCCGGCGCGGCGACCAATGGGGACGTGCGCGTCGTGCTGCTCACCGGCGCCGGACGCGCGTTCTGCGCGGGACAGGATCTCGCCGAGGTCCTGCCGGTCGCAGGCGCCGAGCTGCCCGATCTCGGCGAGGTGGTGCACCGCCAGTACAATCCCATCATCCGCGCCGTTCGCACCCTGGAGAAACCAGTCGTCTGCGCAGTGAATGGCGTCGCCGCCGGCGCGGGAGCGAACATCGCGTTTGCGTGCGACATCACCATCGCGGCGGAGGAGGCGACATTCATTCAGTCCTTCTCGCGGATCGGGCTCATTCCCGACAGTGGCGGGACCTACCTTCTGCCTCGCCTCGTCGGACTTCAGCGTGCTGCGGCACTCACGATGCTCGCGGACAAGCTCGACGCGACGCGAGCGAAGGAATGGGGGCTGATTTTCGACGTCGTGCCTGGCGCGGCGCTCGCCGACGTGACAATGGGAATCGCGAAGCGCCTCGCGGAAATGCCAACGCGCGGAATCGGCCTCGCGAAGCGCGGGTTCAATGCCGGCCTGAGCAACGACCTCGAGTCGCAGCTGGTGCTCGAGGAGTCCCTGCAGCGCGAGGCCGGCGCAACGGAAGACTACGCGGAAGGCGTTCGCGCATTCGTCGAGAAGCGGAAGCCTGTCTTCCACGGCCGCTGATCATGTCATCGCCGCCACTGGTCGTCGGAGTCGTTGGAGCGGGCGCGATGGGCAGCGGTATCGCGCAGGTGGCCGCCACCGCCGGGCATCGAGTCGTCGTCGGCGACGTGAATTCCGGTGCGGTGGACAAGGCACGCGCGTCGATTGCGCGCTCTCTCGCTCGCGACGTCGAGAAGGGTCGGCTGGATGCGGCGGACGTGCCGGACATCACGGCGCGTATTATCGAGGCAGGCGACCTGTCCCGCGGGTACTCGGCGTTTGCGGAGTGCGGCGTCGTCATCGAAGCGGTGGTGGAGGATCTCGCGGTCAAGCGAAGCCTGTTTGGCGCGCTGGAGCGTGTGGTGCGCGACGACTGCCTCCTGGCGACCAACACCTCGTCGCTCAGTATCACGTCGATTGCGGGCGGGTGCGCGAAGGCGGAGCGCGTCGTCGGAATCCATTTCTTCAACCCGGCGACCGTGATGCCGCTGGTCGAGATCGTACCGGGTCTCGCCACCGCTCCCTCTGTTCTCGAGCAGGCAACTTCGCTCGTCGGGAGCTGGAAGAAGACCACTGTGGTCGCCGCCGACACGCCCGGATTCATCGTCAACCGGATCGCACGCCCATTCTACTCGGAATCGCTCCGCCAGCTGGAAGAAGGCATCGCTGACGTTGCCACGATCGACTGGGCGATGCGGGAGCTTGGGGGCTTTCGCATGGGACCGTTCGAGCTCATGGATTTCATCGGCCACGACGTGAACTACGCGGTGACGACGAGTGTCTTCGACGCGTTCTTTCACGACTCGCGCTATCGGCCGTCCGTGATCCAGCGCCGGCTGGTCGATGCGGGTTGGCTCGGGAGAAAGAGCGGACGGGGTTTCTACGACCACCGCGCGGGCGCCGAGCATCCGAAGCCCAGCCGGGATGATGGCCTGGGTCGCAGGATCGTGGACCGAACGGTGGCGATGCTCGTGAATGCGGCGGTCGACGCACTGCACATGAACGTCGCCTCATCCGCCGACATCGAATTGGCGATGACAAAAGGCGTGAATTACCCTCGGGGCCTTCTGGAGTGGGGCGACGAGATCGGTGCGGCGGAGATCCTTTCCCGCCTCGACCATTTGCAGCGGGACTACGGCGAGGAACGCTATCGTCCGAGCCCATTGCTGCGACGGCGCGTCCGTGACGGCGCGCGGTTGCTCGCATGAACGCCGCTGAAGCATCCGCGCGCGACGCGCGACAAGTGATCGACCACATGCTCGCGAATGACGCGTTCACGCGGTGGCTCGGTGCCGGCCTTGTGGAAGTGGGAATCGGCCGCTGCACGCTGCGCATGACGGTGCGCGACGAGATGGTCAACGGCTTCGGCGTCGCGCATGGTGGCATTGCATATTCCCTCGCGGACAGCGCGATGGCGTTTGCCTGCAACGGCTCCGGGCGCGTCACCGTTGCGCTCGATACTTCGATGTCCTACCCAGCCGCCGTCCTCGTAGGGGACGAGCTCGTGGCCGTCGCGGAAGAGGAGAGCCACACAAGCCGACTGGGGTTCTATCGGGTGGTCGTGAAGAAGCAGGACGACACCATCGTCGCCCTTTTTCGCGGCACCGTGTACCGCACGCAGCGCATGCACGACCTGGAGTCACGTGAGGCACAATCATGACTGACGCATACATTCTCGACGGCATCCGTACGGCCGTCGGCAACATCGGTGGCCAACTCGGCGATGTCCGCGCCGACGACATGGCGGCGCACGTCATCGCCCACCTCGTGGCGCGACACCCGTCGCTCGACCCGGCACGCATTACCGACGTCATACTCGGCTGCGCGAATCAAGCAGGTGAGGACAATCGCAATGTGGCGCGGATGGCGGCACTCCTTGCGGGACTGCCAGTCACGGTACCGGGCGAGACGGTCAACCGGCTCTGCGCCTCGGGGATGAGCGCCGTCGCGAACGCAGCACGTGCGGTCAGGCTGGGAGAGGGCGACGTCTACGTGGCCGGCGGCGTGGAGAGCATGACGCGCGCGCCGTATGTCATGAGCAAGTCCGCCAAGCCGTTCGGGCGCGATGTCGCCCTGTTCGACACGAGCCTGGGCTGGCGATTCGTGAACCCGACCATGCGCGAGCGCTACGGGACGGACTCCATGGGCCAGACCGCCGAAAATGTGGCGGAGCACTACGGAGTGAGCCGCGACGATCAGGATGCGTTCGCGGTGCGCTCGCAGCAGAAGGCACACGCCGCGCGTGCGGCGGGTCGATTCGCGCCCGAAATTGCACCGCTCGAGATTGCGCAGAAGAAGGGCGCCCCGCGAACGGTCGACACGGACGAATTCATTCGCGGCGACACCACGATCGAGATTCTCGCGAAACTCCGGCCGGCATTTCGCACCGACGGCCAGGGAAGCGTGACCGCGGGCAACTCGTCGGGGCTCAACGATGGTGCCGCGGCGTTGTTGATCGGGTCGAGCGAGGGTGCGCGGGAGATCGGAGTTGCGCCATTAGCCCGGATTGTCTCCACGGCCGTGGCCGGCGTGGAGCCGAGCCTCATGGGCATGGGTCCGGTGCCCGCATCGAAGCGTGCGCTGGAACTTGCGGGCATTTCGCTCGACGACGTGGACGTCATCGAGTTGAACGAAGCCTTCGCGGCGCAGTCGCTCGCCTGCCTGCGTGAGCTCGGCATCGCAGACGATGATCCGCGAGTGAATCCAAACGGCGGAGCGATCGCGATCGGTCATCCGCTCGGCATGAGCGGTGCGCGGCTGATCCTCACCGCGGCGCACGAACTGCAGCGCACAGGGAAGCGCTATGCGCTCGCCGCCATGTGCATTGGCGTGGGGCAGGGCATGGCGACCGTGCTCGAACGCAGGTGAGCGAGACGTAATGGCGAACATCTTCGCCTTCGACGGCTTCATTCCCGTCATCCATGCTTCGGCGTTCATACACCCGAATGCGACGGTGACCGGCAATGTCGTGATCGGCGCGGACGTGTACGTCGGGCCCGGCGCCGCCATTCGGGGCGACTGGGGCGGCATCGTGATCGAGGACGGATGCAATGTGCAGGAGAACTGCACCATCCACATGTTCCCCGGTGTGACGGTCGTGCTCGAACGGGGTGCACACATCGGTCACGGCGCGGTCGTGCACGGCGCGCGCATCGGCGCCAATGCCTTGATCGGCATGAACGCGGTGGTGCTGGACAACGCGGTCGTCGGCGAGGGCAGCATCGTTGGCGCGCTGTGCTTCGTGCCCGCGGACATGCAGATTCCACCGCGGAAGGTCGTCGTGGGCAATCCGGCAAGGATCGTGAAGGATGTCAGCGACGAGATGCTCGCGTGGAAGACGGACGGCACTGCGCACTACCAGGCCCTGCCGGCTCGCCTTCATGCATCGCTCGTCGCGTGTGAGCCGCTGCGCGAGTTGCCGGCCGACCGCGCCCAACAACAGATGAGCTACAAGACATGGCGAGAGACCAGATCGTGACGCGACTCCTGAACTACGCATTCGGGGAATGGGTGGTCGGCACCGGGAGTGGTACGACACTCCACCATGCCGTGACCGGCGCCGAGGTCGCGGTTGCGTCGAGTGAAGGGCTCGACTTCAAGGCCATGCTCGAGTACGGCCGTTCCGTTGGCGGACCGACCTTGCGCGCGATGACGTTCCATCAGCGTGCACGCGTCCTGAAGGCGCTCGCGCAGTACCTCACCGTGCGCAAAGAGGAGTTTTATCGCGTCTCTGCCTGGACGGGGGCAACGAGGGGCGACTCCTGGATCGACATCGACGGTGGATTCGGGACGCTCTTTGCCTACGCGAGTCGCGGCCGGCGCGAGTTTCCCGATGAGACGTATTACGTGGACGGCGGTCCCGAGGCGCTGAGCAAGGGCGGCACCTTCATCGGGCGCCATATCTGCGTTCCCATGGAAGGTGTCGCGATCCAGATCAACGCGTTCAACTTCCCCGTCTGGGGCATGCTCGAGAAGTTCGCGACGTCATTCCTCGCTGGTGTGCCGAGCATCGTGAAGCCTGCTACGGTCACGAGCTTTCTGACGGAAGCGGTGGCGCGAGCGATGGTCGAATCGGGTCTCCTGCCGATCGGCACTTTCCAACTTATCTGTGGCAGTGCGGGCGACCTCCTCGATCACGTCAATTGCCAGGACTCCGTTGCCTTTACCGGATCGGCAACCACGGGCCTCATGCTCAAGAGCTCGAAGGCCGTCCTGGGCAACTCCGTGCGCTTCAACCAGGAAGCCGACTCGCTCAACTACTCCATGCTCGGCGCCGACGCCGTGCCGGGCACGGAGGAGTTCGATCTCTTCGTCAGGGAGGTCGCCAGGGAAATGACGGTGAAGGCGGGTCAGAAATGCACGGCGATCCGCCGTACGTTCGTGCACGAGAGCATGGTGGACGCGGTCGCCGGCGCACTCAAGGTCCGGCTCGCGGGTGTGAAGGTTGGAGATCCCGCCGTTGCCGGCGTGCGCATGGGTCCCCTTGCCGGCAAGGGCCAGGTGAAAGAGGTCGAGAAGAGTGTCGACGCCCTGCGCAAGGCGACCGAGCTCTTGTACGGCGGACCGGGCACGCTCGACCTCATCGGTGCCGACGCGGAGCAGGGTGCTTTTTACCCGGCCATGCTGCTGTACAACGACCGGCCGTTCGAGCGCAACGCGCCGCACGACGTCGAGGCTTTCGGGCCCGTGAACACGATCATGCCGTATTCCTCGGTTGACGAGGCCATCGCGCTCGCGAAGCTCGGAAAGGGCAGTCTTGTCGGTTCGCTCTTCACCGCAGACGATGCCATTGCGCGGCAGGTCGTGCTCGGTACCGCCGCGTATCACGGACGGCTCATGCTCGTGAACCGCCATAGTGCGAAGGAGTCGACCGGTCATGGATCCCCGATGCCGCACCTCGTTCATGGCGGCCCCGGTCGCGCTGGCGGCGGTGAGGAGATGGGCGGGGTGCGAGGCGTCCTTCATTACATGCAACGCACCGCAATCCAGGGCTCGCCGCAAACGCTCGCCGCGGTCACGCGCGAGTGGAGCAGGGGCGCCACGGAACTGCGTGATCGCGTGCACCCCTTCCGGAAGTACTTCGAGGAATTGGAGATTGGTGAGACCCTGTTGACCCACCGCCGCACGGTCACGGAGAGCGACGTCGTGAACTTCGCCGGCATCTCCGGCGACTTCTTTTATGCGCACATGGATGACATCGCGGCGAAGGATTCGCTGTTCGAGAAGCGGGTCGCGCACGGGTACTTCGTGCTGTCAGCTGCCGCCGGGTTGTTCGTTGACCCTGCGCCCGGGCCGGTGCTGGCGAACTATGGTCTCGAAGGATTGCGGTTCGTGAAGCCAGTGTACATCGGCGATACGATCCGGGCGCGACTCTCCTGCAAGCAGAAGACGGTCAAGGAGGATCGCGAGGGACAGATTCCGCAGGGCGTCGTACACTGGGATGTCGAAGTGACCAACCAGGATGCGGACCCCGTGGCCGTTTACACGATTCTCACGCTCGTGCGTCGGCAGACAGGTGCGGGAGTGCCGGCGTCGCCGGACGCCGTGGCGCGATCGCTGGCCTCCGAAGCGCCCGACGCCCTGCGCGCGCCGGAAGTGATGGAGAAGACGCAACCCGGTGACGCCCCTGTGCGCGTATCATGAGGATACGTTTCGCTATGCGAACGCTTCTTCTTGGGTTCATCGTCGTCGCCGGCGCGGCGTGTGGAGGTGACGGGGCCAGCTCCACGGCGGGGCCCGCCCCAGTTGATGGTGCGCCGAGCTTTGCGCAGATCCAGGCGACGATATTTGCGCCGACGTGCGCCACCGTCGGCTGTCATGTCGGGACGAGCGCCGCAGGAGGACTCGCGCTCACCGCAGACGTTGCCTACGAGAATCTCGTCGGGATCAAGCCGGTGAACGCGGCCGCAAACGCCGATGGGCTGCGTCGTGTCGTGGCCAACAAGCCCGACTCCAGCCTGCTGTATCACAAGCTCGTGTTCCCACCCGGTCATCACGCCCACGACTACGGTAATCCCATGCCGGGGAGCACGGGGGGCGTAAGCGTGGGTCAGTTGGAGTTCGTTCGACAGTGGATCGCGGCGGGTGCGCCGAAGACTGGCATCGTGGCGAATGCGGCCCTGCTGCTGGATCGCGCGGCGCAGACGAGCCAGCCCTTTGCCCCGCTCCTCGTGCCGGCGGTGGGCAGCGGATTCCAGTTGAAGGTTGACCGGTTCGATGTGGCGCCCAACTTCGAGCGCGAGTTGTTCACCTATCGGAAGATCGGGAATACGACGGATATCTATGTGTCGCGCATCGAGACGTCGATGCGTCCGTTCAGCCATCATTTCGTGCTCTATGGTTTCGATGCGAAGACGCCGACCGCCGTGATTCCCGTGTCCGATGCGGTGCGCGACATCCGGCGAGCCGACGGGTCGCTTGACTTCGCGAACATGGTGGCCATGGGGTACCACATCTTTCTCGGCGGCTCCATGCAGCCCCGGAACGATTACTCCTTTCCGGCCGGCACCGCCCTGCGCCTGCCCGGCAATGCCGCCATCGACCTCAATGTGCACTATGCCAACCACACGGCATCGAAGGTCGACGGAGAAGCGTACGTCAACTTGTACACGGTGCCTGCGGCCGAGGTGAAGTATCCGCTGTCGACGCTGAACCTGCAGAACACCGGGCTTGTGCTGCCCGCCGGACAGGTGACGGTAGCGCGGAAAGACTTTCTCTTCGACACGCGCACGACGATTACAGGTCTTACGTCGCACATGCATGCGCGGGGCACGAAGTTCCAGATCCAGATCGTGGCGCCCGGCAGTGCGCGGGACGGCGAGCTCG
>JBKJUW010000063.1:0-4985 GCA_046589725.1 Gemmatimonadaceae bacterium
CAACGAGGCCAATCCGCCAGCCGGACTGGAAACACGGAACCGCGACGACAGTTGGCGGAAACACCGGAAAAAGGCGGACATCGGACCCGGATGTCGGGACGAGCGCGAAGCAGATCCACCAACTGCCGTCGCGGTCCAGCAGCAGTAGAATCAGTACGCCGCGCTCAGAATGTCAGCGAGAGAATGGAGTGCTCGCCGCGCATGCCCATCTTCGCGAACATCATCGATTCCGGTGAGAACCGGACACTCACCCCTTTCGCGTGGTTTGACTGCCGTTCGCTCGAGCCGGTTCCACCGAGCCCGATATGCGCCTCGGGCGGCTTGATGAACTGCTCGGTAAGAATCGCGCCGAGGATGCCACCCGCCGTCGCGGCCCCGAAGATGACGTGACTGTTGCTGGTCTGCGTGAGCACCGGAACGATCAGGCCAACCAGCGCACCGGCGACGGACCCATACTGAAGCAGTCGCGCATCGGATTCGGTGTGATCGAATGGCCGCACCAGCAACCGATCGCCGGCGATGGCGCCAAGCGTGAAGCCGGTTCCGACGAGAGCCCATCCGAGCTTGTCGTCGCTATTGTCGCCCAGAAGCGTCGCCGCCGCACCCATGCCGAGAAACTCGGTGGTGACCAGCGTGCCGACGTCACCTGCTGTGACGCGATAGGGCGCGGTTCGCACATACCGCAGGCCCAGAGGATAGCCGAGGGCGCCTGCACCCACGATGGCGGCGGTGGAAATGCGAGTGGATGAGTTGTCCTTGAACAAGCCGGCGCCGCCGAGCGCTGACGCCGTAAGCACCGCTGTCACCGTGGACCCATGCGACGTTCCATGCGCCTCAGCATCCGTCATCGGCTCGCCGAGCATGAAACCGGCGACATCGCCAACAATTCCGCCGGCGAGAGTGGCAGCGGCGTAGCCCCGACCACCGCCGTCATCGCCGGTCAGCGAATACAGCAGCAGGTCGGCGGCGATGGCCCCTCGGCGTGCACTGTGCCATGACAGGTGATTCTGGGCGCGCGACACGGGGCTCGTCTGCGTCATGCTGGCCGACCCGAAGAACATGCCGGCAGTGACGGCCAGATAGGCGGCCGTCGAGCCAGTCGGGTCGGCCACGAGGGTGGCCGCGGCGGGACCGAACAGCAGCGCGCCGAGGAGCGTCTGATTGACGACGAACGTGCCGCGAACAGGCTCGGAGATGAAGGTGGGCATCGCATCCGGGCCACCCCGCGCCGCCGCGAACGTGGTGGCGCTGTCGATGACCCCGGCGAGCGCACGACGCTGCGTCATGTCCAGCGGGTAGCGCTCGAGCACCTCGCGTTGGCGCTGAACGACGAGGACAAACCCTCCGCCAGCGACGTCGACGCCATAGAGCCGAGCGTCGATGTAATCACCCGTGACAGGCCAGAGCGGCGCCGACAGACCGAGCCGCGCGGCCAGCGGCGGTGAGATGCTCATGATGCGGCCGGCGCTGTCGAACGGGACAGGTCGCTCACGCGCCTGCCCATCGGCGCGGGTGGCCGGCAACAGGAAAATCAACGACATGACGAACGCACAGGATCGAGTGCGCCGGAACGCTGGACCGGCCGAGAAATGACTGATCTGCATGTGGAGTCGTGGATGGGGTGATGACGTGCTCTCACACGAACGCGTCAGAAACAAACGATTCGGCTCACGCTGATGGAAGCACCGCGGCGAGCCAACTCACTGGCGGCCAATCTGAAGTGAGCCAGTCAGCCGCCGGTCACCGATTAGTCAACCCATTATTGTGCAATGAGATAACTACGGCCTGAGCTCGAGCCGGCGCGAGAGGCAACCAAGGCGGAGACAACCAAGGCAGAGACAACCAGGGCAAGACAACAGTCTCGTCAGCTATCTCCATCAGCTGTGCAGTGAACCGCTAACTGATGCAGAAGGCTGAATAACTGTCGTCTCTGCATTGGTTCGCTCGAGCTCAAGCTCAAATACCAATCGCTAGGCCACGGCTCCTCCGACGCGCACTATGGCCTCGATACTTCGCTCGACATCCGCATCCGTCGTTGCCCAGGAGATCACCGATATCCGCATTGCTGTACGACCCTGCCAGATGGTGATGCCGGCCCAGCACGTCCCCTCCTCCTGGATTGCCGCGATCACCCGCGCCGTGCGCTCGGCATCCCCGAAGGCGACCAGCACCTGGTTCAGCACGACGTCATTCAGGATCTCGAACCCGGCTGCCGAGAGCCCCTCGGCAAATCGCCGCGCCTGACGGCAGTGCCGCGCGACGAGCTCCTCCACACCGCTCCGGCCAAGCGCCTTCAGCGCTGCCCAGACCTCGATGCCGCGCGCGCGACGGGAAAGTTCCGGCGTATAATCCGACGGATTGCGCTGCACCGAGTCCGTCGGCAGGTACTCGGCCGTCACTGCCATCGCGGCCCGCAATGCATCGCCATTGCGCACGAACGCGATGCCGCTGTCGTAGGGCACGTTGAGCCATTTGTGCGCATCCGTCGCCCATGAGTCCGCGCGCTCGATACCTGCGCCGAGGTGCGCCTGCTCCCGTGACGCGCGAGCCCAGAGACCGAAGGCACCGTCGACGTGAACGAACGCCCCCGCAGCGTGGGCAACGTCGCAGATCTCCCCGATCGGATCGAACCCGCCGGTGTTCACGTTGCCGGCCTGCACGCAGACGATTGTCGGGCCCTCCATGCGCGGCAGCTCGGACAACACCATACGTCCCTGGGAATCCACGGGCACCTTCACGACCCGCTTCCGGCCCAGACCGACAACGCCGAGCGCCTTGTAGAGCGTGGGGTGCGACTCGGCACCCGTGATGACCGTGATCGGCGGCGCGCCAAACAGGCCGTCGGCCTCGACGTTCCACCCCACTTTCTCCAGCACGGCATGACGTGCGGCCGCGAGTGCGGTGATGTGGGCGACCGTCGTCCCGGTCACGAAGCTGCCCGCTACCCCACTCGGCAGGTGAAGCACGTCGACCAGCCACTTGAGGGCAACCTCCTCAAGGATCGCGACACCGGGAGTGGCCCTGTACAGGCCAGCATTCTGGTCCCACGCGGTCGCAAGCCAGCTGGCCGCGACAGTGGCCGGAAGGCTGCCTCCCATGACGAAGCCGAAGAAGCGCGGTCCGGCGATCGCCATGGTTGCGGGCGATACCACTTCGTCGAGCTGCGAGAGCACGGCCCGCGCATCCATGCCGTGCTCCGGCAAGGCGACGTCGAGCGCCGACAATCCTGCCACCGCTTCCGCACTCGGCGACACACGTCGCTCGGCGAGGCTTTCGAGATAGTTGATGGAGCGAGTGGCTGCGTCGCGAAGGAGATCGGACATTGGTTGGGAGAAGGGTTCGAGGTCCGGATAAGGTAGGTCGCGCTCCCTGCTTCGACTATCCGAAAAAGATGTCGCGGCAGGAACCTGCTGGTGTGTGACGCATTGGGGGAGGCGATCTCTTCGACGGGCTCAGGCCGATGCGACGGCGACGAACCCCTTCTCGCGCAGGAGCGCCTTGTCGAAGGTGGCGACGCACTCGCATTCCGCGGTCCGCCCGTGCTCGCGAATGAGGTAGTCGGCGAAGTCTCCCTTCCCTGCCTCGTAGGCTTCGAGCGCACGGAGCAGCTCGTCCCGTGCGCCGAACGCGAGGTGACGCGCCCGCAGCAGGCGTTGGAGCACGGCTGCGATCTCACTCCGCCCCACGCGATACGCCACGCTCATCACCCACACCGCCTCGCAGACGACGATGTCGGAGATGAACAGCGAGTCGCCATCGGCGATGGTGCGATCGATCAGGGCCGCTGCCGTCGCGCTGTCGTTCACGTCATCCTCCACGAGATAACGCACGAGGACGTTGGTGTCGAGCGCGATCACCGGCGCGCGGCGCCCTGCCCGACAGCCTCGTTCATCTGCTCGATGCTGACGTGCCGGCCAGCCGACTTGACCATGCCCCGCAAGGAGGGGAGGTCCACTGTCTCCGCCTCGACCGTTACAGTGCCGTCATCGTGGATGAGGAAGCTCATCCGGTCTCCCTGCCGCAGCGCCAGCGCCTCCCGCACCGCCTTTGGCACCGTGATCTGGCCCTTGCTAGTCACCCGGCTGCCGTACATCCTTACCTCCTGATTATTCCTTACTTATGGTAAGGAGTGATATCGTGTTTTTCAAGCACGGGAACGCTGGCATCGGTGTCATGCCCGCCGCGGAGGCAATTATCAGCGTATGAGAGGTAACCGCCACGGTTCTTCGGCGTGACGACTAGTCGCCTCTCGGGACCGCGCCGTGCAGTTTTCACGACACATGACGAACGATGCGCTCGCCGCTTTTCATCCCATCGTGCAGGACTGGTTCACCGAAACGCTCGGAGCGCCATCAGCGCCACAGCGTGCGGGTTGGCCGGCGATCGCGAGTGGCGCCGACACGCTGATCCTGGCGCCGACCGGCACGGGGAAAACGCTGGCGGCATTCCTGTGGGAGTTGAACGCGCTGATTACCGAGGGACTGGAGGCACCCCTCGCGAACGCCGTGCATCTCCTCTACGTGTCGCCGCTCAAGGCACTGAACAACGACGTGCAGCGCAACCTCGCGCTTCCGCTCGCACAACTGAAGGATCGGTTTGATCGTGCGGGCGACAATCCGGGATCCGATCGGCTGAAGAAATTCCCCGAGATCCGCGTCGCCGTGCGCACGGGCGACACGAAGGCCTCAGAACGCGCCCGCATGCTCCGGAAGACGCCGCACATCCTCATCACGACGCCGGAATCACTCCACATCCTGCTCACGAGCGTGCGCGGGCGAACGATCTTCAGCTCGTTGCGTGCCGTGATCGTGGACGAAATCCACGCGGTCGCCGGTACAAAGCGCGGCGCGCACATGGCGCTCACGCTCGAGCGGCTCGCGCGAGTCGCACCCGCCGCCCCGCAGCGCATCGGCCTCTCGGCAACACAGAAGCCGCTCGACGAAGTGGCGCGCTTTCTCTCGGGCTGCGATACCGCGGCGCCGAAC
>JBKJUW010000069.1:0-14152 GCA_046589725.1 Gemmatimonadaceae bacterium
AGTACTACGGCGTCATCTTCGCGTTCGCCGAGTCGCCGAAACAGAAGGGCGTGCTCTGGGCGGGATCGGATGATGGGCTCATCCATGTGTCGCGCGACAACGGCAAGTCATGGAAGAACGTCACGCCAAAGGACATGGCGATCTACACCCGCGTGTCGCTCATCGAACCGTCGCGCTACAACGCCGGCACGGCGTATGTCGCCGCGAATCGCTTCCAGCTCGGCGATATGCGGCCGTATCTCTGGAAGACGAGCGACTATGGCGCGACCTGGAAGCGAATCGACGCGGGCATCGACGCCACCGAGTTCACGCGCGCCATACGCGAGGACGACGAGCGACAGGGCCAGCTCTACGTCGGCACTGAGCGGGGCGTGTGGTTCTCGCACGACGACGGCGGTTCATGGCAGCGTCTCCAGTTGAACCTTCCGCCCGTGCCGGTGCACGACCTGGCCATCAAGGAGGGCGACCTCATCGCCGCCACGCACGGCCGCAGCTTCTGGGTGCTCGACGACATCTCCGCCCTGCGGCAGCTGACCCCGGCGGTCACCGCCAAGGATGCGTCCCTGTTCAAGCCGCGCGATGCATATCGCGTGAGCTTCAGTGGCGGGCGTGGCGGCGGTGGCGGTGCTGCGCCGGGTGCCGCCGCGGGGCCGTCGGTGCATCCGGTCGCCGCGAGTCCCGCCGGCGGTCCGGTCGTGAGCTACTGGCTCAAGCGTCCGAGCCGCGAGGTGGTGCTCGAGTTCATGGACGTCAAGGGCAAGCTGATTCGCTCCTTCACCAGCCGGCAGGACTCCGCTGCGGCTGCGGATTCCGTCACGCGTGCAACGCGTTCGCGCGAGCGGATCGACTCACTCGTGAAGAGTGGCATCGCGGCGGATAGCGCCGAGCGTCTCGTGCGAGCCACCGCAATAACCCCCGATGCCTCCTCGGCGTTCGACGAGGACGGACCGATTCGCACGCCCCCTCCGCCGCGCGTGCCAAACAAGGTCGGCGTCAACGCGTTCAACTGGAACATGCGCTATCCGGACGCGTCGACGTTCGAGGGGCTGATCATGTGGGCCGGCGGCACGCAGGGTCCCACGGCGCCGCCAGGCACCTATCAGGTGCGGATGATCGTGGACGGAGTGCCGATCGGCACCGAGACCTTTGCATTGAAGAAGGACCCGCGCACCAACGCGACCGCGGCGGAGCTTGCCGCGCAGTTCGCATTCCTCATCAACGTGCGCGATCGCACCACCGCGGCCAACGATGCGGTGAAGACCGTGCGCTGGGTGAAATCGCAGCTCGCCGATCGCGAGAAGCGCCTCACCGGCCAGTCCAAGGCCGACTTCCAGGCGCAGGCAGCCGTATTGCGCGCGGAACTCTCGGTCGTGGAAGACTCCGTCTACCAGACGAAGAATCGCAGCGGGCAGGATCCGTTGAACTATCCCATTCGGCTGAACAACAAGATCGCCGCGCTCGCCGGCGTTGCCGGAAGTGCGGAGGCGGCACCCACGAAGCAGACCACGGGTGTCTATACCGGACTCTCGAAACAGCTGGACGTGGAGCTGACGAAGATGAAGAAGACGCTCGACACGCGGCTGCCGTCCATCAACGCGCTGCTGCGCAAGGCAACGCTGCCGGAGATCGTCCCGCGTCCCGCCGACGTGCCTGCGCCGCCGGGCACGATCAGCGACGATGTAGACTAGCCGCCTCACGGTGGGTCGAGGCCGGCGTCCATTCGGGCGCCGGCCTTTGCCGTGGCTGACGCGACGGTGACCGCGTGTCTGAGCCGATTGTTCGCGCGATTGCGCGTTCCTGCCGGGACGCCTCGCACTCCGCGATGCGCTCCCTTCACGGCGATGTCTGCCGCACCAGAGGAACGCAATGCATCCAGCCCTCTCGCCCGCGCCGCGCGTCACGGTACCGCGCTCCCACGCACCGCGCCTGCGCGTCATGCACGAGACGCCGACCAACCTGGGCGTCACGTACGATTCCGAAGACTACGCGATGCTGAACCGCCCCATCGAGACCGGGCGTCACTCGCGTCGCATTCTCCGATACCTGCGGCCCGCGGGTCCGGACCGGCTGCTCGAGATCGGATGCGGACGCGGCTGGCTCACGCAGCGCATGCAACAGATCTGTCCAGCGACGTACGGCATCGACGTCAACCCGAAGTCGATCGCCCACGGTGTCGCCGAACATCTGTCCACGATGAACGCCGTCGACCTGTCGTTCGACGACGAGCAGTTCGATCACGTGTACTCGTTCCACGCCATTGAGCACATTGTCGACGCGGGCGATGCGCTCCGCGAGATGCAGCGCGTGCTCGTCCCGGGAGGACGAATCCTGCTCGTCTATCCTGCCGAGCCCATTCGTGGACTGTACGCGATGCCCGGTGCCTGGATCGGGTTCGGGAATCCGTTCCTCGCCCGCGAACTGCACGTCCACGCGTTCACGCCGGGAAAGATCAGGGTGCTCGCGGAGGAATGCGGGCTCAGGCACGTGGAGAGCGCCCTCGACTTCTTCATCACGCCGCAGTTCATGACCGTGCTGGAGAAATCGCCGCGCGTACGGCGATGACGGCGGGGGGCGGGCGCTCGCTACGCATGATGGCGAGCGTCGCGTTCGTGGTGCTGCTCGTGATGTTCGCTCGCCACGTCGACTGGCGTGCGGCGGCGGCGGCCGCGCGGCATGCCGACGCGGGCTTGCTGGTGCTGGCATTCCTGGTGAACCAGTGTTCACTCGTGCTGAAGGGCGTGCGCTGGTGGGTATTCCTGCGCGCCGTCGGGGTACAGTCCCTGAACCTCGTGCTCCGTGCGACCTATGCGGGTGCGTCGCTCAACAATCTCGTCGTCGCCCAAGGCGGCGAGGCGGCGCGCGTAGTGATCGTCGCGCGCGCGAGCGGGGTCGCAGGGGCACGGGTTGCGAGCGCGCTCGCGCTCGAGCGGGTGCTCGATGGCGTGAGCTATCTCACGCTGCTGGTCAGTGCCGCATTCCTGCTCGACCTGCCGGAAACACTCACGCGCTGGCGCACCGAAGCGGCGGTCGCACTGGCGTGTGCAAGTGTGGCATTGCTGCTTCTGGGCGCCACCTCCCGCGCGAGACACTCCCCGACTGCAGGCGTGAGCACCACGTGGGCGCGCATCGTGGCAGCCATGGGACGCTTCGCCTCGAGCGTCAGCGAGACAGCGTCGCCCCTGCGGCTCGCGACCGGGATGGCGCTTTCATTCGCGGCGTGGGGCCTTCAGGTGGCGACCTACCACACGGTCGCGCTCGCGGCGCATCTCCCTATTCCGCTCGCGGGATCCATCGCAGCCATGCTGGCCATCGGCATCAGCTTCCTGATTCGAGGCACGCCCGGAAACGTGGGAATATTCCAGCTGATTTACGCGGTGACGGTAGCCTCGTTCGGTGTGGCGAGGCCCGCCGCTGTTGCCGCCGCGCTGCTGATCCAGGCAGTGCAGATCATTCCAACGGTGCTGCTGGGGACACTCGCCGCCCACCAGCTTGCAGCAGGACGGAACTCGTACAGCACCGCTGATTGAACCTCCAGGGGACCGCCATGGGAATGACCCGTTGCGCGACTCCTACGCCTCCGGCGCCATCACGCCCATTCCCATCGCGTGGTAACCCTTGTCCACGTACAGCGTGGTCCCCGTGATCCCTGACGCGAGGGGCGAGCAAAGGAACGCGGTGGCCGCACCAACTTCCGAGGCTGCCAGCTCCGCGGTGAGTGGCGCGTTGGCCGACACATACGCAACCATTTTCTCGATGATGCCGATGGCGCTCGCCGCCCGCGAGGCAAACGGTCCCGCCGACACGGTGTTGACGCGCACCCCCCATTTACGTCCGGCTTCGAAGGCAAGCAACCGGGTGTCGCTCTCCAGCGCCGCCTTGGCGCTCGACATCCCGCCGCCGTAACCGGGAATCACCCGCTCGCTCGCCATGTAGGTGAGCGAGGCGAACGCGCCACCTGGCCGCATCAGTGGGCCAAAGCGCTGGATCATGCTCACGAGCGAGTATGCGCTCGCACTCACCGCGGCCAGGTACCCGCTGCGACTCGTCTCCAACAAGGGCTTCTTCACCTCAGGACCGTTTGCCAGCGCATGGATCACGATATCGAGCGGCTGTTCGCCGAAATCCGCCACCAGCTGCGCCGCGAGACCCTCGATCGAGCAGTCCCCAACATCCTTGTAACGCTTGCTCGCGCGTATGTCCTCGGGCATCGCGTCCATCGTGTCGAACACTGCATCGAGTGGATAGATCTTCTCGAAGGTGAGAAGTGACCCATCGCTCATCCGGCGCGACTCGTCCATCTTGCCGCGCTCCAGCAGGTTCATGAAGATGTTGAGCGCCGGCGGCCACGTGCCCACACAAACGGTCGCACCCGCCTCGGCGAGGGCCTTCGCAATGGCGAAGCCGAATCCGCCGTCATCCGCGACGCCTGCGACAAGCGCCCGGCGTCCCTTGAGATCGATGTTGAGCATGGCTGATTATGCCATCCGCGCATGCCGCGGCAAAGGGCCTTGCCCCGCTCACCGTCAGGCGGGCCCGGTGGTCCAACACCCGGGTGACACCCATCTCAATGCGTTTCCGCAGGCCCCTCGGCGGCAGGGTGCGCACGCGGACTGGGCAGTTACCGTTTGTGGTGAATGTCTTGCATGATTCCCTCCCCGGAGGGTGGCGCGACGACGCGCCACAATGCCAATGGCCACATTGCTGTATGTGGACGACGAAGAACCGATCGGCCGACTGATCGCCCGCTTCTTCGCACGACGCGGCGACCGTGTCCTGCTCGCGCGCACCATCGCGGAAGCGCAGGCCATACTCGAGGCGGAAGCACCGGACGCCATCCTGGTAGACGTCTGGCTCGGCGTCGAACGCGGAGCGGACTTCGTCATCTGGCTTGCCGAGCATCGGCCGCACATGGTGCAACGCGTGACATTCGTAACGGGTGAGCAGCTCGACCGATACCCCGTTGATATCGGCGGCACCACAGTCGATTGCCCCGTAATTCACAAGCCCTTCGAGCTCAACGACCTCGCTACCTACGTCGACGATGCGGGGAGTCGCGCGCAGGCGTAACGTGTAGGCGTGCCCCAACGCGCCAACCCACCGGTCGTCAGCGAATTGCCCGCGCCAGTTAACCCGGCCACTCCCCACTCGCTGGTGGAACGCCGCCGGTCTCCACCAGGAACGGGGCCGGCATTCGCCCGTGGCCTCTGGCGCATCGCCGCCGCGGACGTCTCGAGCGGAAATGCGGTCGCGCTACTCCATGACGGTCCCGCGACATTCGACGCGATGGTCGCGGCGATCGAGGGTGCGAAGTCGACGGTCGTGCTCGAGGCATACATCCTCAGGTCGGACGACGTCGGTCGTCGGGTGGGCGATGCGCTGATTGGCGCAGCCGGACGCGGCGTGAATGTCCGCGTGCTGAGCGACTGGATCGGCATGCGCGGCATCCAGTCGAGCTACCTGGCCTCACTGAAGAAAGCGGGCATCGAGCACCGCGTGTTCAACCCGCCGGGGCTTCGGGCATGGCTCGGTCTGATCCCGCGGGATCATCGCAAGCTGCTGGTGACCGATTCCCAGGTCGGCATTACCGGCGGTGTCGGCATCGGGAACGAGTGGATTGGCGAGACGAAGCGTCGGCGTGGGCACTGGCGCGACACCGCCGTTCGCATCGAAGGACCGGCGGCGGGCGACATGCAGCAGGCGTTTGACACGATGTGGGAACGCTCGCTCAAGCGGGAGCGGCGCGGATCCCACCGGCTTACCCGGCGCATCGCTCGCGGCGCGCATCTCGATCCCGCCACGGCGAAGCCGGCACTCGTCGGCATCGTCGAAGGCGAGCCGCTGCGTCTGCGCGTGGCCCGTGCCCTCCAGATGCAGGCGATTTCTGCCGAGCGCTCGATCTGGATCGCGAACGCCTACTTCGTTCCGAGCCCATCCGAAGTGGAGGCGCTGCTTGGTGCCGCGCGCGACGGCGTCGATGTCCGCATTCTCGTCCCCGCCCGCAACGATCACCGCTGGGTGTCGTTCCTCACGCGTCGCTACTATCGGCGGTTGCTCACCAACGGCGTGCGGATCTGGGAATGGAAAGGCACGATGATGCACGCCAAGACCAGCGTGGTCGACGGGCGCTGGGTCCGTGTCGGCTCCACGGACTTCAACCCCCTCGGCGTCGCCATAAACTATGAACTTGACGCCGTCATCGAGGACGCGACGCTCGGTGCGCAGGCCGAGGCGATGTTTCTGGAGGACCTGAAGCTGTCGCGCGAGATAACGATGCAGAGTCGCGTGGTGCGAAACGCTTGAAGTTGGCCGGGGTCGTCTGATATCCGGGTCCGACGTCCGTTGTTTCCGTACTTTCCGCCAACTGTCGTCGCCGTGCCGCACTCGTTGCCGAAGCAGCTCACGTTGGAGCTAGATTTGTGCGCCTTGATGATGCACGCGGGCACGGCATATGACATACGCAAGTGGATCTCCGACAGCCATGAAGTGTCTCGACCACCTATGCCGAACCTGAAATTCCGGCTCCACGCGAGCTTGTCGGCCCTGCTGCTGGCCACGGCGCTGCAGCCCATTGGCGCGCAGGCCGATACGACGCAGTCAAACATACCGCTCTTCAGGCCGGGAGACGCGGTGCTCGGCGCCGCCGTCGTGTTTGGCGCGCTCTTCGCCCGGCGGCTCGACGAGCGGCTCTCCCTGCGCATTCAGGATTCATCGACGCAGGCCAACGCGCGGCTGCGCCTGATTTCCGGAATCGCGCGCACCACCGCCGCGCCCGGTGCGCTGATCATCGGGACAAGCATGTACGCCGTTGGTCGTCTCACGAAGGAGGAACACCTCGCAGCGTTGGGCCTGCATGGCACGGAAGCCCTGATAATCGGCGAACTGGTCGGGGGCGTGATGAAGGGCGTGATCGGACGCCAGCGGCCCTACGTCAGGCCCCAGAATTCGCACAGTTTCGAATTCCTGCGCGGCTTTGGTGGTGGCGATCAATACCGCTCGTTTCCCTCCGGTCACACCCTGGCCGCATTCGCAGCGGCCGCCGCGGTCACGAGCGAGACTTCCGGCTGGTGGCCTGGCACGCGATGGGTGATTGGTCCGGTGCTCTATTCCGGCGCGACGCTCACGGGCCTTTCTCGCATGTATGACAACCGGCACTGGGCGAGCGACGTCATCGTGGGCGCAGGGATCGGCACGTTGGCGGGGCTGAAGGTCGTTCGATACGTCAATGCCCACCAGAATCGGGTGGACAAGCTTCTCTTGACCGGGTCGATCGTCCCGCTCGACGCAGGCGGTCATGCCTTCCACTGGTCGATCCTCCCCGGCGTTTCCCTCCCCCACGGGTCACGCGCGCATTGAGGCGTCAAGGCGGGGTGACGCGCAGCGGGAAGAGCGGGATCTTCATCATCGCACCGATTACCGGTCCGGTCGGCGATCGGATCGCGGCCCTTCAGGCCGAGCACGACCCGCGCATCCTCAAGCTCGGCATGCCGCATGTTACGGTGGCTGGCTCATCCGGGATGGGTCCTATTGCGGCGGATACTGCGGAAGGCGAATTGAAAGAGCGCATCGGACCGATCGCAGCAGATACGGCACCGATTGAGCTGCGACTCGGGCGCCCGAAGAGGTTCATGCAGACGGAGATCGTCGTGCTTCCACTAGACCCGCATGGGCCGCTTCGGGCACTGCACGAGCGCATCAAGACGAGCGGACTACGGGCCGCCTCCCCGCGCTTCTTCTTCACGCCGCACATCACGCTCAACCTCTACCGCGCGCTGCCCGCAGAAACGCTCAAGACATTGCTACGTCAGCAGTTCGACGAAGTGGTGGTGGTGAACCGCATAGAGGCACACCTGACGCACGACTCCGGCGAATCGCGGAAGCTGGCGAGCTGGGATCTATCACGGTGACACTTGACGTCTGATGTGCTATTCGGTCGTGTTTGCACTACAAGCACTGCAGCTTGGAACAACACAGATTGTTTGACGCTTCCTCACGCCTGCCAGCCGGCGTCAGAATCCTCCACTATTGTCGCCACGCGACGACCAACGAATTTGCACGAATCCGTTGAATGACTGCGTCGGGGGCTGTGAGGAACAGCCGCTGAATTAAAGGTCAACAACATCGCTGTTACGACAAACGAACAACGCCTCTAAATCGCCCAGTCCGCAATAGATTCGCAGAGCGGTACTTACCCTCTTCCCAGGTCGCCGCATGAAAGCGAACTCGATTCTCGACACCATCGGCAACACCCCACACGTCCGAATCAACCGGCTCTTCGCAGGCATTGCACCAGCCAACGTGGAAGTCTGGCTCAAGCTCGAGCGCAGCAATCCGGGCGGCAGCATCAAGGACCGCATCGGCAACGCGATGATAGAAGACGCCGAGCGGCGCGGCATCATCAAGAAGGGCGCGGTCATCGTCGAGCCGACGTCTGGCAACACGGGCATCGGTCTCGCGATGGCGTGCGCGGTGAAGGGCTATCGCTGCATCCTCGTCATGCCCGACTCGTTCTCCGTCGAGCGACGACGGCTATTGCTGGCATACGGCGCCGAGCTGGTGCTCACGCCGCGGGCACTGGGTATCAACGGGTCGATTGCGAAGGCCGAGGAGATCGTCGAGGCGACGGCGAACGCATGGATGCCGATGCAGTTCGAGAATCCCGCCAACGTCGCCATCCACGTCCACACCACCGCCCAGGAGATCCTCAAGGATTTCCCCGAGGGGATCGACTACCTGATCACCGGTGTCGGCACCGGCGGCCATATCAGCGGTGTCAGCGAGACCCTCAAGAAGACGATGCCGAAACTCCAGACCTTCGCGGTCGAGCCCGCGAAGTCCACGGTGCTCAGCGGCGGGACGCACACCCCGCACAAGCTGCAGGGCATCGGCGCGGGCATCATCCCCGGAAATTTCCACGCCGCCACCGTCGACGGATACATCCAGGTGACAGAAGAAGACGCGTTTTCGTACGCCGTTCGCTCGGCGAAGGAAGAAGGGATCTTCGTCGGGCCGTCGTCTGGCGCTTCGCTCGCCGCTGTCGCCAAGAAGCTGCCCGAGATACCTGCCGGGAGCACAGTGCTCGCGTTCTGCTACGACACCGGCGAGCGCTACCTGTCGGTCGAAGGGCTCTTCCCCTCGGAGACGCCTACATCGCCTTCTTGATCGCGGCTTCGATGTTCTGGTCGCCGCCGACACCGGTGTAGACCACCTTGCCCGCCTTGTTCAGTACGACGACGTGCGACGTCGCCGGCACATCCCACTTGCCGGTGGCGTCTCCCTTCGTGTCGTAGACCTGCTCGCCCGGAACCCCGTGCTTCGCGACGTACAGCTGCACACGCTTGACGCTCTGGTTCACGCTCACGGCGACGGACACGAACTTCACCTTCGAGCCGTACTTCGCCGACGCCTTCTTCATGGTGGGCAGCAGTTCCTCACAGTTCTCGCACCACGTGGCCCAGAACTCGATGACGGCGGGACCCTTGGCGATCTTCGCGAGGTCAACGGTCTTCCCGTCGAGTGTCTGCACCATGGCGCTGGGCGCTGTGGTCCCGAGGCCGAGGCCGGAGTCCTGGGCACCCGCGGAGTGCGCGGCGGTGATGCTGAGCAAGCCTGCAACTGCGGCCGCGGCGAGTTTCCGAGCTGACAAGGTCTTCATATGAGCAGCTGTCCCATCTTGACGAGGTAGTACTCGGCGGCGCCGAGCATGACGAGCGCGAAAATCTTCTTCACCGTGAGCATCCACGCGCCAGCTCGTGGCAGGCGCGCGATTCCACCGGTCGATAATCCCACGACGATCAGCAGCGCACACATCCCGAGCGAGAACGTCAGCAGGTAGACGAAACCGAGCATCGCGCTGTGCGTGACGGTCACCCAGGTGAGCACCGCGGCCATCACCGGCGCCGAACATGGTGCCGCCACGAGCCCCGACATCGCACCCATTCCGAACGCGCCGGAAAACCTTCCCGCCGTGCCCAGGTTTGCCGCGCGGTCCATGATACCCGACGGAAGGCGAATCGGTACCACGTCCATCATGCTCAATCCGGCAAGGATGAGGACGTTAGCCATCGCGAAGTACAGCCATGGATTGGTGCTGACGCTTCCGAACAGCGTACCGGTCAGTCCCGCGAATACGCCGAGCGCGGAGTAGACGAGCGCGAGTCCGACGACATATGTCATCGTGAGGAGCACCGGCCGGAGGCGGGATGTCCTGGTCTCCCCGGCCGACTGTCCCCCGACGATCGCCGCGGTAATCGGGATCATCGGGTAGACGCACGGCGTGAGGCTCGTGAGCACCCCACCCAGGAACAGGGCGGGAAGTGCCAGGAGCGGATTGCCACTGAGCAGTTGCTGGGAGATCGATGCGTCGGCCACGTGTGGAAGGTAACGCCCGAGAGACCGACAGACATCCATGCGTTCGTCGTCAGAGTTTTCGCGCAATGCCCGACGATGCCGCAGGCGCACCAGTTCGATTTCTGGCTTGGCCATTGAGCCGTTCTGACCTGCAGCTGCCGCCGTTAACGTTCGCTGCACGCGCTCGTCCCCCCTTGTGCGACACCACGACAACCGGATCATCACCGATGGGAATGACGTACCGCTGGACACTCTCGGCCATACTCGCGTCGGGCGCGATCGTGCTCGTCGCGCACCGCGTGCCTGCGCAGACGCACGAGCACGCGCCCGACGGGAGCGCGAACAGTACGCTGCACATGCAGATGACCGCCGCGCGCGTGGCGACGCCCACCGACTCGTCGCGCGCCGCCGGCGTGGCGGCGCTGCTGCGAGACGCGCTCGCGCCGTACACCGACACGATCGCCGCTGTCCGCGACGGCTACCAGATGTTCATGCCGCAGGTGAAGACACAGAAGGTCTACCACTTCACCAACCGGTCGAACGCCGTGAAGGAGGCGTTTCGCTTTGATCCCGCGAAGCCCACCTCGCTGCTCTACCGAAAGGAGAGCGACGGACGCCTCGTACTCGTGGGAGCGATGTACACGGCACCGAAGCGCTTCAGTGCCGACAAGCTCGACGCGCGGGTACCGCTGTCGGTCGCGCGGTGGCATAAGCACGTGAACTGGTGCATTCCGAAGAAGGAAGAATCGGCGCGCTGGCTCGAACGTCGCGACGGCGAGACCGTGTTCGGACCGGAGAGTCCGATCGCGACGAAGCAAGCGTGCGACGCCGCAGGCGGCGTGTTTCACGAGACGCTGTTCGGGTGGATGCTCCACGCCAATGTCTTCGCTGGCAACGACCCGAAAGCGGTCTGGGGCGACGAGCATGCCGCCCATGACATGCACGACGGCATGCGGATGGGCGGAGAGCCTCGGTAGCCGCAGCGTTGCTGCGCGTGGCAGGAGTGCGGAGTGGAACGGTTGCGTGGACGCAGGAACAGGTGCGGGGATGGAACGACGCTCCATCACATCGCGCCATTCGCTGGCGGCGACGGGATGCAGGGCGCATCTTCAGCCGCCAACGCAGGCCTCCGCCCGTTCACGTGCGTCACGCGCCCCCAACATGATGCGTATTCGTTTCGCCCATCGCTTCCGCGTCGCCGCGATGCTGGTCGCCGCGACGATGGTGACCGCGCTTCCGTCGGCCGTGCGGGCGCAAACGCCGGCGCGTGTGGAGTCGCCCGCTGATTCCGCCGCACGCGAGGCCAGACTCGGGTGGTTTCGCGAGGCGAAGTATGGCCTCTTCATCCACTGGGGGTTGTATGCGATTCCCGCCGGCCAGTGGAAGGGAAAGACCATACCGGGCATCGGCGAGTGGATCATGAACCGGGCGAAGGTGCCGGTGGCCGAATACGCGCAGCTCGCGTCGAGGTTCAATCCGGTGAAGTTCGACGCCGAAGCCTGGGTGCGGATGGCAAAGGACGCGGGCATGAAGTACATCGTGATCACCGCGAAGCACCATGACGGCTTTGCGCTGTTCAAGTCGGCGGCCAGCCCGTTCAACGTGGTAGATGCGACGCCGTTCAAGCGCGACGTCCTGAAGGAGCTCGCCGCCGCATGCGCGCGGCAGGGCATCCGACTCGGCTTCTATTACTCGCAGTCGCAGGACTGGCACGAGCCGAATGGCGCGGGCAATACGTGGGATTTCCCCGCGGACTCGACGAAGGATTACGACGCCTACCTGCGCGGAAAGGCGGAGCCGCAGGTGAAGGAGTTGTTGACGTCGTACGGGCCCGTGGCGCTCATCTGGTTCGACACGCCGCGCATGATGACCGGTGATCGTGCGACGCGATTCACGCAGCTTGTTCGCACGATGCAACCGAACACGCTGATCGACGGGCGGCTTGGCGAGAACGGCGACTATGCGAGCACGGGCGACAACGCGATTCCCTCGAATGTGCGTGGCGAGGCGTGGGAGGTGCCAGCCACGCTCAACCACACCTGGGGCTATCGATCCGACGACCACGACTGGAAGTCGCCGGGCGACGTCGTGTTCAAGCTCGTCGACATCGTGAGCAAGGGCGGCAATTACCTGCTGAATGTCGGGCCGATGGCCAATGGCGAGATGCCACAGGCGGCGCAGGACATCCTTCATACCGCGGGCGCGTGGCTGAAGGTCAACGGCGAGGCCGTGTATGGTGCGCATGCCACTCCCTTCGGAGACGAACTCGGAGAACTGAGCACGCGGACGAAGGATTCACGCGGCCAACCGATCTTCCTGGCGCGCACGGATTATCGCATCACGGCGAAACCCGGAAAGCTCTACTTCACCTTCTTCGGTGGCCAGCGCAGTCCCTTCACCCTGCCACACATGCAGAACGCCGTGGTGCGTGCGTATCGTCTGGCGGATGGTGCGCCGTTCGAGGTGCGCGAGATCAGCGGCGAGAAGCAGTTGCAGACGACGGGGCTCATGAACACGGATCCGATGGCCACGGTGATCGTCGTGGAGATCGACGGAGCCACGGTTCGCCGGTAGGCGCGGGCACGCTGGAGGTGCGACGCCGGCCGGCTGAAACCGGGAATGCGAGCCTCGTAGATCAAAAAAGCCCGAATGGTGCTATGTTAGCGGTCCTCTTTCACACTCACCCACGGTATCCATCATGTACGTCTTTTCGTTGTTGCTTGCCGCTGTAGTGTCCGGCGGGGGTCCAGCGCCGAAGCCGGCGCGTGCTGCTGCTTCCGTCGTCACGGTACACGCGAAGGACTTCAGCTATGTCGCGCCGAAGACAGTGAAGTCCGGCGTCAACACCTTCCGTCTGGTGAACGACGGCAAGGAGATGCACCACCTCTCCATCATCAAGCTCGACAAGGGCAAGACGATGGCGGACCTCGCCGCGGCGATGAAGAAGCCTGGTCCACTCCCCACCTGGACCAAGAATGTCGGTGGTCCGAACCCCGCCGTCCCCGGCGGGACCGTGGAGGCCACGCTCGCGCTCGATGCCGGCAACTACGTGATGATGTGCTTCATTCCGTCACCCGGCAGTGCCATGCCGCACCTGATGAAGGGAATGATGAAGGAGTTCACCGTAACGGCCGAAGCCTCAGGCGCTGCGGATCCTGCGTCCGACGCCACTGTGCACCTGACCGACTATACCTTCACCGTCGACAAGCCACTCGCGGCGGGCCATCACGTGTTGAAGGTCGTGAACGACGCACGGCAGATGCACGAGCTTGTGCTGGTAGAACTCGCGCCGGGCAAGACGATCGCAGACCTGGGCAATTGGGTGGAGAAGGACATGATGAAGGGTCCACCACCGGGTAAGCCGGTAGGCGGCATGGCCGGCCTCGACAATGGCCGTTCGGGCAGCTTCCCCGTGGTCCTCAAGCCCGGCAAGTACGGCCTGATCTGCTTCGCACCCGACGCAAAGGACGGCAAGTCGCACTTCATGCACGGGATGTCGAAGGAGATCGTGGTCGCGGCGAAGTAGCTGTGAGGTAGCACGGAAGCATGATCGCCCGGACCGCGCCCACCCGCGATCCGGGCGATTTCCATTTAGATTGAAGGCTCTGCTGTACGCTCAGGCTCCCTGTCAGACAGTCCGACCGTCAGACTGTCAGACAGTACGCCAGTTTACCCGTCATACGAATAAAATGGCTCCGCAGTTCATCTACGTCATGAAGTCGCTGCGGAAAGTCGTTCCGCCGGCGAAGGTCATTCTCGACGACATCTGGCTCTCCTTCTACCCTGGCGCAAAGATCGGCGTACT
>JBKJUW010000036.1:0-5770 GCA_046589725.1 Gemmatimonadaceae bacterium
CCGTCGGCGTCCACGGAGCCGGAAGGAGCCAGCGCGGCGATGACGTCGATCTCCGCGCGCGCGGCCGCGGCCTGCGCCTCGAGCGCCGCGACTGTTGCCGGCAAGTCTGCCAACTGCTCGCGATACGCCTTCGGCAGTGCCTCGTAGAGCTCGGACGCAGCGACACCGAGCGCCGCCTCGGTCGCGCGGAACGCGGACGCACCCGCAAGGTTGGATCGCTCGGGCGCGCCGAGACGCCGGGCGAGCCACGCGCCGAAGCGCGTGCGCCAGAGATGCGCGCGCAGGCCGGGTTTTACCTGCTTGCGCACCACGTCCGGAATCATGCGGATCTCGAGTACGTTGCACACGGCGCCGAGGAGCGCGGTCGAGACGAGAGGGGTTATGAACATCCACGGCGAGGCATTCCGCTCGTCCATCAGGTGAAGTAGGGCAAGCCCGAACGTCATGGCACCCCACGTCCCCGCGCTATAGAAGGCGGCGCGTAGCAGCCGCGCGACATTCGTCTCCCGAACCGAAGGCGCCAGCGCTTCATTTTCGGATCTCTCACGGGCCGAGATGTCCAGTGCAGACCTTAGGTCATTGAGTGTGAAACCCGTGCGGAACAGGCGACGCGCCTGATTCACGTGGTAGCCCAGCAGCGGCACGAAGGGCAGTGTCGCCAGGGTTGCGAGAATGACGACATCGCGCTGGTGATTCACGGTCGACAGGCTCCCCTGTTGGATCATGTTGGCGACGTTGCCACCCAGGAGCACGGAGAACAGTCCGGTAGCGCCCACGTATATCGGCGCCGCCGGATTGGTCGAGCCCAGCCACGCGCGCAATGCCGGTGGCAGCGCGGGACGGGAATCGACCGTTGGCGCGAGGGCTGCCGCGAGCGCCTCCCCATCGGTGAAACGGCCGTCGGGATCGCGCACGAGACATCGGTCGATCGCCGCTCCAAGCGCTGATGGCAGTCCCGGCGCCGCACGCATGACGCTCGGCGGCGCCTCGGTGGCCTGACGCACCATCAGGGCGTGCAGGTTGTTGGAGTCAAAGGGCAGGCGCCCACTCACCGCCAGATAGCCGACCACGCCGAGCGAGTAGATGTCGCTGCGTCCGTCCACCGGCGCGCTTGCCGCCTGCTCGGGACTCATGTAGTGCGCGGTCCCCATGATCTTGCCGGGGTCGGTGACCGGACGTGCGTCGTCGCCGCCGTGCGCGATGCCGAAGTCAGTGACGAGCGCGCGCCCCGTGCCCGCCTCGAGCAGGATGTTGTCCGGCTTGATGTCGCGGTGCACGATGCCGCGTCCGTGCGCGTACGCCATCGCCCAGGCGACTTCGCGCATCACGCGCATCGCTTCCGCCGGCGGCAGCGGGCCACGCTCGCGCAGGCGCTCGCCGAGCGTTTCTCCCTCGACGTAGCTCATGACGAAGAACACGAACCCGCCCGCTTCGCCGACACGATGGATGGGGACGATGTTCGGATGCGAGAGACCGGCGGCCGTGCGCGCTTCCCGCACGAAGCGTTCGCGCGACTCGGCGGTCCGCGCCATGGGGGCGGGAAGCACCTTGATGGCCACGTCGCGGTCGAGCTGGACGTCGCGCGCGAGATAGACAATCCCCATCCCCCCGCGGCCGAGTTCGCGTTGGAGCGAATACTCGCCGGCGAGAGCCGCCTGGAGGTGGAGGAATTCTTGGGAGGGCAGCGTCATGCCCTTACTACGCGTGAGCAGAACAGACGTTTCGTCGCTCCGGCTCTCGAGGGAGGCCAGGTGCGCGTTGCTTGCGAGGGAAAGGCTCGCGGGACAGCTTGCGCTATCTCCCGGGCCATCTCCACACGACATCCGAGGTTCCCAATGCACCCGATCCGAATTGCTACCGTCGCCCTGACCGTCCTGACGTTCGTGCGGCCAGCGCCGCTGGCCGCCCAGAATCACATGATCTCAAAGGACGCCCTCATCGCCATCGTTGAAAACCACAGGGGCGCCGTGCTCCGGTACATCGACGCGGCCCCCGACTCCATGCTCGGCTTTCGCCCCACGCGCGGTGTGAGGACGTTCGCCGAGCAGATCGAGCATGCGGCGGGGAGCGACGCGTTCATCGCGCACCAGGCGATCACCGGTTCGTCGAAGGGCATCCCGTCCATGGGTGACACCGCCGTCTACCTGCACAACAAGGCGGCCCTGAAGACCTACGCTGCCGCCGCGATGGATCACACGCTAGAGATGCTTCGGGGCGTTAGTGATGCGTCGCTGGACGAGAACATCGTGCAGTTCGGCAACAAGGTGACGCGCGGCCGCGCCCTGATGGAGTTGCTCGACCACTTTCCGTGGACGCTGGGCCAGACGGTGCCCTACCTGCGCCTCAACGGCGTGACGCCGCCGGAGTATTCGCCGTTCTGATTTTGCCGACCTGATCGGAGGTCATGCCGGGGCGAAGTGTTGACCGCGCTTCGCCCCGCAACTTCCCGGTTGGCTCGCTCGTAGGTGGAGGGAACCCGGAGGAAACATGGAAGAAACGCTCGTGTTCGCCCAGGTCATGACGGTGATCGTCATGTCCACTGCCGCCTTCGTGGCCATCGGTCTCGGCACTCGCATACTGTGGCGCAAGGGATCGGTCGTGACGCCTCCGCGCGACGCCCATTACGACGAGGATCGCCAGCGGAGGCTCGAGACGGCGGTGGACGCCATTGCGATCGAAGTGGAGCGGATCTCCGAGGCGCAGCGCTTCATGGTCGGCTTGCTCAGCGATCCCATATCCGTGCGGCGAGGCGAGCGGACGGAGCTGGCATCAGGCGAGCGTGGCGGGCGGTCGAACACGCCGCATTAGGCCGCCGCGGCGCGATCGTCCGCACCCGCACGGCATCAATGGCTCAAGAGAGTACCCCCGAAGCCACGCGGACGATGCCAGGAATTGTCGGGACAAAACACCAGCCGCCCTGCCGCCCTACGGATCGACTAGCGTCGCGAAATGCTCGTCGAGACAGTGCGGGCAGATGCCGTGGCTGAAACGCGAATCGGTGTGCAAGGCGATGTAACTCTCGAGGCTGTGCCAGGTCTGGTCCTCGTCGCGGAGCTTCCGGCAGTATGAACAGATGGTAATGATCTCCTTCAGCCGCTTCACCTCGGCCAGCGCAGTTCGCAGCTCGATCACGAGTTGCTCCCGCTCGGCCTCGACCTGCTTCCAGGCGGTCACGTCGCGCGCCACGGAATAAATCGTCTGGCGGCCGGACTGGGGCGTGGCGTTCCAGAGCAGCCACCGGTGCGAGCCGTCCTTGTGGCAGTACCGGTTCTCGAACGCGAGTGCCTGGCCCCCTTCGCGTACGGCCAGGTTTTGCTGCAGCGTGCGTTCGCGATCGTCGGGATGGACGAACTCGATGAAGGGCTTCGACATCAACTCCGCGTGGGTAAAGCCCAGCGTGTGCTCCCACGACATGCTCAACCGGCTGAAGTATCCGTCAAAACCGAGACAACACAGCAGGTCGATTGATACGTCGAAAAATGTGGCGTCGTCGTAGGTTGCCGGCGTGATGGACGGGCGTTCGCCCAGGTTATCCACGGCGTGTGTCATATCCCTCTGCGTTCGTCAGATGCGTACAAGCTACTTGTACCCCACACGGTGCGACTGATCCGATTCCACTCCCTTCCGGCGACAGATCCGCGTGGTAGTCCTTGAATTTCCCGTAGGATGGTCTTGCTAGCGCAGCGGGATAAACGCCATGGCGTTGTTTGCGTTCATCGGGATCACCAGTTGGTTTGCGCCCGCGTCGTAGCACATCGACGCCGCGCTGGGGATGTTGCGAGCGATCAACTCCGGAGGTTGACCGGCCCGAATGCGGGAGACGCCGCCGTTGATGACACTACTGACGTACTTGGTCCCATCGGGCATGATCACAAGGCCGTCGTTGCCTGGCTGCGCCGCCGTCTCGGTCTTGAGGAGCTGGCCGCCGGGTGCGAAGGTCAGGACATCGCTGGTGCCGATGGTGACGACGACGATGTTGCCCTGCGGATCGAACGCGATCCCATTCGGTCGATTTAGCGGCGCGCCCTGCGCGAAGACAGACGCGGTGCCGTCGGCCGCAATCTTCCAGACCTGCCACGTCGCGGGATTGGTGGCGTCGCCGGTCACCGTCCCGTAGATCGTACCATCGTCTGCGACCTCGATGTCGTTGAACCATGACACGCGCTCGACGCGAATCTCTCCAGCCGGCACGCCCGTGCGCATGTTGAACCTGCGGATCACCGCGATGCTTGGTTCCGCGGCTGAGGTCCCTCCATCGCGGTCGGCGACGTAGAGCATTCCGTTGTTGATGTCGCTGCCGTACGGCTCGTTGAGCACGAGTGGTGTGAGCAGTCCAGCACGTTCGGCGGGGTTCTGCACGCCGATCCACCTCGCCGTGTGCACCGATCCGTCGTGGTTGATGAGTGAAACCCACGCATTGTTCCCTTGCACGCCCTGCGGCACACCACGATTGGGCACCACAATGACGCCACGCTCGGCGTCATACGAACAGCTCTCCGCGGAGTAGATCGCGCCATACACCTTCACGTTCGTCGACATGGGCTCGAAGGTGCCGCTGGCAGCAGGCACTATCGGAAGGCCGAGCGCATTCCCGACGACGTACGGCGGCGGTGCCGGCTGCTGGCCGAGTGCCAGGGGTGCGCGCGTCGTCGTCGCTCCAATGACGACTGCAATGAGAAGAAATGATTTCATTGGCAATGCTCTCCGTGTCTTGGTGTGCCACCGTTCGTGCTGATGAGTGACGCCAGCTTGAAGCTACTTCGCCGGGCGCGCTTGCACGCCAACAACGTCGATGGCGATCGTCTGCACGTTCACCGAGCTCCCGCCGACCATCAGGTCGAACGTTCCCGGTTCCACGACCCATTTCATCGCAGGTCCGTAGTAGCCGAGCGTCTGGGGGGTGATGTCGAAGCGAACGGTGCGCGTCTCGCCGGCGGCAAGGCTGATCCGCTGGAAACCTCGCAGCTCCTGCACGGGCCGCGTGACCCGGCTCACTCGCGCGTGCACGTAGAGTTGGACGACCTCATCGCCCGCGCGCGTGCCGGTGTTGGTCACGTCCACCGCGAGCGTCGTGTGTCCCGAGGGGACGATGCGCGTGGAGTCCACTCTCGGCGTACCGTATGCAAACGTCGTGTACGACAGCCCGTGCCCGAACGGCCAGAGAGGCGTTGTTTCGCCAAAGAGATATCCGCGTTTAGCGCTCGGCTTTCGATTGTAGAAGATCGGCAGTTGCCCGACGTCTCGCGCCACTGAGACGGGCAGCTTTCCTCCAGGGTTCACGTCGCCGAAGAGCACTTCGGCAATCGCCGTCCCCGTTTCCTGGCCGAGGTACCAGCCTTCCACGATGGCGGGCACCGTGGATGCGAGATTGGGAATCGAAAGGGGACGTCCATTCATCAGCACCAGCACCACCGGCTTTCTAGTGGCCTGTATGGCGCGGACGAGCTGTTCCTGCTGTCCGACGAGCCCGAGGGACGAGCGGTCGCCCAGGTGGTTGTCGGCATATGCTTCCCGCGACGTCATCTCGTTGTCGCCTACTACGACGATGGCGACATCACTTCCACGCGCGAGCGCAGCTGCTTGTGCAATGCGTTGCGCGTTGGCTGCAGAATCGGCGAGGACAACGCGGTCCGAGCTCCATCGCGCAATGGATCGGACGCCGCTCGTGTGCGGTTGCGGATCCTTCGTGAACGTGGAGTCGTCGGTGAGGCGTACGCCTTCGGCATATTCCACCGTCGCGCCGTTGGCGCGCTTGCGAATTCCGTCGAGA
>JBKJUW010000119.1:0-33072 GCA_046589725.1 Gemmatimonadaceae bacterium
ACGAAGGCGGCTCACAGGCCCGCCTGCGCGGGGCAACCGCGCTCGTCGCGGCGCCGCGTTTCGCGGCCCCCAGCATCGCCTGACTTCATGCTGCGCGGGACGTTACATCGTCGAAAAACGGTACGTAGTTCTCGACCGGTATTGCGCGCCAGGCCTGAGTATCGTCGAGGGAAATCGCGGTTCGTTCGGCGAGTTCGGGAAGTGCTGTGTCTCGAGCGCGAGGGCGCTATTCGCATCGTACTGATGTCCGTTCTTTCCTCCCGTGCCGGTCCCGATGTATTTGCCGGTGTAGAGTTGAATGCCGGGCTCGGTGGTCAGTACCTCGAGCGATCGGCCTGACCCGCGGTCGTGCAGGAAGGCCGCCGTCGGCATCGGTGTGCCAGGGTCAATCACGAAGCTGTGGTCGTAGTCCTGGAATGATTTTCCGTCGGCGGCCAGGGTGCGAATCGGGCGTGGCGCGCGGAAGTCGAAGCGCGTGCCTTCCACCGGCAGGCGTTCACCGGTTGGAATCACATCCGCATTTACGGGCAGGTAGTGCGACGCGTGCACGGTGAGCTTGTGATCGAAGACATCACCCGCCGAGTGCCCCGCGAGGTTGAAGTACATGTGCTGCGTGATGTTCACCGGCGTCGGAGCATCCGTGGTAGCCACGTAGTCCAGTACGAGTGCGTTCGTTTCGGTGAGCGCGTAGGTAACGGCGACGTCGAGATTGCCAGGATACCCGTCGGCGCCGGCCACAAAGGTATGGCGCAGGACGGCACCAACCCCTTCGGCCGACGAAAAGGGCTCGACGTTCCATATCACACTATGAAAGCCATTGGGCCCGCCGTGCAGGTGGTTCTTGCCGTCGTTGGTGGGGAGGCGGTACTCGATTCCGTCGAGGGTGAAGCGCCCGTTCGCGATGCGGTTGGCGTATCGGCCCACGAGCGCGCCGAAGTAGCGGCTGTCAGCGAGATACTCGTCGAGCGTGTCGTAGCCCGGCGTGACATCCGCGAATACCCCATCGCGATCCGGGACGCTGATGCGCGTGATGATGCCGCCGAGGTTCAGGAAGGAGACTTCCGCGCCGCCGGAGTTCGTCAGCGTGCGCATCTCGACGGCACGGCCGTCGGGCAGGTTACCGAAAGGGATCACCTTCACGGGTTCGTCATCTCATCGGTGATCATTTCGCTCCACCTCACGCGCCACGGCGACCACCACATGGAACGCCGGTTTGGGCTGCCCTCGCCGGTCGAACAGCAGAGGATAGCTCGTGCGTCCGCGAATGGGCCAGCCGTTGAGCCAGGAATCGCCGTCGGACGTCCCCCAGAACGTGACGCGATCGATGACGTCGCGATGCTTCAGCAGCACGCGAAAGATCTCTGCATACCGACGGGACAGCGCCTCCTGCACCGAATCGGGAAGGCCGGCGGTGTAGGGATTCAGGTTCGCCTGAGCGACGACGTGCGAACTCACGTCTGCATCGCGAGCCATCGCACCGCGCGGCAGGACGTCGAAGTCCATTTCCGTGATGTTGACATGCACGCCAAGGACGCACCCCGCGCGCTTCTGGGCGTTCTCCATCGAGTAGTCGTTGTAATACAGCTCCGCTTTTGAACTGGCGGGGTGAGACGCAGGGCTCCTAGACAGGACGCGCCGCCGAATAGCTCGCACGATAGCGCGCATACGCCTCGTCATACGCAACGCGCAGCTCGGCGTTTGAAACCTGAAGCGGTTCACGATGGAGCGTCGCCCTGGTTGCCGCTGCGAGGTCGGCAAACGCGCCGACGCCCACTGCGGCCAGCAGCGCCGCTCCGTACGCCGGACCCTCCTCACGATTCACGGTCGTAACCGGGAGTCCGAAGACGTCCGCCTGCAATGTTCGCAGGAACGCGCTCTTCGCACCGCCACCCGTGAGGAGGAGCTGCGTTGGCGCGAGCCCTCGTTCCTGGAGGATCGTCAGCGAGTCGCGCAGCGCGAACGTGACACCCTCGAGCACCGCGCGCGTGGTGTGCGCACGCGTGTGCGCGAGACTGAGCCCGAGCAACGCGCCACGGGCGCTCGCATCGCGGTGCGGCGTGCGTTCTCCCTGGAGGTACGGGAGGAACGTGACGCCCTCAGAACCCGCCGACACGCTCGCCGCCTCCGCATCGAGCTGCCTCGCCGCGCTGGCGTCATCGAGGTCGCGCGCAAACTGCTCGCGGTACCAGTTGAATGCTCCGCCCGCCGAGAGGACGACGCCCATCATGTACCACACCCCCGGTACGACATGGCAGAACGTGTGCGCGCGCAGCAGTGGATCTACGTGTGGCGCACGCATCGGCGCGAGCACGGTGCCGGACGTCCCCCAACTCGACACCACCTCACCGACGTCCACCGCACCGACCCCCGCGGCTCCGCACGCGTTGTCGGCACCGCCGCCGACCACGGGGGTTCCTTCCTGCAACCCGGTTGCCGATGCGGCTTCAGGCGTGACGTGCCCAAGCACTTCCGACGAGCCGCCCACGGCCGGCACGATCGACATCGACACGTCTACCGCCTTGAGGATCTCTTCACTCCAGCGAAGCTTCGCGGTGTCGTACATCAGTGTCGCCGAGGCGTCGGAGGGATCCGTCGCCAGCACGCCCGTGAGCCGATACCGGATGTAGTCCTTCGGCAGCATCACCGTCGCAAGCCTCGCATACCCGTCGGGCTCGTGATTGCGCAGCCACAGCACCTTCGGCAGCGTGAACCCTTCGAGCGCGGGATTGCACGCCAGATCGCGCAGCCGCGATTCGCCCCCAACGCGCTCGGTGATCTCCGCGCATTCCGCCGTGGTGCGTCCGTCGCACCAGAGGAGCGCCGGGCGAATGACCTGACCCGTGCGATCGAGGAACACCGACGAGTGCATCTGCCCGGAGATGCCGATGGCCGCGATGCTCGCCGTCGGGCAGCGCGCGCGCACCTCTGCGATCGAGGCGAGTGATGCCTGCCACCACGCAGCGGGGTCCTGCTCTGCCCATCCCGGATGCGGCGTCGAAAGCGTCAGGGCTGTGGTAGCGGACGCCGCGACATTCCCGTCCTCCGATACCAGGATGGCCTTGACGCCACTCGTCCCCACGTCGAGACCGAGGAAGTGAGGTTGTCCCACCTCAGCGCACCCCCAGCAGGATCTCCATGGTCAGCTGATCGAGGCGTTCGTACGCGTACCCCTTCGCGCGCATCGCCTCGAGGTCGAAGGTCTCGGCCTTGATGGCCTGTGCGTCGCGGGCGTACGTGATCCGCTTGCCCGGCGCCGCCCCGCGTGCGTCGAGATCGGCGAGGAGCTGCCTGATCTCCGGATCGGCATGAAATGCGGCAACCTTCTCCTTGAGGATGAGGTACGTCCGCATGCTCCCCTTCGCGAACTCCCACACGCCCGCCTCGTCTTCCGTGCGATAGGCATGGCTGTCGAAGTGCAGCATGCCCTTGTAGCCGGAATCCTCGAGCAACTTCACGAGGAAGAACGCCTGCTTGGGATCCTCACTGCCGAAGCGGTGATCCTGGTCGTACCGACCGGGCTTCTGCGAGTTGAGGTCGATGTGGAAGAGCTTTCCCGCCTCGAGCGCCTGCGCGACGCCATGCGAGAAGTCGAGGCCGGCCATCGTGTCGTGCGCGACTTCCGGATTCACGCCGACCATGTCCGGATGATCGAGCGTATAGATGAACGCGAGTGCGTGGCCGATCGTCGGGAGGAAGATGTCGCCGCGCGGCTCATTGGGCTTTGGTTCGAGCGCCATTCTATAGTTGTACTCCTGCGCGATGTTGTACTCGCAGAGGAAGTTGATCGCGTCGCGGAACCACTTCATCGCTTCCTGCGGATCCTTCGACGCATTCGTCTCGGTGCCTTCGCGCCCGCCCCAGAAGACATACGTCTCCGCGCCGAATTCCCTGCCGAGGTCCATCGCGCGCATCGTCTTCTGGATGGCGTGTCGGCGGACCGACGCATCGGTGCTGGTGAACGCGCCGTCGCGAAAGACGGGATCACCAAAGAGATTCGTCGTCGCCATCGGGACCTTCATGCCACTCTCTGCCAGCGCGGCCTTGAAGTCGCGGATGATCTTTTCGCGCTCGGCCGTCGTGGCATCGCGGGGCACGAGGTCGTTGTCGTGGAAGTTCACGCCATAGGCACCCAGCTCGCCGAGTTTCTGCACGATGCGAACAGGCGACACGGCGGGGCGAACAGCGTCGCCAAACGGGTCACGCCCCGGATTGCCGACGGTCCAGAGGCCGAACGTAAAGCGGTCAGCGGCGCGCGGAGTGTAGGCGTCCTTCGGTGTTGAGGAAGTCATGGCTCGGGTTCAGGGAATTGCGTCGCAGCGCGGCATGAGGCGATTCGCCGGGCGAACTTAGCGTGCGCGCTCGGGTAGCGCGAGAAATCAATGACGATCGTGGTCCGCGGTGACGGGAGCATGAAGAGAGCTACGACGGCCGCTCGGGCCGGCTCCTCAGACTCTGGAGCTACGCGGATGACGCGGATGGGGCGGATTCACGCGAATCTATCCGCTGATTACAACCTTGCATCTCGGCGTTCACACACGAACAACTTCTTTGAGCGAACGTAATTCGCAGAGCGTGTCTTCTCACGGTTCAACGGAATGGCAGCGAAGCAATCCGCGTTCATCCGCTAAATCCGCCAACTCCGCGTAGCCCCGATGTCTGAAGAGCTTGCCCGAGTCTGTTCGGATGCGGCTTTACCCCGCGTCCCATTCCCGCTCGATCTTCGCCACCCGCCGCGCGTGGCGCCCGCCCGCAAAGGGCGTCTCCAGCCACGCCTTCAGGATGGCCCGCCCTTCGTCCTCCCCTACGAACCGCGCGGGCAACACGAGCACGTTGGCGTCATTGTGCTCGCGCGCCAGCGCCGCCACTTCGGGCGTCCACGCCACGGCGGCGCGGACGTGCGGATAGCGATTCGCCGTGTACGACATGCCAAGGCCGGTGCCACACAGCAGGACGCCGCGCGCATTTGTCCCTTCAGACACTCGCTTCGCGAGGGGATGCGCCAAGTCCGCGTAGTCGATCGAAGCGTCGGAGCTCGGCCCGAGATCGTCGACCGAATATCCGAGCGCCTTCAGCTCGGCTGCAAGTTTCTCCTTGAGCTCGAATCCGGCGTGGTCGCTCGCGATGAGAATGGTTTCGTCAGACACTTGATAATTGTTGATGAGCGCGAAGCAGGATGGTGGAAGCGAGTTGCGGGCTACAGGCTCGAGCTCACAGTCAGACAGTCAGACTGTCCGACTATTTGTTCGGCCATTGCGGCCACGTCCGCGCGAGGCTGCCCACCGCCTTGATGCGCTGCTCGGCGAGTCGATCGGCCGCGACATACGTCGGCACGCGATCAGCCTTCGCGATCGCGAACACTTTGAGGATCGTGTCGTAGATCTCGTCGGCCTTCCGGAACGACCGCGCCGAGCTCCAGCCCGCGAGCTCGGAGTACACGTTGATCACGCCACCGGCATTGGCGACGTAGTCAGGCGCGTACAGGATGCCGCGCTCCTCGAGCGCCACGCCATGCCGCTCCTCGAGCAGCACATTGTTCGCCGCGCCGGCGAGGATCTCGCACTTCAACTGCGGGAGGGTCTGGTCGTTGATGATTCCACCCAGTGCACACGGCGCGAAGATGTCCGCCTGCGCGGCGTAGATGTCGTCGGGCGCGACAGAGCGCGCACCAAACTCCTGCACGACCTGCTTCACGCGCTCGACGTCGATGTCCGTGACGACCAGTTTGGCGCCGGCCTCGTGCAGTTCCTTCATGAGATAGTAGCCGACGTGCCCGGCGCCCTGCACGGAGACAGTGCGGGTGCCGAGGTCGTCCGAGCCCCAGCGCTCCTTGGCTGACGCCTGGATCGCGCGAAAGACGCCGTGCGCGGTCACCGGCGACGGATCGCCCGACCGACCGGCGAGCCCGGCGACGTTCTTCGTCTCCATGTGCACGAAGTCCATGTCCGCCGTGCTGGTGCCGACGTCTTCCGCCGTGATGTAGCGGCCGCCAAGTGACTCGACGAAACGGCCGTGCGCGCGGAAGATCATCTCGCGGTCGGCTGTCTTGTTGTTGCCGATGATGACGGACTTCCCACCACCAAGGTTCAGGCCGGCGACGGCATTCTTGTACGTCATGCCGCGCGCGAGGCGCAGTGCGTCGACGATCGCCTCGTCGTCATTCGCGTACTGCCAGAAGCGCGTACCGCCGAGCGCGGGGCCAAGGGTCGTGCTGTGGATCGCGATGATGCCGCGGTATCCCGCCGACGAATCGTTGCAGATCACGAGTTGTTCGTGACCCATGGACGCGATGGTATCGAAGAGCTGCATTTATGTGATGGTACGGGTTGGTCGTGGGGAGGTCTGGTCAGGCATCGTAGTGCACATACAACTCCCGCGCGATGACGAGGCGCTGGATTTCGGACGTTCCTTCGTAGATCTCGGTGATCTTCGCGTCGCGAAAGAGCTTTTCCACCGGATAGTCCTTCACATAGCCGTACCCGCCGAAGATCTGGACGGCCTCGGTGGTCACGAACATCGCCGTTTCGCTCGCGAGGAGCTTGCACATCGACGCATGCATCGTCGTGTTGTCCCCGCGTTCCTTCGCCTCCGCGGTGGCATGCAGCAGCGCGCGCACGGATGCGATCCGCGCGCCCATGTCTGCAAGCTTGAACTGGATCGCCTGGAAGTCGCGAATCGGCTTGCCGAACTGCTGGCGCTCCGCCGCATACGACAGTGCCGCGTCGAGTGCCGCTTGTGCTATGCCGATGGCTTGCGCGGCGATGCCGAGTCGTCCGTTGTCGAGCGAGCGAAGCGCGTAGGTCAGCCCACTGCCTTCGTCGCCGAGCAGGTGGTCGGCGGGCACGCGCAGGCCGTCGAAGTTGAGCTGCACCGTCGGCGAGGCGCGGAGCCCCATCTTGTCTTCCTTCTTGCCGACGTGGAATCCCGGCATGTTCGGCGTGACGATGAAGCACGAGATGCCCTTCGACCCGCGGCGCGCGTCGGGGGTGTCGGTACGCGCCATGACCATGAACACGCCGGCGAACGTCCCCGACGTGACCCAACTCTTGGTGCCGGAGAGCAGCCAATCATCGCCATCACGCGTGGCCTGGCAACGAAGGGACGACGCATCGGATCCCGCCTCGGGCTCACTCAATGCGAACGCGCCGATGATCTCGCCGCGCGCCATCGGCTTGAGGTAGCGCTCCTTCTGCGCGGCGCTGCCGAAGTGCAACAGCATCTGCGTGGGCAAGGAGTTGTGCACGCTCATCAGCACGGCCGCCGACGCATCCGCAGCGGCGATCTCCTCCAGCGCGAGCAGGTACGAGAGCGTGTCGAGCCCCAGGCCGTCGTATTCCTCGGGGAGTAGCATGCCAAGAAATCCGAGCTCGCCCATCCGGTGCGCGACGTCAACGGGAAAGCAGGCGTCGCGATCCCATTTGGCCGCGTTCGGGACAATCTCTGCGCGCGCAAATTCGCGGGCGAGCGATTGAACTTCCTTCTGTGTTTCCGTCAGGTGCGTGAGCGACATCAATTATCTAGTGTCCATCCTGAAACAGCGGATTTGACATACCCGGTCCTGAGCTTGAACGGCGGACGCAGAATGTCGCAGGCTGCGCAACGCAGAAGACGCTGCAAAAGCAATGAGCAATGATCTTCCGTCCGCTGTTTCTGCGCCTTTCTGCGTTGCGAAGCCTGCGCATTTCTGCGGCCGCCGTTCTGCACCGCGCTCAGGAAGGATAAGCGAAGAAACCCCGTCCCGACTTTCGCCCGAGCCAACCGGCGGCCACATACTTCCTGAGTAGCGGACAGGGCCGGTACTTCGAGTCGCCGAGTCCGTCGTGCAGCACTTCGAGAATGGCGAGGCACGTGTCGAGTCCGATGAGATCCGCAAGCGCCAGCGGGCCCATCGGGTGATTCATGCCGAGCTTCATCACCGTGTCGATCGCGTCCGCCGTGCCGACAGATTCCATCAGGCAGAAGATGGCTTCATTGATCATGGGCATCAGGATCCGGTTCGCCACGAACCCTGGATAGTCGTTCACTTCGACCGGCGTCTTCCCGATCGCCGTGCTCCATGTCATGACGCGCTCGGTCGTTTCATTCGACGTCGCGAGGCCGCGGATGATTTCGACCAGCTGCATCATCGGCACGGGATTCATGAAGTGCATCCCGATCACCTGCTCTGGCCGCTTCGTGCGCGCCGCGATCTCGGTGATGGAGATCGAACTCGTGTTCGTCGCGAGGATGGCGCCCGCGTCCGCGAGCTCGTCCATCGTCTTGAAGATGCTGAACTTCAACTCACGATTTTCGGTCGCTGCTTCCACGACCAACGCCGCGCCCTTGATCGCACCCATCGCCGTCGATGTCGTCACGCGCGCGAGCACACCCGACTTGTCCTGCTCGGTGATCGTTCCCTTCTTCACCTGGCGATCGAGATTCTTCTCGATGGTGGATCGACCGCGCTCGAGCGCCGCCTCGGAGACATCGACGATGATGACGTCGAGGCCCGATTGCGCGAACACATGCGCGATTCCATTTCCCATCTGTCCCGCGCCGATGACGGCAATGCGGTCGGACATCGTGCTATGACTCCTCGCGGCCACGCCGCAGGTAGAAATATCCAAGCCCCAGAAACAGGCCCACGGCGGCGAACATGCCGCCCTCCGGTCCCCACTCCCCACCACTCAGCCACGCCGGCCCGGTCGCCAAGGCCCGGTACAGCGGTGCCTCGAACCGGATCCCGCTCACCAGCGCGTGAAACGGAACGGCCATCATCCAGTTCCAGGCGAGATGCGTCATCCAGGCCGCATACACGCTATCGAACCAGATGCGCACCGTCGCGAGCAGCAGGCCCGCGAGAATCACCACGAGCACCGAAACCGGCGTCGCACCCGGATTCGGGAGGTGCAGCAACCCGAACAGGAGGCTCGTGATCACCACGGCGCCGCGCGTTCCCGCGGAGTCGCGAATGACCGTCAGAAGATAACCGCGGCAGATGATCTCCTCGCCCAGCGCCGCCGGCACCAGCACGAGTGTCACCCGCAGCGCCGCGCCCGCCCAGCTTCCGTCTTCCCCCGCAGCGGCCGGCACGAACTGCAGCAGCCCGACCGCAAGCAGTGACGCACACGCGAATGCGTTCGTACTCGCCCCCACCATCCAGCCGACGGTCAGCGCACGTACGCGCAGCGCCGCCCGTGACATACCCACGTCTGCCCATGGCCGCCGGTCGATCGAACGCAGCATGATCGCCGTCGCCGCGAACGCCGCCACCAGCTCCGCGTACTTGTCGACGCGCATCACGTGATCGGTCCGTCGCGCCAGCCAGATCAGCGGTGGGACGATGAGCCAGGACGATCCGATCGAGCACGCGGCCAGAAAAGCGACGAACGCGACCGCTCTCGCAATGGTGGGCAGTACGTCGCGGGGCCGTCGCGGCCCCGCCTCCGCCAGCTCGGTCAGATCGCGCGGCGCCGGAATCCTGCAAGCGCCGCCGCGACGAGGGCCTTCACGGCGTCAATCGCAACGAACGGCACCACGCCGAGTATCGCTGCTCGGCCCAAGCTGCCCGTAATGACCGCGAGCTGCGCGATGCCGCCCGCATACAGCACGAGAATGCCCGCCGCTGCGGCGATCGCGCGCATTGCATAGCTCGAACGACCCGCACCGAACCGGCCGGCAACCGCCGCCGCCGCAGGATACGCGAGCAAGTAGCCGCCGGTCGGGCCGAGCAGCCGCAACAGACCCGGCGCGCCCATCGGCGCGAACACGGGAAGACCCGCCGCGCCGGCCACGAGATACAGGAACATCGCTGTAGCGCCATCGGCGGGCCCGAGCAGCAGGCCGGCGAGCACCACGAGCATCGGCTGCAACGTGATCGGAACCGGCGTGCCGGGAATCGGAAGCGCGAACTGCGAACCGAGCGCGAGGACTCCGGCGGCGAGCACGATGCCGAGGGCGCGCGTGCGCGGCGAACGGGCGGAGATTGCGAGTGTCGTCATGATCGTCAGGAGCGGGTGACGGAGAGGGCTACGGCATCGCCGCCGCCCAGGCAGAGCGTGGCGAGACCGCTATGGAGTCCGCGATCCTTCAAAGCATACAACAGTGTCGTGAGCACGCGCGCCCCACTCGCACCAATCGGATGTCCGAGCGCGATCGCGCCACCGTTCACATTCACGCGATCCCAGTCCCATTCGAGGCCGGCGCCGTCCGCGAGCGCCTGCGACGCAAACGCCTCATTTGCCTCGATCAGATCGTAGTGGCCGATCGTCGTGCCCTGCTTCTTCATCAGGTTCTTCACCGCGGTGATCGGCGCGAAGAAGAGCTCCTGCGGATCGACAGCGCCCGTCGCATACGCATCGATGCGGCCGAGCACCTCGAGCCCGTGCGCCTCCGCGTACTCGAGCGACGTGACCACGAGCGCGGCGGCTCCATCATTGAGCGAACTCGCGTTGCCCGCCGTGACGGTTGCGTCGTCGCCCTTCGCGAACGCCGGACGGAGCTTGCCGAGCGACGCGGCGGTGCTGTCCGCGCGCGGACCTTCATCACGATCGACGACGGTGTCGCCCTTCTTGCCGGCGATCGTCACCGCAACGATCTCGTCGGCGAACTTGCCAGACTGCTGCGCCATCATCGCCTTCGCATGCGAATTGGCGGCGAACTCGTCCTGCTGCTGCCGAGTGACGCCGGCCTTCTTCGCGGTATGCTCGCCATGACTCCCCATGTGCACGCCGCAGCTGGAGCACCAGAGCCCATCCTTGATCATGCCGTCGACCATCTGCTGGTCGCCGAGCTTCACGCCGTTTCGCATGCCGTACACGTAGTACGGCGCGTTCGACATCGACTCCATGCCGCCCGCAATCACGACCTGCGAGTCGCCTGCCTTGATCGACTGTGCGGCCAGCATGACGGCCTTCAACCCGGAGCCGCACACCTTGTTGATGGTCATGGCACTGACACTCGACGGCACCCCGGCCTTGAGCATCGCCTGCCGCGCCGGCGCCTGACCCACCCCGCCCTGCACCACGTTCCCCATGATCACTTCATTCACCTCGCCCGCATTCACGCGTGAGCGCGTGAGCGCCTCGCGGATGGCGATGGCGCCGAGCTCCGGCGCCGACAGGCTGGAAAGGGCGCCGAGGAACTTCCCGATCGGCGTGCGCGCGGCGGCGACGATGACGGGCGTACGGGATTTATCGGTCATGTGCTGGATCTGCTCGAGTCAGCCCCCGCGCGAGTCGCGGCGGGGAGACTCGAAAGCTATCCGCGGGGCCAAACCCATTCAACGGCGCTGTCTCACCCCAAGAGGACGATCGCGACCCCAGCGATGACCACCAGGGCGATCATGCCGATGATGATTGGCATCGGGGAACGATTTTCCGACGGTGCCGCTGGAGCGGGCAGACGAGATTGCGACGCCGCCTGCACGGGCGACGGAACGTGAGGCGTTGGCCACGGACCTTGCGGGCGCGGCGCGGCGGGTGCGGCGTCTATCGGCGCCGGACGTTCGGCCTTCTTGAATTTGCCCGTGTCGATAATCGCCTGGAAGGGGATGCCGATCGTGCCGACCCTCAGCTCCTTCTTCGGTGCATCCGGGGACTGGAGACGCAGCGTCTTGAACGCGTCGCGCCCTGCCTTCGGCTCCGCGGCGCGATCGAACGCGAGGGTGGCGTCGAAGAACATCATGAACTTGTCCGGGCTGTCGCAGGTGCGCCGCGTCTCATCCCACTGGTCGACGAGCAGTTTCCGCAGCCGTGGAAGGCGTGGCAGGCCATCGGGTCCCTGGACACTCTCCCGTCCCCACAGCATCGCCACGGCAACCGCACGAATCGCGTCGATGTGGGTTGCGAGGTTGCCTGCGCGGTCGGCCGACGCCGGCGCTGCGCCTGAGCCGGCAAAGAGTGCGCGCTCAGTGCCGTCTGCGCCCGTCGCAACGACCACTGCTTCCGACCACTCACGAACCGAGGCGGGGCCAGACGGAACGGTGGTCGACTGGGCGAGCGACGCGAGCAGCGCTCGCGCACGCGGCGGCTGGACAAGCTTCTCGCCATCGATGATCGACGCGAGTGTCCTGGTCTGGGCTGGCGGCGTTGGCTCCATGCGAATCGAAAACCGGTCGTGAATGAAGTCCGCGGCGTCGCTCGCCGGAACCTGGAATGCGCGATCGCCGCACGCAAGTTGGCGGCTCGGCGCCATCCGGCGTAAACTGGGGCACGATGACAACGTCCCTTGCGATGCCGATCGAGCAGTTGGGCAGTGCCCTCCGCAAGAATGCGCGCATCGCGCAGGATTGCGTGGACTTTCTGGGTGCCTGCATGCGGTCGGCGCTGCGGTACAATCCCGCCGCCAGGCGCTTCAGTGCCCGCACCTTCCTGAACCAGGTGCGATTCACGGTCACGAACGCGGTGCCGCTCACCAGCACGCTCGGCTTTGTCTCGGGGCTCATGATCATCGCGCAGTCGCAAGGGCTGGCCGTGAAGCTCGGCATCGCGAAGACGCTGGGCGATATTCTCGCCACGATCCTCATCCGCGAGCTTGGCCCTTTGCTCGCCGCAATCACCGTCGTCGCGCGGTCCGGCACCGCAATGTCCTCCGAGATGGCGACCAGCCGCATCCTCGGCGAGTTCGATGCAATGGAAGCGGCGGGGATCGATCCCCTCCAGGTGTTCGTGCTCCCGCGCATCGCGGCCTGCGCGCTGGGCGTCACCGTCCTCACCGTGTTGTTCGATGCGAGTGCACTCTTCGGCGGGCTGGTTGCAACATGGTGGCTGGCACACCTGCCACCGTCCGACTACGTCGCGTCGCTGAAGCTCGCATTGGGCGCCACCGCGTTCGGTCTCGTCCTGATCAAGGCGGCCATCTGTGGCGCCGGCATCGCGTTCATCTCCTGCTGGGCGGGCATGCGCACACCCGGCAATGCAATCGAGCTGCCGCGCAGTGTCACGCGCGGTACGGTGCTGTCACTCCTGTGGGTGTTTCTTCTTTACGCGGCGTTTGCGTTCCTCGCCATTCAGCGGTCGGCATGGCTGTCTCGCTAGCGCTGAAGGACGTCCGGCCAGGCAATCCACCGGTGCAATGGCGACATCCCCTTTCGCTCGCGGTCGAGGAGAGGTCCTTCCTCGTGATCCGGACGGTTCCGTCACTCGGTTCGCAGCTCTTTCGTCTCGTGCTGGGCGCCGAACGACCCGCGACGGGGTCGATCAGCGTACTCGGCCATTCGCCCGGTGACCTCTCGCGGACCGTGATCCGCGATCTGCGCAGGCAGGTGGGTAGTGTGCTGATTCCCGATGGACTCGTCGCCAACATGACGGTGTGGAGAAATCTTGCGCTGCCCCTGATCTTTGCGTCCGGGATGGACGAAGACGAAGTTGAGCGCCGGATCGAGCGGGTCGTGGAAGCGTTCGGCCTCGAGGACATCCGGACCCACCGGCCCGCGAACCTTCCGGCCGATGTCCGCCAGATCGTCGCCCTTGCCCGCGCTGTCGTCGGCAGCCCTTCGCTCCTCCTGCTCGACGATCCCCTCGCTTCGGTAGGTACCGTGGAAACCGGACGTCTCATCGCTCTCTGCCGGCACTTCGCCGGGACCGTGATTGCCACGACCCATCGTCGGAATACGGTGCTGTACGAAAATGCCGACGACGTTGCCCTGTGGGACGAGGCCGGCTATCGCGAGACCGGTCATGCGGCGGGACAGGGCGTCTCGTGAGGGCGTCCTCGGAGCCTGGCGATTTCCTGACGGGCGCGCTGGTACTGGTTGCATTCGTGCTCGTGATTGCCGGGGTGATCTGGGTGTCGCCGGCACGCGGGCCACGGCCCATCGAGTTCTTCACCGAAATGCGCGAGCTCGGCGGCGTGTCACTGGAGACGCCCGTCGTGTTGAACGGATTCAAGGTGGGTCAGGTGGACAAGGTGGACCCATATATCGGGAGCGACGGACGCCTCCACTTTCGCGTCCGCATGGCGATCACCTGGCGTCCCCCGACGCCTGCGCAGACGCCGTATCGCGAAGGCTTGCACGTCCGCGTCGCTCCGCCCGCGCTCGACGTGTTCGGATCCGCGACGCTCCACCTGGAGCCCGCGGCGAAGCCGGGGGCGCCGCTCGCGTCGGGGACCCAGCTCCCCAGCGATGCCGATACGCCGATGCTCGCGAAGGCCGACTCCCGGATCGACTCGCTCGCCCGGCAGTTGGCGCAGACGCTCGCCGAATCACGCGCGATGATGGCGGCGTTCCGGTCCACGGCAGAGGCGTCGTCGGAGGCGATCCGGGGCGCGGGCGCGATGACGAACAAGGTGGACGAGCACCTCGTCGAGCTGACCGCGGGCACAATGAAGACGATGGCGCGTGCCGACTCCGCGATGCAGGCGCTCCAGCAGATCGAGCACGGCGCGAAGAACGCGACGGACTCGGTCAATGCGCTCCTTGGTGATACGCGGGCTGCGTTGAGGCAGGTGTCGACCATGCTGGGGAAGACGGGGCCTCGCGTGGACGAGGCGCTGTTCAATCTCGACGAGACGACGTCGCTCCTGACGCATTTCCTGCGGAACATCACGGAGCGGCCGACGCGGCTTATCACGGGAGTTACTCCGCCGCCGGCTCGGGTGTGGCGGGATACGACGACGCCGCCGCCGCTTCACTACTAGAGATTCCCTACCTGTTCGCCGGCGCTCGCTCACTGGTGTGCGCGGAACAGAACGGCGGACGCAGAATGGCGCAGGCTTCGCAACGCAGAAGGACGCTGCAACTGCAACTGCAACTGCAACTGCAACTGCAACTGCAACTGCAACTGCAACTGCATCGGCCAAAGCGCCGGCTGCTTCGCGCGCAGGCCATTGATGTGGCCTGCGTGGAATCACTAAAGCACCCGTGATGGACAACGGGCGTAGGACCCGCGCAGGCCACCCCAGCTGTTTCAAAGAGTTTTTGTTGCAGTCACTGCGTTGTTTCTGCGGTGCGACGCCTGCGCATTTCTACGTCCGCCGTTTCTGCTTTCCGCCTCCGTCTCGCCCACGACCCCGAACAACGCATGACAGTTGCGGTGCGTGATCTGATCCATAGGTTCGCGAACACACTGACTCGTGCCAACGGAGGTTGGAGTGAACGTGCAATTCCGCGCTTTACAGAGTGGTGCCGTACTGCTCGCGCTATGGGTCACACCGCTGCGCGCCCAGCAGCCCAACAAGGCGCTCGACTCACTGTTCGATCGACGCGAAGCGCGTATCCCCATGCGCGACGGAGTGCACCTCTTCACCGTGATCTTGACCCCGAAGCATCAAGCGGGTTCACTCCCGGTGCTCATGTCGCGCACACCGTACGGCACCGGCGGCTGGGGAGGCACCCAGGGCATCGACGTCGCGTTCCGTGAGCTCATCGCTGATGGTTACGTGTTCGTCTTCCAGGACATCCGCGGACAACACGCGTCGGAGGGCGAGTTCATCATGAATCGTCCGCCACGGGATCGACGCGTCACGACGAGCGTCGACGAGGCCACTGACACCTGGGACTCCATCGACTGGGTGTTGAAGACCGTTCCCAACACCGCGCCGCGCGTGGGCATGCTCGGCATCTCGTATCCCGGGTTTCTCGTGAACGCGGCGATGGTCGAGCCGCATCCCGCCCTCAAGGCCATGAGCCCGCAGGCGCCGATGGTGGACACCTGGATGGGCGACGACTTCTTCCATCAGGGTGCCTTCAGGCAGTCCTACGCCACCGAGTGGGTTTACGGGCGCGAGGCGAAGCAGTCCGGCACGGGCCCGCTGCGCATCACACGGTGGGACACGTTCGACTGGTATGCGTCCTTCCCGACACTGGACTCACTCGCGCATTGGACTGGGGCGAACAAGTGGCCGACGTGGCAGCGCTTCGTGCAGCACCCGGCATACGACTCGGTGTGGCAGCAGCGTGCAGTGCAACGCTACCTGCACCACACGAGCATCCCGACGCTCACCGTCGGCGGATTCTGGGACCAGGAGGACGGATACGGACCGCAGGCGTCGTACGCCGCGCTCGAGAAGACGGACGCAAACCACATCAACAAGATCGTGATCGGCCCATGGTTTCACGGCCAGTGGTACGACGAGGCCGCGGACTCACTGGCCGCCATCCGATTCGGTCGCGCTACGGGCAGTGACTTTCGCGTACTCCAAGCGCGTTTCTTCGCGAAGTACCTGAAGGAACGCGCCAGCGAAGACATTCCCGAAGCCACCGTGTTCGACGCCGGCATCAACCGGTGGCGCACCTTCGACACGTGGCCGGCAAAGAACGCGACAACGCGCAGTCTCTACCTGCTCGACCACGGCCGACTCGGCTTCGATGCGCCGACCGTATCATCTGGCAGCGACCAGTTCGTATCCGATCCAGCGCATCCGGTGCCATACCGCCCGCGGCCGATTCCATCGTATGTCGAGTGGGAAAGCTGGCTCGTGCGCGACCAGCGTTTCGTCGACAATCGTCCCGACGTGCTCACGTGGCAGACCGAGCCACTCACGGCCGATCTGACGATCGCGGGCGACATCGCCGCGAAGCTGTTCGCGAGCACGACGGGATCGGATGCCGATTGGGTGGTGAAGCTGATCGACGTCTACCCTGACAGTGGCGTGGCGGCACCGATGCGCGGCTATGAACTCATGGTGTCCGGTGAGATCATGCGTGGTCGCTACCGCAACTCGTTCTCGCGCGCCGAGGCGATTCCGGCAAATACGGTTGTGCCGTTTACGGTCGATCTGCATCAGCAGGCATATACCTTCCGCGCCGGCCATCGCATCATGGTGCAGGTGCAAAGCAGCTGGTTTCCGCTCTATGATCGCAACCCGCAGACGTTCGTGCCGAACATCTTCCTCGCGAAGGCCCGCGACTACAGGGCGCAGACGCATCGCGTGCTGCGGACGACGAGGTATCCGTCGCACGTGGCGATAGCCGTGCTTCCCTGAACCTCACCACGCTCTGAGTGCGGACGGCCGACTATCGCGCCATCCGCTGCCTGGCCACTTCATACCGCGGCTTCAGGAACGGATCGGCGGTTCGCCACGCCCGCTCCACCACCGCGTAGTGCGCAGAGGCGCTGTCTCGTTGACCCGCCGAGTCGAACAGCTGCGCCAGCAACTCGTGGAGCTCCGTTCGCGTGATGTAGAGACCGGACCCTTCGATGCCGCCGCGTAGCGCCGAGCGGACGATGAGGATGCCTTCGCTGGGGCGGTGCAGCGCGAGCATGGTACGGCCCAACTCGTAGTTCGCGCGCGTGTAGCCATTGGTGGGCGAAGAGATCGAGGCCCGAAGCTCGCGCGCGGCGGCCGTGTCCTGATGCGCCCGCGACAGGAGGATACCCCGCACGAAATGGTGCAGGAGCGGATCTCGGCCATACCAGCTCCGTCGCCCTGTAGCTTCGATGGAATCAACGAGCGCGCGCGCACGCGCTGTATCGCCGCCGGCAACGGCCGCGGTTGAGCCGAGTGTGAGGTACCACGCGACGTCGCGCGCCCGCCAGGCCTCGGACTCACCGCTGCTATTGCCCGCCGTCTTCGCCAACGCGAGGAATTCGCCGGCCGCGGTAAGTGGGTGCCCCATCTCCATCGCGAGGATCGCCATTTGGAACCGGTCCTTCACCGGCTCGCGACGGGAGCGGTTCGTCCGCGGGATGCGACCCTCGTTATTCAGCGCCGCCGCCTCGCGATATCGCCCTTGCATGCGCAAGACGATCGTGCAGTACCACCGGGCGTTCGTGAATTGAGCAATATCCGCCATCGCGAGGCCGGCATCGCATTGCGCTGGAGCTGCCGCAAAGTCGTCCGAGCGCGCGCTCCACACGAAACTCAATGTGAACGCGTCTCCGCGCAGAACGCCCATCGCTTCGGCTCTGTGCATCGCCGCCTGTGCTTCGTCGCGCCGGCCGACGCCGAGCAGAATATCTGCGAGGCGAGCCCACGGCCGCGAGTCGCCCGGTCGCAGAGCGATCCAGCGGCGAAGCGTGCGCTCGGCAGCCGCCGAAGAATCCGCCCACTCGTACCGGTCCACGAGCTGGTTCAGGGCATCACACATCCGGCAAATCGCCGTCGGCAGCACCCCGGCCGCCGAGTCGAGGCTGATCGACCTGTCGGCAAGCAACGTCGCGCGCGCGAGGTTCGGCAGCGCTTGGGCAGCGCGCACGAGCGCTTCGGGATCGCGCGGATACCTCGCCGCGAGAGATTCGGCGGCGACGATTGCGCTGGGCTCATTGCGGGCCCAGCCCACATCGGTACGAATCAATAGCCGGTCGCGGTCAGACGCGCGCGACGCGAGTTGTAATGCGCGTTCGGACAACATGATCCGGGACGTATCGCCGGTCGCGACCGCCGAACGCCATGCATAGTACGCGGCCATCGCGAAGGCCGGATCCTCACCCATGGCTGCGCGAAAAAGGCGACCGGCGTTGTAAACGTCGGATTGGTAGAAGGCGCGGAGCCCTTCCCCATATAATCGGTATGCGGTCGGCGATCGCGTGGACACGGTCGCGAACGACCCAACCGGTGCGCCCACACGGAGGTCGCCGGCAAGGATCACCGTCGCGCTGTCGAGGAGCGCAATCCGGTCGGTGCCGGAAATCTGGTAACCTGAGCGCACGAGACCCCGGCCGACGTCCACGCGCCTGATGTCCAGCCTGAGCCGGCGGCCGGACAATGAAATGAACTCCCCTTCGATCATCTCGGTGGCGCCAGCTCGCCGCGCGGCATTCCTCATGGCCGTGTGTGACGTATCAGCGCCGCGCGGAATGAGCTCGAGCATGCGCGACCCCGCGATGACCTGCACACCATCGAGCCGACCTAGGCTTGTCGCGAACATTTCGCTCAATCCCAATTCGGACGAGCCAGAGTCGGATGCTGGCGCATTAAAGTCACGAATGCGTCCCATAGCCAGCACCGGGCGCGTCTCGTGGCCACTGGCAACGGTACGCCAAACGAGCGTCCCAAATATTCCGATCCCGAGCAGACTCGCGCCGATGACCGCCGTCTTCCAGAACGGAAGCGTTCCGCGAGCCGAGTCGAAACGAACCATCGGTTCGGGAAGCGGGTGCGCCGTCGCGATGAACCCGGTCGGCTCCGCGACGCGCGACTCTGGCATCGTGTCCTCGGGCGCCTCTTCGAATGGACGGACGAGGTCTGCGCTCTCCGGGTCCGCCTCTCGCAACGATGACATCAAACGCTGCACGGCAATATCCGGCTCCGCGTCGAGCTCGCGTTTCAGCAGTTCCGCATACGCCTTGCCGTGTGCGAGAGCGCTCGCTCGGTCGCCCTGCGCGACCAGCGCCTCCATACAAAAGATCGCGAATCGCGCATTCACCGGATCCAACTCCGCGAGCCGGTACCACAGTTCACCGGCCTCCGTCTGGCGCCCGTCGGCCGCGGCTGCCTTCGCCGCGGTTTCGATCGCTCGAAGCCCTGCGCCGCCGAGCGTAGCCCGCTCCGCCTCCATCCACCGTTCGAACTCAGGCGCATTGTCGAGATAGAAGCCGCCGAGGAACGGTCCGGTGTACAATCGCGCGGCCTCGTCCCAGTGCTTGTCGCGCACGGCGGCCTGAAAGTCCGCGACGTCACTCGAGATGAGGTCCGCGTCCAGACGCAGGTTCGGCGTCGTCAGGACGACGTGGGCACCCTCGTCCAGGCGCATGCTGTAGATGGTCTGCGAGAGCGCGTGTCGCGCGCGGTCAGACGTGGAGTCGGGCCATAATATCCCGATGACCTGGTCGCGACTGGCCCCCTTGGCACCGGCCACGGCGAGGATGGCAAGCAACGCGAGAGGCCGCGGCCGCGGGCCGCCATCGTCCGCGGCGCCTTCTACGATCCACAACCCACCAAAGGTCCGAAGGCGCAACGAGCTCCGTGACTCAGAGAGAGGACGCCATCCGATTATGCTCTCGTCCCCAGCGCCGTCGGACGATTGTAGCCGCCGGCGCGCGGCGCAGCAAGGAACTCTGAAGCGTGCCTGATTTGCCTTTCTAAGGGCGGGCCATTGTCGGGAACTGCTGTATCCGTGCAACAGATCGGGCTCGCCGAAGAATGAGATGCTTCAGGTTCGGGTGCCCACTGGGAGACTCGCTGCACGTTCAAGTGGCATGTGCGCAAGGGCTTAGAACTCCCGTCGTTGATATGATAGTTGCATGATCGTCGCCTGATGCAGGATGGCGAGATTACCCGCCTGCATCACGTCCAAACGCCTTCACGGAGACTCTCATGACATCTCGTCCCTACCCGGTTTCGTCAGCCTTTGTCCCCAAACGAACAAGGTTATCGGTCACACATCCATTCATGAAGTTCGTCGTCCTGGCGGCGCTGGCGGTGCCGTCTCTCGGATCGGCGCAGCAGGTTACAACCCGAGTGCAGCTCAACGGCATTCTCCCCTCGTCGGTGACGGAGACCTTCAACTCCTTCACGATTGGGAGCGGCAATGCTGTCGGCTTGAACTCAGGTATCCTCGACAACAGCACGGGGTCGCCGTACGGAGGTCCCGTCCTGCCCGGCGTTCGCTTTTCAGCCAGCGGGCTGCAAATGGACGGACCGAACTACTACGGCTCGCCTTCGAACGACCTCCTCGCAGTCGGATCTGATCTCACGATCACCTTCTTGACGTTCACGCGGGCGTTCGGCTTGGACGCCAACACCTTCGACCAGTATCCCGCGGCTTTCACGGCGACCGTATTCGGCCAGGGGAACTCGATTCTCGGTGTGTTGGCGTATGCCGGTCTCGGTGCGCCGGCCGTCGACTTCATCGGCTGGCAGGACGCAGGCGGGATCGACCGTGTGGTTCTCTCCCTCAACCGCTACAACGTCTCCGCATCCGTGGACGACATTCAGTTCGAAAGCGCAGTCGTTTCGACGCCCGAGCCCGCGAGCATGGTGTTGGTCGTCACGGGACTCGTCGGTGTATTCGGCGTCACGCGCCGCAAGCGGAACGGCGTCTCGCATGCGCCTTGACATTCCCCTCCCCTGATACGACCCGGAGTAGCCCGCTGATGGGTGCATACCACTGTTTGGCGCTCACCACCTCGCTGACAGTTGCACCACTCCTCGCGCATGGAAAGCGCTGGGACGGTCCGGCGTCCCTGCGCATCCGGACGAAGTTCGGAGTCCTCAGGATGACGCGGGCACCTTCGTCCCGGCGCATGCCCGTAGATGGTCTGCGAGAGCGCGTGTCGCGCGCGGTCGGATGTGGAGTCGGGCCACAATATCCCGATGAGCTGGTCGCAACTGGCCCCCCTAGCGCCGACCGCGGCGAGGATGGCCAGCAACGCGAGAAGCCGCGGCCGTTATTTGTCGGCGGTGCCTTCTACGATCCACAACCCGCCAAGGTCCGAAGGCGCAACGAACTCCGTGACTCGAAGGGAGGAGGCGATTCGGGCATGATCTCGTCCCCAGCGCCGTCGCATCGTCGGCGCGCGGTGCAGCAAGAACGAAGCGCGACTGAATTGTCTTTTCAGGCGAGGCGAAAAGTCATGGTAGCGGCGAGAAACGGTCGGGAACCGCTGTTTTTGTGCAACACATCCGGATCGCTGACGCAGGAAAGGGTTCAGGTTCGGCCCCCTACTGCGAGACCCGCGGCACGTTCAAGTGGCATGTGCGCAAGGGCTTAGAACTCGCGTCGTCGAGATGATAGTTCGCATGATAGTCGCCTGATGCACGATGGCGAGATTGCTCACCTGCATCACGCTCAAACGTTTTCACGGAGACGCTCATGACCTCTCGTCGGTCGCGCCGCGGCGCTGGACTCGCCGTCGTACTTGTCGCCGGCACTGCTATCGCGTGCGGTGACGCGCCTACCGGTATCACACCTGGCGGGAGGCTGGCTCCGCTGGTCCTCAGCGAGACCGACGCAGTGGCGTTCCAGGTGGCGTTTGAAGACGCACGCGTGCGAGTGCTGCCCGGTCTGGCGACCCCCCTCTCACGCGACGCGATGGCGCCACTCCTCGACAGCCTTGCCTCGGCGGTGCGCGGTCGTGACCGACAGGCATTGCGGACGGCGGTCGCGCGGGCGGAAAGCACGTTGGCCGCCGCTGAGGGAGCGACCGGCGCGAACGAATCTATGGGCAGTGGCGCGCCTTCGAACTCGGCTGACCAGCCGGAGCTCGGGGTCTTGCGCCTCCTGCTCGATCACATGCGCCTGCTCGCTGCTACCGACGCCGGGTTGCCGTCGCGGTGATCTGCTAAGGCGTAATACGGCCCCCGAGGGCCGTGATAGAAGGATCATCGTTCAAGAGAGATTCATCATCAGGGTGGAGAGCATCATGCGGATCAATTGGTCGTGCGGCGCCAGGCGCCGAATCTCCCTTCTCATGGCGGCGCTGGCAGTGGTCGCCGGGCCCGGAGGTGAGCGAGCGCTGGGCGCGCAGAGTGCGCCGAAGGTTTACTACGCCTGCTACGTCCCGCTTACCGGGACGGTGTATCGCATCAAGGAATCCGATGTGAAGCAGGCGTGCACGTCGGCGGCGCACGTCGAGTTCAGTTGGGTCGACGGTGCCAATGCGTGGCGCGTTACCGACCCGACGGGTGGCGACCTTACGGGCGTACTGTCAAGCGCGACGGTCGCCAAGCTCCTCGGACGTTCACTGGGGACGACGCCGCCCACGGCGGGTCAGGTGCTGACGTTCGACGGAACCGCCTGGACACCGACCGCCGTGCCGGGTGCGAACTTCCCAACCGCAACGGGCGATCTCTCCGGCACCTATCCAAGTCTTACTGTCGGTCGGCTGCAGGGGACACCGCTCTCCGCCACGGCACCGACGACTGGCCAGTTCCTGAGCTTCAATGGCACGGCCTGGCAACCAACAGCGTCGCCGAGTGGCGGTGGTGTCACGAGTCACGGTGCGCTGACCGGATTGCTGAGCGACGATCATCCGCAGTACCTGCTTGCGAATGGGGTCCGCAACGCGACGAATGGGTTCGCGGTGACAGGTTTCTCGGGCGCTGGCGCGATTCCCGCCACTGGGGCAGGAACGCGGTTGATGTGGTATCCGGGCAAGGCGGCGTTCCGGGCGGGTAATGTCGACGGCACTGAGTGGGACGACCGCCAGATCGGACTCTACTCCACGGCCTTCGGGAGCGGCACAACCGCGAGCGCAATTAACACGGTGGCGTTCGGGCGTGGTACGACGGCAAGCGGAAACGTCGCGACGGCATTCGGTTCCAACACTATCGCGAGCGGAGACAACTCGACGGCGATGGGGGCGAACGCATCGACCAACTCCAAGTTTGGCGCGTTTGTGTACGGCGACGGATCGAGTCCCAGCAACCTGACAGCCAACACTGCAAATGAGTTTGCCGTCCGCGCGAGCGGCGGTTTCCGCTTCCGGACTGCGCCGGACTTGAGTACCGGATGTGATATCGTCGCGGCGGGGTTGACGTGTACGGGGGCTACCGCACTCGGGAACACCACAACCGCCAGTGGCGTTTCGTCCGCTGCGTTCGGAAAATTCACCGTCGCCAGCGGACTTGCGTCCACCGCGATGGGGTCGAACACGTATGCCAGGGGTGAAAATTCGACGGCGATGGGTGAAGGGAGCCTCGCTAGTGGCGTACTTAGCACTGCGATGGGCGCGGGCACCGTCGCCAGCGGGTTGGTATCGACGGCGATGGGGTCGTATACAACCGCGAGCGGCATGTGGAGCACGGCCATTGGAAATTCGGCCTCGACGAATTCTCAAGAGGGGAGCTTCGTTTACGGTGACGCGAGCAAGGGGTTTCTGACTCCTCTGCTGGCGGTAGTGCCCAATCAGTTTGCCGTGCGAGCGCAGAACTTCTGGTTTGGCACCAACAATGGCGTCACCGCCACTGCTGGTCGCTTCCTCGAGACATCCACTGGCGCCTATCTCTCCAGCGGCGGCGCGTGGACCAACAGCTCGGACGTCAACCGGAAGCACCTCTTCGAGCGCACTTCCGGCGAGGACGTGCTCTCGCGCCTCGCCGCCATGCCCGTTCAGCAGTGGGGCTACAAGGCGGAAGACGCGTCGGTCCGCCACCTCGGTCCGACCGCGCAGGACTTCTACGCCGCCTTCCACCTCGGCGCAGGCGAAACGGCGATCGCCACCGTGGACGCCGACGGCGTGAGTCTGCTCGCCATCCAGGCGCTCGAGGTGCGCACGCGCGATCTCCAAACGGAGAACGGTCGTCTTCGGGCAGAAAATGCTCGACAGTCCGCGCGGCTCGACGGCCTCGCAGCAGCCGTGGCGCGGATCGAAGCGGCATCGCGTCAACCATGAGCCACTCACCCCCGCGCGCCTCTGCGCTTCACGCCCCCGCGTCTTTACGCGTTTCCCGGAGTACGCCATGCGAATGCTGACTCGATCTCTCATGACCGCAGCAGTTTCGTTGTGTGCCGCGGCGGCCCCCACACTCGCGCAAGTCGCCGTGAACGGCGGTGCCCCGAATAGCGGCGCCGGCTGGAATATCTTCGACGACAATCGCGCGGCGTCGGTGTTCTCCATCTCGGCACCAACCAGTTTCGACGCGATCCGATTCTGGGGCATCCTGTTTCAAAACGCGCCCTACACTCCCGACATATTCTGGCAAATCCTGCGGGATGAGGGAGGCAGTCCCGGCACCAGCGTCGCGCTCGAGGGAAACGCCGTCGCGGATGCGACGCTGCGAACGGAGTTAGCATCGTCACCGGGCGCCTTCTCCTGGCAGTTCGATCTCGCCACCGGCGCGCGAACGCTCAGCGACGGAGTGTACTGGCTCGCCTTGCACGACGGCCCGCTCAATCCCAGTGGGTTCACGGGCTCGAGCCTGATCTGGGAGACGACCGCCGCGCCCGGTGCGTATGACATTCAGACCTTCAGCGTCGCTGATACCTGGAGTGATGGCGGCCAGACGGGCCTCGCCTTCGATCTACGGACGATGCCGGTCGTCGCCACGCCAGAGCCAGCGAGCGTCATCCTGCTCGCCAGCGGTTTGCTCTCCATCGGCGGTATCGGAGCCCGGAGGCGGCGCCGGATGCGCGGAATGACCCCCAGCTAACCTGTGCCCATCAACCCCGGAGCTCCGTCGTTGATCTGGCTGCGAATAGGAATTGATGCCAGCCGATGACACCGGCGATTGACCCGCTACGACCTTTTGGTCATCACGTGCGCGCGCCCGGCGAACACGGGTGCGAACACTCTCACCTCAGACAAGGATGTCATGACGCCAACGCTTGGATCGCCTGCCCGCTGCATCGGGCGGGGCTGCTATGGTGGTTTGATATTGACGGTTATGATCGCCTGCACCGAGGCGCCAACGCAGCCGCTCGCCGTCACGCACGACCCGAGTACCAGCGCAGCGGCAGCGCGGAACGGTCTCGCCGACGCGCTGACTCGATTGGCTCCCAGCCTGGACGCGCTCGAGCACGACTCGACGCTTCAGGAGGCGCTGCGTCTAGCGAACGCTGCGATCGAGCAAGGTCACGTGCAAGACCTGAAGCATGCGCTCGATCGTGCCGATCGAATCGTCTCGCGCATGGCGGTCAGGGATCACCAAGGAGGAGCCGCCGATCTTGATGCCGTTCGTCTCTCACTCGCGGAGGCACGCCAGGTCGAAGCCTCCATGTCGCATGTCTCCCCCACTCCGGATCAGCCATGACTCGCCGACTCATTGTGACTCTTGTCGCCGTCGCGTGTGCGTGTTGGACTCCCCGCGCTGACGCCCAGACCGCGTCCCCGACACTGCTGTGGGCCTGCTACGTCCCGCTGACCGGTACGGTCTATCGCATCGATCCAGCTGCCGTACCGACTTTGAAGATCGATTGCAGCACGCCATCGCACGTGAAGTTCAGCTTCGCCGGCGGAGCGTCGTCGGGCGGCGGGGTCACGGGGTACGAAGTCATGACGGCCACGGTCTCGAACAGCTACTCGACGCTGACGACGACGGTAACCGAGGGGTCATATTGCGCTAACTACGTTCAAAGTACCCCCTTGCGGGGAGGATATTGCGAAACGTACTACACCTGGTACCACGTGGCGCGCCATGCAGACGCAGCCGCCGTGGTGCGCTCCTGCGCGACCGGGAAGAAGGCGTTTGGTGTGCTGACGGGCGGCGATCTCACCAGCGACATCAACGCCGACGGGTCCGTGATCGTCAGCATTCCGCCGCGAGACCGTGTCGGACGCTCTGCTGCCAGCGCCCTCGGCGCTCCGGACGCTAGCTACCCGTTGCCCCCCGACACTCCGGATTCGTATTCCGTGAAGCTGGTGTGCGCCAACGCCAGCTGAAGTGTGGATTGACAGTCGCGCAATCCTCTTGCGCGGATTTTTCAAAATCCTCTTCCCGACGTTCGATCATCTGGCGTCATGCTGCTGGAAGCGCCAGCGTAAAGGTGCTACCGACGCCATAGGTACTCTCCACCGTGAGGTCGCCCCCCATTCCGCGCGCGAGATCGCGGCTGATCGCGAGCCCGAGGCCGACGCCCTTGTGTGACGACACGTTCAGTTCTCGGTCAATTTGAACGAACGGCTCGAAGATGCGCGTCAGGTGTTCTCGGGCGATGCCACACCCCGTGTCGGCAACGTGGACCCGAACCGTTCGTGATTCGGCGCTGGTCACCACCTCGTACCGGAGCGTGATGCGTCCACCGGGCGCGGTGAACTTGATCGCATTCGTAACCAGATTCGTCAGAATCTGCCCAATGCGCTCCGCGTCGGCGCGACAGCGGACCGATGGCTCACCTGCCACCAGCGTAGTCGGGCGCTCGAGTTCGACACCGTGTGCGCGCGCCTGCAGGAGCGTCAGCGCTTCGACGTCGGCAAGCGCCGCCTCTATATTCACAGCTTCGATGTGGAACGCGACGTGTCCCGACTCGATACGCGCGAAGTCGAGAACATCTCGAATCAGGGCGAGCAAATGCTTGCTCGCGCTGCCTATTCGAGCGAGATCGGCGGCTTGGGGCTCCGTAATGGGTCCTCGAATTCCCATCTCGAGCAATTGCGAATAGCCAGCAATCGCGTTAATTGGCGTGCGGAGTTCGTGGCTCACGGTCGAGAGCAAGCGGCTTTTCGCACGGTTCGCCTCTTGCGCAGCGGCGCGTTCCACGCGTTCTGCGCTCAAGAGGCGCGCGCGTTCAAGTGCCTGCGCCGCATGCTCACCCAGCGCGAGGAAGAACGCACGATCGTCGGAACTGAAGCGGCGTGGTGAATCGAAGGTAAATGACATCGCCCCAACGATCTCGCCGGCGGCGATCAACGGCACGGTCGCGAGCGCGTGTGTCCGGAGTTCCCTCCACACTTCACGCAGTTCGGGGAATTGTGCGAGCAAGCCGTCAGGGCCGTCGCGGTGTTCCACAAAGATTGCTTCGCCACTCCGAAGGCAACGCGCGGCCGGTGACGGCCAGGTGAGGGGGAAGCGGGCGTAGCTCTCGAGAGCCATCGCAGGCAACCCTGAATGACGCACCGTGATCGCCTCCTCTCTTCCTGGAAGGAGTGTGAAGAGTGCAGCAGTCGTAGCAACGGTGGCCTCCACGGCTTCCGCAACGACGATGGCAGCCACGTCGTCCACCGTCACCGCCGCCGCCAAGGAGGCGGTCAGCATCAGAAGACGAGCGGTGCGCTGACTCGCTTCCTCCGATAGGGCTCGTTCGACGCGCTCGTCCTCGACATCTATATTGGTCCCAAACCAGCGTTGGACCACTCCGTCCTCGTTCTTGAGTGGCGTGACGCGCGTCAGAAAGGAACGGAACTGCCCATCCGCGCCGCGAAGCGGAAAGATCATCTCAAACGGCAAACCGGTGGCAATGGAGTGCTGCCAGCGGCTCAACGCCTCTGGAAGCTTCGCGGGGTCGTGCACGGACTGCCAACCCCAGCCTTCCATGTCCTCGGGCTTGGCGCCGGTGAATTCGTACCAACGCGCGTTGTACTGGTCGATGTACCCGTCCACACGCGCGGTCCACGCGAGCGTCGGCAATGCGTCGATCATTGCGCGGAGCCGGAATTCACTTTCGTGGATCAATTCCGCCGCCCGTTTCGCCTCCGCGCTGCGCTGTTCCAATGTCAATGTGGTTACCCGGAGCTCCTCCACTTGCTCTGCGAGCTCCGCAGCGGTCTCGCGCAGTCGCTGTTCTGCCTCAACGCGCTCGGTGGTTTCTTGGCAGACAACAAGCACCCCGCCCACGTGCCCGTCATCGTCCCAGACGGGGCTGTAACTGTACGTCCACCAGACCGGCTCGAGGTGCCCGTTTCGCTCTATCGGTATGAGGCGATCCTCGTACCACGTGGACTCGGCGCGAAGCAAGGCCGCGTCGAGATCCGATGCGATCACGGCCCAGATGTCGGTCCAGCACTCCTCACCGCGCATCCCGAGCGCACGGGGATGTCGCCCACTCTGGCCGAGGCTCGGGCGGTACGCATCGTTGTAGATCTGAACTCGGTCCCGTCCCCAAAAAAGTAACATGGGGATACGTGCCGCAAGGATCAGGGCGGCCGTCGAGCGGAGGCTCGACGACCAGCATTGCACCGCGCCGAGCCGCGTCGCCGCCCAGTCGAACTCGCGGCACAGCGTCCGCATTTCGCCGGGCCCGGCGAAGGGGCTATCCAGGAGGCTTGGCACCCCGACGCGTCGCTCCGCCTGACTATGCGTTTCCATCGCGTTCACGTTCAGTGAGAAATCCATTGCCCGGTGCCTGTGCATCGTTCCCTCACACGGGGGAAAGGCACATACCGCTCTTGCCCGTGCCTTCGCGCCGTGCCTGCCACAGCGCGAACGGAGCACTCTCGGCGGCACCTAACATACACGAGTGCACGGATAACAGCTCGACCCGTTGATGTACGATATGGTACAGCGGCGCAGGAGATCGCTACATTGCTTTGTGGCGCCGCAACTCTCCCTTGCCCCGGCTGTTCGTGGTGCATCCGGGTGACGGAACGGGGGCGGGACCAGTGGAACAGGTAAAGGAAAAGACTCCCTCTGAACGAGAGGAGCTTGAGGCGCGGTTTCGCGAGCCGGGCGCGCATCTGACGGAAGCAGACTTCCAGCTATTGATCGACAAGCTGCTCCCGACTCGCGAGCATGGTCTGCGTCGCCATCTTCCAGTAGTACAACGCGCCGGACACGAGATTGACGCGGCTGCTTTCCCAACAAAAAATCTCGATCACGTCGCCCAGTTTGCCGCCCTCCGGGATACGATCCGAGTCGCTAAGACAACTCGCGCCGCCGAGCATCGCGCGGCCATGACGGAATCAGTGTGCGCCGTAGTCGAATTGCTGCAAGGCGCGGGCTGGCCGTTGGAAGCGATTATCATCCAGATCAAGCAGACCACGGCGTCGCTGAAGCCGGAAACGGACGACGACAATCTTGTCGCCGAGGCCATGCGTATTTGCATCGATCACTATAACTAGGAGGGCCGAACGGGTCGGCATTGAACACCGCTCAGTACCGCAGTCCTTTAGCGGTAGTGCCCGTAGTAACATTGCCGCGTAGGGCCGTGCGCGCGAGATTCTTGCGGCGCACAATGAGCCACAATTACAGGGAATCATGTGGCTGAGCTTTCCGGTCTCCGGGCGCCCACCTTGCGCAATAGTTTAGAAGCTGTCACTCTCGTGCCTGTGATGCTGAGTGGGTAGGGATTTCGAGGAGGGAACTTGGTGACACACTTCGTCTCTCACGCAACCATGCGCATGCGGGCCAGCGTTCCGGCGCGCCTGTCCAGCCAACCGACCCGAGTGCTGCATGTTCGTGTTTCTCTCGCACCTGACGGTTCCCGAGGCTGACCACGCGGGGCTGGAGCAGCACTTTCAGCAGCGCGCTGGACTGGTGGACGACTTCCCCGGCTTTCTCTACCTGCAGCTCCTCAAGCCGCAGGCCGGAACGGCAACCCACACCTTCCTCACGACCTGGACGGACGCCGACGCCTTCCGTCGCTACATGCGGAGCGACGAACGCGCCGTGGCGCATTCGCGCGAGCCGGCTGACATCATGGGAAGGAGCAGCGTGCGCCATGAGGCCTATGAGGTGCTGCTGGATTCGCGCGGCGCCACGCGTTGAACGCATCGGGAGTCGCGACGCGCGCCTCGGACTCGATTCTCGGCCGCAAGGAGGAACTGGCGCGAGCCATCACGGACGCCCTCTACGCGGGTGACCCGGCGTTGCTGGAGCGATTCGGCGAGGCCGGCCACGCAAAGTGTCTCCAGGACATGCACTACTCCCTCGAGCATCTCGCACCCGCGGTCGCACTCAATGATCCAGCGCTCTTCTCGCGATATGTGCGCTGGCTGGAAAACCTGCTCTCCGCGCGCGGAATTGGCAGCCAGGACGTGCGTCGGAGCCTCGAGGCCACACTGGGCGTGCTTCAGCAACGCCTTCGTCCCGACGAGGCGGCCTGCGTGCTCCCCTGCCTGCAGGCGGGCCTGGCGTCACTTTCGCACGATGCAGCGCCGTGACCGTGGACTGGTGGCGCGTGTATCTGGACGCGTTGCGCGCGGGCGACCGCCGGCGTGCCCTCGCCGTGGTCGATGACGCGCGTGCCGATGGACTCGGCCTCCCGGCCCTCTATCTGGAGGTCTTCCAACCGGCGCTCCGGGAAATCGGGCGGCTGTGGCAGGAGAACGAAATCACGGTCGCGGAAGAGCATTTGGCGACGGCAGTTACGCAGATTGCCATGGGGCGCCTGTACGCCGACTTCTGCATGACGACAAGCCGGAATGGGTGGACGCTCCTCGCTGCCTGCGCCGAGACGGAGAAGCACGAGGTCGGGCTGCGCATGATCTGCGACCTGCTGGAGCTCCAGGGCTGGGACGCCACCTACCTTGGCGCAGCCGTTGCACAGGACAGCCTCGTCGCGATGGTGCTCAGGGATCGGCCCGACGTGCTGGCGCTCTCGGCGTCCCTCGCACCGCACCTTCCGCAGCTGCGGTCCCTCATCCAGGCCCTCCGGGCGGCCACCGGCGAGGCGGCGCCGTACATCTTGGTTGGGGGACGCCTCTTTCTCGACGACGACACGTTGGCCCACCGCGTGGGCGCGGACGCGATGGCGCACGATGCGTCCGGCGCGGTGCAGCTCCTGCGCGAGCGATTCGGATGACCCAGGGGCCCACGGGTCGCGAGCTTCACGCGTGCCTGCTCGGCTTTCCGGGCGCGGTCGTCGAGCTCACCCCCGCCGGCCTCGTGACCGATTCCAATGGCAGGCTGGAGCAGCTGGTTGCCCAGGACCTTGTCGGCCGATCCTTCGCCGACATCCTCGATGTGACCTCGCACGCGAAGTGGGCCCGCCTGTTGGCTCGCGAGACCCCGATGGCGGATGGGTCGCTCTGGGAGTTCAACGTCGAGAGCCGCGAGGGGTTGGACCTTCGCACGTTCGCCGTCGTGTGGGGGCGGGAAGATCCGAGCGAGCGCCTGTGGTTAGTGGAGTATGCACGCGACCTCCGCCTCGAGCCACTCTTCGAGGAGCTCGCGTCCGCCAACTCGGAGCTTGCACGCACGCAGCGGGCGCTGGCGAAGGAGAGCGCCCGACTTGCCCACGCGTTGCGCGTGCAGGAGGCGGCGGTGCACCTGCGTGACGACGTGCTGGCCATCGTCGCGCACGACCTCCGGAATCCGTTGGACCGGATCTCCGCGAGTGTGGCGCTCCTCCTGGACGACACACTCGCGGCGGAGAGCCGAACGCGGCTGCTGGCGGTGATGGAGCGGACGGTCGCCGGTATGAACCGCCTCGTTCGCGACCTGCTCGACGCGGCCAGCATCGATACGGGGCGGCTCGCGCTGGAGCGGCGATTGATCGAGGTGACGCCACTCCTCGAGAGTGCGTGCGAGCAGTATGACGCTCAAGCAGCGGCGAAGCACCTCCAACTGGACTGGCACGCGGAGCCCGCCCTCACCGTGTACGCTGACGTGGGGCGCGTCCTGCAGGTAATCGGCAACCTGCTTACCAACGCCATCCGGCTCACTCCCTTCGGCGGTCATCTTGACCTTCGCGCCGAACTCGCGGGCGACGTGATCATACTTTCGGTCGCCGACACCGGGCCCGGAATCTCGCCAACCGATGTGCCGCTCGTGTTCGAGCGCTTCTGGCAGGGCAAGCGCGAAGGCCGAGGGAGCGCTGGCCTCGGCCTGGCCATTGCAAAGGGCATTGTCGAAGCGCATGGCGGCCGGATCTGGGCGGAGAGCGAGGTCGGACGAGGATCGACGTTCTTCTTTACGTTGCCGGTGGATATGAGGTAGTTGGCTGGCGTGAAGACGCGGCGTGCTCGGCGAGCGCTACTGGGAGACCACTCGTCGCCGCGAGGCCGAGGGAGCCGCAGAGAGCGCGAGACCACACGTGCCGACCCTGACCAAGCGTGATTCACGGCACGACGACACCCGCTTCGAGAAAAAGTCGACGATCACCGCTCTCGCGACGGATGCGCGCAATGAACTCATCCACGGCCACCGGCGCAGGCTTCTGCCCTTCGCCCGCCCCACGCGTGTTCACCGCCACCTGATCCGCCTCCGCCTCGCGACGCCCAACCACGCACATGTACGGCACCTTCATCCGCGCCCCCTCGGCGACACGATACTTGAGCGTCTCCGAGCGGTCGTCAAGATGCGCTCGAATGCCCGCCACCAGCATCCGCTCGACGATGGCTGCCGCAACGTCCCGTTGATCATCCGTGATTGGAAGCACTCGCACCTGCTCAGGCGCGAGCCACGTCGGAAACGCGCCGGCAAAGTGCTCGATGAGAATCGCGATGAAGCGCTCGAACGATCCACTCACCGCGCGATGAATCACCACCGGCCGGTGCGTCGCGTTGTCCTCGCCAACATAGGTGAGGTCGAACCGCTCCGGATTTGAATAGTCGAGCTGGATCGTGCCAAGCTGCCATGCGCGGCCAATCGAGTCGGTGACGTCGAAGTCGATCTTGGGGCCATAGAACGCACCGTCGCCCTCCTTTAGAGCATACGGCTTCCCTGTCGACTCGAGCGCCGCTTTCAGCGCGCCCTCCGCCTGGTCCCACATCTCATCTGTCCCGATGCGCTCTTCAGGGCGCGTCGCAAACTTCAGCGTCGCCGTGAGGCCGAACGATTCGTAGTAGCCGAGGATGAAGTCCATCAGGAACTTCACCTCGCCCTCGATCTGGTCCTCGCGCAGGAACACATGGCAATCGTCCTGCGCGAACTGGCGCACGCGCGTGAGACCGCTCA
>JBKJUW010000129.1:0-9320 GCA_046589725.1 Gemmatimonadaceae bacterium
CCGAGCTGGGCTTGAACCCGATCCGGCTGCCGAGTGAGTTCGACCATCCACCGGCAGGGGTGCGGCGCGTGTTGGCGTTCATGCCAGCCGTATACGCGAAGCGCTGGTTGGTGCTCAGGGATGCGGCGAGGGTGGTCTGTCCGGGATTGCTGGCGAGCGGCCCGCCGCGCGTGAGCCGGTCGTCCGTGGTGGTCCAATCGCGGTCGAAGGTCAGGTGCGAGTTCCAGTAGTTCAGGAAGGTGATGTCGCCATCCACCTTGAGGCCATTGCCCGTGAGATCGCCATCGAAGTTGCGGCTCTGGTCGGGCGTCGCGCGTACCACCCACCTCCGCACCACGCGCCCGGGCTCGTTCTCCTCGTAGGCGATGCTCTCCTCGAGGCGCATGCGATCTGCGTTCGTCTGGAACGCGAGGTCGTTCGTCTCGAAGCCCGGGCTCGTCCCGCTGAACCACACGTGCCCGCGCCAGTGCAGCCCGGCCATCTTGTTGAGGTTGGCAGACCACTGGAAACCATTCAGCGCAGACGCCGACGAATCCACGTGATTCAATTGCGCATCGGGGCGCTGGAAGTAGCGGAGCGATGAGCGCTGCGTGGCGATGAGAGCCCCCGGGCTGCCCTGCACGGAGCTGCCGACGAGCGTACCCGTCACTCCCCACATGCGCTGCGCCCACTCGTGACGGACGTCGGCCCCAACGACGGTTGCCGACGAGTGCAGCCGCGCCGTCAGCAGCGAATCGCTGAGGTTCCGCGTCACCTGTGTGACGATCGCGCCAGCACTCGACGCTCCCGCGCGGAAATCCCGTCGCAGCCGTCCCACCAGGTAATTCGTGAGCGGTTCCACTTCCGCACGGCCGCGCGATCCGTCGAGGGTCACGTACTCGGCAGCCACACGGTTGGTGACCGCGTCGAGCACGCCAATGGACCACCCTTGGGCCGTGCGGCCAGTGAGCTTCGCCGCGCCGAGGATTGATGCGGCTTCCGGCACGTCGGCGTACGCGCTGCCCGAGGGCGCGCCAACATGGGGCGCGCGCCCGATGCGGCGTGTATAGAACAATTCGTTGCCGCCTCCTCCGCCGCCTCCGCCTCCGCCTCCACCGCCGCCTCCACCGCCGCCTCCACCGAAGCCACCGCCTCCGCCGCCTCCGCCGCCTTCCTGCGACGTGCGGAAGATGCTCGAACCCTCGATGAAGAACGGCCGTCGCTCACCCACGAACGTCTCGCTCGCGCTCAGGTTCACCTGCGACTCGTCCGCCTCGATCTGGCCGAAATCGGGGTTGATGGTCATGTCGAGCGTCAGGTTCGGTGTCGGACGGTACTTCACGTCGGCGCCGGAGCCGTTGAAGTAATCACGCCCGTTGCGGAACGGATTGGAGAACCCGGCGCCGACCGCGGGGGAAATTCTCCTGTACTCGGCTCGTGCCGCCACGTACGGCAGCACTTCGAGCCGGTGGCTCTGCGGAATGTTCTCCAGGCCCAGCAGATGCCCGTACCTGGCGGCGCCGCGGGGTTGACTCTTCGGCGTGTAGGAGGAGACCATTTTCTCCACCTTTGCCGCGATCTCGCGCTGAAACTGGATCCCCCAGAGCTGCGATGGCGCGGTGCTGAACCGCAACTGGCTGAACGGAATCCGCATCTCGGCCGTCCAGCCCGCGCTGTCCACCGACACCGCAACATCCCAGACAGGATCCCAGGTGCGATCGAAGTTGGCATCGTCGCCCTTCACGCCACTCGGATTGATCCGGAAGCGATAACCACCCTGATGATCGTGGTAGCTGTCGAATACGACGGTAAACCAGTCGGAGTCAGTCAGCTCGCTGTCCCGGCGACCGAGCCGGCGGGAAACTTGACCGCCAGCGCTGAACATGCGTGCGCCCACGTAGATGGCGCTCTCGTCGTAGATGACCGAGATCTCGGTGCGCTCGGTCGGCGACGCGCCGTCGATCGGATCGGTCTGGGTGAAGGCCGAGGTCTTCGGGGCGCTTCGCCAGGCGCCTTCGTCGAGGTGACCATCGAGCACCACCACTTCACGTGTGCGCACAGCGTGCGTCTGCGGTAAGGCCGCGACGTGGCTGTCCGTGCCGGACGGGTGCACCACGACGTCCGCCGGCGCGTCAAGCGATTGCGCGGCGGCGGACAGTGATGATGAGCCGAGACAAAAAACTATGAAAGCGGCGCCCCGGTACTGGGGGGCGCATCGGAAGAATCGCAGCACGAGCGTGGTGGGGCCAGAGTATTCAGTTGATACGATCCAGCCGCAGAAATCGCTGAAATTCGAAAGGTTGAACCCGCCAGCACTTCCGAACGTTCCAGACGGGGAAACGACGAGAGGGCCGGCACTGGTGCGCCGGCCCTCTCGCGTTCCATCGCGTTGCTAGAAAACCACGCTCGAATTCGGTGAGCACGCGGTGGTGCCCGTGTTGCACACTTTGTACGTGAATGTACCAGTCACCTTCCCGAGCACGTCGGTGTACGCGCCGCTGTTCGAGGGCGTCGCGACCTTCGTTCCGTTGCGGAGGACATCGACCGTGCTGCCAGTAGCACCGGTCCAGATGAGATCGACGCGCGCGTTGCCCTTCACCTTGTAGCCGCGCGTCGTCAGCGTGATGCCGCCGGCCGGCGCGGCCACGGTGACCGACCTCGTGGTGCTCGACGTCGCCCCGAGGTTGTCCGTGACGGTGAGCCCCACGGTGTACGTTCCCGCGGCCGCATAGGTGTGCGTCGGGCTGCGCGTCGTGGAGGTGCCGGCGTCGCCGAACGTCCAGCTCCATGCCGCGACGGTGCCGTCCGCGTCAGTGCTCGCGTCGGTGAACGTGCAGGAGAGGTTGGTGCACGAGCTGGTGAAGCTCGCCGTGGGCGGGCTGTTGGGCGGCGGCGGGCCGCCACCCGGCACGGTATAGCGCGTGAGCACCGGATAGTGATCGGTTGTCGTGGTACCGTAGCTCGTGATGTACTGATCGGCGCGGAAGACGAGTGCCGAGTTCGCGATGTAGTCGGCGTAGAAGTCGTTCGTTGCGAGGTGCTGGTCGATGAGGGAACCGGCGTAGTTCACCTCTGACGTGCCGCCTGCATCGGACAGCGGCTTGGCCGGGAAGCGATAGTTCGCGCTGTCGGCCACGAAGTTGGCGTACGGCGTGGGGCTGCCAACGAGGATCGACGTATCAACATCGTCGTTCCAGTCACCGAGCACGATGACCTTCTGTGTGGGATAGGTCGTGCCGAGATAATTCTTGAGCGCGATGCCGGCGTTCTGCCGTCGCTGCCAACTCGCCTGGTCGGCGCCCGATTTCATGTGCAGCACGATCACGACGAGTGGCTCACTCACGCCGTTCAACGTGACAGTGAGATTCACCTCCATCGGCGGGCGACCGGCGAAGTCGTAGTCGTTCTGCGTGAGGATGATCTTCGCGCTGTTGAGCGTCGCGATCGACGCCTTGTACACGAGCGCCACCTTCTGCTCGCCGTTGTTGAAATCGCTGTAGAATTGCGGACCGTTCACGACACTGGGATCGTTGGCCAGCACGCCGGCGTAACCAGGCAGGCGGGCCACAAGCGTGTCGAACGCGGCCTTCGTCACGACCTCTTCGAGCGCCCAGATATCGGCGTCGACGCCGGCAATCACGTCCCGGACGTTCGCCTGTTGCAGGGTTTCGTTGGTCGGCCCGTTTGCCGCATCGCCGAACCACTCGACGTTCCAGGTGGCGAGATCGAGACTCGTCGACGTGCCCTGCGCTGGTACGGTCGCGAAACGTGGCGACGACGGAGCGAGGGGTGGTGCGGTCGATGGCGCGAAAGCGCTCTCACACGCAGTGCTCGAGAGCAGGGCGACTGCGGCGGCCACCACGACCGCGCGAGCGAGAAACGTGCGGGGAACGCGAGTCATGCAAGACACTCCAGGCGAAGGACAGTGTGATCGCCTTCGTCGACGATCCGCGAAACTACAACGACCTCGCTCGCCGCACGAGCCCCACTTTTGCGCACGGTTGCCTCAGTGAACGGCCGGCCTTGCAGTGCCGCTTGCGGCCACCACAAGACGCACCGTGCTGTTCACGTCCTATTTCCCCCGCAGCTTCGCCACTGGCCCGTCAACGCCATTGGGCAGCTGCTCATCCGCCAGCTGGTCGTCGTCGCGAACCTCCTTTTTCAGCCTGGCCAGCTCCGCCTTCAGCTTCGCCGTCAGGACCTGCTGTCCCGGCTTGCCGTAGAGATTGCGGAGCTCGTGCGGATCGTGAACCAGGTCGAAGAGCTCCCATTGATCCTTCTTCCAGAAGTAGATCAGCTTGTGGGTACGCGTACGTACGCCGTAGTGCGCCCTGGTGTTATGGTCGCCGGGATCGTGGTAGTAGCGGTAGTACATCGACGTCCGCCAGTCGGCCGGCGTACTGCGCTTCAGCACCGGCAGCAGGCTGCGACCCTGCATGTCGGGCGAGGGCGGCAGGCCCGCTGCGTCGAGGAAGGTGGGCGCGAAGTCGACGTTGAGCGCCATCGCATTGGTGCGGGTTCTCGGGGCGATGCCGGCCGGCCAGCGGACCAGGAACGGCATGCGGATCGACTCTTCGTACATGAAGCGCTTGTCGAAGAGCCCGTGGTCGCCGAGGAAGAACCCCTGGTCGCTGGTGTAGATGACGATGGTGTTCTTCGCGAGGCCGCTCCTGTCCAGATACGCCAGGACACGGCCGATGCTTTCGTCCACCGACTGCACCGTGGCGAGGTAGTCCTGCATGTAGCGCTGGTACTTCCACGCCGCGAGCGCCGGCCCCTTGAGAACGACGCTCCTGCCGTTGCGGACGACCGACACCGAATCGGGCTTGATCTGGTTCCACCTCGCCAGATCCTGACCGGCAAGAACGGTCGGGGGTGTCAACTTGAGATCACGGTTGGTCAGGTCCGCGGCGACGCGCTGCTGGTTCTCGTGCAGCGCATCGGTGCGCGTCTCATAGGTGTCATGGAGGGTCGCCGGCTCCGGAATGTGCCGGCCGGCGAACTCAGCACCGTGCGCCGCGTCCGGCTCCCATGGCCGGTGCGGGGCCTTGTGATGCATCATCAGGAAGAACGGCTTGTCGCGCGGGCGCGTCTCGAGGAAATCCAGGGCGAGCTCGGTGATCACGTCGGTGACATAGCGGCCCGTATACGTCTTCTGGCTCGAGGCCGTGTAGAAGACCGGATCATGGTAGACGCCCTGGCCAGGCAGGATTTCCCAGTGGTCGAAGCCGGCGGGATCGCTGCCGAGGTGCCACTTGCCGATCATCCCGGTGTAGTAGCCACCCTGCTGGAGCAGCCGCGGCGCCGTCATGCGCGAGCTTTCGAACCGATTGAACATCGTGACGCCGTTCAGGTGCGAATACTGGCCGGTCAGGATCGTCGCCCGGCTCGGCGTGCAGATGGAGTTGGTCGCGAAGACATTGGTGAGCAGTGCGCCTTCGCGGGCCAGCCGGTCGATGTTCGGCGTCTTGTTGACGCGCGATCCGTAGGCGCCGATGGCATGTGCGGCGTGGTCGTCGGACATGATGTAGATGATGTTCGGCCGCGCGGCGTCCGGCGTCGTCTGCGCGGCGGCGACGGCGACGTTCAGGGCCAGCAGCGCGCAGGCATTCAGGCAATTCATTGGTGCTCCTCGTGAGGATCGAATCGGCCGCAGTGCTTCACCGCCTCCAGGCCTGCCTGCAATACTCCTAGTATCGCCGATTCAGCACCAGCCCCGGCATCAGCATCCATTCATTTCTGAGCAGCGCCATCATCATCCCAATCAGGCCGTGCCCCGGATTACTCCGCATGCGAGAGTATCCGGCGTGAACCGCTCGAGGAAGGGATGACGGGGGATCACGGCAGCCCGTACCCTCGCGCGTTGTCATCCAGTATCAGCACCCAATCCTGCCCGTACCCGGAGCGCGGCGGCGTGAAAAGCCTGATGCCCGCGTTGTCCACCAGACCAGCCGTCTCGACCTTGCCGCTGCGGGGGTCGAACCATGCGGCGCGAAGCACCATGCCGGAAATCTTGCCGAGCCTCACGGTGAACGCCTTTCCCGCGGCACTGTAGACGAACAGATAGTCGGCGCCGTGCGTTGCCTGTATGCGCTCTGCAGGTGCCAGATCATTCTCGACGATCAACGACTGATCGGGGACGCGAGTGAGCATCGGCCGCGATTCCATCAGACGCCGAACGAATTGCATCTGGCCAGCGCCCGGCAAGTCGAGCGCAGCCTGCCAGACCATGTGCGGTCCGTTGACCGGTTCCCGGTTGGTGGCGAAGAATTGCCAGACAGGGTGCGCCCCGTAGGTGTGCCCAGAGGCGCCGGCGAAGAGATGCAGGTAGGCGGCCTTGCGCACGTCGTACGCACTGGACGTCCCCAGATCCTTCGCATTGAAGCACACCGGATGGTCTTCGTAAATCGGCTCGCCATCGAGGACGGGCTTGGCGGGGAGGCGCTCATACGCCGCGCGGATATTGTCGTAGCTGCTCGCGTTGCGGCAGTGTCCCGTTTGAAACATGGTGACGTCCAGCCACGCGTCCTGATGAAACCACTCGCCGGAGCCCGTACGGATGGGCTGGGGGTGGAAGGTCATGAGCGCGTTGTCCTCTCCGCCAACGCCTTCCGTGATACCGGCCGCAAGTGCGCGCCACACCTCGGTATCAAGCGTGTTCGGGCGCGGATTGCGATCGCCGCCGAGAATCCAGATGATGTTCGCGCGCGTCCTGTATCGGCTGCCGATCCACCGGCCGTATACACGTGCATTCGCGGGCGTGAAGATTTCCGGGCCTGCTCCCCATGTATTCCTGAACACCTTGTCGCCCCACGTCGGCAGCAATCCAACGTGCAGCCCGTACTCCGCCGCCTTGTCGATGACGAAATCCAGGTGGCGAAAATATGCTTCATTCGGCTGCGCCGGATCATTGTCGCGAAGCGGCAGCTCACCGTGCGCATTGGGCACGGACAGACCGCCAAGCTCGGCAAGTGCGACAGCCTGGATAACGGTGAAGCCCTGCTTGGCGCGATGCTGGAGATACATGTCCGCTTCGTCGCGACTGAGCCGGTGAAACAGCTCCCAGGCGGTGTCGCCGAGCCAGAAGAACGGCTTGCCGTCTGTGGTCACGAGGTGGTGCCTGTCGTCACTCACGCGCAGGTCGGACTGCGCCTGCGCGCGGGGGACAAGCAGCGCAGCGGCGAGGCACAGCAGAATTATTCTCATCGGCGCGTTTCCTCGTTTGAAGTCACTTGAGAAGCCGGTGGCGGATCGAACCTCGCTTCGCATCCGGTCACGGGAGCGCAGGCCCTCGCTCATGACGGATGACCGCCTCCGCATTCTCGACGTCAATGCTCCATTCCGCGAATTAGAAGAGCGCCGCCTGCCGGGCACCGCCCCACTGTTGAAACGTCACCGCTCCCTGCCAGAGGTGATCGAGCGCTTGCATGTTTCCCGTCTGTTGCTCCAGAGTGGCCTGCGACCAGTGGCAGGCCACCGACTTCGCCGCCGCCTGACGGTCGTCGGCGTTGAACGGCACCGTCGCAGTGAGCAATGCACTGCTCACGGGATGAATCTTCTGACCGTACCACGGCGGCGCAGTGGCGGTGCGCGTTTCGGGGAATCCCGCGTAGAAGAGGGCCGTCGTCGAGGGCAGTGCGCCCGATTGGAATATCTGCGTCACGACATTGCCGGCGAGGCGGTGGTCGGAATGTCCGTATCCACCCTCGGGGCCCCAGGTCACCACCACCGACGGGCGGAGTGCGCGCAGCACGGAATCGATGCGCGTTGCCAGTGTATCGAGGCGCTTGCCGGGCCACGGTGCGAAGTCTGCGAGTCCGGCATCGGGAAAGCCGAGCAGGATTGGCGGTTCGAGTCCGAGCGCGCGAGCCGAGCAGCGTGCTTCGTCGGCGCGGACCTTCGCAAGCGAGTCGCCGGCCGGAATCCGCGCGTGCGCATTGGCGCCTCGGCGACCGTCCGTCGCAATGACGAGGAAAACGCGAACGCCTTCGCGAGCGTAGCGCGCCAATGCGGGTGCGACAAGGGTTTCGTCGTCGGGGTGGGCGAAGACTGCAACCAGCGTGCGGGAAGTCGCGGGTACGGCCGCCACAGTCGAACCACGTGGTGCACACGCAGCAAGGAGTGCGATCACCGTTCCGCCCGTGATGAGTCCCAGCCGGCGCTCAAGCAGGTTCATAGCCATTGCGGTCACTCGTAAAGAGAAGGGCACGGACATCAGACAGAAATGTTCATCAGTCCGCGAACGCACAAGCTGTGAGCGCCGCTGTCACGCGCTGCTGCCAGCAGCCCGGATTACGCTGTCGTCGCAGCCGCGCTGAGCAGGCCGCCGCTGACGGACATCGCAGCCAGAAAGACTCTGGATTCACTACGACGGAATCCGCGTGATATGGCCAGGTGTGACGGCGGGACCGCTCCCGCTCGGCTCATGGCCGATAGCGCCCCGACAACCCCGTCGTGAACCACGCGTTGCCGTTGCCGGAAAAATGCGCCCGAGCGTCGGCACCAATCGAGAGATGCTGCCAGATGGGGGCCGCAACCGCCATGCCGACTCCTGCTCCAGGTCTCCAGCGTACGACGTTGGCTGCACCCGGCTGAGTCTCATGATAGGCTCCGAGAGACGTGACGATGCGTGGATTGAGGACCACTTCCCCCAATGCGAACTCCGTGAACGCGCCCACAAACGTCTCCGACGTGCCGTTGCTCTTGGTGCCCAGCGAGCCAAGTTCCGCTCCGCCAGTGACGTGCCGCGCGCAGGTCAGCGCGACGGCGAGGCGTGCGCTCGTTCCGCCGTCGATCTCCTTGCCTACCCCTCCGTCCACCATCGGACCATTTCCGCAGGACTCGATGCTGTGCAGACCGACAAGGGACGGGGTGGTGACGAGCACCGACGACGTGACCGGAGTCCATTGGTGAACGAATGAGCCAACCACGGCGCCCGTGATCGCGCCGATGGAAGCTCCAATCACTCCGCCAGCGAGTCCCGACGCAGCCGCCGCCGCGACCGTTCCACCGTTCCACTTGATTGGGCGGTCTCCACCGGCGCCGATCGAAAATACCAGTACGCCCAGTCCCACGCCCGGGATGATCGCCGCTCGCCCCACGCGGCGCGCGTACGTGCCTGTGCTCAGAGAGCGTCGCGACATAGCGGAGATTTGACCGCGACCGATGTTGATGATGGTGTCGCGCACCGCAATCGTCAGGGCGGTCGAGTCGGCCCGGAGCAGCCGACCCTCCAGGAGACGTTGATCGCTGAGCGTGATTCTGACGCTCGTCCCTGACAGGACTGTTGACTGTCCGAATATCGGAGTCGCCGCGAAGACGATTGGCAGCAGCAAGGTGCC
>JBKJUW010000125.1:0-13316 GCA_046589725.1 Gemmatimonadaceae bacterium
TCCACCGCCTCCGCCACCACGCTCTCCGCGCGGTGCTGGCGCGGGCGCCATCGAATCGATCTGCGCCTTCAATGCCGGATTGCTCGTCGCAACCTGATCCGACTTCGCCCGCGCCTCGAGATACGCGACGTGCGCGATGCGAGCACCGTCATAGAGTTCCTGCGACAGCGACGCCAGCTTCGTTAGCGCGGCGGCGGGCGTCTTCACCCTCGGATCAAGCCTCACCGTCATCGGCTGCGTGTACGTTCTCCCATCCGCCGTCAAACGCACCGTGTACGAGCCAGCCGCGGCCCACGGCGCATTCACCGACGGATACGTCCGATGCGGCACCGCGCCCTCCGCAGGCTCGCCCGGCGCAGCACCAGGCGCGACGATCGGCTCGAGATGCATGTCCCATTGGAAGCGATGCATGCCGGGCTCACCCGACAACGTCATCGTCGGCGCGGCCCAGTAGAGCGGGAACGCGCAGTGCGGCGCCTGCGGATCCTGCTGACACACGCGGTTGTACGCCACCGGATCGACACCCGCATCCGGACTCGGCGCCCTCTCCGCGCTCGCATACGTGCGGACGACCTTCCCCGCCTTGTCCACGATCTCGAGCTTCGCTGAGCCAACGCCAGACGGCAGGTAATAGTCGATGATCGCACCCGGCGGCGGATTCTCACCGGCTGGCAGTTCAGGCGGCCAAGGCGTGGGCTCGTTGGTCGCGAATCGTACGCGCACGGCCGTCGCGGGCTTCACGAGATACGCAGTCCCCGCGGCCGCGGCCGAGCGAATCGCAGCCGCGGCGCGAAGCGGCGTGACATCGTCGAGAATCCAGAAGCCGCGACCGTGAGTACCGGCGATGAGGTCGGAGCACAGGCACGACGCGTCGTCCTTGAGCTCCAGATCACGCACGGAAATCGCCGGCATGTTCCGTCTGAGAGACTGCCAGTGGTCGCCGTCATCGCTCGAAACCCACACCTGGGTCTCCGTGCCGGCATACAACAGCCCCTTCACCTTCGGATCCTCGCGAATAGTGCTCGTCGCCTGACCCGCGGTGATGCCACTATTGATCTCGGCCCACGTCCTACCGCCATCGTGCGTGCGCCAGAGGTGCGGATTGAGGTCGTCCACACGCATCGTATTTGCCGCAGCGTAGGCGGTGCCAGCGTCGAAGTGCCCCGCTTCGATATTGAAGATCCGCGACCACGGCTTGATCGCACTCGGCGTCACGTTGGTCCACGTCGTGCCGCCGTTGGACGTCGTCTGGATGTTGCCGTCGTCGGTGCCGGCCCACATCACCTTCATCGTCACCGGCGACGGAGAAAAAGCGGTGATGGTGCCGAGCGGCGTGGGCGTCACCGTGTTGGCATACTTGCCGGCGTTGGTGGGCACGGGCCACGACTGACGCGCGAGGTCGGGGCTGATGCGCGTCCAGTTGGTGCCGCGATCGGTGGTCTTCCACACGGCGTTCGACGCGTAGTACAACGTGTTCGCATCGAGCGGCGACCAGTTGATGGGCATCGTCCGGACATTGCGATTGTACGTCTCGCCCTTCGGACCCTTCACGCTCATGTCGGGACCGACTTGCGTGGTTTGCCCGGTCTTTCGGTTGTAGAGCGACACGAAGGTGCGCGCGCTGCCGAACACCATGTCTGCGTCCTTCGGATCCGGCGCGGCGATTCCGTACTCCTGAATGTTCACGGGATGCCAGTCGTGGAACGTGATGCGCCCGTCGTCCGAACGGCTCTGCACGCATGCGGAGCCGGAGTCCTGCTGACCGCCGCAGACCATGTACGGGAAGGCATTGTCCGTCGACACGTGATACATCGCCGCCGTCGGCTGCGTGTACCAGTTGCTCCAGGACTCGCCACGATTGCCTGAGACGACACCGCCTTGATCCGCGACGACGAGCAGGATGTTGGTGTCATTCGGATTCACCCACACGCGCTGGTAGTCGTCGCCGCCAGGAGCGCCGCGCACGGCGGTCCACGTCACGCCGGCATCTTCCGTTCGCCACATGACGGTGGACGCGCTGTACACAACCTTCTCGTTCTTCGGATCAACAGTGATGGTCGGCAAGTCACCGCCGCCGATGCGACCGAGTGGCCGGTTGTCCATCACGCGGGGCGGTGTGTTGGTCGGGCCGTTGAGCGCGATGGTCCAATGCTCGCCCGCATCGGCACTTCTATACATGTTGACGCTGCCAGTGACGGCATTGCCCTGCGCCGCGCCAGCCACCGTCGCGTAAAGCACATTCGGGTTGCTCGGCGCAATTGCCAGGTTGGCCTGGATGACGGACGGGAGACCTTCGTTGAGCTGCTTCCACGTCGATCCGCCGTCGACGGACTTGAAGATGCCGTTGCCGCCGGCGCCGAAGCCCTGTCCCTCGATGAAGCTCTGCTGCTGCTGCCAGAGCGCCGCGTAAACGATGTTCGAGTTTGACGGGTCGATGCGGACATCGTTGCCACTGGTGTACTCGTCCTTGTAGAGCACCTTCTCGAAGGTCTGCCCACCGTCGGTCGAGCGGAAAATTCCTCGCTCGGCGTTCGGTCCATACGGATGACCGAGTGCGGCGACGAAGAGGCGGTTCGGATTCTTCGGGTCGACGTCGATGTACGCGATCATCTGCGTGTCATGGAGGCCGAGGTGCGTCCAGGTCTTGCCGGCGTCGGTGGACTTGTACATGCCGTCGCCCTGCGCGAGATCGGGACGAATTATTCCGGCGCCGCTGCCCACGTAGATGATGTTCGGGTCACTCGGCGCCACCGCGATTGCGCCGATGGAGCCGGTCGGCTGGTCGTCGAAGAGCGGGAGCCAGGTGGACCCGTAGTCGGTGGAGCGCCACACGCCGCCGTTGTCGAAACCGATATAGAAGACGTTCGGCTGGCTGGGCACACCCGCCAGCGCGCGGGCGCGGCCAGCGCGCGTGGGGCCAATCTGGCGCCAGCGCATGTCGGCGGCGGCGTCCACGCCCTGCGCGAAGGCAGGGGCGTGCGCGAGGAGGACGACGGCTGCGAGCAGCAGGCGATGAGTGGTGCGCATGAAGATCGGAGTTGGAGACGACGGCAGAACGGTCTGGTTCAGTCTGGCGAAAGACCGGCCGTCACGCTAGCAGCGAGGCGATGGGAACGATGCGGGGCGTCGGAGCAGAACCTGGCCGTCATCCGCAGCGGCGCTCTATCCGCTGCGCACGACTTCGCGCACGCACTCCACGAACGCCTGCGCAGCCGGCGCACGCGGTGATCCCCGGCGCCACACCGCCACGATCTCGCGCTGGAGGTCGTGATCCACGAGCGGGACGTAGGCGCAGCGCGGCGTGTTGTGGCGCGCAGCCGCGATAGCGGGCACGATCGAGAGCCCCATGCCAGCGCCCACCAGCTCGAGCACGGTCGCCAGCTGTGCGCTGCGGCAGACCACCGGCGCATTCATGTCGTGGCTCGAGCAGAACTCCGCCACCTGTTCGCCGAGGCAGTGGGCGGGGTCCAGCATCACGGCCGGGGCCGTGCGGAGCTGCGCGAGCGTGATGCGGCCGGTGCGCGCCGCGGCGTGATTCGACGGAACCGCGACGACGAGGCGGTCTGTGCCGAGCCGCTCGCAATCGAGATGCTCGAACGCGAACGGAAGTGCCGCGATGGCGACGTCGAGGGCGTCGTCGGCAAGGAGCTTCGCGAGCCGCTCGCTGTAGTCCTCACGGAGTTCGATGCGCACGTCGGAATCACGCGCGCGCAGGCGACGCAGCGCGTCGGGCAGCACGTAGGGGGCGATGGTGGGAATCGCGCCGACCGCCAGGCGGCTCACGCGGTCGGCTTGCTCGTGGTGGAGCGCGTCCTCGGTCGCCCGCATCTCGTCGAGAATCTTCCGCGCGCGCGGATACAGCGTTCTTCCGGACTCGGTCATTGCCACGCCGCGGCCATGGCGCTGGAACAGCCGCGCCGCGAGCTGGCGCTCCAGGCGCTGGATTTGGAGCGTGAGCGACGGCTGCGAGATGCCGAGTTTCCGGGCAGCCCGGGTGAGGGAGCCGGCGTCGGCGGTCTCGAGGAATGCGCTCAGGAGGACTCTATCCATGAGTGATAGGTAATCCCTATGGCTACTATATGGGAAGTACCCATTGTCGCCTATCGATCAGTGGCCTAACCTTCGATTCCGCAGCCGTTCGTCCGGAACGCTGCAATCCGGTGGAGGTACGCAAATGGAAGGACATCCGATTGACGCTGGGGCGAAGTGCCCGGTCGCGCACACGACGAAGCCATCCGGTCGATCAAGGACGAACCGCGACTGGTGGCCCAACCAGCTCAACCTCGCGGTCCTTCACCAGAATGCGCCCACCACCAACCCCCTTGGCGCGGACTTCGACTACGCCGCCGAGTTCGAGAAGCTCGACCTCGATGCGGTGATGGGGGATCTGCGCGAGCTCATGACGCGCTCGGAGCCCTGGTGGCCCGCCGACTGGGGACACTACGGTCCGCTGTTCATCCGCATGGCCTGGCACAGTGCCGGCACGTATCGCACGGCCGACGGCCGCGGCGGCGCGTCGTCGGGCACGCAGCGTTTCGCGCCACTCAACAGCTGGCCGGACAATGGCAATCTCGACAAGGCAAGACGGCTGCTCTGGCCCGTCAAGGCGAAGTACGGCAAGCAACTGTCCTGGGCCGACCTCATGATTCTCGCCGGCAACGCCGCGATCGAGTCGATGGGGTTGAAGACGTTCGGCTTCGGCGGCGGACGCGCGGACACGTTCGAGCCCGAGCAGGACATCTACTGGGGCGTCGAGGAGGAATGGCTCGGGAACGCGCGCTACTCGGAAGAGCTCGTGCTCGAGGCGCCGCTGGCTTCGGTGCAGCTGGGCCTCATCTACGTGAATCCTGAGGGGCCGAGCGGCCAGCCCGATCCACTCGGGTCGGCGAAGGACATTCGCGAGACGTTCGCGCGCATGGCGATGAACGACGAGGAGACCGTCGCGCTCGTCGCCGGAGGCCACACGTTCGGCAAGGCGCACGGTGCGGGCGACACGAAGCTGGTGGGTGCCGAGCCGGAAGGCTCACCAATCGAGTCGCTTGGGTTCGGGTGGAAGAACACCCATGAGAGCGGCGTCGCCGGCCACACGACGACGAGCGGCCTCGAAGGGGCCTGGACGCCGACGCCGACCACCTGGGACAATTCGTTCTTCGACACGCTGTTCGGCTTCGAGTGGGAGCTGACGAAGAGTCCGGCGGGCGCGCAGCAGTGGAAGCCGACCGCGGCGTCCGCGCAGACGCTGGTGCCCGATGCGCACGACGCTGGCAAGCGGAATCCGCCGATGATGCTGACGTCGGACCTCGCACTCCGCTTCGACTCGGTCTACGAGCCGATCTCACGGCGGTTCCACGAGAATCCGGATCAGCTCGCGGACGCGTTCGCGCGCGCGTGGTTCAAGCTCACGCATCGCGACATGGGTCCTCGCGCGCGCTACCTCGGTAGCCTCGTGCCGAGCGAGGTGCTCATCTGGCAGGATCCGATTCCAGCAGTGGATCATCCGCTGGTCGGTGCGGCGGACATCGCGTCGCTGAAGCAGACGATCCTCGCGTCCGGCCTGTCGATCGCGCAACTCGTGTCGACCGCATGGGCTTCTGCATCCACCTTCCGTGGCTCGGACAAGCGTGGTGGGGCGAACGGCGCGCGCATTCGTCTCGCGCCGCAGAACAAGTGGGAGGTGAACCAGCCCGCGAAGCTCGCGCGTGCGCTCGAGATCCTCAAGAAGATCCAGAAGGAGTTCAACGGCGCGCAGAAGGGCGGCACGCGGGTGTCGCTCGCTGACCTGATCGTGCTCGGCGGTTGCGCCGCGGTGGAAGCGGCCGCGAAGAAGGGCGGGGTGGACGTCGAGGTGCCGTTCACCGCTGGCCGCATGGACGCATCCGCGGAACAGACCGACGCGGATTCATTCGACCCATTGGAGCCGTTGTCCGACGGCTTTCGCAACTACCAGAAGCGCGCGTTCACGAAGTCGCCGGAAGAGTTGCTCATCGACCGCGCGCAGTTGCTGACGCTTACCGCGCCGGAGATGGCGGTGGTCGTTGGTGGGCTGCGGACGTTGAATGCCAACTACGCCCAGTCGAAGCATGGCGTGTTCACCGACCGTCCGGAGACGCTGTCGAACGACTTCTTCGTGAACCTGCTTGGCATGGACACCGAGTGGGCGCCGATGCCTGGCAGCGACACGCTCTTCGAGGGTCGCGATCGTGAGAGCGGCGACGTCAAGTGGACCGCGACGCGCGTGGACCTGGTGTTCGGGTCGAACTCGCAGCTGCGGGCGCTATCGGAGGTCTACGCGGCGGACGATGCGAAGGAGCCGTTCGTGCACGAGTTCGTTCGCGTATGGGACAAGGTCATGATGCTCGATCGGTTCGACATAGCCTGATCGGTCGCTGTCGGGGGAGCGGTTCGCTGCCGGCCGTGCGAAGGCTCGTCATTCGCGCGGCGGTGGAGCATGTTACAGGATGCGTATCTCGAAATCCGTCGGAACCGGTTTCCGCGCGACCATGCTCGTGGCGCTGGCGCTCGGGTGTCACGCGTCGTCCCATGCGCGGGACGATGCCCGCTCGCCCGCGGCACCATACCCGCACGCGTCGGAGCCAATCGGCACGCTGCGCGAGACGTACGATGGAACGCTCACGCCCGAGCTGGCCGCCACGACGTTCCGCAACATCGATCGGCTGCTGCCCACCCGCACGGTGCATGCGTCGTCGCATCCGACGCTTCTGTCGCCGGCAAGCGCACCACTGGGCACAGTTCAGATCACGGACAAGGGATCGACCTACAGTCTCGAGCAGTACCTCACGCTGAATCGTGTGGCGGGATTGCTCGTGCTCCAGGACGGTCACATCAAGACGGAACTCTATCGACTCGGCGCCACACGGCAGACGCGGTGGATGTCGATGTCGGTTGCGAAGTCGATCACGTCAACCCTCATTGGCGCGGCGATTCGTCAGGGGAAAATCGGTGGCGTGTCGGATCCTGTGACACGCTACGTGCCGGCCCTCGTTGGCAGCGCGTACGACGGCGTCAGCGTGCGCGACGTGCTCACCATGGCGTCGGGCGTCCGCTGGAGTGAGACGTACACCGACCCCACGTCGGACCGCCGGCGCCTGCTCGACGCGCAGATCTCGCTGACCCCAGGGTCCGCGATGCGGCTGATGTCGGCGCTCCCGCGCGCGGCAGCGCCCGGCACGATGAATAACTACAATACCGGCGAGACGCAGGTCGCCGCCGAGCTTCTGCGTCATGCGGTGCAGGAGCCGTTGGCGGACTATCTCGCCGACCGCATCTGGCAGCGGTACGGCATGGAGGCCGACGCGAACTGGTGGCTCGAGTCGCCGGGCGGCACGGAGATCGGCGGCAGCGGGTTCAGTGCGGTGCTCCGCGACTACGCGCGCTTCGGCCAGTTCTTCCTCGACGGCGGCATCGCAGGCGGCGAGCAGATCCTGCCGGACGGTTGGACGCGCGAGGCGGGCACGCCGAAGACGCTCGCGAGCGGCCGCACGATCGACTACGGGTACCTCTGGTGGCCCGGTACCTCGGACGTTGCGCGGCGACACCATGCCTTCGGCGCCGAGGGCATCCATGGCGAGTTCGTGTACATCGATCCGGTGGCGAAGGCGGTGATCGTGGTGTGGAGCGCACGACCGTCACCGACGCAGGGGGCGGTGGTGGACGACTGGGCGTTCTTCGACGCGGTCGTCGCCGCGTTGACGACAGGATCGTAGCCGCGTTGACGACAGGATCGTAGCCGCGTTCAGATCACGCGGCGTTGCTCTGCGGTGGCGGGGTCGCCGGTGTTGGGTGTGCCGCGCGGTTCGATGAGGAGCAGGTGCACTTCCTCTCGTGCCACGGGGCGATGCTCGACCCCTCTCGGCACGACGAACAGCTCACCGGCGTTCAGCGTGACGGTGCGGTCGCGCAGTTCGATGTCGAGGCTGCCCTTCATGACGAGGAAAAAGTCATCGGTGTCGTCGTGCTTGTGCCAGATGAATTCGCCCTTGACCTTCACGACCATGACGTCGTTGTCGTTGTAGCTCGTGATGACGCGGGGCTGCCAGTACTCTGAAAATGTTTCCAGCTGTTCTGCGAGGTTCATTTTTCGGTATCGGCGGGTGCGTGGGGCGGACAGCAATTAACCACAGCGTGACGCGCAGCGGAACAGCGGCCTCGGCCACGCTCGCCGCGCACACATCGTATCTGCGTACGCGGCGGGGAAGTCCTGGAACTATGTGGTGGGCGGAGCGGACCCGTCGACGAGATGCCGGTAGTTTCGCTGCTGAATGAGGCGTCCGATCATGAACAGGACAGCGTTGAGCAGCGGCGTCGCGAATCCAGGCATGATCCCATGCATGAACGGGGCGGCCATTCCGCGAAGGTAGTGCCACAGCACGCCAGGCAGCAGCGTCATGCTGAGAATCGCAAACCATGCATCCGGACCGAGGTACCTGATCCGAATGAGGGAACGCCCCTCCGGCAGCATCTGCGTGAGAATGAACGCAAGCTGAAGCGCGAGCGTGACGATCATGATTGCGGTCGCGGCATCGCTCATCGACGACGTGGGAACGCCGAGCCAGTCGAAAGCGGGAATGACGAGGGTGCCAAGCCACGCCAGCAACGCGACTGCGAGACAGGCGAGAGTGAACTGCCGCATGGTGTGTTGTCGCATGAAGAACTCCCCGGTTGGCGGAACGATGAGGGCTCGAGTCTCAGCAATGTGCAATGACACGAGCCCTCACGGGAATAGGCATTTCTTAGATGACGCTTAGATGACGCTCACGCCGCATTGTCACAAAAGAGGAAGGTGCCGAAGTAGTGCCAGGACTCGCCGCCGTCGTATGTGATCTCCCACGTTTCATAGTGGCAATGATCGCTGGTCATGCTGCAGTCGCTGAGCGTGGTGGTGCTGGCGCCGGTGATCGACATATTCGCGCGTGCGGAGATATTCGTGCCCAGCGAACCCGCGCCGGGTGTGAGCGACTGTACGGGAAGTCTGGGTTGAGCAGCGGTCCGTAAGCAGTGTTCCAACGCCAGCTGGTCGATCCTCAAGTAGCCAACCGCGGCAAGATAGGCCGTCGTTGCACCGATGCAGGGGAGGGCAGTGAGTACGGCAGGCGGCGAACAGGCGGTTACGACGGCGGTCGCGGCGATGATGAGCGCGATGTCGTCCCGGTATACCTGCAACTGTTTGTCATAGCAATCAGTCGTACCCCCGCCGCATCCGATCTCCTCCTTGTAGACACCAGACATCGGAAAGAGGATCGCATTCAATGCGCCCGCGTGTGGTGCATAGAAGCTCTGCGACAGGCCGCTGGACGGCACGCCTGCCAGGTGCAGGTGTGCCGAACAGGACGTGGTGGCGATGGCGTTGTTGGCGAGCTTGCCGCTGGGTGTCTCGTGACGATAGGTGACCACGTCGCGGTAACCATGTGCGCCGATGGTCAACTGCTTGTCGAGCTGCCAACTGGTCGCGGTGCGGGTCCAGCTTCGCTCGATGCTCCAGGTTGATCCATCGTCCTGTCCGACCTTGATGCTGGAGGCTGGCGCATCACCGACGCCGGTGAGCAGGACATCGTGCCCGTTCGCACCCGTGGAGCGCTCGGTCCACGTGGGAAGCTGATTGCAGATCGCCTGTTCGCGACGCGCCGGCAGCGACACGGGCGGGAGGGGAAGCCTCTGCAAGGCCACGGGCTTGGCTGCGGCCAAGGTGCGAGCGTCCATGCCTTCTCCGACAAGGCGGGTCTGCGCCCGCAGCACTTCGCGCGAAGAGTGGACGCGAGGCAATGCTCCATCCTCGGTGGCATCGGTCGTCGTTCGTTCCATGACGATGATGTCAGGCGTCGGGGTGCGACTGCCCTGCTGAGCCACAGCGGATTTGCTGTCGGGCGCGTTCGGATTTTCGCTACATGCGACGGCGAAAAATCCGAGACCTGCGATGATGATGGGGCTGATGCGGAACTTCGGGAGGGGGGACTTCGTCGTCGAGCTGGTTGATGCGTTCATGGCGCTCTCCTCCAGAGGAGTCAGGGAAGCATGCCGAACCCAAACGGGGTCCAGTGAGCCTTTTGACGGGAGCCGAGCCTGCGGCCGAGTTTCCTGTCCCTGACAACGGAGGGCATGTTAGCTGAGCTGTGTGTCGATCAGCGTATCCTGGTATTGCGAGGTGGAGCATTACTTTGCGGCCCCGGAGGACACGGAGGAGAGCGGATGGGCATGCGTTCCCTTCTTGTCGTCCTTTGTGTTCTCTGTGACCTCCGTGGTGAGTCTGCAGTTGCGGAGCCCTTGCCTATGAACGGCAGTGGACCCGGTGCACGTAGGCCCATGGAACTCTCCTGGCCCACTGGTGGTCATACACTGTTGTCTCCGGGGCCGACTGACCCCATTTTGTCGTTCCTTCCAGCTTCCGGCGCTTCCGCCCACCACCGGTATTCATGCGCATACTCCGTAGTGTTCACCTTGCGACGTTCGTCGCGATGGCGGCCGTCGCACCAGCGTCGGCACAATCGAAGAGTGGCGTCAACATTCCGTTCGAGCGCATGACGCTACCGAACGGACTTGAAGTCATCCTCGCTCCGGACCATTCCGTCCCGCAGGTTGCGGTGGACGTGTGGTATCACGTCGGCTCCAAGAACGAAGTGGTTGGCCGCACCGGCTTCGCCCACATGTTCGAACACGTGATGTTCACTGGCTCGGGCCACGTGCCATACGGCATGCACGATCGCCTCACGGAAGGCGTGGGGGGATCGAATAACGGTTCGACCAGCAACGACCGGACGAACTACTACGAGCTCGTGCCGTCGAACTATCTCGAGAGCGCGCTGTGGCTCGAGTCGGATCGCATGGGCTACCTGCTCGACAAGCTCGACGAGGCAAAGTTCAAGGCACAGCGAGACATCGTGCAGAACGAGCGCCGCCAGCGCACCGACAACGTTCCCTATGGGCGCGCCTTCGAGATCGCCGAGACAGCGCTGTATCCGGAGTCGAATCCGTACTCGTGGCCGGTCGTCGGCTACATGTCGGACCTCCAGAAGGCCGGCGTGGACGACGTGAAGGAGTTCTTTCGCCAGTACTACGCACCGTCGAACGCGACGGTTGCCATCGTCGGCGACTTCCAGCCGGCGCAGGCGAGGGCGTGGGTGACCAAATACTTCAGCGACTTGAAGAGGGGCGCGCCCGTCGCGCGACCCAGGGTTGCGGCGGTATCGCTTCCCTCCGAGAAGCGGCTGGTGTTCGAGGATCGCGTGCAGATCCCGCGGCTGTACATGACGTGGCCGAGTGTCGGCGACGACAACGATGATGTCTATGCGCTCCAGTTCCTGGCGCAGATCCTCGCCGGCTCGCGCACGGCGCGCGTGACGAAGGCACTGGTCTACGACAACCAGAGCGCCACGAGCGTCAACGCCTTCAACCGCGGCAACGAGAACGGCGGTACCTTCGGTGCCATCATCACGCCGCGTCCGGGACACACGCTCGCCGAACTGGAGGCAAGCGTCGACTCGGTGATCAAGCGCTTCAAGCAGGATGGTCCAACCGCGGAGGAACTATCAAAGACGTCGGCAGGCCTCGAGTTCGGCTACGTGTCGCAGTTGCAATCGAACCTCGGCAAGGCCGAAATCCTCCTCGACGGCCTCGTCCTGCACGGCGACGCGGCCCGTTACAAGCGTGACTACGAAAAGTTCAAGAGCGTCAGTGCCGCCGACGTGAAGCGCGTCGCCAACAAGTACCTCACCGCCGGCCGCGTCGTGCTCAGCATCGTTCCAATCGGCAAGACGGACGACGCATCGATGGCTGCGAAGAGCACCAAGGTTACCGTCGCGCCGGATGGCGGACATTACATCATGGGAGACAAGTGATGATCGCCCGCATCCATCAGGCCGGCGCGCGTGCCGCAATCGCGGTCACGCTGGCCAGTGTCGTCGCCGCTCCGACGGTGTCGGCACAGAAGCTCGACCGGGACAAGGCACCCAGCGTCGGCAAGGCGTTGCCGCTCCGCGTTCCCACGTGGACGAAGACAGCACTCGCGAACGGCGCCGACCTCATTGTCGTGGAGAAGCACGACCTTCCGCTCATCGCGATCAACATCGACTTCGTCGGCGGCGCGTCGAACTACGAGCCGGCCGACAAGCTCGGTGTCGCGGCCTTCGCCGGGCAGATGCTCAGTGAGGGTACGAAGACGAAGACCGCGGACCAGCTCTCCGATGCGCAGCAGTTGCTCGGCACCCAGATCTTCGCGCAGGTGGGCAGTGAATCGGGGACGATCAGCTTCACGTCGCTCAAGGACAAGTTCGAGCCGGCGATGGCGCTGCTGGCAGACATGCTGCTCAACTCGACCTTCCCGGATTCAGCGCTCGAGCGCAACCGCGCGCGAGCGCTGGTTGGGCTCACGCAGGCGAAGGACCAGCCGAACTCGATCGCCGCCAACGTGTTCACGAAGGTGGTCTACGGCGACGAGCATCCCTACGGCCGCGTCGTGTCGGAGCGTACGGTGAAGGCGATCACGCGCGACGACGTGATGTCTTTCGCGAAGTCGTACTTCCGTCCGGGGCGCGCGATCATCACCGTGAGCGGCGACATCAATCCGAAGACCGCGCGCGCGATCGTGGAGCGGACGCTGGCGGCATGGCCCTCGGGTGGCGAGCGTCCGACGTTCGCGTATGGTTCCGTTCCGGCGCCCAGGTTGCGCACCATCTATCTCGTCGACAAGCCGAAGGCGGCGCAGTCGGTGTTCGCGTTCGGTGAGCCCGGGCCGCCGCGCAGCACGCCAGACTACTACGCCCTGCAGGTGATGAACCGACTGTTGGGCGGCATGTTCCAGTCGCGCCTCAACCACGACATCCGCGAAGTGAAGGGGTACAGCTACGGCGTGAACTCGGGGTATGCCTTCGGACGCGGCCCGGGTGCGTTCCGCGCGGGTGGCGGCATCGTGAGCGCGAAGAGCGACAGCGCGCTCATCGGGTTCATGACGCATTTCAAGGGTGTGCAGGGCGAGATGCCGTTTACGGACGATGAAGTGACGGTCGGCAAGGAGTCACTGATTCAGTCGCTTCCGAGCCGTTTCTCGACGGTGAATGGGATTGCGGGTGCGATCTCGAGCATTTACACGCAGGATCTGCCCGAAACGTACTTCAAGGATTTTGCGGCGAAGATCGATGCCGTGTCGCGCGAGGACCTGGTGCGCGTGGCGAAGAAGTACATCGACATCGACCACATGAACCTGGTGATCGTGGGCGATCGTGCGTCGATCGAGGGGCCGCTCAAGGCCACGGGCATTGCGCCGATCCAGATTCTCGACGTGGAAGGGCGGCCGGTGTTGGTGCCGT
>JBKJUW010000093.1:0-15714 GCA_046589725.1 Gemmatimonadaceae bacterium
CCGCGGCTCACGCCGCGCCTCGATGTGCAGGGACTCGCGCGCACGATGGTCGTGCTCGTCCCCCTGATCGCCGTGCCCGTCGTGCTGTTCGCCGGTGCCTCCGGGCGCCGAGATGCGGGGCTCCCGCGCCTTCTTGCGTTGCTCACGGCGTTCACCGGACTGATGGAGCTGCTCGTGACGGCCGGTGACTTCCTCACGCTGCTCGTCGCGTGGGAGCTCGTCGGCGCATGCTCCTGGGCGCTGATCGGTTATGAATGGCGCGATGTCGTCCGGGTGCGCGCGGCGCGTGACGCCTTTCTCACCACGCGCGTCGGGGACCTCGGTCTTTACCTCGCCGCCGCCGCGGCCTTCGCGGCGAGCGGCTCGCTCGACTTCGCCGCGCTCGGCGCAGGGCACGCGTCCGGCCTCGGCCTCGGCGTCGTCGCAGCCGGTGTGGTGCTCGCCGCTGCGGCGAAGTCTGCTCAGCTCCCGTTCTCACCATGGCTTTTCTCGGCGATGGCGGGCCCGACGCCGGCGTCGGCGCTCCTGCACTCGGCGACCATGGTGGCCGCAGGCGCCTACCTACTGGTCCGTCTCGCGCCCATGCTCGCACCGGCGGTGGGCTGGTTCGGACCCGCGGTCGCGCTGCTGGGGCTCGCGACCGCGTTGGCCGGCGGTGTCGTGGCGTCGGTGCAAACGGATCTCAAGAAGGCGCTCGCCGGGTCGACCTCGGCGCAGTACGGACTGATGTTCCTCGCGATCGGGGCCGGCTTCCCCGGTGCGGCCGGTACGCATCTCGTGACGCACGCCGCCTTCAAGGCGCTCCTCTTTCTCGGCGCCGGTGTCGCCATGCACGCCGCCGGGACACTCGACCTGCCGACGCTGGAGCGGGCGGCGCTCGGCCGGGTCATTCCGCGGGCGGCGCAGCTGGTTGGTATCGGCGCGCTTGCCTTAGCGGCGGTTCCGCCACTTGGCGGGGCGTACTCGAAGGAACAGATCGTCGCCGCAGCGGCGCATGCGCCCGCCTGGCGCGGTGTGCTCGTGGCTGGTGCGATCGTGGCGGGGCTGCTGAGCGCATTCTACGCCGCTCGGCTGCAGCTCCTCGCCTTCGCGCCGGGCCGGCGAACGGACGATTCGGCCACCGCCCGGGCGCCGGGCGGCGAGCCGCCCTCACGACCAGAGTTGACGAGCCTTGCATTGCTGGCTGGGCTCTCGGTCGCCCTCGGCGTTCTATGGCTTCCGGGCGGCCGCCAGCTCGCCGCGCGCGCGACGGGCGCCGCGCTCGCGCCCGGTGCCGCGTGGGAGCTGGCCGCCTCGCTCGCGAGCGTCGCGACTGGCGTCGGCGCAGCCTGGCTTCTGCGGCAGCGGAACGCCCTCGCTACGCTCGGCCTTCCGGAGGGCGTGCGGGCGAGCATGGCGGCATGGTTCGGACTTCCGTTCGTGGCGCAGCTCGTCGTCGTGCGCCCGACGCTCGCGCTTGCCCGTGCGCTGGCCACGTTCGACCGCCACCTGATCGACGCGGGCGTGCGCCCGACGCTTGCGCTCGCCGGTGCGCTGGCCACGCTCGACGGTCGAGTGGTCGACGCGGGCGTGCGCGGAACGGTACGTGTAGCCGCCCTGGTCTCGCGCGTGCTCGCCCGGTGGGGGGAACAGGTTATCGACGGCCTTGTAACCATTGCCGGCCGTACAACGTTCGCCGCGGCGGAAGCGTCACGCGTGGCGGACGATGCCGGCGTCGACCGCGTGGTGGAAGGGCTCGCGCACGAGATCGGGGTGGTCGGCGCGCAAAGCCGGCGGCTACAGACCGGCCTCGCCCATGACTACTACCGCCTTGCCGTCGCCGGCACTGTCGTGCTCATGCTCGTCGCAGCGGTGGCGGGCATCATCGAACATTCCACGCCCTGAGGTTCGCCCAGTGACCCACTCACCAACGACACCATGCTGACCTTCGCATGCTGACGGCCGCCATCTTCATCCCGCTTGCCGGGGCGCTCGCGATGCTCATGCTGCCGGCAGCGCGCGACCGACTGCAGCGAACGGCAGCCGTCGTCGTCGCGGCCGTTCCGCTCGCGCTGCTCGTGGTCGTGTGGCTCCGCTTCCGCGGCGCTGGTGGCTTCGAGCAGGTCGAAGCGGTGCAGTGGATCCCGACCCTTGGCGCGCGCTACGCCGTGGGGGTGGATGGTATCTCGTTGCCGCTCGCGGCGATGTCGGCGCTGCTCTTCACGGCGGCGATCGCCTTCCCGGTGGACCACCGGGGCCGCCCGCGAGGCTACTACGCCCTCTTTCTGTTCCTCGAGAGCGTCTCGCTCGGCGTCTTCCTCGCTGTAGACCTGCTGCTCTTCTACGTGTTCTTCGACCTCAGCATCGTGGGGATGTACTTCCTGATCGGCGCGTGGGGCCACGGGGAGGCGGCGCGGCGGGCGGCACTCAAGTTCTTCCTCTACACCTTCGCGGGATCCCTGACCATCCTGCTCGCGATCCTCGCGCTGTACTTGAGCAGCGGGACGGGTGCGGCCCCGCGCACGTTCGACATGGCGCGCCTGATTGCCGAGCGCCCGCTCGATGGATCGGGCACGCTGCCGGTGCTCGCCTTCCTCGGGTTCGCGATCGGCTTCGGGATCAAGACGCCACTCGTGCCGTTCCACACGTGGCTTCCGCCCGCTCACGTGGATGCCCCCGCGCCGGCGTCCACGATTCTCGCGGGCGTGCTACTGAAGATGGGGACGTACGGGTTCGTGCGTGTGGTGCTCGCGATGATGCCCGCGACGTTCCAGCGATTTGCCTTCCCCGTCGCGGTGCTCGCCGTCGTGAGCATCGTCTATGGCTCCCTCGTCGCCCTCGCACAGACGCACCTCAAGCGGCGGATCGCCTACACGAGCGTGAACCATATGGGCTACGTCATGCTCGGCATCGCCGCCGCCGCCGCGCTCCGGACAGGCGCAGTGGATGCGCGCAGTCTCGCCCTCACCGGCGCAACGGTGGAGATGGTGGCGCACGGCCTCATCACGGGCGCGCTCTTCCTCATCAGCGGGTCCATCTTCGAGCGTGCCGGGACGTACGAGCTCGCCGACTTCGGCGGACTGGCGCGCCGAGCGCCGGCGCTCACGGCGGTCACGGTGCTTGCGGCGTTCGCGAGCCTCGGACTGCCTGGGCTCGCCGGATTCGTGGCCGAGTTCCAGATATTCGTCGGGACCTTCGCGGTGTACCCGTGGCTGGCCGCTATCGGACTGCTCGGAATCATCATCACGGCTGCGCTCTTCCTGCAGATTCTCCAGCGTGTCTTCCTTGGAGACATGCCGGAGCGGTGGGCCGGGTGGCGCGACCTGAGCCGCCGCGAGCTCACGGCGCTCGGCGCGCTGCTCGTGTTCGTGGTTATCCTGGGCCTCGCACCGGCGCCGCTCCTCAGCGTCATCGACGCGGGCGTGCGTCCCCTGGTCGCCGCCAGGTGAGCAACGACATGCGGACGGCACCGGGACGGGCGGAATGACCGGCATGGCGATGCCGGTCGGTGACCTGCTGCCGGAGTTGATCCTGCTCGGCGGCGCGGTCGTCGTCCTGATCTTCGCGCTCGTCGCGCCGCGCCAGCGTCAGGCGTGGGCCGCTGCGCTCGCGACCCTCGTGCTCGCCGGCGCGGTGATAGCCACAATCACACTGTTGGACGGTCCCGAGCGGCTCACCTTCGCCGGCACGTACGCCGTGGACGGCGCCGCGCTCTGGGGGAAGCTGATCGTGTGCGCGACCACCGTCGGCGTCGTCGCGCTCTCGGTCGAGTGGTTCGTCAGCGACCCGCGGCATGGCGAGTATTACGCGCTGCTGCTCCTCTCCGCATTGGGCGCCGTGCTGCTCGCCGGCGCGGCAGACCTGATGCAACTCACGCTCGCCATGCTCCTCGCCACCACCGGCGCCGCGGTACTGATCGCGTATCACCGTCGGTCGCGGCGCGCTGGTGAGGCGGCGATCAAGTTCTACCTCCTCGGCGCGCTGACCAACAGCGCGCTGGTGTTCGGGGTCGTCCTCCTTTTTGGGTTGGCCGGAACGACGACCTTTGACGGACTACGTAACGGCCTGCCCGGACTCGGCAGCGCGAGCCTTCTCCCACTCGTCGTCGCCACGGGTCTCGTGCTGGTTGGACTGGCGTTCGAGCTGGGAGCCGTGCCGGCGCACGCGTGGCTCCCGGACGTGGCCGAGGGTGCTCCGGCACCCGTCGCCGCGTTCGTCCTGGCAGCGCCGAAGATCGGCGCGCTCATCGCGCTCGCGCGCCTCGTCAGCGTGCTGCCCGAGGGCGCGGCGGGATGGCGGCCGCTCGTCGCAGTTCTGGCGGCGGTCACGATGACACTCGGTAACCTGGCTGCGCTCTGGCAGGACGACGTGCGACGGCTGCTCGGATGGTCCGCTGTGTCGCAGACCGGCTACGGGTTGATGGCCGTCGTCGCACTGGGCCGCAGTCCCCTCGCCGTGCCAGCGCTCCTGTATTTCCTGGCTGCGTACGCGCTCGCCACCGTGGCAGCGTTCGGCGTCGTCGTCGTCTTACGCGGGCAGGCGGATCGTGCGCGGTATGCCGGGCTCGCCGCCGCACATCCTTGGCTCGCGCTCGCCCTCCTCGTGAGCCTCCTGTCGTTCGTCGGCATCCCGCCGCTCGCCGGCTTCGCCGCCAAGCTCGCCCTCTTTGGCGCCGTGATCGAGGCCGGGTATGGCTGGCTCGCCGCGCTGGCCGTCGCGAACACTGTGGTGTCAGTGTTCTACTACGTGCGAGTCCTGGCGCCGGTATTTCTCGATGAGCCGCCCGGAACGCCGCTCCCGAGGTTCGGTTCGTGGGCTGCGGGCGGCGTCGCAATCGCTACAGCGGCGGTCGTCCTGCTCGGCGTCTGGGCGAACGGACTGCTTGCCGCCGTGCGCGCGGTACGGGTGCTCCCCGGCTGAGCGCGCGCGATCAGCCCGGGCAGGTGGTCCGTGATCAGTCTGGAGCGGCGTCAGGCCAAGGGGCACCTGCTCGCATGGGGCGGTCCCGAAAGTTTGTCGGCGACGAGACAACGTGTCGAGCGCTACTCGTTAACGACACGCTCAGCTCGTGCCACAATGATTACAGTTGTCGTTGCCGCGGAGACCCTCGATGCCTTCCCGCGCGATGATGGGCGTCATCACGAGCGCCGCAAGCGGATCCGCCCACCACCAGCCGAGCGTGGCATTGAGGAGGAGACCGATGAGCACAATCGCCGAGAGGTAGACGCAGAGATCCGTTTGCGCAGCATCAGCCCGCAACGCGCGGCTGCCCAACCCGATGGCAATACGCCGCTTTCGTCGCGCGAGCACGGGCATCACGACGACGGACAGCGCAGCGACGATGGTGCCCGGTAGCGTGGCCGCGGGCATTTCATGCCGGAACAGGGCATGAAGGGCATCTGCTCCGACGTAGAGTGCCAGACCCAGGAAACATGCTCCGATGATGCGCAGGGCGGACCGCTCGGCGTGTTCACGCCGGGCGACGTCAACATCCGCGTGCAGGCGCCAGAGCGCGGCAGCGCCCGAGACTACTTCGATGACGCTGTCGAGACCGAAGCCCACCAATGCAATGCTCCCAGCCATCACACCGGTGAGGATTGCAGCCAATCCCTCGCATGCGTTGTAGATGAGGGTGATGCGCGAGTACAGTTGCCCCTGGCGGACCAATACCGCACGAGACTGCAACTCGTCCGGTTCACTCATGGCAGCCGCTCGAACAGAAACCGGTCACCGACATGAGCAAGACATCTCAGCCCTCCAGCGCGCGGCGCGCCATGAGGCGCTCTTCCACCCAGGTATACGCCATGGGCAGAACGAGCAATGTGAGCAGTGTCGCCGAAACCAGGCCTCCGATGACGACCGATGCGAGAGGCCGCTGTACCTCGGCACCACTACTGGTCGATATCGCCATCGGAATGAAACCCACGCTCGCCACGAGCGCCGTCATGAGCACGGGTCGGAGCCGAGCGGCTGCGCCTTCGCGAACCGCGTCGCCAAGCGCTTGGCCGTCCGCGCGAAGCTGGTTGATATAGGCGATCATGACGACACCATTGAGCACCGCCACGCCGAATAGCGCGATGAAGCCCACCGAGGCACTCAGGTTGAGGTGGATTCCGCGGGCCCATAGTGCGGCGACTCCGCCCACCAGCGCGAAGGGAACGTTCAGCATCACGAGCAGCGCATGCCGCATCGTGCCGAAGGTGCCGTACAACAGCCCCGCGATGAGCACGAGCACCAGCGGGACGATGAGCGCCAGGCGCCGCGTGGCGCGTGCCTGATTCTCGAACTGCCCGCCATAGGTGAGGTAGTAGCCGCTCGGCAACTGTACCTTCGCGCCGACTTCACGACGAACGTCGGCGACGAAACCCCCCAGGTCACGTCCGCGAACGTTGCTCTGAACGACGATGTACCGCTGGCCTGCCTCGTGATCAATCACCTCCGGCCCTTCCACAATCTTCACCTGGGCGAGCTGTGAGAGTGCGACGGTACCGCCGGCAGGCGTGCGGATGAGCGTCTGTCCGACGGCGTCCGGCGTCGAGCGATATCCCGAGGCGAGCCGAACCACCACCGGGTAACGACGACGGCCATCGATGACCTCCGTCGCCGTGCTGCCTCCGATACCCGTTTCCACGGCTTCGCGTACGTCGGCGACGTTCAATCCGTAACGCGCAATCGCTGCACGATCGAGGGTGAGCTCGAGCTGCATCGCCCCCGCACCCACACCCACCGACACATCTTCGGCACCCTTGACGCCAGCAACGACCTCGCGAATCGCCTCCGCCTTTTCCTGCATCAGGGGGAGCGAGTCGCCGTAGATCTTGATACCCAGCTCGGTTTTCACGCCCGAAACGACCTCGTCGAGCCGCATGCGCATGGGCGCGGAAAAGTCGTAGTCCAATCCGGGAATCTGTGCGAGTGCGGAATCCATCTTCGGAATGAGGTCGTCGAGTGACTTCTCATGCCATCGCGACTTGTCATTGAAGGTGATGTAGACGTCGCCCTGGTTCAGCGCCATCGTCTCCGTGGCCTCGTGCGGTCGACCAAGGTTGGTGACCACGCTGCGCACTTCCGGGAATCGTCGCAGCGTCCGCTCCACGTCGGTGGACACCAGGGCACCCTGAGGCAGGGATACGCTGGCAATGCGCCGCGACTCGATGAGCATGTATCCCTCGTCGAGCTTGGGCATGAATTCGGTGCCGAGGAACGGGATCGAAATGAGAGCGGTCGCAAGCAGGAGAACTGCGGACGCGACGACGCGGCGGCGGTGCACGAGCGCCCACGAGAGTGCCGTTGCGTACTTCGCCCGCAGCGACAGGAACCATGCGGCGTCGTCGTGATGCGCTGCCTCCGAACCTTCAGCAGTTCGGGCGCGAGAAAAGACATACGACGCGACAGCGGGCACATAGGTCAGTGCAAGTACGAGGGACCCGATCACCGCCGCGCAGACCGTGAACGCCATCGGGCGGAACATGCGCCCTTCGATGCCTTCGAGGGTGAAGATCGGGATGTACACCGCGACGATGATCGCAACGCCGAACACGATCGGTCTTCCGACTTCGAACGCCGCGCGTCGCAGGATATCCTCCCGATCCGCATCCGCATCCGCATCCGCCAATGCGATCCGGCGCACGAAGTTCTCGACCATCACCACGCTCGCATCCACGATGAGCCCGAAGTCGAGCGCGCCGAGGCTCATGAGGTTCGCGGAGATTCCGAATCGCTTCATGGCGAGAAAGGCAATGAGCAGCGAGAGCGGGATGACGGAGGCCGTGAGCAGGGAAGCCCGGGCGCTCCGCAGGAAGAGAAACAGGATCGCGATGACCAGCAGCGCGCCTTCAAGGAGATTGCGGAAGACCGTGTGCGTCGTCCGTTGCACGACCTCGCCCTGATTGTAGAACGGCCGAATGTGCACGCCCTTCGGGAGGAGCGGGGCGATTTCCTCGAGACGCTGGGTGATGCGGTCGACCACCTCGCGACCATTGGCGCCCTTGAGCATCAGCACGACGGCGGACAGCGCTTCGCCGCGCCCATCGCGCGTAACCGCGCCATAGCGCGGCTGTGGCTCGATCGTGACATTGGCCACATCGCGCACGCGCACTGGCGTCGTCCCTCTCGTCGCGAGCACGACGTTCGCAATATCCGTGGTGTCGGACACCCGCCCGAGTCCGCGCAGCGTGAGGCGCTCCCCGCGATCCTCGATGTATCCGGCGCCGAAGTTCGCGTTGTTGTTGGCGAGAGCCACTTCGACGTCGTGCAACGTGATGCCGTATCCGGCCAGCTTCACAGGGTCCGCGTTCACCTGGAACTGCTGGAGCATACCGCCCCAGGAATTCACGTCCGCCACGCCCGGAACGGTGCGCAGCAGGGGGCGGATCGTGTACTCCTGGACGTTGGTGAGGTTGATGAGTGACGCGCTGTCGGTTGCAGTGACCTCCGCACCGCTGTCCGGCTCCACCAGATACTCGAAGATTTCGCCCATCGCCGTCGCGGGCGGTCCCATCATCACCTCCGCGCCCGGCGGAAGCTGCGCCATCGCATCCTGCATCCGCTGCTGAACCTGCGCCCGCGCGAAGTAGAGATCGACGTCGTCGTCGAAGGTGACGGTCACGACGGACAGCCCCACCTTCGAGATCGACCGCACCCCTTGCGTCCGCGGAAGTCCGAGCATCGCGACCTCCATCGGGTAGGTCACCTGCTGCTCCGTCTCGACTGGACTCAGCCCGGCAACGCTCGTCATCACGATGACGGCGTTTGGTGTGAGGTCGGGGAATGCATCCGTGGTGAGTGTTGCGAACGCCCAGACGCCGGCCATCGCAATGACCAGCGTTCCCGCGATCACGGCAACACGATGCCTGATCGCGCCGCCGATGATGCCGTCGATGAAGGTGCCCATCTCACATCTCCATGGCTGGCATGGAGCCCTTCTGGAACTGCGCCTTCACCGCGAACGCGCCACTCGTGACCACGACCTCTCCCGCGGCGAGACCTCGCGTTACCGCCACGCGCCCGCCACTCCGCGCGCCCAGTTCCACCGTGCGCCGCTCGAAGCGAACACTCGTGCCGCCGGCGCGCGCGATGAAGACCACCGGCTTGCCGTCGAGCATCTGCACGGCGTCGTCAGGCAACAGCACGGCCTGCAGGCGGTCCCCTCCCTCGACCCTCACGCTGGCAAGCATCGAAGACTTGAGACGTCCTCCGGAATTGGCGACCACACCGCGAACGGCAAGCGTTCGCGTCATCGCATCGAGGCCCGGCGCGACTGCATCGGTGCGCGCGGTGAACGTCTCGGTGGGGTACGCCGGTACGGTGAACGCCAGGGGCGCGCCGCGGCGGAACATCCCGCTGAATGCTTCCGGCGCCCTCACCTGCAGCCACAGGCTCGATGGTTCGGTGACAACGATGAGCGTCGCGCCTGCTTCCACGACCGCTCCTGGCTGCGCCGTTCGCTCCAGTACGACGCCACCGAGCGGCGATCGGAGCACGATCTCCCCGCTCGATGTAGACGTGTTCGATCCGAGTTGTTCGGACGTGGACCGAGCGCGCCGCGACTCCGCTTCTGCCTGGGAGAGTGCGGCGCGCGCCTGCTCGTCATCGGCGACCGCACGCTCGACATCCTGCCGCGGAATCGCCTTGATGGCGAGCAACCGTTCCGCACGCGCACGCGCACTGGCCGCGTACTGGGCCTGCGCACGCCGCGAGGTGACCTCGGCTGTCGCCTTGGCAACATCGGACTGCGCCATGCCAGCCTCGCTGCTCTGCATGACCAGCAACGCCTGGCCGCGCAACACGTGATCGCCGGGCTGCACGCGCACCGAGAGAATGCGTCCACGACCCGGAGCCCCGAGCCGCGCCGTGCGATCTTCGTTCACCGTGAGCTCAGCCGGAACGGTGGCTACCCTGGCAACGCTGCTCAGGGTGACCGGCGCCCACTGCACTTTGCCGTGCTCGACCTGCGCGGGGGAGAATGACAACGTCTCGGCGAGCGCAGCCGCGCCTTCGGGCGTCTTTTCCGATTTCTCCGGTGCGCTCTTCGACGCGTCTTCCATCGCTCCGGACATCGCCTGCTGATCGCCCGGCTTGTCTTTCGTCCCTGCGTCCTTGCTCGAACACGCCGTCCCGATCAGGAGGAATGTGAGCATTGCGAGGAGCGTTGTCGCGCGTTCAGTCATTGTCGTCACCGGGCGGGGTCGAAGGTGGCCGGCGAAGGAATGTCGGAGAACAGATCGCCGCCACGCGCGACGATCAGGGCGAGCACACTCTCGTGCTGCGCGTACAGCGTTCGGTAATAGGTCATGCGTACTTCGCCCCACGTGCGCGCGACGTCGATCACCTGCAGGAGGGGCATGGCACCTTCGCGGTACGCACCCAAGGCGATACGGCGCGCTTCGTCCGCGCGCGCCAGGAAATTGTCCGAGCCACCGCTTTGCAGCCGCAAAGACCGCTCCGTCAGCAGGCGCGCACCCTCCTCGGCGCCTGTCAGGTCTGCCGACGCTACCCGCTCCGCGTTGGCGAGGTCGAACCGGGCAGCATCGCGCTCGGCTCCGGCCCGCAGTATTTCGCCGGAGTTCGCATTGAAGAGCGGAACCGGAAGGCTCACGCCGGCGATCATCGAGGTCGTTCCCATCGTCCGCTTGGAGCCGAGTGTCGCTCCGATCTCACGGAAGAGCATGCGGCGCTCAGTGGAGACTGCGGCGTCCGCGGCCGCAGCTCGTTCGCGCGACGCGCGCACGCCCGGGCGCAGGCCCGTCCGCGGGAACACCACAGCGGGGAGCGCGAGCGGAACCTCATCCCTCGCGACCATTGGCATAGAGTTCGAAGCTGCGACTGGGAGATACGACGCCAGTTGCGCACGCGCCTGATACAATTCCACCTCCGCCATCGTCGCCTCGGCGGCGGCGCGGTCTCGTTCCAGCGTCGAGCGCAGGAGATCCGCCTCGGCCGTGACGCCCTCCTTCACGCGCGCCCGGTTGTAGGTGACGACGGTGTCGAGCCATGCGCTGAGGTCGCGGTTCGTGGCCACGGCAACGCGAGCGAGGGCGACGCGATAGAACGCGTGCGCAGCGCCGAGTGCCGTGCGCTGTCGCTCGCTCTCCGCCTCGGCGATCGCGGCGCGGACGTTGGCATTCGCCTGCGTCACTCGCGCGCCCCGTTGATAGAACGGCTCGAGCGGCACCGTCACCATGGCCATGGTTTCCCGGTCAATGCCCGCGACGGCGGCGGCGGTGGGAAAGGCTGCATTGTCCACCTGGTAGCTCACGATCGGGTTCCCCAGTCGTCCAGCCGTGACGCGAGTTCCCTCCGCCGCGTGAATTCTCGCTTCCGCAGCGCGGATCAGGGGATGCTCGGCCCGAACGAACAAGAGCACACCGGCGAGCGTAAGTACGGGCGCCGGTGTTGAAGTCGTCATGGCCTGTGCGTCGAGCACAGGTGTGCGCGAGCAGAGGAACGCGGCGAGAACGACCGCGAACCGCACGCGTGACGTACGAGACGCTCGGAGACATGACATAAGTAGAGGCTGCATGACCGATGGATGAGCGCCGGAGCCGGCGCATTCTTCCCCAGGGAGCTCGCCGCATCGCCAGCGGTGGCGAAGTCGATGAGCGACGCGCCGAATAGGTCTGGCGCGCGACGGAACAGCGTCGATTTCGGGAACAGGCTAGCTCGGCGACCTCGGGAGCGTCATGCAGGGTGGTGCTTACACCAACCCTGCGACGTTCATGGGCGCGCGAAGCCTGTCAGGCCGTGCGTTCCGGTGGCGGCAGCAAGGGCGTGCGCACTACACTCACCAGAAACTCCGAACGGAGTGCAACCTGACGCGGGAGCGGCCGAATGAACGGAACAACGTTCCAGGCCACAATCGTCACGGCGTGACACGACTGGCATCCACAGTCGTACCCTTGCTCCTCATGCGAAGCCGCGGCGGCCGCAACGGAAGATGAGTGGGCGGCGCGTGATGCACACACGGTCGGCGCGGAGCTCATCGCAACGCCGTCGCTCCCGGATGCGCACGTCAACAGTTCCGCGCCGCCGTCGCCGAGGGCCGCATTGAGGAGTGGCTCGAATGCCGAACAACCTGTGCACCACACCGTGATCAGTGCGACACACACGCGCAGCAGGCGAAGTGAGGTAGAGGGTGGATGACGCATCGTGGACAAATCTACACCGCACGTTGCCGAACGCAGCGTGACGCCAAGCAATCACGCCGTCATAACCCGCGTCCGCAGTGGCGCGCTTAGCCTTTATCGCGACAAGTAACTGCTCCGCCTGGCGATTCTGACACTCGCGCCCTCGGTGAATCATTTCAGGAATGCACGCTCGGGGTTCACGGGATGAGTCCGCGTGTCCCGAGTCCCGCGGCCAAGCTCTTGCTCACTGGAGGGAGTTGTCCGCGGTGGCGGACCGAAGCAAAGGAAACTCTACCTCCCGCATTGCTTGATCCTCGCTCTGCTGAAGTCCTCAACGTCGGCTGATCACCGCTTCGTGGAGTCTGCTATGCCATCGCTTCCCGAGCTTGCCAGCCCGGAGGGCTATGCGTGGTCGCTCCGCGTGATGCACCGGTTTTTCCTCGCGTGGGAGGCGCCACTGTTTGACGCGCTCGCATGCGTTGACAGCGGGCTCACGCTCGCCGAGCGGGGCAAGGTTTCGCTACTTTCGGCCGACCTCGCTTCGCTTCGGCTGTCACCCCTCGACGCACCCTGCGCCGTGCCAGCGGATGTAGTCGCCTCACCGGCAACCGCGCTCGGGGCAATGTACGTGCTGGAAGGATCGACGCTGGGCGGGCGCATGATCGAGCGGCACTGCGCCGTTCCGCTCGGCATGTCGCCGTCGCACGGCGGCGCGTTCTATCACGGATATGGCGCGCGCACCGGTGCGTTGTGGCACGCCTTCGGCGCCGTGCTGGAGTCGCATGACACCGATGCACAGCAGCGCGCGGCGATGCTGCACGGCGCACGCTCATGCTTTGGTGCCCTGCGCGGATTCCTGCAATCAATCCCGCCGACGTTTCGCGCGCATCATGAGGCGCGCAGGCATGACTGAGCACCAGCAGCCCGTGCCGCTCCGGCCGGACAAGAACGCGCCGATACCGTTCGTGTCGCCGGATGCGCCCATCGACCTCACCAACTGCGATCGCGAGCCCATCCACATCCCCGGCGCCATCCAGCCTTACGGCGTCCTGCTGGCGTTCGACATCGAAAGCCTCACGGTGCTGCAGGCCAGCGAGTCCGCCTACGCCCACCTGGGATTGGCCGCGCGCGACATGATCGGGCGCACACTCGCGCAGTCGCTCGGCGACGACGCGAGCGAGCAGGTTTGCCGGTTGTTGGCCAGCGGCCGCGACGCGACGTCCGGGGAGGTGCTCGTTGGCTCAGCCGGATCACGGCAGCCGACCTTCGACGCCACGCTCCATCGCGTCGGCGCGGTTGCCGTGCTGGAGCTGGAGCCGGCTGCGCTCGAGGAACGGCTGCAGCCCGACCAGATCAGCGCGGCGATGCGGTCCACGGTGCGACGAATGGAGGTTGCGGAATCGCTCGCGGGAGTGGCGCAAGCCGTCGCGAACGAGATGCGGGATGTTACCGGATTCGACCGCGTGTGGGTCTACCGCTTCCATCCCGACTGGCATGGCGAGATCATCGGCGAATCCAAGCGTGACGACATCGAGACCTGGCTCGGGATGCACTACCCCGCGTCGGACATTCCCGTGCAGGCGCGCGCGCTGTTCCTCAGGAACTGGGTCCGTGTCATCCCCGACCTCGCCTTCACGCCGTCGCCCCTCGTGCCGCGCGACAATCCGCTTGACGGACAACCGCTGGATCTCGGTGGATCGTTACTGCGTAGCGTCTCGCCGATCCACGTGCAGTACCTGCAGAACATGGGTGTCACGGCGAGCCTCGTCATCTCGCTTATCCATCGGGGAACCTTGTGGGGCCTTATTTCGGGGCATCACTACTCGGGGCCGAAGCGCGTCTCGTACTCCGTGCGCTCGTTGTGCGAGTTCCTGGCGCAGGCGCTCTCGCTCCAGATCGGAACCAGCGACCGCCTGGAGCAGCGCGAGTACGAGCTGCAGGTTCGTGCGACGCAGAGCCAGTTGCTCGCGCGCCTGGCGGACGATGTTCCCATGGAGCAGTCGCTCGCCACGAACGGAGACCTGCTGCTGCGCGCCGTGGGCGCCGACGGCGCGGCGATCGTGCGCCATGGGGAGACGACGATGATCGGCGCGACGCCGCCGCGCGACGAGATTGCCGTGATCGCGTCCTGGTTTCGGGGCCGACCCGACGACGCGTTGGTCACGGAGCATCTGTCCGCCGTCCTTCCCGGCGCGGGACAGATGAGCAAGGAGGCGAGCGGTCTGCTGGCGATGCCGCTGTCACGCGATCGGCGCGACTTGCTGTTCTGGTTCCGCACCGAGCAGCGTCAGACGGTGCGCTGGGCAGGGGATCCGCGCAAGCCCGTGACCGTTGCCGCGGATGGGTCGCTCCGTCTGCATCCGCGCGGCAGCTTCGAGCTATGGGAAGAGGAGGCGCGCGGGACCACGGCGCCGTGGCGCAGCATCGAGGTCGAGGCGGCGCGTGACATTCGCCGAGCGCTGCTCGACGTCTTCATCCGCAAGGCCGAGGAGGTCGCACGGCTGAACGACGAACTGCTGGTGTCGAACCAGCAACTGGCCGAGACCGCAGCGGAGCTGGCGACGCAGGCCGCCGAGCTATTCCGACAGCGAGCCATACGCGAGGATCTGCTGGAGCGCGAACGCGGCTCGCGCGCGGACGCGGAGCGCGCGAACAAGGCGAAGGCGGACTTCCTCGCGGTGATGTCGCACGAGCTCCGCACGCCGCTCAACGCCATCGGCGGCTACGCGCAGCTCATGTCGCTCGGCGTCCGTGGAAATATCACCGGCGAGCAGGAGGCGGACCTCCGGCGCATCCAGGTGAACCAGCGGCACTTGCTCGGCCTCATCAACAGCATCCTGAACTTCACGAGGCTCGAAGCAGGTCAGGTGCAGTTCCGCACCGCAGCGGTGCCGCTGGCGGCACTCCTCGACGGGCTCGACGCCCTCGTGGGGCCCCAGATTCGCGCCAAGTCGATTGTGATGACCCTCGGACCCGTCGACGATGGGCTTGAGGTCCTCGTGGATGAGGAAAAGTTTCGGCAGATCCTCCTCAACCTCCTCACGAACGCGCTCAAGTTCACCCCCAAAGGTGGCTGCGTTAACATCGACAGCCGACGTCATGGGGCGGCCGCATACGTCGTCGTTCGCGACACCGGCCGAGGCATCGCGGCGGAGAATCTGGTGTCCGTGTTCGAACCCTTCGTGCAGGTGGACCGGCACGTCACACCCGAGAGCGAGCAGGGCGTCGGGTTGGGATTGGCAATCAGTCGCGAGCTGGCGCGCGGCATGAAGGGCGACCTGACGGTGGAGAGCGAGCCGGGTGTCGGCAGCAGCTTCACCGTCACCGTGCCCTTGGCTCTGTAACGCTGCGGAGCGCGGAGGGAGACGCATCGCGGTTGCCGCCGGAAACGAAGAAATTCCTCGCGTTCTACAAACCTCGGTGCAGTTGCGTCCAGACGGTCATCGCAAATACAAGAAGGCCAGCCCATGAGTTGAGGGCTGGCCTTCCTTTACAATGGTCGGGGCGGCCGGATTTGAACCGGCGACCTCCTGCTCCCGAAGCAGGCGCGCTACCGGGCTACGCTACGCCCCGCCGAAACAACCCTGACCGCCCATGCGCCTGGAGGAAC
>JBKJUW010000039.1:0-13973 GCA_046589725.1 Gemmatimonadaceae bacterium
CGACAGCCGAAGCGGTCTGAGTGGCCTAATCCGCGGTGATCCGCTCAATCCGCGTCATCCGCGTAGCGACTGGGACTGAGGAGCCTTTAATGGCGCCCGCCATTTGCCAACGCGAAACCCCGGCTTCCACGAGCGACACTCACCCCAGGCGCCGGAGAAGCAGGACCGAGATTCAACTCCAGGAAATCACTGATCACATTGAACGCCAGCTGCCCACCAAGCCCCGCTGGCGCGAGGTCGAAGCCGTGCTCCGCCCACGGGAGCTCGACCGAGATCACCGGCACATGCGCCAGCCGAAGCGCAGAAGCTGCATTGCGATTGAACTCCGGCTTTACCACATGATCGCGGCCACCGAAGAGCAGCAGCGTGGGCGGAAGGCCAGGCCGGATGTACGATGACGGCGACGCTGCGCGGTACTTGAGCAGCTTTTGCTCCGGCGTGCCGTTCATGAACGACGTCAGCACCGCGCGCACCCCGATCGGATCCGGCGACGGAAGGTCCCTGTAGCCCTCCACCAGATTGTAGGGCGCGTAGATCGCGACCACCGCCCTGAACTGGAATCCACTCGGCGTGAATGCAGCGAGCTCGGCGAGATGCCCCCCGGACGAGCGGCCGAGGATCGCCATGCGGCTGCGGTCGATGCCCCATGCATCGGCTGAGTCGCTCAGGATGAGCACTCCGTGCGTTACGTCATCCAATTGCGCGGGATACGGCGACATTGGCGCATGACGATAATCAATCGCCGCCACCACATACCCCTTCGACGCCAGCGCCCGACTCACGCTCGCTGCCTGCGCCGAGGTCCCTCCGCGCCACGCCCCGCCATAGAGCACGACCACCGCCGGGCGAGGTCCCCGTTGCGGCAGCGAATACAGTCGCATCTCCAGCCGTTCGCCGTTGGGCGCGGCGTATGGAACGATGCGCTCCGTCACTTCCTGACGTGTCGGCAGGCCGGCGATCGCGGCCACGAGGGAGAATCGCGGCGGGGGTCCTGCCGTTCCGAGCTGCTCATTCGCCGCGGCGGCGACACGCGTGTACTGCGTGAGCGGCCGCACCGCGAGACACGCGGAGACCAGCAACGACGCCAGCGTTGCGTACCGTAGTCGCGGCGACCGCCTCAGGATGCGGTTGACCGGGAGGCACCAGAGCAGGTCGAGCAGCACCAGCAGCGGCGAATACTCCGAGGCGCCGACCGCGAGCAGCAACAGGAGCATGCTGAATGGCGGCACCAGCACCATCGCCGACAGCACCACGAGCGCCGATGCAACGACAAGCGTTGCGATGCGGACATAGCGTCGAGCGTTGGGAAGCGCTGGTTCGGGCGAGGTGATTGCCATTGGCCGGAGGTCGAGGCAATCTGGGCCGCTACGACCGTGGTGGCAACGCACTGGTATGCTCCTTGGCTTCGCCCGTGCCCCGAGGCGAACTTTCAGCCCGGTCTTCGTGGCTACACGGGTGGCACGGTAGCGGTCCGCTCGCGTTGCGGAGCTGACTGAGCCGCCGCATACTGGCGTCATGATCGCACAGACCTTCGACCCCGCCGCCGCCACGGCGGCGTACCTTGCGCAGATGCCGCCGGCCGCTCACGTAAAGGCCACCGCATACACGCAGGGCAGCCACTGGCTTCTGCTCTGGGGCGTGCTCGTCACCATCCTCGCCGCCGCGATCATCATTCGAACCGCCCTACTCAGCCGCATCGAGCGCCGTCTGGAGACGACCAGCTCGCGATCGGTGCTCGTCCCGCTCGCCCTGACCGCCGCCTACCTGGGCATCGACTGGCTGCTGAGCCTCCCGTGGTCCGCCTACGCGCGCTGGTGGCGCCAGAAGCAGTACGGGCTTACCAGCCAGGCATTCAGCGGCTGGGTCACGGAATCCGCGATCTCCCTCGTCATTCTGGCGGTCTTCGGTGGACTGTTCTTCGCGGCACTGTACGCGCTGATCCGGCGCTCACCCCGGCGCTGGTGGCTCTGGTCCGGGGCGCTGACGGCTGTGTTTCTCCTCTTCGGAATGCTGATCGCGCCGCTCTACATCGAGCCGCTGTTCAACAACTACACGCCGGCTCCGCCGGGCCCGGTACGCGATGCCGTCGTCGAGATGGCGCGCGCGAATGGTGTGCCGTCGGACAAGATCTTCATCTACAACGGATCGAAGCAGTCGAACGCATACACCGCGAATGTGTCCGGACTCGCGGGCACCGCGCGCGTTGCGATGAGCGACGTCATGTTCCAGAAGGATGCAGATCTTGCCGAGGTGCGCGGGGTCGTAGGGCACGAGATGGGGCACTACGTCCGCCAGCATGCGCTCTGGGGCGCACTCGCGCTGGCGCTGCTTGCGACCGGCATCTTTTTTCTCGTCGCACGATACTTCGATGCCACCGCACGGTTGCTCGGGGCGGACGTGAAGGGCATCGCCGATCCTGCTGGCCTTCCCGTGCTGTTCGTCCTCATCAATGTCATCGGACTCACGGCCACGCCGATCACCAACACCATCTCGCGCATCACGGAGGCCGATGCGGACCGCTTCAGCCTCGAGCACGTTCATGAGCCGGACGGCCTGTCCAAGGCGCTGATCAAAACGATGGAATACCGCGCGGCCACCCCAGGCCGGCTCGAGGAAATCGTCTTCTACGACCATCCGTCTGTCAGCTCACGCGTGCGCCGCGGCATGGACTGGAAGGCCGCACACATGTCGCGGTAGCATGCCCACTCATCTGTCGAACAGTCGAATGGTGCTCCGGGCAATCGTACGCTGCTGCCCGAACTGTGGCGCGAAGGGCATCTACTCGAGCTTCACGGCGTTGCGCGAGCACTGCCCGACCGGCGGACTGCGGCTGCAACGCGGGGAGAGCGACTACTTCATCGGCGCGTACCTGTTGAATCTCGTCGCCGTCGAATTGCTGTTCGCGCTGTTGCTCGGGGTCGTCGTGATTCTCACCTATCCCGATACACCGTGGAACCTGCTCCAGTGGTCCGCGATCGTGCAGATCCTCGGCGGGGCGCTACTCTGTTATCCGTTCGCGAAAGCGATCTGGCTCGCGGCGGACCTGATCTTTCGTCCGTTGACCGACAAGGAACTCGCCTGGCATCGCGAGGCCGGCTCGGCCGACCGCGAGATTGCCACACCTGTAAGATGGGAAACCTGGCCTGGTACCCTTCGGCCGAGCGGCCCCGGTTGACAGACATGGCGGCGACGTTGGATCATTGTGGCCGACCAACTCACTCTTCAGCGTGGGGAGATCCGTGAACATCATCCTGCCGAGCAAATCTCAGTGGCGCGAGCAGTTGATTGCGGCGCTGCCGGGAGCTGCTGTTGGTTTTATCCTGGTATTCGCGCTTCGATACACGACGTTGACACCGACGCAGCGTCTGCTGGCGTCCCTGCTGCCGATGATGTTCCTGTTCAGCCTCTTCAGCCCGGTGCCGCGCGGGATACCCCTCGCCCGGCGCGCCCGGCGCGCTGCCGTGGTGTCGGTCGCATTCGGTGTCGCCCTCTATGTGCTGATGCTGATCTGAAGTAGTATCGGCGGCTGATTTCCGTGCGGGTGTCACCGATGAGGAGCGAGGGACGCGCAGCAGGGGGTAATACGTCTCCCCTTGAGGCAGTTGCCCGGGAGCACGGCAACGACAGTTGGCGGAAAGGGCGGACGACGGACCTGGGCATCGGATGCTCCGTCTGACGTCCAAGTCCGAAATCGGTGCTTCCCCTCCTTCCGCCAACTAACGTCGCCGTTTCTGCCTTTTATCAGCTCGCGATCTCCACTGCATTGCGAACATTCCGCGACAGCACCACCCCAACCAGGCTCACCGCAGCCGCCGTCATCAGCCACAGCGCCGGCGCCGCCTTGTTGCCCGTGCGTTCGATGAGGTAAGTGCAGATCGCCGGGGTGAACCCGCCGAATACCGCCGTCGCGAGACTGTACGCGAGCGAGAACCCCGCTGTGCGCACGCTCGCCGGCATCAGCTCCACCAGCAGCGGCACCATCCCGCCATTGTAGAAGCCGAACAGCGCCGACAACCACAGCTCCACCGCGAGCAGCCGCTCGAAGCTCGGCGACGCCACCAGCCACTGCATCAGCGGATACGCTGTGAGCAGCGCGAGGATCGGCACCACCGTCACCAGCGGGCGTCGCCCGATCCTGTCCGACAGCGCACCCGCGATCGGCAGCCACATGAAGTTCGACAGGCCCACGCACAGCGTCACGATGAACGCCGTTCGCGCGCTGAGGTGCAGCGCCTGCTTGCCGAAGGTCGGCGTATAGGCGGTGATGAGATAGAACGTCGTCGTCGTGAACACGACCAGCATCATCCCACTCAGCACGAGCCCCCAGTTCGCTGCCACCATCCGCAGGACGTCGCTCGCCTTTCGCGCGTGAGGCTCCATGTTGCGGAAGACCTCCGTCTCCTCCAGCGAGCGGCGGAGATACAGGATGACCGGGATGATCGCGCATCCGATCAGCAGCGGAATGCGCCAACCCCACACGCCCATCTGCTCGACCGTCACCAGCCCCGTGAGCACAAGCGCGATGAGTGCCGTGAACACCACCGCGAGCTGTTGGCTCGCCGACTGCCACGAGCAGTAGAACCCGCGTCGTCCCGGTGTCGCGATCTCAGCGAGATACACCGAGACGCCTCCGAGCTCCACGCCCGCCGACAACCCCTGAAGCAGGCGTCCGATGACGACGATGATCGGCGCCGCGAGGCCGATCGTCGCGTACGACGGCGTTGCAGCAATCGTCAGCGTGCCGACCGCCATGAGGCTGAGCGTCACGATGAGTCCCTGTCGCCTGCCCTTCCGATCGATGTACGCACCGAGCACGATCGCACCGATCGGGCGCATGAGGTATCCGGCGCCGAAGGTCATCAACGACAGCATCAGCGACGCGAACTCGCTGCCAGCCGGAAAGAAGGTCTTCCCGATGTACACGGCGTAGTAGCCGTAGACGATGAAGTCGTACATCTCGAGGAAATTGCCGCTCGCGACGCGGAGCACCGCGGCGAGCTTCGGTTTCTCCCGCGTCATGACGGCCGCGTTGGCCGGCGCCAATTGCTGGTCCAGATCACGACGAGACCACAACCGCCCCGGTGATAGATCGGCGGCTTCGGCGGAGTCACGTAGGTCTCGATGCCCTGGACGTACGCCGGCGGAACATCATTCACGCCCATCTGCTCCACACCATCGACGACGACATTCGCCTCGCATCGCGAGTTGCGCTCCAGCGCACGCTTCGTGAATACCTTTGCGACGGCGCCGTGGCCGACGACGTGAAATCCGGGCATGCGATCCACGAGGTCGCCGGTCTCCGGCACCGGCTTTCGGCGCGCGATCATGCCGGCCGTCAGGAAGTCGCCCGTGATGATATACATGCCGCGGTTGAACTCGAACTCGCGGTAACGCGTGCGATACTCGCTCACGACGATCGTATCGAGCGTGGCCGCGCGGACGAGCTGCACCTCGCGCGCGGTGCTGCGTCCACTCCGGAGCTCGACGGGCAACTCGGCGAGCGCGTACCCGAGCTGCCGCACGAGCAGTATCTGCGTGCCCTCGGGAAGCGCGCCAAGAAAGTATCGCCCTGTGGAATCGGTGGTCGCGCTCGCGCGCGCATCCTGCACGCGCACCTGCGCGCCCGCGAGCGGCGCGCCGGCGGCACCGCGTACAATCCCCGTGACGCTCGCCGTACCAACCTGCAGTAATTCTCCTGTGATCGAGTCCACCCCGACCTTCTGCGCAATGCGCTCGAGCGAGTCCAGCGCGGCCAGTTGCAGCGCCGATCGCGCGCTCAACGAGAGGTCGCGCACGACCGCGCCTTCGTCGTCGGACACCATGGTGCGCACCGCCGTTCCCGCGAGCGCGTCGTGCTGGAGCTGCACGACCAGCAACGTGCTCGTCGGCACACCGCACAGTCGGTACTCGCCCCGCGCGCCGGTCTTCACCGAGGCGGCATGTTGCAGCGTCGACGTCGCCATCGTCGACCGATCGACCACCAGCTCGCTCCACCCGACGACCACCTCGGCATTCGGCAGCGGAAGGTCGGTATCGGCATCGGTCGCATGCCCCGCGAGCACCGCCTTTCCTCGGCCCAGCGTCAGCCCGGGGCACACCGCATCGCGCAGCGCGACCCCGTGCGGCAGCGCGTAGTCGAGGCGGGTCGTTTCACCAGGCGCCAGGGTCACCTCACGTTCCGGAACGGCGAGGTCCAGCGAATCCAGCAGCGGCGACGTGATGCGGACGAGATAGCGACCCGCGGGAATGGAGTCGATGTGGTAGCGCCCCTTCGCGTCCGGATGTGCATCGAACGACACCGCCGGCTCCACTCCGTCGCGCAGAATGGCGACGGACACCAGCTGTACCGGCCGTGACGCGACGTACTCGGTGATCGTGCCCGTGAGCCGTGCCGTTGCGTCGCCCTGTGCGGATAGCCCCAAGGGCGCGATTGTCATGACTGCCAGCGCACACCCGACTGCGTGGAGCCGCGGGCGCACGCTCATCGCCGCGCCGGCGCGAGCGGCAGCACAATGTGTGAAGGGTAGGTCGCGCTGTGCTCGATCGTATTATCCGCCGAGATCATGCGGCGACTGAGGCCGAGTGGCTCGCCGGTGTTCGGGTTGGCGTCGAAGCGGGGAAAGTTGCTGCTCGAGATGTCCACGCGGATGCGATGCCCTTTCTTGAAAACATTCGCCGTCGGGAACGGATCGATCGGAAACGAGTAGACCTTGCCCGGCACGAGCATCACGGCATGGTCGCGAGTCGCACGATAGCGTCCGCGGATGATCGCATCGGTGATGTTCAGGTCATAGCCCTCCGGCCAATCCGCGCTCGGCGGATAGACGTCGACGAGCTTCGCGGTAAAGTCGGTGTCGGTCCGATTCGTTGACGCAAACAGCTCGACATGAATCGGGCCGATGACCTCCATGTCCTGGTCCAGCGGCGCCGTCTGGAATACGACGACGTCCGCACGCGATCGTAGCGGCAGGTATGGCGGCTGTGACGGCGGAAAGCGCGGGTCCTCGCGCTGATCGTAGGCACCGTCCTTCAGTCGTGCCGACGATCCGCCTCCGACCGTCGGCACCGGATGCCGCGGGTCGAAGGTGAATGTCGTGCTCGCGTTCCTTTCGCTCGGCTTCGAGGGAGACAGTGAGCCATCGGCGTGAAAGTAGTACGGCACGCTCTGCGTGCCGGCGAGCGGCCACGTCGTCTCGTTGCGCCAGTAGCCGCCGTGCGAAAGCCTGCCCGCGGCATTCTTGTGACCGTCTCCGGTGCCCATCACGAACAGCCGCACCGGCGCATCCGTCTCCGCGCTCGTTGGCTGCGACTTCAGGTAGTGGTCGAACCACCGGAGATGAAAGTCGCCGTCGAAATCGGGGATGGCCGCGGCGGTGCCGAAGTCGACGTCGCCCGCGTAGGAGAGCGTGTCGCCGTGGTGCACCCACGGGCCGACGAGCAGCCGCTGCGGCGCCTTCTTCAGTTTCGAGAGTCCCATCCAGTTCTCGAACGTGCCGGCGAGGAAGATGTCGTACCAGCCGCCGATCTGGAGCATCGGAATGTCCGACGTCTGCGCGTAATGCTCCGACCAGTTCATCATCGGATCCTTCCAGAACGCGTCGTAGTCCGCGTGCTGGTAGAAGTCGAGATACCAGCCTTCGTACTCCGGCACGACCGCCAGCGGATTCAGGCCGCGACGCATCGGTTGCACGTTGTACCAATCCTCGACCTTTTCCTTCTCGGTGAGCAGCTTCTTCACCGACGCGTTCGGCGCATCCGCCGCGAGCTGGCTCCACGCCCACGTGAGCTGCCGCCCCATCTCGTACGTGCCGCGATAGCGCACGCCATGATCCCACGCGTTCGACATTCCGCCCATGTTGACGACGATCGTCTTGAGCGACGGCGGATGCAGTTGCGCGGCACCCGCTTCCATGTGCGCGGCGAACGAGGTCCCCCACATGCCGACGGACCCATTGGAGTACGGCTGTTTCGCGAGCCATTCGATGGTGTCATAGCCGTCGGTCGCATCGATGGGCTGCACCTTCAGGAACTTGCCTTCGGACTTGTACCGTCCGCGGGTATCCTGCACCGCCACGACATACCCATGTCGCGCGAGATACTCGGCGTTCGTCTGGCCTTTTGTCTTGTCGTAGGGCGTGCGCTGAAGCAGGACGGGAAGGCGCTCGGTGACCGCTGTCCCGTCGTGTGCGGGACGGTAGACATCGGTGGCCATGCGCTTTCCATCGCGCACCGCAATCATGACGTTTCGCTCGACAGCGACGTCGCCAGCGCTGGACACCTGGGAAGCAGCAATTGCTTGCGGTGCCAGCAATGCGGCGGCCACGACGAGTGCGCGCGCGGAAGCAGGATTCATCCCGCGAACTTGCCGCTCCGAGTGTGGAGCAGCAAGGCAATGTGACCAACATGGCATGATGAACGGGGCTTCACATCGATGTTTTCAGAATGACACTGGCAACCGGTAGTGTGTCCGATAGCTTCGAAGCGAGTGGCGCGTCAAGCGCGATACGCGCGCAGTGGCCAATCCGATGGTTGGCGGCGCGAGCTTTACATCAAGATACAGAAGCCCAATCAGTGTCCGCGTCCTAACCGAGGTAGCACCACGATGTTCAGGTCCATCATCCCGCGCGTCATCACTGCCCTGCTCTTTCTGTCGCTCGCCACGAGTCCGGCGATCGCGCAGCGCCGTGTCCTCGTTTACACGCGCAACTTCACGCCCAACGGTAAGGGCTACGTCCACGAGAACATCGCGGCGAGTGTGGCCGCGATCAGGAGGATGGGCGTCGAAAAGGGCTTTGCGGTCGACGTCTCCGACGACCCTGCCAGCTTCAACGACGCGAATCTCAGGCAATACGCGGCACTGGTGTTCTCGAACAGCAACAACGAAGCGTTCGCGACCGAGGGCCAGAAAGACGCCTTCAAGCGCTACATCCAGTCTGGTGGCGGCTTCGTCGGCATCCACTCGGCATCCGGATCACAGCGAGACTGGCCGTATTTCTGGTCCGTCGTCGGTGGCAAGTTCGTCGAACACCCGAAGCTGCAGCCATTCATCGTGCACGTCGTCGACTCGGCCCACGTGATCACGAAGGACCTGCCGGCCGAATTCCAGTGGACCGATGAGGCCTACTTCACCGATCACGCCAATCCGGGCATTCATCCCGTGCTCGTGATCGACCGGACGCAGTTGCTCTACACGAGCGCGATGAAGAGTGATCCCGACAGCTTCCGCAATCCGCTGCCGCTCGCATGGTGGCAGACCTTCGACGGCGGCCGCGAGTACTACATCGCACTCGGACACAAGAAGGAAGACTACGAGAACCCGGTGCTCTACGGTCTCATCGCGAACGGGATCGTCTGGGCGATGACGCCGTCGCGCTGAGGCACTCCCGGCGAGGACCAGACTCGCCCTTCGCTACTTCATCATCGGCCCGATGAAGTGCCAGGCGATTGCCACGATCGCAATGATGAGGACGAGATGGATGATTCCGCCGAGCACCTTGCGCATCAGCATGAATCCGAGGAACCAGACGACGAGCAGTACGAGGCCGATGGTGAGGATCATGTGGTGCTCCCTGTTGCAGCGGTGACCGTTCAACCCATTCAGGCATGAACATCGCCCAATCTGGCTGGCGCCTCGGCGCGGCGATACCGGCTTGCGGTCAGCAAGGGCGCGAGCGAAGGTTGCAGCCACGATGATACACCACACCTGCATGGTTATCGCGCTGGTCCTCCTCCCGGCATGGGGTGGAGCGCAGGTTATCCCCCTCGAGCATGCCCACGCCCACAACGACTACCAGCACACAAGGCCGCTCGCCGAGGCGCTCGAGCATGGCTTCACGAGCATCGAGGCAGACATCTACCTCGTCGACGGGCAGCTCCTCGTGGCGCACGACCGGGACAAGGTCGATCCCGCGCGCACGCTCGAGACGCTCTATCTCGACCCGCTGCGCGCCGTCATTCGGGAGCACAACGGCTCAGTGTACGGCACCGCGTATCCCGTCACCCTGCTGATCGACATCAAGTCTGACTCGCTGGCCACCTACGTCGCGCTCGACTCCGTGCTCCGGCGGTACGCCGACATCCTCACTATTTTCGCCGATACGCTCGTCATCAAGGGACCGCTGATTGCGGTATTGTCGGGAGAACGCGCGATCAGAATGGCAAAGAGGGCCCGCGTCCGGTTCGCCGGACTCGATGGACGCCTCACCGACCTCGACTCATCCAGGAAGTATCCCGCGCGCGTCATGCCGTTGATCAGCGACAATTGGGATCGCGTCACCAAGTGGAAGGGCGACGGTCCTGCGCCCGCCAATCTCGAGGCCGATCTCGCACGCATCGTCCGTCGCGCCCACGCGCACGGGCAGCGCCTGCGTTTCTGGGCGACGCCCGACACCGACGCCGTCTGGGACGTACTTCACGCCGCGCATGTGGACCTCATCGGTGCCGACGATCTCGATGCGCTCCGCGCTTCCATGTTGAACCATAGCGCCACCGGCGCGCCCGAATAGCCAACGATGCCACTCACGACCCTCATCTCCACCGGCGACCTGGCCACACGACTCGATGATGCGGCCCTCGTCGTCGTCGACTGCCGCTTCGACCTCTCGGATCCCGACAAGGGCCGTCGCGACTACGAGTGGGGTCACGTTCCAGGCGCCATCTACGCCGACCTGAATCGCGACCTCGCCAGCGCTCCGAACGGCACGAATGGACGACATCCGCTGCCCGACTCGCACGCCATTGTCGCTACGCTCGGACGACTCGGCATCGGCAACGACACGCAGGTGATCGCCTACGATCAGGACGTCGGCGTATACGCGAGCCGACTCTGGTGGATGTTGCGCTGGATGGGACACGACGCGGTCGCTGTACTCGACGGCGGCTTTGCGAAATGGGTCGCCGAGGGGCATCCGACGACTTCCGGCGTCGAGCGCCGAGCTGAACGCGCATTCACCGGCGCGCCGCACGGCGCTATGGTCGCTTCGATCGACGACGTCAGTCGTAGTAACCACCTGCTCGATGCGCGCGCGCCAGAACGGTACCGCGGTGATGTCGAGCCGCTCGATCGCGTGGCCGGACACATTCCCGGCGCACGAAACCACTTCTACAAGAACAACCTCGCGGCCGACGGCATCTTCAAGTCGCCCGACGAGCTCCGCGCGCTCTTTACGCAGTCGGTCGCCGACGCATCATTCGACGAGCTGGTGTGCTACTGCGGCTCGGGGGTGACCGCATGTCACAACCTGCTCGCTCTCGAGCATGCGGGCATCCACGGCGCTCGACTCTATCCTGGTTCATGGAGCGAGTGGTCCAGTGATCCGTCCCGTCCTGTCGCGCGCTCCGACAAATGAGCAACGACGATCGACGTCACCCTGCTGCGCGGTAGCACACGATGAGCAAGACGGAGTGGTGGCAGCGCGGCCCGATCCCCGGCGTGATCGACGTGCTCCAACCGGTCGCGCACATGCTGCTCCAGGTGCGCGAGAGCGTCGGCGAGCTGGTCGCGGGACTGTCAGAAACCGAATGGAATGCACGACCGGCGAACGTCGCGTCCGCGGCCTTCCACGTGCGACACATCACGGGCGTGGTCGATCGGCTCTTCACGTATGCGCGCGGCGAGCCGCTGAGCGACGCACAGTTTGACGCGTTGCGGCATGAAGGCGATCATCTGCCGCTCGACGATGCGCCGGCGGTCCTCCGTGCGCTCGATGAGCGCATCGACACGGCACTCGCCCAGCTTCGATCGACGGATCCCGCGACACTTGGCGACTTCCGCGGCGTCGGGCGGGCGCAGCTTCCATCAACCGTGATCGGCTGCCTGACGCACGGTGCCGAGCATTCGATGCGGCACGTTGGTGCCCTCTCGGTGACGGTGAGGGTGGTCCGTAATCGTTGAGCAGAACGACGTGGTGGGTAAAGCAGATCGTAGAAGGAAGTGATGCGAAACCCGAACAGCGGACGCAGAACACGCTGCACGAGCCTGACCGCAGAACGATGCAGTAACTGCGAAGTTCAGCGTTCAAGGCTTCTGCAGCGTCATCTTTTGCAGCCGCCGCCGTTGATCTTCCGACAAGAGCTTCAGGCCAGAAACCGCCGCGCCACCTGTTCGAGCCGATCATCGCCAGCGCGCTCCGCCTCGGCGAGCATCGCCACCACGTACGGTCGCAGCACTGGCTCGCCCCAGTAGTAGCCCGTGGCGCGCTCCGCGAGTTGCGTCTCGTTCACGCGAGCAGCTTCCAGTAGCGCGCGGGCGGCGGCCTCGTCGTATCCGGGGTCATCACGCTCCGGCAGATCGTAGTTGCGGCGAGGCATCTCCCCTTCCGCGTCGTCCCTGAGGAATGCACGTGACATCGGCGCTGCTCCGTATCGTGGTCTGCACGCAATATGCGCAATGCGCAGCCGCCCGGTTCGGCGCCGAGCCACGGTCAACAAGGGTGTTCTGGTATGCTGGTCGGACATCCGTGGTGTCCGTTTGCCGCCAACTGTCGTCGCACTTCCGATGTTCATAGCTTTCGCCCACGATGATCGCCCGATCCATTCGTCTCTCGTTCACCCAGGCCGCCGAGGCCGATGCGGCGGCGGTCGCTGCGCTGCGCGTCGCGACCGCTGGCGACCTCACAGTGCGTTTTGGTCGCGGACATTGGTCGGGTGAAACGACCGAGCGCGGCGTCCTCGCCGGCATGCGCGACGCGGAGATCTGGATCGCACGGCACGGTGCATCGGTCGTGGGCACATTCAGGCTGTCGACCACGCGACCCTGGTCGATCGACCGCAGCTTTTTCGCTCCCTCCACGCAACCACTGTACCTCACCGACATGGCCGTGCGCCCGGACGTCCAGGGGCGCGGTTTCGGACGCCGGTGCCTCGCGAAGGCTATCGAGGTGGCGGCCGAGTGGCCGGCAGACGCCATCAGGCTTGATGCGTACAACGCGGATGCAGGTGCCGGCCCGTTCTATGAGACGTGCGAGTTTCGCGAGGTGGGGCGCGCCTCGTATCGCGGCGTTCCACTCGTGTACTATGAGCGGTTGATCTGACGCAGCATTTTTACCACGGAGGTCACAGAGGTCACAGAGAAGGACTGAATAGCTGAATAATTGATGAGTGTTTTCCTCTGTGCCCTTTGTGTCCTCCGTGGTAAAAATGCTGTTTCCTTTTGTGCAGTGCCAAAGTACGCTGCGTGCCTCCGCGCCAATTGCGCTGTTGATAACCAGGAGTTCGAGATGAGCTACTCCGGACCAGTCATGGATTCCCCACCACCACGCCCAACCGCACGCGTCCGATCTGTTCAGGTGGCCAAGGCCGGCGTCAGCTTCGGCTCGGCGCTTGCCATCGCGATCTCCTGGAGCCTGCACCACTCGATCGTTTGGGCGATCATCCACGGATTTCTTTCGTGGCTCTACATCATCTGGTACGCGATCACGCGATAAGTTGCGGGTATCACCTTCAAGCAAGTGAGGTCCGAGTGTGGGAGCCCAATAAGCCAAGCCAGAACGAGAACGAATATTTCGCCCGTCAGGATGCCGAGTGGCTGAAGGCGCAACGCGCCAGGCTGAATGCGGAACGCGCGATGAAGGACGCGAAGTCATCGGGCATGCGCTGCCCGCGCTGTCAGGGCGACCTCAAGGAGCGGGAGTTTCACGACGTACGCATCGACGTCTGCGCGAGCTGCCGCGGCGTCTGGCTCGACGCGGGTGAGATGCACATGCTCGCGCACGTCGAGCCCACGGCAATGCTCCAGGTCATTCGCGAGATCGATACAGCGGCGTCCTGAGGTCGTGAACGAAGAACGGCGGCCGCAGAAACACGTTCTTCTGCGGCCGCCGTTTCGTTTCTGTTTCTGTCACACGCGCACCGGGATCACGGCACCAACACCGGCCGCCCTTCCACGTCGAGAATCTGGATCGGCGCAATGCCCGTGGCCTTGAGCGGCCCCTCGATCGACGCACGATCGCCCACGATCACCAGGTTCATGTGGT
>JBKJUW010000068.1:0-24089 GCA_046589725.1 Gemmatimonadaceae bacterium
ATCCTGCTCGCGGCACATCTCGACGTCGTCGAGGCCAAGCGCGCCGACTGGACATACGATCCCTTCGTACTCCGGCGTGAGAATGGGTACTTCCTCGGCCGCGGTGCGGAGGACAACAAGGCTGGCGTCACCGTGCTCATCACCAACCTCATTCGCTGGAAGCGTGAGCGATGGACGCCCGACCGCGACATCATCGCGATGTTCACGGCGGATGAGGAAACGGATGCGACCAAGGGTGTACAGTGGCTGCTCGCCCACGAGCGCGCGCTCATCGACGCCGAGTATGCACTCAACACAGATGGCGGCGGCGTGGAGTTGGCCAACGGAAAGCCGCGCGCATTTGAAATGGACGCGAGCGAGAAGGTCTACGCCACCTTCCGACTGCAAGCAACCAATCCCGGTGGACACAGCTCGCGGCCGCGTCCCGACAACGCGATCTACGCGCTCGCGCATGCGCTGACGCGCCTCGAGGCGTACAAATTCGCGCCGAAGCTCAACGAGGTGACGCGCGCGCAACTCGAACGCTCCGCCGCCCTCTATTCCGCTGATACGGCAGCCGATTTGCGGCTCATCGCCACGGGCTATTCCACGCCGTCGCCCGACGCGGACGCCAAGGCTGCGATGGCGCGGCTCTCCGGCGACCCGTCGTTCAACGCGCTGTTTCATACGACGTGTGTCGCAACGATGCTGGACGGCGGGCACGCGGAGAACGCGCTGCCACAACGGGCGGGCGCCGTGGTGAATTGTCGCATGCTCCCCAACGATCCGCCCGCGGAGGTGGAGCGCATCATCCGGCAGGTCGCCGGCGATTCCGTGGTCGTGACCGTCCCATATCCACCGGTGCCAAGCGACCCGTCGCCACTGCGTCCGGAGCTGATGTCGCTGCTCGATGAACTTGCGGCGCGCTACTTCCCGGGCGCACCCGTCATTCCGATCATGGCCTCAGGCGCCACGGACGGATTGTACCTCCGCAACGCCGGCATTCCGGTGTACGATCCGAGCGCGCTTGCGGAAGCGGAGGGCGAAGCGAATGCGCACGGACTGAACGAGAAGGTGCGCGAGAAGAGCGTGTACGATGCGGTGGCCTTCTGGTACGACATGGTGAAGGGCCTGGCCGGGGGGCGCATCACGCCCTGATCGGTACGATACGATCGGCGTGTTTGTGATGGCTGTGATGTTGACCGAGGTTCGCAACGTTCGGTGTGCGACCTTGCCAATTCATCCCTGTGCCGAGCAGACTATGGCCATGCCTGCGATTCGCCGCCGTTGGACGGCTGCTGATGTCCGCGAGCTCACGGTTGAGGACCGGCCGTGGCCGCGTTACGAGCTCATCGACGATGAGCTGCTCGTGACGCCGGCGCCGAGAAACAAGCACCAGATCGCGGTCGGCGACTTGCTGATCGTGCTGGATCGCTATCTGGAGGCGACGCCCGTAGGCCTGGTGCTCATTTCGCCATCGGATCTCGAGCTCAAGGAAGGCACGGTCGTTCAACCGGATGTCTTGGTCATTCCGGCTGATGCGCCGTTCGCCGGCGGGCCTTGGGAGTGGGCGGACGTGAAGTCACTCCTGCTCGCTGTGGAGATTCTGTCGCCGAGCTCGCTCCATACCGACCGAACGACGAAGCGCGACTTCTATCTCGCGAATGGCGTCGAGGAATACTGGATCATCGACCTCGAGGCGCGTGTGTTTGAGCGGTGGCGTCCGTCCTCCGAGACGCCTGAGATACTGCGGGACCGTATTCTCTGGACACCGAGGGGACAGGCGCCACTGGCGATCGATCTGCCGGCGTGGTTCGCGCAGGTCGACCGCAAGTTCAAGATGCTACCCGTCCGATTGCGGTAGAACTCGGGCTCGGAGCGAGCACGCCAAGCGCGACGATCAGGGCACACGGCTTTCGAAGGCGGATGATCATTCGACGACCCGGCGGCCGCGGCGTTTGCCGACCTTCTGCCGGATTGGGCACGGGCCTATTGTAGTGCACGTCGCAGCCCGTCAGCGGCTACCAGCCCCCGCACCTTGATCCTCCATGTCAACGCACCGGCACTCGTTGTTGCTCCGCCGCATGACGCGCATTGTGCTCTGCGCAGGTATCGGCTCCGCGAACGCCCCGGTTGCCACCGCTCAGGTGCTCGGCGACATCGTCGACGTGGCGAAGGAATTCCGCCTGCCGAACCAGACCCTGTTTGCCGCGAGTCGGCTGACGACTTTCGACGCGCAGTCCGGCATCGGCAAGCTGCAATGGGATCGCTACACCGTCTCCCCCTCGTACAACTTCAACAAGGTGGATCTCGGCTTCTCCCGCGCGACGGCCACTGAATTTCCCGGCACGGAGTACGATCGGGACCCGTCGCTGCCGTTCGAGATCTCGTTCGTGAGCCCGCGCACGCTGCGGCTGCGCATGAGCACGCGTGACCTGCCGCCAGCGATCATGAGTGGAGCGCCGTCGCTGATGCTTGCGGGTCCGGTGCCGAGCAATGGGTCGTGGCGCATGACGTCGACGGACAGTGTGGTGACGTACACCAGCGCGTTCGGCCGTGTGAAGGTCACGCGCAACCCATGGTCGGTGGAGCTCTCCGACAGCGCGGGCAAGCTGCTCACCCGCACGCAGCGGTTCAACGAACCGCGCTCGTTCACGCCGTATGTGCCGTTCTCGTTCACGCGCCGCGCACGCGACTTCGGACGCAGCACGGCGGCGACGTTCGCGCTGGCACCAGACGAGAAGATCTTCGGCTTCGGTGAATCGTTCACGCGGCTGAACAAGCGTGGGACACGCGTCGTCGCGTTCATCCGCGATGCGATGGGGGCGCAAAGCCCGGTGCAGTACAAGGCGGTTCCGTTCTTCACGAGCAGCCGCGGCTACGCGATGTTCGTCCACACGAGTGCGCCTGTCACGTTCGACGTCGGTGCGGAGTTCGACGCGCACAACACCATCTACTCCGGCGACGAGCTGCTCGACCTCTTCATCTTCCTGGGTGAGCCGAAGGACCTGCTCACCGAATACACGGCGCTCACCGGTCGCAGTCCCGTTCCGCCGCTCTGGTCGTTTGGGTTGTGGATGAGCCGCATCACCTACAAGTCCGAAGCGGAGGTGCGTGACGTCGCGGCGAAGCTGCGGCAGTACCGCATCCCGGCGGACGTCCTGCATCTCGACACCGGGTGGTTCGAGACCGATTGGCGCAGCGACTACCAGTTCGCGAAGTCGCGCTTCACCGACCCCGCAAAGATGATCGCGGACCTGAAGAAGGATGGATTCCATGTCAGTCTCTGGCAGTACACGTATTTCACGCCGAAGAACGCGCTGTCGAAGGAGCTGATCGACCAGGGACTGACGGTGAAGGATGCGGGCGGACGCCCCACGCCGGATGACGCGGTCCTTGACCTCAGTAACCCGGCGTCCGTCGCGTGGTATCGCTCCAAGCTCGGACCCCTGCTCGATATCGGCGTTGGTGCGATCAAGGTCGACTTCGGCGAGAATGCCCCGGTCGAGGGACTTTACGCGTCCGGTCGCACAGGATGGTACGAGCACAACCTCTATCCTTTACGCTACAACAAGGCTGTCTGGGATCTCACGCAGGAAAAGAGCAACGGCGAGGGCATCATCTGGGCGCGCAGCGCGTGGGCGGGCAGCCAGCGCTATCCGCTCCACTGGGGCGGCGACGCGGAGAACACCAACTCGGCGATGGCCGGTGAGCTGCGCGGAGGCCTGTCGTTCGGGCTGTCGGGCTTCACGTACTGGAGCCACGACGTCGGCGGGTTCGTCACGAAGGCGCCGCGCGATCTCTATCGGCGCTGGATGGCGTTCGGCGTGCTGACGTCACACACGCGCAATCATGGCGCGCCGCCGCGCGAGCCCTGGGAGTACGACCCCGAGCTGGTGGTGGACTTTCGGAGAGCGGCGGAGCTCAAGTACGCGCTGATGCCGTACATCTACGCGGAGGCGCAGACGTCGTCTGCGAAAGGGTGGCCGATGCTGCGGACGTTGTTCTTCGAGCATCCGAATGATCCGACATCGTGGCTGATCGAAGACGAATACATGTTCGGGTCGAGCCTGCTGGTCGCGCCGCTCTTCGAGGACGCGGCGACGGGACGCCGTGTCTACCTGCCGCCCGGCAAGTGGATCGACTACCAGACGGGCAAGGCGTACGAGGGAGGGAAGTGGCACGACATCACGGCGGGGCCGATCCCGATTGTGCTCATGGTGAAGAACCACACGGTGTTGCCGCATATTGCGGTTGCCCAGAGCACGTCAGCGATGAACTGGAACGATGTGCAGCTTCGCGTCTTCAGTACGGACGGCGGGACCTCAACCGGTTTCTTTGCGCTCCCCGGCGGCGCTGTGCAGCCGCTGCGGGTGGACGGCACTCGACTCGTCGGCGATCCGCTTGACGGAAAGGTGAAGTGGCGCGTGACGAAGTAGCAGCGCTGCGTGCTGCTGGTCGCCGCCGAAGCGAAAAACGCCTTTCAACGCTGATGGCTCCTTGCCCATTCACCCCTCGCACCATCGACGCCGCGATGTCTAAGAGCATGAGCAAAGGAACGCGCTGGCTGCGGTATGGTTGATCTGCATCATGGCGGGCGCGATCGTGACGCACGTCGTCATCCTGCACAATTCGCCGATGTTGGCGATAATCCTGATGACGGGTCTGGTCATCGTCGCTTACGTTCGGCGGCGCGAGCTGGCGGCGAAGGTGGCGGCGTCTCGCGCATGACACTGGGCTAATGCCCCGCCGGGCGCCTTCGGGTCGTACCCTCGCACCTCGAATCGCCCGGCGATCTCAGGAACCCGACAGGCTGCTTTCCTGGTAAAGGCCCATGATGTTGCCCGCCGGATCTCGGAAGCGCGCCGTGATCTCGGGGTGATCCTTTCCAACCGGCTGGGTGATCACGCCCCCGTTCGCTTCCACCGCCGCGATCGAGGCCGTCATGTCGGCGACCATGATCGAAACCACAAGGCCGGGCTGGTTTGGCGGAACTCCGACGACGAATGATCCGCTCACTTGACCAACCGTATCGGTGAACGACGTCGTCCCGTCCCCGCGATCGCTGATGTCCCAGCCGAACGCGCTCCGATAAAAAGCTGCCGACGTCGGAACATCCGACGCCGGCAGCTCGAGGTAGCAAATCTTTCCATTCGCGTACATTGGCGGCATGGCTACGCGTGCGCCGCCCACGCTGGATCGCCTTTCGTATACGGAATGCATGGGTCGTAGCGGCCCGGCGTCTCCGCATAGTGCTGCGCCTGCTTGCAGCCGATCTCCGAGCTGAAGTAGCCGAGGAGCGACAGTTCCTTCATCATGCGGAAATAGTGATGCGGTGGCGACTTGAACAGACCCGCCGCGTTGTACGTATCGGTGTTCGTCTCCGGCGCATTCTGCTTGCGCTGATCCGGGAGAAACGCATCGCTCTTGTTCGGCTGCCCTGCCTTCACCGAATCCGGCACGGCCGGCGAGGTAGTCTCACGCCGATGCTGGGCATCGGCACGACGGTCGGCATCGATCTTGTCCGACTGCGTCTTCTGCTCCATGTCGAGCGCCTGGAGCAGCGCAAGCCGCTGTTCCGGCGTCGCGGCCATGAAGCCAACGTTGTTCGCCTTCTTGCTGGCCTCGTCGAGCGCCTTCATGCCCTGCCGGAAGATCTTCGCGTCGTCAGCGTGGTAGCTGTCGGTCACCATCAGCGCCATGAATGCGCCGGTCTTCGCGGCCTTGGCGCCCGGCGTCTTCGTCGTCGGCAGGATGGTGTCGGCCACCTCGTCGAGGAAGGCGATGTCGTCCGTCGTGAATGCCTTCGCTGCTGCGGTGTCCGCCGTGCCCTCGCTGCCGGTGTCCTTGCACCCCGTCATCATCGCCGTGCCGCCGATGAGCGCGACACCGCCCATGAGCGCCGTTACGCGCCAGATGGCCTCGCGCCGAGTGATCAGGGCCTGCGCTTCGTCCTTGATGTCCGTCGACATGATCTCTCCGGTCACAGGTTCTGACGCTTCAACTCGGCGACAGCGAAGTCCGCTGCGCGCGCCGTCATCGCCATGTAGGTCAGCGACGGGTTCACGCAGTTCGACGACACCATCCCCGATCCATCGGTGACGAACACGTTCGGCGCGTCCCACACCTGATTGTGCGAGTTGAGTACCGACGTCTTCGGATCGCGCCCCATGCGTGCCGTCCCCATCTCGTGAATGCCCATGCCGGGGAAGCAGACGTCGTCGTTCGTCTTCACCTTCTTCGCGCCTGCGGCTTCGAGCGTCTCTGCCATGTCGGCAATCATGTCGCGGCGCATCAGGCGCTCGTTCTCACCGTAGGCACAGTCGATCTTCAACACCGGCATGCCCCACTTGTCCTTCTTCGACTCGTCAAGCGTGACCATGTTCGTGTGGTTCGGCAGCATCTCGCCGAAACCGGTGCCGCCGATGGTCCACTGACCCGGCAGCGCCATGTCGTCCTTGAACTGTCCGCCGACGCCGAGCTCCGCGACCGCGCGCGACCAGCCTTGGCGACCCGCGCTGCCCTGGTAGCCGAAGCCGCGGAGGTAGTCGCGTTTCTCGCCACCGAGGTTGCGATAGCGCGGGATGTAGAAGCCGTTCGGCTTGCGGCCGAACGTCGTCTTCTCATCGAGCCCCTCGAGGACGCCCTCGGCGCCCGCGCGGAAGTGATGGTCCATGAGGTTGTGGCCGAGCTCACCGGAGCTGCTGCCGAGTCCACCGGGCCAGACGTCGGTCGCGGAGCGGAGGAGGAGCCACGTGGAGTTCAGCGTCGATGCGCAGAGGAAGATCACCTTTGCGTTGTAGACAGTGACCGCATCGGTGACTGCATCCATGACGCGAACGCCCGTCGCGCGTTTCTTGTCCTTGTCGTAGATCACCTCGCTGACGATCGCGAACGGCTTGAGCGTGAGCTTGCCCGTCTTGGCGGCCGCCGGCAGCGTGGAGGACTGCGTGCTGAAGTACGCGCCGTACGGACAGCCGAGCCAGCAGGCATTGCGGTACTGGCAGGCGTTGCGCCCTTCGAGCTGTTTCGTGGCATTGGCGACGCGGCCGGGAATCATCTTCCGCTTGCCGCCGAACAGCGTCTTCATCTTCTTCGAGACCATCTCTTCACCGCAGTTGAGCGGCATGGCGGGCTGGAACTGTCCGTCGGGCAGGATGTCGATGCCCTCGTGCGACCCGGAGATGCCGGCGTGCTTCTCGACGTGGTCGTACCACGGGGCGAGATCGGCGTAGCGAAGCGGCCAATCGACGGCGATGCCTTCCTTCGCATTCGCGTTGAAGTCGGTGTCGCTCCAGCGGTAGCTCTGGCGTCCCCACATGAGGGACTTGCCGCCCACCTGGTAGCCGCGGAACCAGTCGAAGCGTCGCTTCTCGGTATAGGGCGAATCCTTCTCGTTCACCCAGAACTGGAGATTCTTTTCATTGAGCGGGTAGTCGCGCTTGAGGACCGGGTAGGCTTCTTCCATGGCGCGGGTTCTGCCACCGCGATGCGCGTACTCCCAAGGACCCTTCGTCGCGTTGACGTAGTCCTTCACATGCTCAACGTTGCGGCCGCGCTCGAGCAACAGCACGCGGAGCCCTTTCTCGGTGAGCTCCTTGGCTGCCCAGCCGCCCGAAATACCCGAGCCCACCACGATTGCGTCGTATTCAACAGACTGCACCGCTCCCTCCTCGGCTACGTGTCACCCGGCCGTGGTTCTGCGGCTGGGGCCAGACAATGGTGTTGTGGGTGCGAATATGCGCGTCAGGACGTGATGTCGGCAATCCGTCGTCGCAATGCTCCCGTCAACGAAGTCTCGTCCCAATGAAAAAGTGGAACAAGCGCAAGACCACAACGACCAACTGCTCCAACATCCAGCGAATCACTCCGAGTGGACGTCACTCTCCGAGTGGCCCACCAGGCCGCATACGGCATCCACCGATCCATCCACTACTGGTCGAGATTGCTGTAGGGACGGAATCGCAGAAAACTCTTCATGCTGCCGATGAGCCGATCATCGAGGTCGCAATCCACTTTTTCAGGCTGGCCTTTCTCAGAAGCATCCGCCACGCCGCCCTGGCGAACTACTTCTTGGCTGCCGCGGGCATCGGGGCTGCCGGCGCGTTGCCGCTGAACATGTCCACGACGTAGCGCCACTTGCCATCGGCACCTCTCCGCAGGACTTCCGTGTATTTCACGGTCGCTGCACCGCCGCCCATCGTGAAGCTCGCCGTCCCCACCTGGTAGGCGAGGTCACCCGTTCCATAGGTCGTGGTCGGCGTGAGGACGAAGTCGCTCGCGCCACCGGCGATCATGCCGGCGAGGACGGGATGCCCAGCGGCCCCATCCAGTGCGGGGGAGTCAGGCGGCATGACCTTCGCATCCGGCGCGTAAACCGCGTACACCGCCGCCGTGTCCTTGGCGTTCATGGCCGCAGCGAAGGCGGCATCGACGGCTTTTACGGAGTCCAGTGCTGCGGGTGAAAGCGAAGAGGAGCCGGCCGGCGTTTCGCCCTTGGGGGAGCAGGCTGCGACAAGGAGGCTGAGTCCGATGAGGTGGGTGAGGCGCATGAGCTCCGTCCTGGGGGAAGTGGGCCAGTGAGAATCCTGATATAATGTGGAGCAGCGTGCGCAACATCAACACGGCGTATTGCAGGAAGCCCACGCGATTCGCGAAGGCGTTAGATCGCGAGATGCCTCGTCCCGTCGTCCGGCGCCTTGATCGACATTTCGCCGCGAGAAAGCAATGCGCCTGCATCATCGCCGACTCGGCGTGACTGATGACGTCGTCAACGAGCTGATGTCCTGAGTCGAAGACGCCCTGACGCAAACCCCTCGGGATCAGCATATTCGACTTCTGGTACGCCCGCCCCGGTACACCCCGATAGAGAAGTCCTCATTTGCCCGTTGACCTGCGAGGCCAACTCGAGAAGTCACTAGGGGACGCCTACCGCCTGGAGCAGGAGCTCGGCGGTGGTGGCATGAGTCGCGTCTTCGTGGCGGAAGAGTTGCGACTTGAGCGAAAGGTCGTGGTCAAGGTCCTTTCCCCCGACCTCGCACTCGGACTCAGCGCCGACCGGTTCGAGCGAGAGATCCGCACGGTGGCCGCCCTTCAGCAGGCGAATATCGTTCCCATCCTCACCGCGGGCGACACCAATGGCCTCCCCTTCTATACGATGCCATTCGTGGAGGGAGAGTCCCTGCGCGCCCGCCTCGGCTTCGGGCCGCTGCTGATCACAGACGTCATCGGGATTGTGAAGGACGTCGCGCGCGCGCTGGCCTATGCGCACCAGCGCGGCATCGTCCACCGCGACATCAAGCCGGACAACGTGCTCCTCTCGGGCGGCACTGCCGTCGTCACCGACTTCGGGATCGCCAAGGCCATCAGCGCGGCACGCACGTCTGCACCGGGCGCCACGCTCACGCAGGTGGGCACCTCCATCGGGACGCCCGCCTACATGGCGCCCGAGCAGGCTGCCGGCGACGCTGAGCTGGATCACCGCGCGGACCTCTACTCGCTTGGTGCCATGGCGTACGAGCTGCTCGCCGGTCACGCGGTGTTCCCGGAGCGATCGGCGCAGCGCATGCTCGCCGCGCACATGAGTGAGCCGCCGCGCCCCCTCCTCGAGTTGCGCCCCGACGTGCCGGCAACGCTCGCCGACCTGGTGATGCGCTGCCTCGCCAAGGATCCGGCCATGCGTCCGCAGGCGGCAGCCGAGATCGTGCGCGTCCTGGAGACGATCACCAGCGGAACCGGTGCGCCCGCGATGCCCGCCGTGCTGCTCGGTGGGCGCGGCATGTTCGGAAAGGCGCTCGCCGTGTACGCAGGAGCATTTGTCGTTATCGCGGTGATCGCGAAGGCCGCCATCGTGGGCATCGGCCTCCCTGAGTGGGTGTTTGCGGGCTCGCTGATCGTCATGGCGCTTGGCTTGCCGGTGGTGCTGGCGACCGGCTACGTGCAGCGTGTCACCCGGCGCGCAATGCTCGCAACGCCGACCTATACGCCCGGTGGGACGCCGGTCTCGACTCGCGGCACCATGGCGGCGATGGCGCTCAAGGCTGCGCCGCACGTGAGTTGGTACCGTACTGCGCGCGGCGGCATGTATGCATTCGGCGCCTTCATCGCATTCATCGCCCTGTTCATGGGCCTGCGTGCGTTCGGGATCGGTCCGTCCGCTTCGCTGTTCGCGTCGGGGCAGCTGAATGCGAAGGATCCGCTGCTCATCACCGACTTTCGCACCACCAACGTGGACAGCACGCTGGGTCGGGTGGTGAGCGATGCGGTGCGTGCCGGGTTGTCGGGATCGTCGGCGATCACGACCGTGTCCTCGTCAGCCATCGTGGGTGCGCTTGCACGCTCGAAGCGTGCGCCAGACACGCGTATCGACCTCACGGTCGCGCTGGACATGGCGCAACGCGAAGGGATCAAGGCCATCGTCGATGGCGAGGTGACGGGTGTTGGGACTGGCTACATCGTGTCGGTCCGGCTCGTGCGTGCGGACTCGGGGAGTGATCTCGCGTCGTTCCGCGAAACCGGCGACGGCCCGAAGGGGTTGATAGAAGCCGCCGACCGGCTAGCGCGTGCGATTCGTGGCAAGGCGGGGGAATCGCTTCGCCTGGTCAACGCGACGCCACCCTTGATCCTGGCCACGACGAGTTCCCTCCCGGCACTCCGGAAGTTCAGCGAAGCGGTCCGCGCCAACGCGCTCGGCGATGACCGGTCGATTGGGTTGGCCCGCGAGGCGGTGGCCATCGACTCCACCTTCGCGACAGCGTGGAGTGCGCTTGCGGCCGAGCTGTCGAACTATGGCGGCTCCCGGTCAGCCATCGACTCGGCGCTCATCCATGCATATCGCTATCGCGACCGCCTGCCCGCTACCGAGCGAGACATGCTGACCGCTCGCTACTACATCATGGGCCCGGGTCGCGATCGCACGAAGGGCATTGCCGCATACGAATCGATCCTCCAGCGCGGCGAGACGCTCTCGCCGATCCTCGTGAACCTCGGCGAGGCATTGAGGACCCGGCGCGAATTCGCCCGAGCCGAATCCCTCAACATCGCATCGATCCGCTTCTACAAGGCCAATGGAACGGCGTACGGCAATGCCATCGAGCTGCAAATGGATCAGGGGAAATTCAAACCGGCTGCCGCACTCCTGGACTCCCTGCGAACCATCGCGCCGTTCTATGCTGCGTTCCGCAGCATGTCTCTTGCCCACCTGACCGGCGACCAGCGCATGGTGCGCCGAATATCAGACAGCCTGCTCCACGCGGGCCCCGACGCTCGTCGTCGCGGCGCATGGGAATTCGCACATAGTATTGCGTTCCTCGACGGCCGGCTGCACGCGGCGGCGGCGTTGCAGGCGGAGCGGCCCGCGTCCAGTCGCATCGGCAGGCCAGATCAGAATCTGATCGACGCCATGCTCGCGGTTGGCGTGATGGGAGCGACGCCGGCACTGGCGGCACGCGTCGACTCGGTGGTTGCACGCATCCCCTTCAGCGCCCTGCCGATGATCGACCGGCCGTACCTGTTGGCGGCAGGAATGCTCGCGCGCGTTGGCAAGCCGGACAAGGCGCGCGCGATGCTGGGGCGTTATCGCGCCGAGGTGACCGATACCTCGATCACGCGCGTGAAGGTCGATGAATTCCACTCCGCCCTCGGCGAGATTGCGTTGGCCTCGGGCAAGCCGCGCGAGGCGCTCGTCGAGTTCCGGCGTGGCGACATCGGGTTCGACGGCGCGCCGGCGAATGAGTGTGCTCCGTGTCTTTCCTTCGACCTTGCGCGAGCGTACGACGCCGCCGGGAAGCCGGATTCGGCCGCCGTGATGTTCGAGTCTTACCTGTCGACCCCGGCATGGTTCAAGGCCTTTGCCGACATGGACGGGGTGCGCCTCCCCGCCATTCGCGAGCGACTCGGCCAGTTATACGAGGGGATGGGCAACACCGCGAAGGCCATCGAGAACTATCGCGCTTTCATCGAGCTGTGGAAGAACTCCGATCCGGAGCTGCAGCCTCGTGTGGACGACGCGAAGCGCCGCGTTGCGCGCCTCACCCAGCCGGAGCGACCGCGCCGGCAGTAGTGAGGAAGGCGAGCCAGAACATTTGCATATGCGGGCCGGGATGGACGACATCGAACAGCTCGGTATTTCGAGTTGCGCTCAGCGCGCAGAAGCCACCCCTGAGACTTCTCGAAAAATTGTTGGCGCAATCACAACGTGCGTCAGACATCCACTTGTGCCGCAGGCATGATTGCTGCCCGGGCTGCACGTCCTGGCACGCCGAGATTGTCGTGCGAATGACGGCCATCGCAGAGGTTGTGGCTGGTAAAATCGGGAGCGAGCAGATTGCCCGGCACGGCAGCCGCTGGGCTCGCCTTCCAGAACGAGAGCCACTATCAGTTAGGTATCGTATTGCGCTTAGATGGAGTTGGCGAGCTTTCCGCACGTCTCGCCGTAGCACTCGCCGATGCACATCGTGCACGACTGGGATTGCCGAGCGACCTGGAGGCGCTGGTCCGCCTCTACGCGCACGCGCACAGGGAAGCCGGATCGAATATCGGCGCAGTCCTCATCGAAGTAAAAGCACTGGTGCGCGACTTCTCGGATATCGACGCGCCCGTAGTCATGCCGAAGGTCGTGGGGTGGACAGTCGCCGGGTACTTCGCCGGAACGAACCGCTAACCTCGGTTACGCGGTTCCGCGCTCCCACTTCTCGATTGCGTCGGGGATGGCGCCGGGTGGCAAATTGTTGAGCGCGTCACTCACCGTCTCACCCTTGGCCGCAGCGCTCGCCGCTGCCCCAACTGTGTGAAACGACCCCAAGCCCTGTTCGTCGCACATGAGCTGGACGCGCGATGAGTGATCGGGATGGAAACGGAGCCACACTCGTCCAGCCGAACAATCGACAAAAAACAAGGTATCTGGGTGTGTTGACATCACCTCTCCACGCCAAGAGATCGGAGGAAACTCGGTCGCGGAGAACGCACGAATTCTGCCAACGATCAACGGCAAACGTGAGACTCTAGCCTCAGATCGCCAGATGCTTCGCCGCCAGTTGCGCCTTGATCGACATCTCCGCCGCCAGGAAGCAATGCGCCTGCGGCATCGCCGTCTCGGTGCGGTTGAGCACGTCGTCAACGAGCAGCCGTCCATACGGCTTCTCCACGCCCTTGCAGTCGATCTTCTGCACACCCTTCTGGTCGACGAGGAAGAGATGGTCGCCGCCCGGGGTTGAACCGCCGATATCGACGTACTTCCTGAGCTCGATATAGCCGTCGGTGCCGAGGATCGTCATGCGGCCGTCGCCCCAGGTGGGGAGGCCGTCTGGCGTGAACCAGTCGACACGGATGTAGCCCGTGCCGCCATTGCCGCGGATCATGACGTCTCCAAAATCCTCGAACTTCGGCTTGTCCTTGTGGCGGATGTTGCGGATCTGCGACGCGACGATTTCAGCGGACGTCGATCCGGTGAAGAAGAGGAACTGCTCGAACTGGTGTGACGCGAGATCGCAGATGATGCCGCCGTAGTTGGCCGCGTCCCAGAACCACGGCGGACGCGATGCCGGCGTCACGCGATGCGGACCAAGTCCGATGGTCTGGATCACCTGGCCAATGGCGCCCGCCTTCACGAGGTCGCCCGCCTTCACCGCGGCGCCGACCTCGAAGTGCTCACTGTACAGGATGGAGTAGATCCGCTTCGTCGCCGCCTGGACTTTGCGCGCTTCCGCCAGTTGTTCGAGCGACGTGATGCCGGGCTTGTCCGACATGAAGTCCTTGCCCGCCTTCATCACACGGATGCCGAGCGGCGCGCGTTCCACGGGAATGGACGCCGAAAGAATGAGCTGGATCGTTGGATCCTCCATCACCTCGCGTTCGTCCGTCGCGATCTTCGCGTTCGGATAGCGCTTCGCAAATGCGGCGCGGAGGTCCGGCTCCTTGGCATAGAACGACACGAGCTCGCCACCGCCCTTCGTCGTCGTCTCCACCTGGCCATAGATGTGCCCATGATTCAAGCCGATCACGCCGAAGCGGATGCGTGGCGCCACTCGGCCACGCCGGAGCGTGTGGACCGCGGCGCTCAGCGAGGAGGGAAAGATCGATGCGGCCGCCAGGCCGGCTGCGAGGCCCGTGGAGGTCTTGAGAAGTGCGCGCCTGGTGAGGTTGTCCATGTCGCCTGCTCTCCGTTATCGGTGTGTTGCGGTGAAGCGCGAACATACAGGTGGTGCATGTCGTCCGCAGGTGCGCACAATAGTCGTGAAGCCAGTCTGGAACAGCATTTTACTGCAGAGGTCGCAGAGGGCGCGGAGGACTGCGTCAAGCACCTGGAAGTGAAAGCGCACCAATTCTATGGCCTTCCTCTGCGTCCCCTGCGTCCTCTGCGGTGAATGCCCTGGAACAGAACAAGAGAATGGCTAAGGCCGCTCTGCCATCTGGATCGCCGCGCGTATGTACCCAAGCGCATACGCCATCCCCGCATGCCAGGGCGCCGCGCAACTCATTTCCGGCGTGTGGTCGGGGATGATGACGCCGTCGTAACCCACATCGCGCAGGACCTTGATTGCGCGGAGCATGTCGAGGTCGCCTTCGTCGACGAAGACTTCCTGATAGTGCGGTACCTTCCCGCGCACGTTGCGGAAGTGAACGTACGCGATCTTGCCAAGCTTGCCGTAGTGCTCGATGCTCTCGTAGACGTCGCCGTCGCGCATCTCCTGAAGTGAGCCGAGGCAGAACTCGAGGTGGTTCGCGCGGCTCGGCACGAGATCCAGCACGCGCTGGTACCTGGACGGCTGGTTCACGAGACGCGCGGTGTTCCGCAGCATGTCGGCCGGTGGGTCGTCCGGATGCAGCGCCATCTTCACGCCGGCCTCCTCGGCGACAGGCAGGATCTCGGAGAGAAACCATTCGTATCGTTGCCAGAGCTCGTCGCTCTCGACGCGACGGACGTTCCCTGCGGGCGCGTCGGGATCGTAGACCATGTTCCATACCATGCCGTTCGGAATTGGTGTCTGCGGATCGATCTGCGACTCGTCGTACACCAATGCCTTCGCCCCGCCGCGCCCCCACGGACCTTTCGTCCAGCCCCACACGCCTGCGAGTGAGAAGTTGTACCCCATGATCGGGATGCCGACGCGACCCATGGTCTGGATCGTACGCTTGACGTTCTCCATCTGCGCACGCTTGCTCGGGCCGTCGAGAAGGATGTCACTCCAATGCGACGGGTCGAAGTTCTCGATCGCTTCCCATATCAGGCCATTCGCTTCGATCTCCCGCTTGATGGAACGGAGGTCGTCTTCGGTCCACAGCTTATCCTGGTTCGTCGTCGTGCCCCAGCCCATGTTCGGTGCGCCGCTCTCGAGCACCGGGTTCTGTCCCTTGAAGTAGTCGACGAGATGCACCACGAGATGCGACACGCCCGCCTGCTTTGCGAACATGAAGTTGTCTTGCGTGAGCAGGCTGCGGTACAGGCCGAGTCCGAGCTTCATGGAAACGCGGGTGGATAGGAGGACAGGACGACAGGACGATAGGACCTACACACCGCTGAACACACTGAAGCCGCCGTCAACCGGGATGACCACTCCGGTCACGAATGACGCGGCATCGCTGCACAGCCACTGCACCGCACCATTCAGCTCGTCCGCGGAACCGAAGCGGCCCATCGGTGTCTTGGCGATGATCTTCTGTGCGCGCTCCGTGTAGCTGCCGTCGGGCATCACGAGCACGGCGCGATTCTGCGCGGAGACGAAGAAGCCAGGCGCGACCGCATTCACGCGAACACCACCGCCATACTTGCGCGCCATCTCGACCGCCATCCATCGCGTGAAGTTGTCGATGCCTGCTTTCGCGATCGAATAACCGGGCACTCCGCTGAGCGCCTGGAGCGCCGCCATCGACGAGATATTGACGATCGCGCCCTTGCCCTGCCGCGCCATGCGTTCGCCGAACACCATCGTCGGGATGACGCTGCCGTGCAGGTTGAGGTCGATCACCTCGCGGTAGGCGTCCATTGGAATGTCGAACACGCTGGTGGTGTCGGTGCGCGCGCGCTGCACGTTGCCTCCCGCCGCATTCACGAGGATGTCGATCGAACCCCATTGCGCGAGCAACTCGTCGCGCGCGGTGCGGAGCTGTTCGAGATCGAGGACGTCCGCCTGCAGCGTGATGCACTCCGCGCCAGCGTCGCGCAGCGATGCAGCCCGGGCCTCGGCCATATCGCGACGTCTGCCGAGCAGCGCAATGCGCGCACCTGCGGCAGCGAGGCCGGCGGCGATACTGCCACCGAGGACGCCGTACCCTCCAGTGATGACAGCGGTTTTTCCCGTGCAGTCAAAGGGCGATATGCTCATCTGCCTCCAGTTGAACTGTTGGCACAGCCTTCCACCGGCTCCTGCCTGACGTTCATGAGAGATAATCCGTTCCCTCGTGAGAATCCGCTGCTCACGATGCACGATAGCGGAAGTCGGTGAACGTCGCGCTGCCACTGCCGCTGACTCCCAGGGCGGGACGCGCAGCCTGAAATCCGCCGCGTTGCTGATTGTGATTGAAGCGCGATGCATCGAAGTCAACCGCCAGGCGTTGCCAGCTCCGGCCATTCTCACTCACCAGAAACTCGACATGGTTTTGCCGGTTCACCATCCGGAGCCACGCGCGTTTCGCTGTCCACTCGCGTGTGGCCTGCACTTCCTCGAGTCCGTACACGCGCAGTTGGCCGGCTGTCAGCTCCACATATACCGCCACCTTCGGATTGTATTGCAATGCGAGCGCAGCGCGAGCTTCGCCGACGATGCCTGCAATCACCTGCACGGCGTAGCTCTCGTCCCGTGCCATGATGGTGAGTGGCGAACACTCCGCGTAGGAATCGCCTTTCGCCCTGACTGTCAGCGCGCCGTTGCCGGTCGCGAAGCGACTCATGTCGGGTTCTTTCCATGCCCCCCACGTGTGCCTTAGCGTGGGCGTGGAGAAATCATCCGACAGCGAGATCATGGGTCGTTGCGCGACGCCCATTGGTGCGGGCATCGGTTCGGAGCGGCGTGGTCCCAGAGGAGTGCGTGGCCAGTCGTCGCTCGTCCATTCGACAGGCTCCATCAGAGTATGCCGCCCGAGCGATTGAAAGTCTTTCCGGTAGCCGTGATAGACGAAGTACCAACGATCGTCGGGAGTCGAAACAAGGCTCCCATGGCCTATGGACCACCACCCTTCGTCACCGCCGTAGGTATGGATCAACGGGTTATGTGGCGAGTTCTCCCATGGACCGAGCGGCGATCTGGAGCGCGCGACAACTGCCATGTGGCTGGTCGGCGGGCCGGCGGTGCCTCCCTCCGCACTGACGAGGTAGTAGTACTCGCCGCGTTTCGTCAGCTTCGGACTCTCGAGCCAGACGCCCTCGGTTTTCCATTCCTGCGGAAAGACCCATCCGTCGTAGACTTTCTTTTGCTCGCCCACTGTGGACAGGCCGTCGATGCTCAGCTCGATGGCGTGGCCTCCAGCAGAATACAGGTAGCGTGTCCCGTCAGGGCCAACGACGTGGCCCGGATCGATGTCCTTCACTTTCAGATCGATTGGTGGGCTCCAAGGTCCCCGCGGGTGCTTGGCGTGCACGACGAAGAGACGACCTGCCAAGGGGAAATAGATGAAATAGCACCCGCCGTGCTCGACGAGATCGGGTGCCCATATCTCGCCGATGGTGTCGGATACCGCGTGTGAGATGGGCATCCAGTTGACCAGATCGCGGGAATGCCAGACGATCAGGCCTGGCGCATACGAATAGCTGGTATGCGTCATGTAGAAATCCTTCCCCACACGCAGAATGGTGGGGTCGGCATAGTCGCCAGCAAAAAGCGGATTCTTGAACGTGGCCTTTGGCGCGCCGTTGGTGGCAACACGCTCAACAGATTCGCCCCACGCCGGTTGGAAGAAACCGGTCAGTGCCATCGCTGACACCCCAGCGGTCATCTTGAGCCACACACGGCGGGTTGTTCCGAGCTCTGGATGCCCCTCGTCGGAGGCGTCGGTCGTGTCGTCGACCGAGGTCGTCCTTTTCGAGTCTTTCATGCGTTTCTCATTTCCACCGTGAACTCACTGGGCTAGCGCGCTTTCGAATATGGCGAGGTGGGGAGATCTACCGGCGATAGTGTGCGCGGAGATCCCCGTCCGCTCCCGCCACCCGTCATGCGCCACGCACAGTGGGGCGAGTTTGAAGCATGGGTGATTCCTAGGGCGACCATGGCGCAGCGCCGTCTGGTCTGGCACGGAGGAATTTCGCGCCGGTTTCGCGATACCACGCGTGGAGGCGCGTGCGCAGCGTCGCGACTCTCGCGGGTTCGGCCGTGGCGAGGTCGTGGTGCTCGCCAATATCGTCGTGGAGGTTGAAGAGTGCGACGGCGCCATCCTCGTAGTTTTCCACGAGCTTCCAGTCGCCCATGCGAATCGCTCCACCGGGGAAGCCGCCCTGGTTGCCGTAGTGCGGGTAATGCCAGTAGAGCGCGTCGCGTGCGGGCGCGGGCTCTCCGCGCAGGATCGGCAACAGATTCACGCCGTCGATCTTCAAGCCGGCGGGCAGCGGCACGCCGGCGGCGGCGAGCGCGGTGGGGAAGATATCGGTGCTCATGATCGGCGTCGCGCTCGTCTGCCCGTTGCGTGTTGCCCCGGGCAGGCGGATGATCCACGGCTCGCGGATGCCGCCTTCATACACCCAGCCCTTGCCGGCGCGCAGCGGGAGATTCGAGGTCGGCACACCTTCGGCGGTGGAGAGGCCGCCGTTGTCGGAGGTGAAGATCACGAGCGTGTTTTCGGCGAGGCCGAGTTCGTCGAGCTTCGCGAGGATGCGGCCAGCGGCGGTGTCCATCTCCTCGACCATCGCGGCGTAGGTGGCGTGGCTCTGTACGGTGCGTACCAAGCGTGGGCCCTTGGCCGAGAGGTAGTATTGCGGTTCTTCGGTGAACGCCTCTTTCAGGCCGAGCCGCTGCGCCTTGGCGCGATATTTTTCGATGAGGGAGGGCAGGGCCTGCAAGGGGGTATGCACTTCGTAGAAACTGTGCATCAGGAAAAACGGTTTCCCCTCAGCCTTGAATTTTTCCAGGAGATGCACGGTTTCGGACGCGAGGCGTTCTGTGAGGAGTTCGTCCTTCGGTCCATCCTCCAGGCGCGGATTCTTGTAGGGCGCGAAATAGCTGCTTGGGTGCCCGCCCGACCAGCCGGCGATGTTGATCTCGAAGCCCTGGAACTCGGGCCAGTATTTCTGCTCCTCGCCCAGGTGCCACTTGCCGACGAAGGCGGTGCGGAAGCCAGCGGAGCTGAGCGCCTCGGCGAGCGTCGTCTCTTCGAGCTCCATTTGCAGCGCGAGTGGAGCTTCCCGGAAACGCTCCGTGCGCACGCCGGGCAGCCAGTTGGTGAGGCCGGCGCGGGTGGGATATTTTCCGGTCATCACGCTGTAGCGCGTGGGGCTGCACACGGGACTGGCCGCATAGCCGGTGGTGAAACGCACCCCCTGCGCGGCGAGCCGGTCGAGGTTCGGCGTCTCGTAGAACGTCGCGGGATTATTGGCGCCGAGGTCAGCCCATCCGTAGTCGTCGGTGAGGAGCACGACGATGTTCAGTGGCGCGGTGGGAGCGGATTGGAAGGCGGAGACAGGAAGGGCTGCCACCAGGAAGCCGCCGAGACGGCGCAGGGATTTCAGTTTCATGGCGTGCAGGGGGGCGTTTTGTGGTAGAGGCGCGTACCGCCGGTGCGCAGCGATGTTTCAGGTTGTGAAAGTCAGCCGGTTGGGCCAGAGATTGACGACGCGGACTACCAGCGTGTGGTCGCCGCGCAGCGCGTGACGGGATCGTGGCCATGATACTCTCGTCGGCCCCGACATGCTTCACGAAGTCTCTGCTCCACTTGACGCTCCTTGTTCGGTGTATTCTTTCGGATCGTGCGCGTCGATCGGCAGCGGCCGAGGTAAGTCAGCGCAGTACCGGCACCGCCTGATGTGGCCGAGAGGCCGCAGCGCCGAGTGAATCCGGAGAGGCGCGGTTGCTTCCCACATTCACGGTGGCCCGACCGAGTTGGGAGCGGAGCCGCTCCGCCCCCGCGAGCGTGGCGGCGGTCTGCCAGAGGTGGAGCCCGCGCAGGCTGGTGAGCCCCGCCAGCTTTGGCAGCCCCTCGTCGGTAACTCGGGTTCCGTACAGGTTGAGATACTCCAGATGGCGAAGACTGCCGATCTGCGCGAGCCCGGCGTCGCTGACGGCCGTCCGCTCCAGGTGCAGCCGAGTGAGATTCGGAAGTTGCGCAATGGTCGACATCTCGGCGTCGCCGACGGCGCTGCCGCTCAGGTCGAGATCGGTTATCTGCGAGGCGAGGGGGAGCAGCGCTCGCACCTGCTCGGGACCGCAGCCCTTGTCGCCGCCGGTGCAACGGGCGACGAGAAATGCCGAGCCGTTTGCAATGGGACGAAGCGAAAGACCCACCGCGCGTGCGGAGCGCAGCACGCCGGTGTCCGCCGGGGAGATCCGCGTGCGCAGGACGGGCGCGATCCGGTCCTCGGGCGGACCAGCCAACTGCTCCAGGATCGCTGCGACGCTGGGCGGCGGGTTCACCTGCCCAACACTCTCCTTGAACGACGCGCCTCGCGCGATCCACCAGCGGATCAGCTCCGCTTCGGCGACGCCGAGCGGCTTGCGGCCTCTCGGTGGCATGGCGTCCTCGTGCCCCTCGGGCAGCCGGATGCGCCGCACGATCTCGCTCTCCTCCGGTTTGCCCGGGTTCACGGCCGGCCCGGATTCTCCCCCTTTCACGATTCCCTCCGGCGTGTCGAGACGGAGCCCGCCCTTCCGGGTCTCCATCCCGTGACATGCGACGCACCGCGCAGCCAGTACGGGCTTGATGAGATCCGCGTAGAGCACCGCCTCGTCGACCCGGTTGAAGGAGGTGCTGCGCGGCGCCTCGCCAGGAAGCACGCGCATCGCGCTGCGCGCCCCCTCCGGCATGTACTCGGCGAGGAATTCGGGGCCGTGAGTGAGCGTTCCACCGAGGTGCCCCGCCGCCATCAGGAGGGCCACGGCCACGAAGAGACTCAGCTCATAGGCGCGCCGCAGGGCGACCCCTCGGCGGGTGGAGGCGCCGTACCAGAGGGCCGTGGCGGCGACACACGCGACGGCCACCCCGATGCCGAGCCGCTTGTGCCATAGCACCGTCGACCCGTCGTATCCGCCACCCGCTGCGAGCAGGGTGCCGAACGCCACCGCCATGATCGCGCTCCCGGCGCTCACCACCAGCGCCAGCGGCACCGAGTGGCGTACCCGGACGAAGCGCCGGATTCGGGACGCCCCCTCGAGGAAAAGCGCCAGGAGCAGGAATCCGATCGGGAGATGAACCACCAGCGGGTGCAGGCGACCGAAGAAGAGCTGCAGGCGTGAGGGATTGTTCGTTCCACGCGTGAGAACGGTAGCCAGCAACACTGCCCCGACGACTACCAGCGCCGCCGTTAGCGCCGGAAGGTGGCGCCGGAAACTCTTCGACTTCACCATCGCGCTCGCGGCACCGATCAGGCGAGCACCTCGCGCACGACCCGCCCCGAGACGTCGGTGAGACGGTAGGGTCTACCCTGGAAGGTGTGGATGAGCTTCTCGTGATCGAACCCAAGAAGGTTGAGGATCGTCGCCTGGAGGTCGTGCACGTGCACTCGGCCGGAAAGACCGTTGTAGCCGATCTCGTCAGTCTCCCCGTACGAGAACCCCTTCTTCACCCCACCGCCGGCCATCCACATCGTGAATGCTTCGCTGTGATGATCGCGGCCCAGGTATTTGTTCGTCTGCCCATTCCGGTTCTCCTGCATGGGAGTCCGGCCGAACTCGCCTCCCCAGACCACCAGCGTCTCATCGAGGAGCCCGCGTTGCTCGAGATCCTTGAGCAGCGCCGCCACCGGACGATCCATCTCCTTGCACTTGTTGAGAAAACCAAAGTTGAGCGCCTCGCTCTCTGCCGCCCCGTGCGCATCCCACCCCCAGTCGAAGAGCTGAACGAAGCGTACGCCCTTCTCGACCAAACGCCTGGCGAGGAGGCAATTGTTGGCGAAGGTGGCCTTGCCGGGGGTACTGCCGTACATCTCGTGAACCCACTCCGGCTCGTCGGCGATGTCCATGACATCGGGTACGGAGATCTGCATTCGGAACGCCATCTCGTACTGCGAGATGCGGGTCAGGATCTCCGGATCGCCCACCTCCTGGTACTTCCGCTCGTTGATGTCGTTGATCGTCTCGATCGCCTGGCGTCGCAGCTCCCGGTCGGTGCCGGCGGGGTCGCCGACATACAACACGGGCTCGCCACCCGACCGGCATTGCACCCCCTGAAACACGGTGGGGAGGAAGCCGCTGCCGAAGACGCTCCGTCCCGCGTCCGGCTGCTTTCCGCCAGAGAGCAGCACAACAAAGCCAGGAAGGTTCTCATTTTCCGAGCCGAGCCCGTACGTCACCCACGACCCGATGCTGGGTCGGCCGAGCCTGGGGCCGCCGGTATGCATGAGGAGCTGTGCGGGCGCGTGATTGAACTGGTCGGTGTGCATCGCCTTCAGCAGTGTGACCTTGTCCACCACGTCGTGGAAATGCGGGAGAAGTTCGGAAACGCTCAGGCCGGACTGGCCCCGCGCGGCGAAGGTCGCCTGCGGACCGAGCATGTTCGGGCGCCCCTGAATGAAGGCGAACCGCTTTCCCTCCAGCAGGGAGTCCGGGCAGGGCTGGTTGTGGAGGCGCGCGAGCTCCGGCTTGTAGTCGAACAGCTCCAGCTGCGACGGCGCTCCGGCCATGTGCAGGAAGATGACGTGCTTCACCTTGCCTGGAAAATCAGCGCCACGCGGGCCAAATCTCGAGACGCCTTCGGTCGCGCCGGGGAGGGCGCTTCCGCAGCCGGCCAGGGACGCGAGCGCCATCCCGCCCATTCCCGTCGCACACTGCTTCAGGAAGTGGCGGCGGGTGATGAACTGCAGCTCCTCCATCAAGGCTTGCTCGAGCAGATTCATGGCGGTGTCATCATTCCTTGGTGAGAAACTCGTCCAGGTTCAGGATCGCACTGGCCACCGTGGTGAGCGCGGCCAGCTGGATGCGGTCTGCCTGCGATCGTGCAGATGCCGAGGCCGTTCCGACCACACCGTGCGGGGGCAGCGCGGCGTACCCTCCCGCGGTGTCGTACGGCATGTACGGCACCACGGCGCCGTCCACGAGCTGCGGACGGGAGCGGTAGTGGAGCGTAGCCACCTGGTGCAACTCGCGGAGGCGCGTCAGCGTCGGGCGGTCCAGCTCTCGGCCCAGCGCCCGACGGAAGCCGAACCGCAGCCGCTCATCCGTATCGCCCGCGCTTTGGAGCATTTGCCGCGCGAGCGCCTGCGCCGCTTCCACGTAGACGGGATCGTTCAGGGTGACGAGTGCCTGAAGCGGTGTATTGGTGCGTATCCGGCGCGAGACGACGACGTCCCGAGTCGGTGCGTCGAACGAGACCAGCGATGGGTACGGAGCGGTCCGCTTCCAGTAGGTATAGACAGCGCGCCGGTACCGGTCGTCTCCCTCCGGCGTGACCCAGGCGGCGTTGCTGTACGGAGAGTTCCACAGACCGGGCGGCTGCGGCGGCATCACGCTCGGCCCATACATCTTATTGCTCAGCAGTCCACTCACTTCCAGCGCCTGATCGCGAACCTGCTCGGCCGAGAGACGGACCCTTGGGCCACGGGCGAGCAGTCGGTTGTAGGGATCGCGCTCCCGCAGCTCGGGGGTCACTCGCGAGGACTGGCGATAGGTGGAGGAGAGCACGATCTCCTTCAGGAGCGCCTTGATGCTCCACTTGTGCTCGTCCATGAAGCGGACGGCCATCCAATCGAGGAGTTCCGGATGCGAGGGCGGCGAGCCCATCGTGCCGAAGTCTTCCGCGGTCTCGACCAGTCCGATGCCGAAGAGCTGGTTCCACAGGCGGTTCACCATCACCCGGGCGGAGAGCGGGTTCTCGCGGCTGACGAGCCAGCGGGCAAGAGCGAGCCTGTCGGGTGACGCTCCGGCCTTCAGCGGAGGCATCGACCCGGGCACCCCGGGCTGCACCGTGTCCCCCCGCACCAGCCAGTTCCCGCGCACGAACACCTGCGTCGTGCGTCGGTACCCGGGGAGTAGCTCCCG
>JBKJUW010000128.1:0-19518 GCA_046589725.1 Gemmatimonadaceae bacterium
AACTGCTCGGCCGACCGAAGGCGCGCGTGTTCGCGAGCGTGTCGCTCACATCGAGCGTGGTCCCGTCGAGGCTCATCACGCGCCAGCCCCGATACCACGCGCCCGGCGTCCCGGCGAACGTCACGGGCATCACGACCTCGCGATACAACGCTTCGAGCGGCGCGGCCCCTAACCGCGTCCGCGCTTTGGAGATCCCAGACTGCCCCGTGGGAGCGTGATCGGCGATGGCATCGCCCAGCCATCGCGCCCCTTCGAGCAAACACCGAAGAACTTCCCGGGTCGCGACGTCCGCATAGAGCGCCAGCGCGATGGCGTAGTACACCATCACATGCGCCGGTAGCTCGCGTTCCCGCTCACTCGCGCGCTCGGTTCGCGCGAGGACGGTCCGGACGATATCGAGAGGAAAGCTCGCGGTGAGAACACCCAAGCTGACGAAGTCGGTCAGCCGGGCGCCTCCCGGGAGTGCAGCCGCGGTCCGCGCCATACCTCACCTCGGGAAGGGCATCGGATCGGAATATACACCACCCCTTTCCTTAAGTCATCAGTATTGGGCCTAAGGCGCCGGTGTGTCACGTCTGAAGCAGTATTCGCACGTGGGCAGGTAGAAGAACTTCCGGGCGACCAGGTGTTGGCGGGTGCGGCTCTGGCGCAGACACCATTCACGCGGTTCCCTGATGACCTCCTCATGCGTCACGGTCCACGCAACCGAGGCGATTGGAATGGCGAGCAGAAAGAGCTCGAGCGCGCTGTTGAGCAGGACATGAGTCATTGTCGCGCCTCACCGGCGACGACGCGAACACACTCGCGGGCGATCATCCAATTCTCTTCCGCGGGGATGACCAACACGGGAACGCGAGCGTTGTCGGAAGAAATGATACCTTCACCGTTGTGTGCGTCGTTTCGGGCGACATCAACGGACGCGCCGAGGAAAGCAAGTCCCGCGCAGATGTCCCCTCGCACGCGCGGCGCGTGCTCGCCAACGCCACCCGTGAACGCAAGGGCGTCCATCCCATCCATCGAAGCCGCCATTGAAGCGATACCCTGGCGCACACGATGGACGAAGACGTTGAGTGCGAGACACGACCGCTCGTCACCGACATCCACACCGTGCAGCACCTCGCGCATGTCGCCACTCGTCCCGGAAAGTCCCGCGAGACCCGACGCATGGTTGAGCAAGTGATCGAGCGTGTCAGGCGTGTGACCGCCATGCCGGAGCAGATGGATCAGGATGCCCGGATCAACCGCGCCGGATCGCCGCGCCATCGGAATGCCGTCGAGCGGCGTGAAGCCCATCGTGGTATCCGCTGAGCGACCGTGATGCACTGCAGCCAGGGAACAGCCGCTGCCCAAGTGACAACTCACCACGCGAAAGCCCTCGCGCGTTCGCTCGAGCAGTCGCTCCGCCCGATGTGAGACATACGCATGACTGATCCCGTGAAACCCGTAGCGGCGGATGCCCTGCTGGAGCCAGGCATACGGCCCGGCGTACGTAAAGGCGTCGGGCGCCATCGTTCGGTGAAAGGCCGTGTCGAAGACGGCGACCTGCGCAAGCCGTTGTCCAAACAAACCCGACACCTCATTGATGAGCGCCAGTGCTGCATCGTTGTGCGCGGGCGCAAACTCCGCCACGCGTGCGATCTCCGACACAACGTCGTGAGTGACACGAGTACTCTCGAGCAGCGTCGCGCCTCCATGGACCACACGATGGCCAATGACGTCGATGGCCGCCGGACTCGCGAGCGGCAAGCCTGCCCCCGTCCTGCGGCCGGCCAGGATCTGCTCCAGTGAGTGCCCCACGGCACCCTCGGTCTCCCAGCGAAGGCCCGATGGCGCGTCACCATCCGCTCCTACCGATGCGAGCTCGAACAACGATGCCTTGACGCCGCTCGATCCGGCGTTGAGCGCGAGGATGTTCAGTCGGGCCACCGCCAGTGACGCACCTCGGGCATGTCGTCGCCATGGGCGCGTATGTACTTGAGATGCTCCGCCAGCTTCCCGTCGAGCAGGCGGAGGGATTCGCGCCGGCGTCCCGTGACCGCCGCGGGCGAGTGAGCTGAAGGCATTGGACTTGAGGCTTGCAAGGTGGGGTCCACGCCCTCGTTCATGCCAACGGAGGATTTCCTGCGCGCGTTCCGTGGTTGGGCCAGATGTTCCAGATCGTGGGAGGCGACATGATTGCGACTGGCGTGAGACGGTCTACGCGGCGAGCGTCGCGGAGGACCGAGCCGACATGTTCACGCGCAAACCAGGGCGCGCATTACAGGGCGACCGCTCCGAACAGCCGACCGACGATGAACGACACGCCCATCGCCAGCGCGCCCCAGAACGCAACCCGCACGGCTCCCCGCCATAGGATGGCGCCTCCAACGCGTGCGGCCGCTGCGCCCAGAACGGCAAGCAGGACGAGCGTGCTTGCGGTGACGACCCGTCCCAACAACCCGTGCGGCACGATCATCGCGACGACGACGGGGAGCAGCGCGCCCAGGGCAAAAGACACCGCCGACGCGAGCGCCGCCTGAAGCGGTCGGGCGGCCGTCAGGTGCGAGTACCCCAGCTCCTCGCGTGCATGCGCGCCCAGTGCATCCTTCGCCATGAGTTGTTCCGCGACTTGTGCCGCAAGCGCCGGTGTCAGGCCGCGCTTCACATAGATCGCCGCGAGCTCGGCACGCTCGCCGGCGTCGTTCGACGCGAGCTCGCGGCGCTCGAGTGCAAGATCAGCGAACTCAGTGTCAGCCTGTGAGCTGACCGAGACATATTCGCCAGCGGCCATCGCCATGGCACCAGCGGCGAGTCCGGCGACGCCGGCGAGCAGCACTCCCGCTCTCGGCGTACCGGCCGCGGCAACGCCAAGCACGAGACTCGACGTCGAGATCAGGCCATCGTTCGCGCCCAACACTGCCGCGCGCAACCAACCGATGTGCGCGGCCCGGTGCATTTCGGTCACGGTGGGCCGCGCCTGGGAATCAGCGACCGTCGTGCTCACGGCTGGATTACGGGTACATCGAACGAGAATGTGGTTCCCCTGCCCGGGACGCTGTGCACGGCGATCACGCCGCCGTGTGACTCCACGATGCCCTTGGCAACCGCCAGTCCCAGTCCGGTTCCACCGTGTACGCCCTGCGTTGCCTGCCAGAAGCGCGTGAAGACCTTCGGTATGTCCTCCGCACTGATTCCCGAGCCCGTGTCCTTCACTGCGAAGGTCACCGTCTGCTGTGTTTCACCCGGACCGGCGCACAGGCTGATCTCGCCACCGGCGGGGGTAAACCGCACCGCATTGCTCAGCAGGTTGAAGAGAACCTGAAGCAAGCGCTCGGAGTCGGCGCTGATGGCCGGAAGCGGCGTGGCCACGTCCACGCGCAATGTCAGTCCCGCCTGCTGAACCAGAAGATGAAATGCCTCGTGTGCGCGGAACAGCACGTCTTGGGGTTGTACCGGAGCCCGCCGAATCGTGAGACGGCCGGTGTCGAGGCTGCTCAGATCCACCAGGTCCTTGATGAGAGCCTGCGCCCATTCCGCAGAGTGCCGAATTGCAGTGGCCATCGCCGCTATGCCGTCGGCGGGAGCGGGCACCGGGTCGATCAGCGCGCCGGCGCAGAGGCTGATGGTGTTCAGGGCACTGCGCAGATCGTGGGACACGACGCCAAGGACTTCGTCGCGGGAGCGCGTCGCCTGCTGCGCCCGCCGGTACAACAGCGCATTATCGATGGCGAGTGCCGCCCGGTGCGCAAGCTCGATCGCCAGTGCCAGATCCTCGTCGCCGAACGATCGGGTGCGTGAACAGCAGGTCAGAACGCCCAGCAAGTCATCCCGCGCCACGATGGGAATGAACAGCGTCGACCGCCAACCCAGGCGCTTGATGATGCGACGGTGCTCGTCATCGACCGTCATTCGGCTGAGGACGCGCTCGTCCAGCTCGGGCATGAGCAACGCTCGTCCAGTCCGCCGAACTTCTTCGAGCGGATGCGACTCATACAGCGGTGGATAGCGTTGCCGCATCACGCGCGCGAGGTCTTCCAGCTCCGGGTCAACGTCCGCGACGGTCACCTCGCGCACCCCCCCATCGACGCATGCATCAATGATGCACGTCTCGCCGAGGATCGGCGTCGCGGCGCGGGCAGCGCGGCCGAGCGTCTGCAGATAGTCGAGCGAGGAACCGAGTGCCGCTCCAATCCCCCCAAGAAAGGCCTGCCTCGCTGCCGCCCGCTTGCGCGTTGTCACGTCGTCCAGCCATACCGGAGGGCTCGGTCGGCTGTCGAGCGGAACCGGACGTCGCGCGTGAGCCGCACTGATCACTCGGGAGAAAAGGTAAGAATTGTCTGGCCGGATCCGTGCTTGAGCAACAGGCCCGTATCGAGTCCGTGCTCATCGGTGGCGATTGCCACCGTCTTGATATTCCCTACGCCGTGGCTCAGATGCCGGCTGGAGCCCTTCCCGTCGCCAAGCATCAGCTCCACGCGCTTGTCATGTGGATCGAATGTGACGCCCTGGAATGGATAGCCGGTTTCCAACACCTGTGCACCAAGTGAAAGGTCGTCAACCTCCACGGCAGCGCGCCGGCCGCGATTTCGGGTGGTGAATGCGTCGAGCTGAATGGCCCATTCCGCCGGATCCTCGCTGGCTGAGGTGCCAATGATCAGCCGACGAAAGCGATCCAGCTCCGCAAAGATCGGTGCCGGTGCGATCAGCACACTGCACTTCGCTCCGCGCAGGAGCGACTCGGTGACGCTCCCCACCATCAGGCGCGCCAGCTTGCTGAGCCCCTGCCGCCCAGCGACGATGACATCGGCGTCGTGCACGTCGGCATAGCTCAGCACGCGTTCAGCGATCCTGCCTTCAATAACCTCCTCCTTCACCGCAATGCCGGACGGCAACTTCAGAGTCTCCAGCAGACGACGAAACTTCGTTGGGAGAGCGGCCACGTACGACTCGTCCAGAGTGCGAAGCCGAGTGTCGTGAACGGCGCTGGGCTCCCAGACGTGAACGAGATGAATGACCGAGCCCGTGGTGAGCAACGGAATGACGGCTTCGGCGGCCTTGACGCTCGCCGGACTGAAGTCCGTGGCAACCACGACATCGCGAAAGGGCACGTGGATGTTCGCGTGCACGGCGAGCACCGGACAACTCGCCCGCCGTACGGTGCGTACGGCAGTCTCGAGGCCGAGCACGCGGTCGAGCGGCGTGTGGCGTCCGATCCCCATGACGATGAGCGGGGAGTTATGGGTGAGAGCGGCCTCCACGATCTCGTGAACTGGCTCGCCGGAGATCACCTCGGTATGACACGTCGGGGCAGGTTCGTCGCCTTCGAGGACCTGCGCATTGAGGGTCGCGAGGCGACTCTCCGCCCGCGCCACGTCCAGATCAGGTGCCAGAACAAACGCAGCTTCGGCGCTCGAGTATGTGGGAAGCGGCTCGAGGATTGACACAGCGAGCATGCCGGTCGTCGAGCCGGACGCGAAATAGCGTGCTGCCCTGAGCACCCCGGATACGTCGCTGCCGCCGAGCGCGACGAGGAGAGGCCCCGCCGGCGTCAACGGGCGGTGCAGAGGGTGTGTCTCGGAAGCAATCGAAGTCGGTGTCATTGCCATGAGGGAGTGAGACGAACGCGAGGGGAGCAGACGCAACGCGGCAGGCGCAATTGCCGTTGCCATCGCGAAACAACGCGCCCGCCAAGGGAGGGCGCTATCAGGCGAACGCGGACAATGTTGTTGTCGCTCAACGCCGAAGGTTGGTGATACACGGAGCGCTTCGATGCGATCAGGCGATTTCCGCGCCACTCCTTCCGTGCGCCCTCCCTTGGTGTGCGCTGAACGAATCGGCGTCGCGGCGCATTGTGTCCGCGATCGCCTGATAGCAGCCGCTACTCGCGCGTTGCAATCTTTCGGTTGAGCGGCGCATTGAGCAGATGTGGCGGTGCTCCTGTTCAACTTCGGTCACGAGGACCCTCGATGACATCAACCGAGCTGGCATCCGCTTCGCACCAGACGCACTCTGCAGTGAAGGTTCTTTGATCAACCACGCACCAGTCCAGACGCTTCTCACCTTTACTCGGGACTGACCAGTGCAGCACTCCGGTCGGGAATCAACGACGGGCCTGCGTCATGGCCGGAGGACGGGAACAGCGAAGGGGATGGTCCCGCCGCCAGGGACGCGTTGAACGGCAAGCATGCCGCGGTCGCGGGCTTCACGAATGGGTGGTTGTGAGCGACCGACCCGTTACGACGGGGCGCGAGGTGAAGGCGACGCAAACGGCGGAGGCCGAGCCGCCGCGGCACGCGCAGACGGCGGACGAGGTCGGGCGCGACCTCGTGAGCGACGTCGAACGGGGCCTCACGGCATCCGAGGCGGCGGCGCGTCTTGCACGTGACGGACCAAACACGCTGCGGAGCGCCAAGGAGCGTTCGGCGTTTGCAATTCTTGCACGCCAGCTCGCCAGCCTCATCGTGGTGCTGCTGATCGCCGCGAGCACGGTCGCATTCGTGCTCGGCGATATCATGGAGGGCATCGCCATCGTCGTCGTGATCGTGCTGAACGCCGTCATCGGCTTCGCGACGGAGTGGAAAGCGGCAGGCGCGCTCGAAGGACTTCGGAAGCAGGACGTGCCCGTCGCGCGGGTGCGGCGCGACGGAACCGACCGGGAGGTAGCGGCCGCTGAGCTGGTACGAGGCGACATCGTGCTCCTCAACGCGGGCGACCGCGTACCGGCCGACGGACGAATAGCGGAAGTCGCGCAGCTGCAGGTGGACGAGGCGGCGCTCACGGGCGAATCACTGCCGGTCACGAAGTCCCCCGACGCGGTCGCTGACCAGCATGCGGCGCTCGGCGACCGGTCGAGTATGGTGCACCTGGGCACCGTTGTCACCGGTGGCCGCGGCAGGGCGATCGTGACGGCCACCGGCGTCACTACGGAGATCGGCAGGATCGACAAGCTGCTCGACGAAGTCACCGAGCGCAGAACACCGCTGGAGGGGAAGCTCGCGCAGCTCAACCGGGTGCTCCTCGTCATCGTGCTGGTGCTGTGCGGCGCGATCGTGCTCACGGGGTGGCTCCGTGGCAACGCGCTGCCGTACATGGTCGAGATCGGAATCTCTCTTGCCATTGCCGCGGTGCCGGAGGGATTGCTCGCCGTGACGACGATGACGCTGGCGCTCGGCATGCAGCGGATGGCGCGGATGAACGCGCTCGTGCGGCGCCTGCCCGCTGTGGAGGCACTCGGCTCCACGACGGTGATCTGCTCCGACAAGACAGGGACGCTCACCCGCAACGAGATGACCGTTCGGGCGCTGCACGTCGGCGACCGCCGCATCGAGGTGACGGGCACGGGATACGCGACCGAGGGAGAGTTCCGCAGCGATGAGCGGCAGATCAGGTTCGACGGCATCCCGGACGCTTCGGATTCGCTGGTGCTCGCGCTGCGCATCGGCGCACTCTGCAATGACGCGAAGCTCACTAGCGCCGGGGGTGAACCGACGGTACTGGGCGACCCGACCGAGGCGGCGCTGATCGTCGCCGCGGAAAAGGCCGGGCTGTCGCGCGAGGCGCTGGAACGCGAGTACCCGCGGGTGAACGAGATCCCCTTCAACAGCGAGACGAAGCGGATGATCACGGTGCACCGCGCACCGGACGGTGGCGCAGTGGCGTACGCGAAGGGATCGCCGTCGGCGATTCTCGCCGCGAGCACCGCGGTTCTCACCGGCGGGGCGCAGGTGCCGTTGACGGACGACGTCAGGGAAGGAGTGAAAAGGGCGAACGAGGAGCTCGCGGGCGGAGCGCTGCGGGTGTTAGCGCTCGCGTACAAGCAACTGGGCGCGGCCGAAGGGCAAGGTGAACCGGAACTCGCGCGCGACATGACGTTTGTGGGCCTCGTCGGTATGATCGACCCATTGCGCGATGGCGTTCGTGACACCATCGCACGTTGCCGCGCGGCAGGGATCCGCATCGTGATGATCACGGGCGACCAACAGGTGACGGCGGCGGAGATCGCACGACAACTGGGGATCGACATCGGCCCGGACGGGACACAGTTGAAGGCCGTGCACGCCCGCGAGCTCGAGGGCCTCGACGAGAAAGCATGGGACGCGATCGTCGAGCAGACCGCCGTCTTCGCCCGGGTCTCGCCCGAGCACAAGCTGCTGATCGTCGAGGCGCTGCAGCGGAAGGGGCACATCGTCGCAATGACCGGCGATGGCGTGAACGACGCTCCGGCCCTCAAGACCGCCGACATCGGGATTGCGATGGGCCTCAGGGGTACCGACGTCGCGAAGGAAGCGGCGGATATCGTCATCATCGACGATGATTTCGCGACGATCGTCGGCGCCGTGGAGCAGGGAAGGGTGATCGTCAACAACATCCTCCGCTTCATCCATTTTCTGTTGTCGACCAACTTCGCGGAAGTCCTGACCGTCTTTGCGGCGATCATGCTCGGGTGGCCGCTGCCGTTGGGCGTGCTGCAGATCCTCTGGCTCAACATGATCACCGACATCTTCCCGGCGCTTGCGCTCGCGCTCGAGCCATCGGCGCCCGACGTGATGCGCCGCGCGCCCAGAAAGCCCGACGAGCCGTTGATCACGCTGCGCTTCGGATGGTTGATTGCGTGGCAAGGTATGCTGCTCGCGGCCTGCACCCTGATGGCCTTCCGGTTCGGGCTGCACTGGTATGGCGCGGAGAGCGCGGGCCTTCACCATGCCGTCACCATCGCGTTCATGACGCTGGCGTTCGCGCAGGTCCTCCACGCGTTCAATTCGCGGTCGCGCAAGCGCTCGGCATTCACGGCGGACGTGTTCTCGAACCGGTGGCTATGGGCGGCGGTGCTCGCCTCCGTGTTCCTCCAGGCGGCCGCGGTCTACGTGCCGTTTCTTCGCGATGTGCTGCGAACCGTTGCGCTCACCGCCGCGGACTGGGGGCTCATCGGCGTGAGTGCGCTGGCACCGGTTGCCATCGTCGAGACGGTCAAGGCGGTGCAGCGCAGGACGATCAGCGAACCAGCACCCTTCGGCGCGCCTGCATCGTCGACTCCAGCGGATCGCACATGATGTTGCAGAGCTGTAACACCCTCGCGTCGGCGACCACGTGGGAGACGAAGAGTGCATTCGTGCGTCCCGGACGGAAGTGCCAGAACAGTCCTCCATCGCCTGACAGCCCCCGCAGCGCAACGACCCTACCTTTTACGGAGTGGGTGAGCTATTCGCTTTCCTGAAAACGAGGGTGCGTCATGGATAGCCTGCTGTTCACCGGTCGCAGTATCTGGACGATGCTTCACGGCGTTGCGCTGGGTGGGGGTGCGTTACTGGGGCTGTCGGCCGCCCTGTTCTCCCTCCGTGCCATGCGCGTTACCAGTCCGTCGGATGTCGCAGCGCGGAGACAGTCGCTGCATCTGGCATGGCTGATGGTGGGTGTCGCGGCGGTGCTCTGGCTGACCGTGCTCGTGGGGACGTACATCAGCTTTCCGCCATACCGCGCCACGCCGCCCGAAGGCCTCACCGCTCTCGGCCAGTATCCGCGATCACTGCTCCGGTCGAATCCCGGCACCGCGTGGCTGCACTCCTTCGGGATGGAACTCAAGGAACACGTTCCCTGGATCGCCGCAATGCTGGCGAGTGCGGTCGCGTTCGTCGTCGTCCGTTACCGCTCGCAGGTGCTGTACGATGCCGCGCTGCGTCGCATGACGACGGCGTTGCTGTCGATCTGCTTCATCCTCGTGTCCAGCGTGGCGCTCCTGGGCGTTTTCATCAACAAGGTTGCTCCACTCGAGTGACCCGGCGAACGGAGTGATGTATGGGTGCACGTGCGGAAAAACATGACGGCCTCGTTAACGGCGCTGCGCTGGCTTCGTTTCTCGCAGCCGGGATTGGTGCGTTCTCCATGGGCGCATTGGTGATCCTCAACGAATCGAAGCTGTTCGTCGCGCCTACGCTCTACGCGCCGGCTGGAGGTGTATCGGGCCGCACGACGATTGCCGCTCTGATCTGGTTGATTGCGTGGGCGGTGCTGCACCACCGATGGAAGGACAGGCAAGTCGAGGCGCGGCGGGTGCACGCCGTCACCCTGCTGCTGATCGGCTTGGGAATCTTGATGACCTTTCCACCTGTGTGGAAGCTCCTCTGACCGAGGTCGAGGGGCGGTCCGTCGTGGGCCGATGTGACGGGTGCGCGCGGAGCGGCCATCATCCGGATACCGGGCCGGCCTGACTCGTCGCCGCGTCCGAGGCAGTCGCTTCGTATACCGCGAGCAACTCGAAGAAATACGAGAGCACGAGTGGTCCCAGAAACACGCCGACAACGCCGAAGAGCCGGAGTCCGGCAAAGGCGCCGACGAGCGTGATCATGGGGTGAATGCCAGATACACGCCGGTACACGATCAGCCTGGCGATGTTGTCGATGTTCGACGCAAGGCCGCCGCCAAGGAGTGCGAGGAACAGCGCTGCTCCCGGCCGGTGATCGAGGAGTAGAACAGCGACACCCGGAAGCCACACGAGTGCACTGCCGAACAGTGGCAGGATGGAGACGCACGCGGTGATGAAGCCCCACAGCACAGGCGGATGCAGCCCGACCACGGCGAAGCCCACGCCGACCACCACGCCCTGGAGGACAGCGGCGAGCGCGGTTCCAAGCAGCAGCGCGTCCGTCACGGTCGCAAACCGCGTCGCCAGCAGCTCCGCGATCCGCTCGGAACCGTGGATCAACGGCATGATGCGCCGCCAGAAGCCGCTTCCGCCAAGCAGCAGGTAGTAGAGCCCGAACAGCGCGACGACGACGTTCAACACGGTGGACGTCAGACTGCCGAACAGCACGACCGCCCGGTGTGGGATCAGGGTCGCCATGCTTCGGACAACATTCGCGATCTCTCCGCTCAGATCGTACGCGCCGAGCGGTGTGCGCGCCAGCCACGCGGCGGTGGTTTCCGGCCGCCACGTTCGGAGGAAGTCGCTCCCCTCGGAGATTATGGTCGTGACGAGCCATGCTCCGGGCACCAACAGGAGCACCACGACGCCCATCACGATGGTGAAGGCGGACACGCGCGGTCGCGTGACGCGCTCGAAGCGTTCGTGGAGATGCCGCGTCATCACGTAGAGCATCAGTGCCCCGACGAGCCCCGACAGGAACGGCGTGATGCCAAGCAGCACGGCGGCGGCAACGGCCAGCAGAAGCCGGCCCAGGGTGAAGGCGCCAGATGCCGGTGATTCGAGCGTAGGCATCGCTGCAACATTACTCGCGCGGGCCTTACACGCCGTCCGGCGTTGCCTGACAGCGCCCTCACCTCGATCATGCGACACTCCAACGTCATGGCGCGCGAGTGGTGAAGCGCTCGGTAGTCGCCTCCCGTCCGCACGTGACAGTCACCCAGATCCCGGCACTCTACGATGGTTCCGCACACGTCCAGCCCCATGCTGCTCGAATGGCCCTCCGGTTCAAGGGACCGCCCATCTCCGCTGACGTTGGAGGGGAGAACAGTCGTTCTGGGATTTGACCATTCGCCGGAATCCGGGGCGGCGGCGCGCGTCGCATGGGCGATTGCCGCGCGCCACCATGCCACCGTGAACGTGGTGTCGGTAATGGACACCACCCCCGTTCCGATCCCCTTTCCGCTCGACATGGCCATCGGAATGGCGAACGAAGTCGTGGGAGGGGAGATCCACCGGGAGCAGGAGCAGGGCGTGCGCGACCGACTTGCGGCCGTGCTATCCCAGCCCGTTGACTGGCCCACCATCGTAGAACTGGGTTTGCCCGCAGATGCCATCGCACGTGCGGCGGAACGCGCGGGCGCCGCGCTGATCGTGGTCGGGCTCCCGCGGCATGGACTGCTGGATCGGGCGGTGCACGCCGAGACGACGCTCTCCATCATGCACAAGGTGGCGCTCCCCGTGCTCGGGGTCACGTCCGGAGCCAGCGGCGAGCCGCGTCGCGCGCTCGTCGCGATGGACTTCAGCCGTGCGAGCGTCCAGGCGGCCGTCGCCGCCGCACAACTGATGGCGCCCGGGGGTTGGCTCACGCTTGCCTACGTCGAGTCGTCGATGGCGCACCCTGGTGACGCTGAAGGGGTCATTCACTCACTCGGAGAGATCGAGGCCTTCGAGCGACTCGAGCGTGCGCTCGCGAGCGATGTTCTGCGCGTCGATCACGTCGTTCTCCATCACACCGGGCCAGGCGCGATCGCGAAATTCCTGCTCGAGTACGCGAAGTCCACGGACGTGGACCTGCTCGTTGCCGGAAGCGCGCGGCACGGGAGACTTGACCGGATCCTTCTTGGCAGCGTGAGCACGGAGTTGGTCCGGGCGGGCCAATGTTCGACCCTCGTGATCCCTCCGAGCCCGAACGATCGCTAGCGATCACGACACGGCGGTGCGCGGTCGCGCGACTGGCATCCTCACCCGTTGGCGCGGGCAGTTCCTGATTCCCACCGCTGTCTGCGCCTTCCTCCTCCTCGGTGGCGCACTTCGCATTTTCGCCGGAACGGGCGCCGGTAACACCGCCTGGATGGTTGGGTTGGCGCTCACCGGCCTTCCCGTCGTCTGGCGCACCCTTCGCCAGCTGCTCCACGGGCATTTCGCCACCGACGTCGTCGCCATGCTCGCGGTCGCGACCGCGGTGGTCATGCAGCAGCCCATCGCCGGGCTGGTCATCGTGCTGATGCAGAGTGGGGGCGAGGCACTGGAGCGGTATGCCGAGGGCAGGGCATCGGCGGCGGTGCGCGCGCTGGAGCGGGACGCACCGCGCATCGCCCATCGCGTGACCGGGGGTGACGCGCACTCGGAAGACGTTGAGGTTGGCGCGATCGCGATTGGCGACCTGATGCTCGTGCGCCCGGGCGAGATGGTGCCCTGTGACGGGGTGGTGGAAGCAGGATCGTCGCACGTGGACACCGCCCGCCTCACCGGTGAACCGTTGCCGCTGACGACGACCGTCGGCGCGCCCCTCGCGAGCGGAAGCCTCAACATCGATGGTCCGCTCACGCTTCGCGCGACCGCGACCGCGGGAGCCAGCCAATATGCCCGCATCGTGGAGCTCGTGAGATCGGCGCAGGCGAGCAAGGCACCGCTCCAGCGACTCGCGGACCGGTACGCCGCGTGGTTCACCCCGATCACCCTGGCGGTCTGCGGAGTCGCCTTTGCGTTGAGCAGAGATTGGGAGCGCGTCCTCGCTGTCCTCGTCGTCGCGACGCCGTGCCCGCTCATCCTGGCAACGCCGGTCGCCATGATAGGCGGCGTAAACAAGGCCGCCCGTGCACACGTCATTGTGCGGAAAGGTGGGGCACTGGAGCAACTCGCGGACGTGACAGCCGCCGTGTTCGACAAGACAGGCACGCTCACCGTCGGCGCGCCCGTCGTGAGTCGGGTCATCGCGACGGGCGGAATCCCCGAGCGCGAAGTGCTTCGACTCGCCGCCGCCGTCGAGCAGCGCTCGGGCCATCTCCTTGCCGGATCGGTCGTTCGCGCTGCGACAACGGCCGGCCTGGTGGTTGCCGCTGCCGATCAGGTCACCGAAGATCCCGGGCGCGGGGTGAAGGGTGTCGTCGAAGGGCGCAACGTGTGCGTGGGTGCCCGAAGCTACGCCGACGAGTGCATTCGTCCGACCGCACCCGCTCCGGCAGACGCCCAGCCCGCTCCGCCCGGACTGTGGGCGCACGTCGTCGTCGATGGCGTGCGTTGCGGCATGATCGAGTTCGCCGATCAGGTGCGTCCCGCCTTGCCGGAACTATTCGCCGACCTGGCTCGACTCGGCATCCGCCGCACACTGCTCCTCTCGGGCGACAGCGCCGCGCACACGCTGGCGGTCGCGGCGACGGTGGGCATTCAGGACGCGCGCGGCGATCTTCTGCCCGGCGACAAGGTGTCGGTCGTCGAAGGGCTGGTACGCGAGGGTGAGCACGTGCTGATGGTGGGGGATGGCACGAACGACGCGCCGGCATTGAGCGCGGCGCACGTGGGAATCGCGATGGCGGCTCACGGTGGCGGAATTACCGCCGAGGCGGCAGACGTGGTCATCCTCGCGGATGATGTGACGCGAGTCGCCGACGTGATCCGCATCAGCAAGCGCACGATGCGCATCGCCCGCCAGAGCATCCGCGTCGGACTGGGGCTCAGTGCGGTCGCGATGGGAGTTGCCGCGGCAGGTCACATCGCTCCGGTCGCCGGAGCCGTGCTCCAGGAGGCAATCGACGTGGCCGTCATCCTGAATGCCCTTCGCACGAGCCGTTGAGTCCACCGAGTCGAAACGTTCACTGCCCGTCGTGGCCACCAAGCTCGACGATGACTTGTGGGCACCGAAATGCATAGTGGACGGTCATGGCAACCTCGCAGGGCACAGTCCACGTTGAGCCACCGGCGATTCCACACTCGAGCCTCGCCGAAGCGGGCGCGGCACTCGCGGCGCGCCCATATGCGCGCCGCGGGGTGCCCCTTCCGCACCAGGAGATTCGCGTAGTGCTCGCGGACGATCACACCATTTTTCGGGCGGCCTTGCGGTCGCTTCTTCAACGGTCAGCTCCAGAGGTAAGAATCGTGGGCGAGGCGGCCAACGGCCACGAAGCGGTCGACATGGTGCGCAGGCTCTTGCCTGACGTCGTCGTAATGGACCTCGATATGGCGGGGGGCGACGGATTGACCGCGACGAGGGCGCTCGCAGACGGTGGAGACGACGTGAAAGTGCTGGTGCTCAGCATGCACACCGAGGAGGAACGGCTCCTTCCGTTACTGCGCGCCGGGGCGCGAGGCTATCTCGCCAAGGACGTTGCGGAGCGCGAACTGGTCGACGCGATTCGCGTGGTGGCAGGAGGAGATGTGTACGTGCAGCCGACCGTGAGCCGGGTGCTCGCGGCGTCCATCACCGGCAGTGCCCGCCAGTTGCAGTCCGGTCGAGAACAATTCGAATCGCTGAGCGACCGCGAACAACGCGTGTTGTGCCTCGTGGCCGAGGGCTTCAATGGTCCGGAGATCGGCGCACAACTCGGGATCGCCGCAAAAACCGTCGACACCTACAAACAGCGGATCCAGGACAAGCTTGGTCTCGATCATCGTACCAGCTACGTCCGCTTCGCTCTCGACGCCGGCCTGCTCGACCGATGACCGATCGCGATGACATGCACCGCGGTACGGCGGTGCATGTCGAGCGCATCAGAATCTGACGGTCGTCCGGTCGTCCACGTGGTTCACGCCGGCCGCGGCCCATGCTGCCCACTCCACGTCCCGGCGCTGTGCCCACGACTGGACCTCGCCGCGCAGCGTCACTGTGCCGTCGCGCGTTTCCACCTGAACCGGATGTGCGCCGTGATCCGCGCTGCGACTCAGCGCTGCCTCGATACGCTGTGACACGTCGGACGCGGACGCGTGCGCGCGCAGCGTCACCGCGTTCGACACTCCCCTCACGCCAGCAAGGTTGCGGACCGCGCGGCCGGCGGATGTGCGCTGGTACTGCCAGTCCACCTGGCCCTCAAGGGTAAGCCAGCCATTCTCGACGCGCACCTTGACCGTGTCCATCGGGACCTCGACGTCCCAGGTCAGTGCATTCGCCGCCTGATGAGCAATCTCCGTGTCTGAACGGGCGAACGCACCGGGCAGCTTCACCTTCAGTTCTTCCGCGACCGCCCGTACCCCACTGACCGCCTTGACTGCGCGCTCGGCGGCTCGTTTCTGGGCGTAGTTCTGGACGAAGCCGCTCAGCGTCGCCACGCCATCCTTGACCGATACGCCGATTTCCGAATCAGAGATACTCGGCTGCCATGAAAGTTCTTCGACCACGTCGCGATGCAGTTCCTTGTCAGTCTTGCTCATGAGTCGCTCCAGTGTGAGACCATGGTGTGCACGCGGTCGAGATGGAACCTTTCGTCCCGCGAAAAAGAGCAACCGCGCGATGCGATCATCCGAGCCACGTGACCGTGAAGCTATGCGGGAGTGGCTTAGGCGCCGTCAGGCACATCCCGACACGAACAGTGTGGGCGACGATCGGGCAGCGCGCTCAACCAATGCGGCGTCGGGTATCCCCTGACGGCGCTAGCGTGTTCACGCGGCGATCCTCCACGAGCGCGCGCTTTACCGCCGCCTCGCTGTCCCACTGGGTGCCCTTGCACAACGCAAAGATGTGCGCAACGAAGTCGCTCCTGGTACTTGCCGGTGCGGTCGCCCTCGGCAGCGGATGCAATCGCCGCGATGATCCCGATGCGGTCGTCTCGAAGCCGGTTGCGCCGGCCGTTCGCAACGAGGCTGCGCCGGAGGACGGGGAGCGGCCTCTCGCCCGTCGGCGCGAAGCACAGCCGGCGTTGGACTCCGCGCGAACCCATCTGGCTCGAGGCGAATTCGATCTCGCCACGGCGCCACTGCGTCACGCGGCGGCCTTTTTTCGGATGCACGCCACATCGCCCCGCGGCAGTGGATCGTCCGCCATGCTCGTCGCGGCGACGTCCCTCGACGATCTCGCTCGCGATCTCGAGGGCGCAAAGGCGACCACCGTCGGTCGACTCGACACACTGTCGGCCAAAGCAAATCTTGCCGAGGCGGAGTACCATCGCTCGCTGGGCGCCGTCGCGTGGGCGACGCAAGCAAAGGAGTCCGTTGCCGATGAACTGGTCATGGCCGCGGATCACTTCGAGCGTGCCGCGCAGGATGCGCGGCTGCCGCTCACATCGACGCAACGAGATCTGCTTCGCGAGGTGCGGCATATGGCTGCCGAGCTGTCGGCGCGACCGGCGCCAGCCCTTACCGAGTTGAGCGAGCCGCTTGCCGCGCTGCGCAGCGAGATCGCGCAGCTCGGCCGAAGACTTGATCTGCCATGACGCGGACCGCGCGACATGCAGAATCGTGTCGTGCCGCGACAGATGGCGCGGCCCTGCGACGAGGATGATGGCAGCGCGAAATCGCGCAACGCCTCTCGGCTTCAGGACAAATCCCCACGTCTGTTCAATGGGACTCCCGACGGTCCTCTGATGCAGCGCGCCCCATTCTTCTGTGGCACGCTGGCCACGCAAGATGCACCCATGGTTGTTGGCGCGTACCCCATGTCACGTACGTCTTGCTGTCGTGGTACGTCCCCCCCGAGTACCCGCGTGGCATCCGGGATCAGCGCGCGGCAGGGGATCGCACACTATATTACTAAATAGACATATAACTGAGTAATGGAACTACGCCCGCTCCCGGAGCACCCATGACACGAATCCCGCGCGCCCTGCTGCTTCTTCTGTCGAGCACCGCGCTGAGCCAGCGCGCCGCCGCGCAGCGCACGCTCGCCGCCGCGCTGCATCAGGCGGATCAATCGGCGTTCGCCAACCGCATGGCGGGCGCCGCCGCTGCGGAAAGGCGCGCCCAGGCGCTCGTCCCCCTCAAGGGCATCCTGCCGAGCGTGCACGTGGAGGCGGGGTACGTGCGCACCACGGACCCCATCGGCGCGTTCGGGTCCACGCTTCGACAGCGGACGATCACCCAGGCCGACTTCGAGCCGAGCCGCCTGAACTATCCGGGCGCGATCGGCAACTATCAGGGCGGCATCGTCGTCGAACAACCGCTGGTGAACGCCGACGCCTGGATGGGCCGCCGCGCCGCGCTCCGCGCCTCGGACGCGACCCGCGCATCGGAAACCTGGACACGGTTGTCGATTCGCGTGGACGTCGTGCGCGCGTACTACGGCACGCGCCTGGCCACAGAGCGCGCCGTCATGCTGCAGTCAGCGGCCCGTGCGGCACGCGCACATCAGGCGCAGGCCGAGTCGATGGTACGGCAGGGCATGGTCACCAGGTCGGACGCGTTGCTTGCCGCGGTGCGCGCTGGCGAAATCGACGCACAGCTGGCGGAGGCAAGCGGCAACGCGATCACCGCTCGACGGCAGCTCGCCGTGCTCCTTGGTGGCGACGGGTCGGACCCGCCGGCGGACACGGCCGCTCCGAATGCGCTGCCATCCGCCGAGCGCATCCGTGCAGTGGTTGGAACAGACACGGCGTTCAGCGTCGGCGAAGCGCGCGCAGACGTCGATGCGGCGTCGCGCGGGCTCGATGCTGCACGCGCCGACGCAGGCCGGGCACGCGCGACCTATCTCCCTCGCATCAACTCGTTCGCGCGCTACGACTGGAATTCTCCCGATCACGTGTATGGTGGAGACAGGAACTGGACCGCGGGCGTGATGGCCACGTGGAGTCTGTTCGCTGGCTCGGGTGAAATCGCCGACGTGCAGGCGACGTCTGCCCGCGAGACGAGTGCACGAGCGCAGGCGGAAGCGGCGCAGGCGAACAGCCGTTTGCAGGTGGAGCAGACGCGCACCGCTCTCGCTGTGGCGCTCACCCGCCTCGAGATCTCGGAGCGCGCCGTCGCGCAGAGCGCGGAAGCGCACCGCATCGTCGCGCGCAAGTACGAGGGCGGGCTGGCATCGGTCACCGAGCTGCTCGACGCCCAGACAGCCGACACCCAGAGCGGACTCGCCTTCGCACAGGCCCGCTACATGGCCATCGTCGATGCGGCGGAACGCCGCTTGGCACTTGGGCGCGATCCCGCGACGCTCGCTGTGCTCGATGTCGATTCCATTGTCGCTGACAGAATTACGCGCCCCGCGCCCGCTCGCGGCCAGCAGTGACAAACTCCCTGAACACTCCGAGGACATTCCTCATGACGTTGCGATTCATCGCTGGCACCACCGCGCTCATGGTCGCTGCGGGCTGCTCGAGCTCGACGCCTGACACTGCGCAGGCAGCGCCGCCGCGAGCCGCCGGTACCACGTACACGGTGAAGGACACCACCATCCTTGCGACCTTTGACGCCTCGGGCATTGCGGCTCCCCTCCAGCAAGCGACCCTGAGCACCAAGCTCATGGGCACGGTGCTCACCGTCTCGGTCCGCGAAGGCGATGTGGTCTCTGCCGGGCAGGCACTCATCCGCATCGACGCGCGCGATCTCGCGGCAAAGGAAGGGCAGGTGGCGGCCTCGATTGCTGGTGCGGAGGCACTGCATCGGGAAGCAACGCTGCAGGCCGGTCGCATTCGAGCGTTGTATGCGGATAGCGCCGCGACGAAGTCGCAGCTGGATGCTGCGGAGACGGGGCTCACGCGCGCCGACGCTGGTGTGCGCGCCGCTCACGCCGCCGCGGCCGAAATCGGCGCCATGAATGCGTACGCGGTGATCCGCGCTCCATTCACCGGCACGATCACCCGGAAGTTCGTCGATCCGGGAGCGTTCGCATCTCCGGGCGCGCCACTCATCACGATTCAGGATGGACGCCAGCTCCGCATCACCGCGAGCACGACCCCCGACGTCGCACGCCGCCTTCATCGCGGCCAGCACGTGGACGCCCTCGTCGAGGGCCGAGCGGTGGACGCGATCGTGGAGGGCGTTGTTCCCTCGGCCGCCGGCAACCTCTACACGATCAACGCCCTCGTCGCGAACCCTGGTGGAGCAATTTTGCCGGGCAGCACCGCCACGCTTCGCCTCTCCCCCGGCGCGCGGCCGGGCATTCTTCTTCCGACCCGTGCGCTCGTGCACGAGGGCGACCTCGTCGGCGTGATCCTCCGCACCGCTGAGGGCGATCGCACGAGATGGGTCCGTGTGGGAAG
>JBKJUW010000107.1:0-8151 GCA_046589725.1 Gemmatimonadaceae bacterium
TGACGAGATGTCCGTCACCTCGACGACCGCCTTCACCGCTGCATAAAGCGCCAGGATCAGCCCGCCCACCCGCAGTCGCGCGATGCCAAGCCTGCGCCCCGCGATGATCGAGCCCACTCCGCACGCCGCGTAGTACGACGTCAAGAGGAAAGAGGCAAGATCGGCATTGAACGCCTGCGCCATCTCCATCCGCCCCCAGACGATGAGGAATCCAATGAGCATTCCGAGACGCACTGGTCGGTCGGCCAGTCGGCCAGGTGCTCCCTCACTATCGGCCAGCAGCTCACCAGCGACGCCGATACCCACCGCAGCGACAAATGCCGACGCAGACGACCGCGTCATGAATGGTGTGTACGAGTACGCAGATCGGCTCGCGAGCTGGTCCACTGCGGACAGCGCCGACGCACCCACCGCGAGACCGACGCCGCCGAGGGGAAGGTAAGAACTCTCGTCGCGTGAAAGCGCCGCCAGCGTGGCGCCCCACACGGCCAGGCCAGCCACGAACGCCAGGGGCGTTCCCCACAGGAAAGCTGTCACAGCGAAACATCCAAGGATACCGGCCGTGAGCAGATGTGCGCCCGCGCGATGTTCGTCTGCCGCCGCACGCTCCACCCGCCACGCGACGACGGAAAATACCGCCCAGAGCGCCAGGACCGCCGCCTCCCCCGGCCCACTCCCAGCACTCGCGTACGCAATGCCGAGCGACACGAGCGGCAGCACGATCGCGCTGATCGTCCAGTGTCGGGCGCGCGGATTTCGCGCGAGAAGCGCCGCGTACGTCACGGCCCCGACCGCGAGAGAAACACCCAGGCTGATGGCCATAGGCCGAGCATTGACGGCATCCCAGGCGACCATGACGCCGACCACCGTCACCCCGAGGTACGCTCGCGACAACTCGCTCTTCCACTCAGGCTCTCCGAAGAGCAGCGCAGCAGCGGCGCAACCGGCACCGAACAACGCGACCAGGTAGGGACCGTACCACTGCGCACTCACCGGCAGCGCTGCGGCTGCCAGCGAGTACACCAGCGCTCCGATGACGAGCACGGCGAATGCCCGGTTCCATTCGGGATTGCGAACGGCTCGCAACGCACCGGCGAGCACGACGCCGCCGTAGAGGAGAAGGGTCAGCGCACTGCCGCTACCATCGGACGTGACGAATGGAGCGGACAGCGCTCCCGCCACTGCCACCGACAGGAGGAATTCACTCTGGTCCTTCAGCGCGAGCGCGGCGAGTGCGAGGGCCACGACGTCGACGGCGGCCAGTGCGACGGCAACGGGCACCAAGTGAAAGCGTGGCCCCGCTCCCCATGCGACGAGGTCGACAACAGCCAGCGCCAAGGCCAGCAAGACGCCGCCGTACCGCACCTCTCCTCGGCCGCGAAACACGAACCCCACAAACGCGAGGAGCACGGCCACCAGGAGTCCGGCTACGACCCGCACCTCCGGCGTGAGGAGTCCTTTCTCGACGGCCATCTTGATGATGGCACCAACACCCATGAGTACGAGCACCGCGGCGAGCGAGAGGGTCCCGTACCTGCCGACCATCGACTCGAGCTCGACGCCACTGATTGGCGCCTCGGCATGCAGGCGCTGCGAGAACGACTGCCGCCCGGCAGACGCGTGCGCGTCCTGCTCACTGCCACCGCTGGCGGGAGGTTGCCGGAGAGCGGCAGCCGTCTTCGGATCGACGAATGGGGGCGCCGCCGAGGTGGCGTTCCTCGACGCGGCCGAGTGTTCGGGATGCACGAACGAGCGTAGACTCGTAACCTCGACGCGCAACGACGCGACCTCCCGCTCGAGCGCGACCAAGCGAGCGTCCGCGGGAGCGGACTCGTCGCCATCAGGGCGGATGGAGTCGTCAACGGCACTCATGTATTTCAACTTACGCCGGCGGCACCTCTCCGCCAGAAGTTTCACCGTAACAGGCTAGGCTAGCAGAATGCTGAGAAGGTCACGAAATCATGATCGACGAAAGGGTCAGACCGATATATGTTGGCACGACCTCGGAATACGGTGCCGTATATCGTGCCGCCAACGCCTCAAGCCGCACCTGTTCGTCGTCGGCCAACAGAAACGTGTACGGGCTGTGCCGTGGCATTACTCCTCCCCCGATCTGGAAGAGCAGCGATACAGGGCTCCTCGCTGAAGGGCAGTGATTTATACGTCATCGTACTTACGAACAGGACCACTTAGCCGTCGCACAGAGTGGAGGCGCAAGTTGCTATTCGTGCACGCGGATGACTTCGCGTGGGATTTATACTGCGGAGCTGTATGCACCGCACTCAGTTTGCCTCCTCGCATCAAGGGCTACCTAGAGCAATCGGGCCAAGGCCATTCCCTCCAGTTTCTAGTGTCTGTGTGACGCGCCGCTCCACCGGATCTACGAGGAGCAAACGCGCCGGCTGCACGGGATAAAGAGGACCTATTGATGGAGTACCGGCACGCACGTACATCAGATGTCCGCTTCGCTGGGAGAGCGCGATGCCTGTCGCGATCGCTGAAGGTGATCGCGGTACTGCGCCCAATGGGGAGCTGACGTCGATCGTGCCGCGAGGTACAAGGTCGGATCCATAGGTGAACAGCAGACCGGAACCAGGGGTATCAGGGAAGCGACCTGCGTCTGTCACGACGACCGTACTGCCATCCGCCGCGACACTGATCGCACCAAGACTCGGCCGAGCCACACTCGCCTCTACACGCCGGGTCGCGAGATCGAATTGCACGATGCGTTCGCTGCCCGCCACATACAGGCGCCGCCCATCCGGCGAGGCGACGACCTGCCAAATCTCTTGCGTGGCCGACCCACCAAGCACGTCGGGAGCGATCGAGTCGAGGACCGCCAACGTGCCTGGAGCCAACAGATACACCTTCTCACCTCTCCGGGGCCCACCGCCAGCTGAATTCTGTCGACTCGCGACGACGGCGAGCGCACCATCCCGCAATAGCGGAACTGTTGTGTTGATCGCCAACGGCACGATGCCACCTGCCGCCACGCTCCACGGTCCATCGAAGAGAACCGGACGCTTCGATGTGAGGTCGAGTACCGCAATGCCGCCGACGCCACTCCTGACCGCACGCGCCATGTAGAGACGGCGCCCGTCGGGCGAAACCGCGAGCACCTCTCCGGTGAGTAACCCGATCCCATCGATGACGCTCGGCTGTCCGTTTTCCGACAGGGGCAGCGACCACAAAGATGTGGCAGTCCTGACATCCACCGCCGCCAACGAACGACGGAACCCAGCTCCAACGATCCCGGCATAGATCGTCCTACCTTCGGGCGCAGCGACGAGCTCCTCGACGGCGCCATCCAGCGCAATGCGCCTAGAGATACGGCGAGTGAATCCATCTGTGATCACGAGCTCGCCAGGGAATGCGCCGGTAGTCACGACGACGTCCGGCGTTGTTCCGCCGACGTCGTCGGGAGCTACCGTATTGCGACAGGAGCTTCCCACTATCCACACTAGTCCGGCAGAGGCGAGACGTCCGAGCACCGCGGCGCGAAAGGTCCCTCGCATCGTGGGCTGCGCGGCTCCGGGATCCTTGTGACCCATAACGAGCCGATGTGGTGAACTCATCATGGCGAACAGATCAGTTGGCGCGGTACCGGCTCGCACGGGGGCGGCGAGGGAGGAGGCGGAGGTGCCGAGACCGCACGATACCACGCCCCCACAATGCAGCAAACGGTGCCCCGCAATCGCGTGACCGAGCACGCGTTCATACCTCGAGCGCGGAAGCAGCGTGATTCGGAAAGAGCTCGTCCCACGTGCAGAGCCTGCCAACGTCGTCATACGCGTCCGGGCGATCGTCGAGTTCCAGCAGCGCGGGCGCCCGCCCGCGCATCACGGCCGCAATGAGCTGCAGCGACAATGGATCGCCCAGTGCCGTGATGCTCCTCCAGAATTGGCGCGTAATCCGCCCAGCCATGTCGCGCAACGACGATGCGATCTCCCGCTCAAGCGCGACGCAGCGAGCGTCCGCGGGAGCGGACTTGTCGCCATCAGCGCGGATGGAGTCGTCAACGGCACTCATGATTTCAACTTACGCCGGCGGCACCTCTCCGCCAGACGTTTCACACTCGACGCACACGTCCGGCTCCGTCCCGCCGGTCGTGTGCTTGAGGAGCTCGATCAGGTCGTCTCGCGCAGGGCAGCGGTGCTGATATCGCCTGTCTCCATGAGCTGCTTGAACTTCCGGAGGTCCTCACGCACCTGCCGGTCGGGATTCTCGCCAAAGAGTCGCGCGACCAGGTTGCCGAGGCGTCCGCCTGGTGGCTCGTAATCGAGCGTGACCTTCACGATGGTGCCGCGACCACCGGGCGCGTCGCTGAAGTTCACCGCGCCGGCGTTGGCGACGTCCGGCTCACCCACCGTCTTCCATGCAATGATCGCATCGGGGACGTCGTTCACGATTTCCGCATCCCACTCCACCGTCGTCCCGGCGGGTGCTTTCGCCTTCCAGTGTGAGCGCGTCGCGCTCAGGACGCGCACGGACTCCAGGTGCTCCATGAAGCGTGGGAGATTCTCGAAGTCGTGCCAGAATGCGTACAGCACCGGCCGCGGCACGTTGATCCTGACGCTGCGCTCCACCTTGATGGCGTCGCGCGCGTTGACAGTGGCCGCACGACCCGTGAGTCCACGTCGACGCGGTGCGTCGAGTATCGCGTCTGCGTCGCCGGTGCCGATGCCGAGCGCGCTGTACACCGGACAGTCGCCGGTCGCACCGCGATACACGAATACGCCACCAATCAGCGCCGCCGCGATTCCGCCGGCGTCTCGGCGTCGCAGCCCGTAGGTGACGAGTGCCGCCCCGAGTGCGACGGACGCAATGCGTTCGGGCCTCGCGACGTTGTGCGCAGCGTTGGCATGCAAGCGATGGGCTGGAGCCATTTTTCGTTCCGTGGAATGAGTGTCCGGCCGCGGTTTACGACGACGCCTAAGTCTGACTCCGTTCATGGGGCGCTGCATCGCTGTACCGCTCGCCAGTCCCGCTGTCGCCTTCGCGGTCAGCCTGTTGTTCAAGCACCGTGCCCGCGTCTAACCCCTCCCTCGCACGGTGTCACCCGTCTGAGAGCGGACGAAAGATCAGATGCGCGTCACGATCACGAGCGGAGACTCGGTGCGCGCGCGCGCGGCCGGCGATGGCTGTCCCGCCTCACCCGCACGCGAATCGTTCAGCACCGGGATGAGAGTTGCGAGGTCCTGCGCCTTGTCGCTCTCGCGCCGACGCTCGAGCGTATCCGTCTCTTCGGGACGACGCTCCTCCTCGCGGCGCTCCGTCCGCGGCGTAATTGCGCGCGCGACTCGGCGCTCACGCGTCCGACGATCGGCAGTGCGATCCCATGCGTCGAGGTGCACGAGCATGTCGTCCAGGGACCGCACGCGTCGGGCCCCATCGCGTTCACGCCGGAACACGACGTGAGTCCAGCCGCGCACGCCTACCGGCTTGTGCCACGCTCCGCCGATGCGGACACGCCGGCCCGCGATCGCGTGTCCGAGCACGCGCTCGTACCGCGAGCGCGACAGCAGCGTGATGGGAAAGAGGTCGTCCCACGTGCACAACCGCCCGACGTCGTCATAGGCCTCGGGTCGCGCATCGAGCTCGAGCAACGACGGAGCACGTCCACGCATCACTGCCGCGATGAGCTGAAGAGAAAGTGGATCGCCAAGTGCGCGAATGGAGTGCCAGAACAGCCGCGTCGTGCGACCGGCCATCTCGCGCAGCGACGCGGTCCCTCCGGATTGCAACTCCCATTTATGCGCATTCACGTCAGTGGCGAACGGATTGACGGGAAAGCAGTCCGCGCGTGCCGACCAGCCCTTTCTCGAGCTGTGCGGAGCGGGCACGACATGCGCAAACACCGGGATGCCGCGGATCGCCAGCTCGGCCAGCGAGTAGCTCGGCCAGGTCATGACCTCGCGCACGATGCCCACGATCAGCGTGGCCGTCGCCGCCATCAGTGCGGCATCCGGCGTGAAATCCGCGGTGATCTCGATGCGATTTCCGCGGGGCCGCACGCCCACGCCGCTCGACAGGCGATTGGTCGCGAGCAGCATGACCGGCGCCGCAAGGATATACGTGAGCAGATACGCGAGCTGTTCTACGGAGCGCCCGTTCTTCCGCTCGCTCGTTGGCACGTCGAAGGAGACGTTGTAGTGCGCGCTGAAGCCCACCAGTCGCACCGTTCTCCCATGCTCGATTTCCCACGTATCGAGCTCGTTCCGCAGAAACACGAGGCTCTCCCACAATGACCGTGTACCGCGTGCCCCGCACCCGCGGGCGATCTCGATCATCGGCGTGGCGATCTCGATCACGCCCGTGTCGAAGTAGAGGGCGCCGCCCATCGGCAGGTGGTAGGAGAGTCCCGTTCGATGAACGAGTGGGCCGCGCACGATATTGCGCGGCGAGCCAAAAACGTCTTCCGGTTTCTGCGCGACGCCATCGACCACAGTCGTGAACTCTGCCTCGAGCCCGATGGCCGGAAGACTTCCTGCACCACTCCTTGTCGAGCGGGTGCTATTCGAGCGAAGCTCCGCCGGTCGCGGACGCTTCACCTCCGCTTCCATCATCCTCTCCTGACCCAGCGCGTGGGGCCTGTCGGGGCTCACAGCGGGTCACCCGCGAGCTTCAGGTTGTACGTTTCACCACCGGCTTCACGTGGAACACTCACCACGTAGCCGAGGTCGAGGTGAAGGTGGTCGTCCGTCCTGGCGAGCAGTGGACCGAGCGGTCGCGTCCACACGGTGGGGATCACTTCACCCGCGATCGCCGCATACCGGGAAATACTCTCGTGCGAGTCGAGGTACGTGTCTCCCACCCGATAGATATTGGCTGCCGTACCCCAGCAGTGCGGCGACGCTCCGCCAACGCGAGCGTGCCGAGGTGAGCAATAGCCGCCGTTCGCACCGATGTACACGTAGGTTCCCACCGCATTGCGGAAGAGTTCGAGTGCCAGCGCGAGCAGGACCGTGGCACAGGGGATGTACCGCGGAAAGACTCGCAAGGCAGGTGCCTCGCGGACGTCCGTATGGATGAACTCGGAGGCCGCGAAATGAGGTGAGAGATAGGTCTCGCTTGCCTGCTGCCACGACTCGATCTCGTAGAAATACCGCGGCAATACTCGCGCTTGCCCCTCGTGATCGCAGAGGATCCCACCAGGCAGAAGGACGTCACGAAAGCGGCGATCAAGCCGCCGCCCGTCCACGAGGCGTAGCGGGAACGTTGCTGTCGCGATCGCCATCAGTCGCGATCCCCGATGAGCGCCGCGTACGCCAGGTACGACGCCGCAGCGATGCTCGCGGAGCGCCCGGTACCCGAGGGCTCCCATTCCGTGAGCACGGCGAGCGCGTAGGGCTTGCGGCCCGGCAGGTAAACCAGACCCGCATCGTGCGCGATCGTGGAGATCTCGCCCGTCTTGTGCGCTACCCTCGTCCCGCGCGGTAACCCAGCGGGAATGCCGCTCTTGAACTGCTGGCCGAGGAGAATGTCCACCATGCGGCGCGACAGCTCAGGACTGAACGCCAACTCTTCACCAATCAGGCGGAGCAAGCCGACCAGCCCATTTGCCGTGATGCGATTGTTGATGCCGTGTTCGAAGGCCTTCTCGTCCTCGACGCCGCGGCGCAGGTCGATGCCCTCGAGCGCGAACCCTTCGATCGTGCGTTGCAAGACGTCGAGCCCGACGAGGTCGAGCAGCAGGTTGGTCGCGAGGTTGCTGCTCGTCGTAATCATCGCGTCGGCCAATTCACTCACCCGCAGCGTGCGACCGACCTCGCGGTGGACGTCCGCGTTAGCGTCACGGTCGAGCCGAACGCGGTACGGCGATCCGTCGTATGCGCTCAGAAAGCGGTTTCGCACGTGGACACGGGATTGCGGCAGCAGCTCGCCGCGGAAAATGGCGCCGAAGACGCCGACGAGGATCGCGACCTTGATGGTGCTGGCCGCGTGAAACCACCGGTCGGCGTGGTACTGGAACCCGGCGCCCGTCTCCAGGTCGGCGATGGCGACGGCCATCGAGGCAGCGCCTGCCTTTGCCTGGAGTTCAGCGAAGCGGGCCTCGAGCTCAGTCGGAGACTGGAGGGAGGGGGCGGGAGCCTGTGTGGGAGGTCGGCGGGTCATGGCGGGCCGAACAATCGCAATCCGCGTTCCGTAGCC
>JBKJUW010000098.1:0-37146 GCA_046589725.1 Gemmatimonadaceae bacterium
CCGCGCACACCGGTGCGCGGCCGCCGCGCAACCGCGAGAGCGGTTGCCCCTAGCGCGGCATGTGCAGGATCAGCGCGGTTGCTGCAGACGCCGCCGCCATCAATGTCGCCATCGTCACGATTGCGCTCGATGGCGTGACGACGAACTCGCGGCGCCACCAAGGCGTGATGACCTGCGGCGCATGCCGTGGGATCGCTTCCATGATCTGCGCATTGAGGTACGCAGGCGTCCGCATGCGACGGCGGCCATCGAGGTCATGCTCCATGCGCTTCCAGAACTCGACGTCCTTGGACCACTCGCCCCGTCGCACATCACGCTCGGGAGTGGTGCCATCGAGCCACGCATGTACCGCGGTGGAGATCGTCGTGCTCGGCGGGCCGAGCGGCACCTCGCGATCCGATAGCGCGCGCTCGGGCTTGCTGGAGCGGTCGCGGCGGCGGCTGTCGCTCGGGGCGTCAGGGTGGAGGTCGTCGAAGAGCATGTTAGGCGTATTTTTCCTCGAGTAGAGCCTGCAGTGCTTCGCGGGCACGATGCACTCGCATCTTGAGTGCACCCACGGTGGTTCCGAGCAGATCCGCCATCTCTTCGTATGAGCGTCCTTCGACGTGCTTCATCACGAAGGCTTCGCGCAATGAGGCCGGGAGCGACGAGAGCGCCACGTCGAGGTCCGATCGCAGTTCCGTGCGGTCGAGCTCCTCTTCAGGCGTCGCATACCCGGAAGGTTGATCATCTTCGTCGTAGCTCAGGTGCGAGCGACGAATGTTCTTGAGCCAGTCCTTGCAACCGTTCGCCACGATGCGGAACACCCACGCGTCGAAGCGGCCGCGAACTTCGGCCAGGTGCTGGTACGCCTTGATGAAGGAGAGCTGGAGGATGTCCTCCGCCACGTCCGGGCTTCCTGTCATGCACAGCGCGTGACGATACAGTGGATCACTGTAGCGAGTGATCAACACGGTAAACTCATCGCGGTCTCCCGCGAGCACGCGCTGAATGATGCGCTGATCAGAGTCCTCCTGATCAACGAGCAGTTCCTGCTCTGTCGTCCTCACGACGATAGAGTAACGCAGAATGCGCGCGCGGGACAGGGTAGCAGTCCCATCGTTGGTCAGGTATCGGGTCGCCACGATCGGAGGACGAACCGCCTGCTCGGGCCGTAACAGCCCGGCCGGACAGTCTGACAGTCTGACCCGGACGAGCGGCTGCGCCGCCGTCCTCGTCTGACAGCGGGCCACTGAAGTCTCACAGCTATTTGCTACACGACTGGGTCAACTGGCCTGAATAGCGTGTTGTGTGAACGGGCTGGTGGCAAAAGCGGCGCAGCAACCCGGTCGTGTATCCAGGACAGCTGTCAGCCCGCAGTTCAGGCCCGCCGTCAGACGAGCCGCCGCGCAGCGGCCGTCGGGTCAGACTGTCTGACTGTCAGACCCAAAGGCGTTCCATAGGAAGGTGCGCACGAGCTCCGTGTGCTGGCCCAACGTCGGAGGCACCAACCGCACCGTGCCCGGCACGCTCGGCGGCATTCCAGTCGTACGCGACGCCGACCGCTCCGCGAGTACCTCGTTCACCGTGCGCACCACGCCATTCGGCACGCCGGCGGTGTCGAGCACCGTTTTCCATTCCCGGGCGGGGCGTTCACGCATGCGGGCCGCGATCGCCGAGACGACACGCTCTCGCTGCGCGAGCCGGCCGGCATTCGCGCGGAGGGTGCTGTCGTCGGCAAGCTCCGTGAGTCCCAGGGCTCGCGCGCACGCCAGCCACTGCCCGTTGCTTCCCACCGCGATGACGACAGCGCGGTCGGCTGCGTCGAAGAGCTGGTAGGGAACCAGGTTCGCATGCGCGTTGCCCCATCGCTGCGGCGGGTTTCCCGACACCAGAGTGTTCTGCGCCACGTTCACGAGTGCCGCCTCGGCGGTTCCGGACAGCGACACAGTTACCATGCGACCCACGCCGGTCCTGCTCCTTTCGACCAGGGCGCCCAGCACGGCGATCGCGGCGTCCTTGCCGGCCATGACGTCGACCAGTGCGATCCCGTGCTTGATCGGCACTCCATGCGGCTCGCCAGTGATCGACATCCACCCGCTCTCCGCCTGCACGACGAAATCATACCCCGGCCGCATGGCGTCGTCGGCAAAGCCCGCGATGGTGCACCAGATCAGCATTGGGTAGCGCTCGCGCACTTGCTTTGGGTCGAGCCCACGGCGGCCCAACACGCCCGGCCGAAAGTTTTCGACCACGACGTCGGCCTGAGCCAGTAGCGCCTCGAGGAGCGCACGATCCACGGCGGTGTCGAGATCGAGGGCAGCGCTCAGCTTGTTCCGGTTCACGCTCAGGTAGTAGGCGCTTTCCCCGCGTTCATCGAAGGGCGGACCCCAGCCTCGGGTCTCATCCCCCTCCCCTGGACGCTCGATCTTTATGACCTGAGCACCCATGTCTCCGAGCATCATCGTGCACACCGGCCCAGCCAGAACTCGGCTCAAATCCAGTACTTTTACATCAGTCAGCATATAGTGTCGCCATGATGTTCCGATGAAGATACAGTCAACTTCCCCGTATAGAGTAACGCACGGCCCAATTGCGCTCCGCACTGGCGTGCAGAAGGTTCGCGCGGTTTGTCAGTAAAGCTTGCATAGCTGTTGAATAATCATATACTTGCCGCGAGAATCCAGCCCGCCGTTCGATGCGGCAACCTCTGCGCGCCGGGCCGCGGCCTTCATTGAACGGGGAGCATGACTCCCCCGAGCACGGATCGGTCGGGCACATGACGGAAGCGGACATGGATGAGGAAAAGGCGGCACCAGCGCCAGCGGCCCCGCGTCGCGGGCCCGGACATCGTGGCGCCGACATGCGCGACACAGTCGCCGAGATGGCGGAACGGGCCCAGCTCATCAGCCAGGAGGCGGGCAGCAAGGTCTCCTACGCGATGAAGGATGTCATCAGTGCTGCCGCCGGGCTCGCGGGGTTTGCGATCGAGAGCGCGCGCGACCTGGTCCAGTACATGGTGCGGCGTGGCCAGATGACGCAGGAGGAGGGCGACAAGCTCATCCGCGAGGCGGAGGACGCGCACGGGCAAAGGCCGGCAAGCGAAAAGGGTCGGCCGACGGCGTCGAAGATCGCTGCCGACAAGGCGGCCGCCGATCGCATCGCGCGCGATGCCGCGAACGCGGCGGCCATGCTTGCCGGCGCCGCGCAGCGGCCCGGTGCATTTTCGCTTCGCGCCGGCGCACCTCGCCCGGCCACCAAACCCGAGGCGCCGGCGGCCGCTCCAGACGTCGCCGCGAAACCCGTCGTCGCTGCCAAGCCTGCGGTGACGGCGAAACCCGGGCACGCGAAGGTCGCTCCCGCCAAGGCCGCTCCGGCCAAGTCGGCATCCAAGCCGACTCGCGCCAAGGCCGCCCCGGCCAAGCCCAAGGCGCCGACGAAGGCGGCTCATTCCAAGCCCGTCAAGGCGGCCGCCAAGCCAGTGCCGAAGACGGTGAAGAAAGCCGCACCAAAGCACACACCAAAGCACGCACCGGCGAAGGGCAAGAGCGCTCCGTCAAAGGCTCCAGCGAAGGGCGCAAAAGCTCCGGCGAAAAAGAAGCGCTGAGTCGCAGCCCAACCCCCGCGCGATGTCCAGTACGATCGTCGCGCGCGCTCCGACGCGTCTCGATTTCGGCGGCGGCTGGACTGACGTCCCTCCCTATGTAGAGCGTGAAGGGGGCGCCGTGTGCAACATCGCGATTGCGCGGTACGCCACGGCCAGCGTCACCGTCGATGGGCGCGACGGCACGCAATCGACGCCACAGTCCTCCGACCCGCTGATCAGGGCGGCGCTCCGCCGCGCTTCCGTTCAACGCGCACGCGTTACGCTCCTCAACGACTTCCCAGTCGGCGCAGGGCTCGGCGGTTCATCCGCCGCGGGCGTCGCACTCGCCGGCGCACTTGCGAGCGCACGCGGCGCGCCCCTGCTCCCTCACGCACTCGCTGCGTTGAGCCGATCGACGGAAGTGGACGAGCTCGGCATTCCAGGCGGATTTCAGGACCACTATGCGGCCGCGTTCGGCGGCGCGCTCCTCCTCACGCTCAGCGCAGACCACGTCGACGTCGAACGTATTCCGCTCGACGCGAGCCTGCAGGACGTACTCGCCCGCCGCCTCGTCCTCGTTTACACGGGCGAGTCCCGGGTGTCCGGCGAGATGATCACTGCCGTCCGCGATGCGTATCTTGCGGGCGAATCACGGACGCTCCACGCACTGGCGCGCATGAAGGCGCTCGCCGTTGAGATGTCTGCCGCACTGCGCGGCGGAGATGTCGACACACTTGGGGAGCTCATGGCGGAACACTGGACGCACCAGCGCTCGCTGCATCCCGGCATCCCGACTGCTCGCATCGATGCCATTGTCAGCCAGGCCGCCGCGAGCGGAGCGGCTGGCGCGAAAGCGCTCGGCGCGTCAGGGGGCGGTTGCGTCGTCGCCCTCGCGCACGAGGGGCGCGAGGAGGAGCTTACACGAGCGCTTGGTCCACTCGGGACCCTGCTGACATTCACGATCGACCCCACCGGTTTCACCGTCGTCTCGCGCTTGACGGAGAGCGCAGGAGCCATATGACCGAAGTCATCCACCCCGGCGACGCGCGGGCACTCGCCAGCGCACTCGTTCGCGTCGACTCGCGCAATCCGTCACTCGTGATGGGCGGCCCCGGTGAGACCGCGTGCGCGCGGTTGCTGTTCGAGGTGCTGCACGCCTGGGGATTCTTTGTGGAGCTTCAGGATGCCGCCGTGGGCCGGCCTAACCTGTTCGCGCGCATCGGCGTCCCGCGAGGCGGGCGCTCACTGATGTTCAACGGCCACCTCGACGTGGTCGGCACGGACGGTATGAGTCACCAGCCATTCGCGGGCGAAGAGCGCGACGGACGCATTTACGGCCGCGGCTCAGCCGACATGAAGGGGGGCATCGCGGCGATGTGCGCGGCTGCGTGGCGCGCGGTACAGGCAGGCACCCGCGGCGAGATCCTCATAGCTGCCGTTGCGGACGAGGAGTTCGACAGCATCGGGACGCGCGCACTCCTCGAGCGGGGCATTCGCGCCGATGCGGCGATCGTCACCGAGCCAACTCGCCTCGCCATCATGCCCGCACATCGTGGGTTCGTCTGGGTCGAGGTGGAGGTTGTCGGACGCGCCGCGCACGGCAGCCGCTACGACATCGGCGTCGATGCGATTCGACACGCGGGGTTGTTGCTCGCGGAGCTCGACCGCATCGATGCGGAGGTCCTGCTCCTCTCCTCGCATCCATTGCTCGGGCGCGCGTCGCTGCACGCGTCGCTCATCGAAGGGGGCACCGGCCTCTCCACCTACCCCGACCGTTGCGTGCTGAAGCTCGAGCGCCGATCGATACCGGGCGAGACGCCTGAGCATGTGTTGGCTGAAGTCGAACGCGCGTGTGACGCGGTGCGCGCTCGCCGAGCGACCTTTGTCGCCAATGTCCGGCTGCTCGGTGCGCAGGGCCCGAGCGATGTGCCGCTCGATGCGCCCGTCGTCCGCGAGCTCGCGCACGCAATAGAAGGACTTGGCGAGACGGTCGTCATCGAGGGAATGTCGGCGTGGACCGATGCCGCACTCCTCAACGCTGCGGGCATTCCCGCGATCTGCTACGGACCAGGCGACATCTCGCTGGCACATGCCGCCGAGGAGTTCGTTCCGCTGCTCGAGATTGACAGAGCCACAGAGGTCCTCGCGGCATTTGCGAGGAGATGGGGCCACTGACAACTGGAAGATCGTACCGTGTACAGCGTACCATGTACCAGGAATGGCATACGACCCACGGGGAACAGTGGACGATATTTCGCCAGGGGCGTACTCGGTAACGCAGTAGCAGCGCTATCGCGGCGTTTTTCCCTTCCACTGTTCCCCAGAGCCGTTATGCCATTCTTGGTACCAGGTACGCAGTACCAGGTCCGATCTTCCAGCTCCTTGTCTACAGATGTCTAGACAGAAGAAGCCCACCCAATTGACCGCCGGCCAATACGATGCGCTCGAGCGCGCGATTTCGGACAGGCGCAAGCTGTCCGTGTGGCGGCGCGGAACGGAATTCATCGTCGTCGTTGACCATCTGCGCGTAACGGGCGGGCGCGAGGCGCTCGAGGCCCATCACCCGACGACTGGTGACAAGCTCATCCTCTACATCGACGAGCTCGAGGGCATCGAGGTGGTGCGATGAGCAGTGAAGCTCCGGTGCTTCCGCTCGTCGCGATCTACGCGGATGAATCCTGCCTCGGCAACGGACGCGAGGGCGACAACCCGGGCGGCGCGGCGGGAGTGATCGAGCACATCAACCCAGCCACCGAGCGACTCACGCGCTGGGATTACTGGATCTCTGAGCCCTCGACCACGAACAACCGCATGGCGTTGCGGAGTGCCATCGAGGCATTCCGCGTCATCGGACGGAAGGGCGGCATGTTCCGCGTGCTGTTCACGAGCGACTCGCAGTATCTGGTGAAGGGAATGACCGAGTGGGTCCACGGGTGGGCGGCGCGCGGATGGCGGCGATCCGGTGGAGAGATCGAGAACCTCTCGCTGTGGAAGGATCTCGTCGAAGCGGCCACGCCACATCGCGTGCAATGGCAGTGGGTGCGAGGCCACGCGGGTCATCCGCAGAATGAGTACGCGAACGACCTCGCCGTGGACGCCGCGCGAACGCAGTCCGATTCCGCGGGCGCGCGGACGTCCGAATTCGACGCGTGGCTCGTGGTGCAGCGGGAGAAGAAGCGCGTCGTCGTCAGCCCGGCGGCCTTCCCCAGTGAAAAACCCTTCACCGCGGCGCGACCATTGCCTCGCATCGCACCCGCACCACGCAACTGAACGGCACACCAGAGGAGCCCCGATGGACGACGTCGAAACGATGTACCGCCACCTCGTGCGGACGATACGGACGAGCTACCCGCGCTACCTGACGCAGCCGTTCGAGGTCGGGGAGCTCTACCAGAACATTCTCCCGTATCGACTCCATCGCCGCGAACTGGGCGTGCAGACCAACCAGGACTACGAGCTCGCGCTGATGGAGTTGCTCAGCGGCGCGGGCGGCTACCTGGTCGTGGACGGGAAGATGAGCGACGTCCTGAGCGCCGAGCGAAAGTCGGCAAGCCCGAATACGGCGCGCATTCGTGATTTCGCCACGTCGCACGTGGCGCTGGCGCCCGAAGCACTGCAGCAGCTCAGCGGAGGATCGGGCGGGCAGGCGGCGGTCGGCGCGGGGAGGGCGTCGCAGATGTCCGGAGCGGTAGCCGCGCAGGGTGCGACTCCCGCCTCCACGAGTGGAACGCCAGCGCGAACAACCGAGGCGACGGTTGCCGCGCCGAACAAGCCCGCCCCGGGCGAGCCAGCGCGTCGCTCACCCAGGCCCTTCAAGGTCGCGGAAGGCGGAGAGGAATGCGCGTACTGCAAGGGTCCCCTACCGGGCGGGCGGGAGGTCAGCTTCTGCCCGCACTGCGGTCAGGACCTCACGCTCGTGCACTGTCCCGCGTGTGGAAGTGAGCTCGAGCGTGGCTGGAAGTTCTGCGTCACCTGCGGCCGGGCGGCGACCGAGGCGTGAGCGGCGCGCGGATTGCTCTTAAGCTGTTGTTGCAGCTGGTCGCAGAAGTTACTTGCTGTTCTGATTGGAATTCGCAGTGCCGTCAGTTGAGCATCTGCTCCAGTGGCCCGGTACAATGTGATGCCAGCGGTTGCGTCATTCGCTGGAAACTGACGCTGACAGCTGATCACTGATGGTTCTGCGGTTGCAGTGCCTCATGCGGTTAGATGCCCAACGCGTCTCATCAATCCATAAATCATGTTCGCAACATTCCGATCTTCCCGGCTGCTCGTCCTCATCCTTGCTTCGGCATGCGCCGGCGCGACCCCGAGTTCGGATCCCGCACCGGTGGCCACGCGCAATGGCGGCGCCACGACGACCACCGGTGGCGCCGCTCCGCTCATACAGAGCGTATGGCCGGTGCGCACCCGCGAGCACCTCGACCTGTGGCTGCATGGCTACGCGATGATCACGCGCGACACGACGCTCGTACCGTATTTTCGGCGCGGTTATCGCGACCGAATCGCGGGCGTGCGACGGCAGCGTGCGGTGTCGTCGCTGCTCGACACGAATCGTGAGCGGCTGGTCGCGCGCATCGCCATCGAGCCGTCGCTCGCGACGAGCGGGCAATTCCTCCCGCTCTACTTCTCGTCGTGGGACCAGATGCGGCAGGTGATCGACCTGTTCGTGCGCGGCACCGGCAGCCCAGCCTCGGCAGGCGACCAGATGACGGCTGCTTATTTCTCCCTCCTGGGCAGCGCGTTTCCTCAGCCCGCCGATCGGGAATGGCTGCGCCTGTTCGTCGAGTCCGTCGATGACGAGAGCCGGCGGTTCTATCACGATTACTGGACTACGGAACTCCGCACGCGCGCCACGGTGGTGTCGCACGTGGATTCGCTCTGGCAGCGGCAGTGGCGGCCCCTTCTCCAGCGCTTCCTCAACAACACGCAGCAGCAGGGCGGAGAGCTGTACCTCTCGCTGCCGCTCGGCGGCGAAGGACGAACCGTTCAGTTGGCGAAGAACGAGTACGCGGTTGCTGGACCGATGCCCGAGTCACTCGCGGAGTCGGAGGTCGTGCTGTACGTATTGGCGCACGAGGTCTCCGGCAGCATCGCAAGTGCGGCCATCGCGGACAACACTACACCGGCCGATCGTCGCGCTGGGGTGACGTCCCGCTTTGACCAGGCCGCCGCGGTGAGGGCGGGTGCGTTGCTCATCGAGAAGACGATCCCGGCCGCGCTGCCAGGCTATATGCGCTTCTACCTGCAGTCAGTGGGAAAATCCGCACCGACCGATCCTCGGACGGCATTCGCTGCGGCGTTCGTCATCCCCGATTCCGTCCGCGACGCCATGTCGCGCCAGTTCGACGTGGTACTCGGCGGCATCTGAGCGAGCAGGTCAGCTAGCTCGAGAAGGCATCGAGCTGGCCGAGCCTGTGCAGGTCCACATTGCCGCCGCTGAGCACCACGGCCACGTGGTCTGAGGCGCGGACGGCGAGCTTGCCCGCCATGAGCGCGGCGATCGCCGCGGCGCCCGCGCCTTCCGTGAGCAGCTTGCACCGCGACAGCACCAGCGTCATCGCCGCGCCGATCTCGTCGTCGCTCACGAGCACGATATCGTCGACGTGCCGTTGGATGATCTCGAAGGTGCGCTCCCCCGCCATGGGTGCGGCCAGTCCATCGGCGATCGAACGCGGCGCTTCGATGTGCAAGGCGTTCCCTGCGTCGAGACTCTGCCGCATGGCGCAGGCGCCCGACGGTTCCACTCCTATGATTCTCGTGCCCGGGCTGAGTGCCCGCATCGCGATCGCGGCGCCCGAGATGAGTCCACCGCCGCCGACAGGAACCACGAGCACGTCCACGTTGACAGTCTGCTCGAGCATCTCGAGCGCGACCGTGCCGCCCCCGGCGATGATCGCGTCGTCGTCGAAGGGATGGACGAACACCAGGCCTTCCGACTCGGAGAGCTCGCGTGCACGCACGAATGCATCGGCACTGGTGGGCACCTGCACCACCGTCGCTCCGTATCCGCGGCTCCCGTCCACCTTCGACTGCGGAGCGGTGGCCGGCATGACCACTGTGCATCGTACGCCTGCCGCGTGCGCGCCCCACGCCAACGCCTGCGCGTGATTGCCGGCCGAAAAACCGACGACGCCGCGGCTGCGTTCTGTCGCGGTGAGGCGGCTCATCTTGTTCAACACGCCGCGCACCTTGAACGAGCCGGTTTTCTGGAGATTCTCGCACTTGAGCGACACACGGCCCACGCCGGCCATCGCCGCGATGGTTGCTGAACTCTGGAGCGGCGTGCGGTGCACGCGATCACCAATACGCGATGCGGCGGTGCGGATGTCGACGAGTGTGATCACGGAATGTGGTGACGGTAGCGGGTGGAGAGGGACACTGCGCGCGACGATCCGCTGGATTTCATTACCTTTACAGAATGCCCGACAGCCCTCGCCCGCCAGTGCCATCGCCCTCCATCGACCGTGCGTCGGTCGATCGGATTCTGGCGCGTGCGCTCGAACTGCAGGCCAGTACGAGCGACGATCCGGAGGGACGGCTCACCGAGGTGCAGCTCGAGGCACTCAGCAAGGAAGTCGGGCTCGATCCCGTGAACCTGCGGCAGGCACTGGCGGAGGAGCGCGCCCGCATCGAGGCTCCCGCTATGGAGCGCGGCCTCATGGCGACGCTTTATGGAAGCTCGGGTGTGTCCGCGCAGCGAACAGTTCGTGGCACGCTCGCGCCGGTGCTGAAGGCACTCGACGACTGGATGCAGCGTGAAGAACTCCTCATTGGGCAGCGCTACTTCACGGAGCGGATCGTGTGGGAGGCCCGCACCGACTTGGCGAGCCGGCTCAAGCGCGCAGCGAGCGGCCGAAGGCATGCGCTGGCACGTGCGACGACCGTCGGCGCGACAGTGGTTTCGCTGAACGACGGACGCGTGCTCGTCCGTCTCGACGCCCACCTTGGCGGCTATCGGTCGTTGATGGTCAACCAGAATGCCGGGTTGACGGTCGTGGGTTTGATGGCCACCAGTGTGCTGGCGGTCATCAGCGTCCCCTTGCTCGCCGCTGCCGCGCCGGCGGCGCTTCTCGCTGTGGGTGGATTTTCAGTGTCGCGTAACTCGCACCGCGCATCCGTCGCGCGTGCCCAGCTCGCGCTCGAGCAGGTACTGGATCGGCTGGAGCGCGGTGAGGCTGGACGCCCCACGTCGCTGCTCGGAGCATTTGCGTCCGTAGTCGCCGGCCGGCCGCGCTAACGCAGGCCTGCCAGGACAAAGGGCCGCCGCATCGCACGATCGGCCAGCCACGCGAGGCCGCGATTGCTGAGGATCACCAGAATGCCCATGAGCGTCAGCGACTTCACCTCGCGCCGCGAGATCTTCACCACCTCGCCCCGCACGAGTGCCTGCGGCGTTCGGGTGAGGTCGCGCAGCGTGGCGTACGCGAAGAGCAGCGGCATCATGCAGAACACGCGGATGGAGACAGCACGCCGGGGGATGAGCAGCAGATAGCTGCGCGCGCCGTCGAGGTCGCGCCAGGCGAGCTGCACCAGAGTGGCCAAGGCCTCGCGCGTGCCGGGAATGCGGTCAGGCTCGAGCATGGTAGCGTGACTGCTGCCGTGAACCCGCAGCAGCTCCTCCGGCACGTAGATCGAGTTTTCCCGGTTCGCGTCGGTCGCGACATCCTTGAGGATGTTGACCGTCTGGAGCGCTTCGGCGAACTCTCGGCAGCGCTCGCGGAGCACCGCGTATCGCGCGTCGCTGATGCTCGACGCATGCTCGTGCCAGAGGTCGGTGAGCAGGTATCCGACTGTGCCTGCCACGTAGTAGCAGTACTCCTTGTATTCCTCCACGCTCTGGATCCTGATGCCGAATGGATAGAGCAAGACGAACTTCCGCATCCCGACGATCATTTCGGTGACCCAGCGGCGCACGTGTTCGCGCGTTGCTGCTGGAAGCGACCGGAAGAGTACGAACACGAGATCAGTCTGCCGCGTGAGTTGCACGTGTGCGGCGTTGCCGGCGATGGCGTTCACGCGCGCGGGAAACGCATCGGCCGCTGCCGCGTCGCCGAAGCATCGCTCAAGCTCATCGAGCAGCGCCGCCTTTGACTGCGCCGGCAGGACAGGCTCGTCTTCCAGCGTGTCCGCGATGCGGCAGAGCAGGTACGCCGTCAGCACCGCGCGACCGAGCTCGCCGGGCAGAACGCGAATGCTGAGCGCAAATGTCCGCGACACCGCCGGCAGCACCTCGCGCGCGAACTGCTCGGCTGCACGGAGCCGCAGGACATCAGCGGCGGGGGTCGGCACGACGGCGTCGCCCGAAGCGGGCAATGGACTTCTCATCACACGCTGAAGATACTTCGCGGATGCGCGGTCAGCCCCCCTCTGAATTTCGCGGCGTCTATCGCGACGATGCGGAAGCACGCGCCGTCTACAGCGAGGCGGCAGGCATCGGGCAGATCATTCCGGTGGCCGTCGCCGTTCCCGTCGACGCCGATGACGTCGTTACCCTCGTGCAATGGGCGGCGCGTGAACACGTGCCACTGATTCCGCGCGGCTCGGGCAGCAGTATGGCGGGAGGCGCCATCGGCCGCGGACTCATCGTGGACCTCAGCCGCCTGAGTTGGTCGGACCCGCCAGATTCGGCAACGAACACCATTCGCTGTGGCCCCGGAGCACTGCGCCAGCGCATCGACGCCGACGCTCGTGCCGTGGGCCGGATCTTTCCGGTCGATCCCTCGAGCGGCGCGTACTGCACCGTGGGCGGAATGGCCTCAACCAATGCCGCGGGTTCGCACTCGCTGCGCTACGGTGCCATGCGACCCTGGGTCGAGTCGCTCGATTGCGTGTTCGCCGACGGCTCTCGCGGCGAAGTGCGGCGCGGCGCGCCCGCGCCCGACCTGGAGCCGGTGCGCCGCTTCCTCGCCATCGCCGATGAGCTTCGCGACGCTGAGCATGCCGCGCCTTCCCGACACGCCGGTGTCCGCAAGGATTCGTCCGGCTACGGCCTCGCGGCGTACGCCAGCAGCGGAGACCTCGTCGATCTTCTCGTCGGAAGCGAAGGCACGCTCGTCCTCATCGTGGGCCTCGAGCTCCGCCTCGCCCCCTTGATGCCCTTCACGGCGAGCATCCTCGGCGCATTCAACGCGCTCGATGATGCGGTGCTCGCGGCCAGTGGCGCGCGGGAAGCGGGCGCCAGCGCGTGCGAGCTGATTGATCGGACGTTCCTCGACGTCGCTCGTAGCGGCGGTTTCCCCGTCCCTGCCCCCGAAACCGCTGAGTCGGTCCTGCTCGCGGAGGTGGACGGCGAGTCTCGTGAGGCATGCGTCGAGGCGATCGCGGCGGTCGATGCCAGCTTCCGCTCCGCGGGCGCAACGACGGTGACGGTCGCCCTCGATGAAGGCACCCAGCACGCGATGTGGGAGCTGCGCCACGCCGCGAGCCCGATCCTCAGCCGTCTCGACCCGTCGCTGAAGTCAATGCAGTTCATCGAGGACGGATGCGTACCGCCCGACCGGCTCGGCGACTATGTGCGCGGCGTGCGCGCGGCGCTGAAGGCACACGACACCCGCGGCGTGATCTTCGGCCACGCCGGCGATGCGCACGTTCATGTGAATCCGCTCGTGGATGTCCGTCGTGCAGATTGGCGTGAGCGGGTGGATGGCCTCCTCCGTGACGTCACGGCGCTCGTGGCCGAATTGGGTGGAACCGTCGCCGGAGAGCACGGCGACGGAAGGCTGCGCGCGCCACTGCTCCCTCGCGTGTGGCCGGCCGCGTCACTCGAGCGCTTCGCCGCAGTGAAGCGCGCATTCGATCCGGACGGGTTGCTCAACCCAGGAGCAAAGCTGCCCCTGAAGGGCGACTCCGCCGTGGATGACGTGAAGTACGACCCGGCGCTCCCCCCCCTGCCGCCCAGCGCCCGGCACGCGCTCGCCACCGTCGAGCGCGACCGGGCTTACGCACGCTCGCGTCTCGACTTGCTGGCCCAGTTTGCCGCCGCGCCGGTTGGGGCGCCGGAGCCACGCCCGGCGGTCGATCTGGATTATGTTTACCCACATTCGCTTTCCTGAATTCCGACCGTCGCCGACTTCCTCCATGACCGCAGCCGCTCCAGCCGTTCCGCGTCTCTACCACGAGCCCAGGGTGACGGTGCTCTCGCGACCGTCCTTCAGCACGCCGGAGCACTTGCCCGTGCAGTGGCAGGGCGAGAGCACCGACGGTGAGCAACTGGCCGAGTTCGCGGGCCGGCTCTGCTACATGAGCCAGCACAATCCGGCGAACCGTTCCACGCGTGACTACCTCGAGAACATCAAGAAACAAGGACACGGGAGCGTCCTCGAGCACGCGAACTACTCGCTGCTTCTCGAGGGCGTGAGCCGCTCGCTCACTCACGAGCTCGTGCGGCACCGGGCGGGATTCGCCTACTCGCAGCTTTCGCAGCGGTACGTCGACGAGAGCGACGCGTGCTTCGTGGTCCCTCCCGCGATCGTGGGCGACGAACCGCTCGAAGCCGCGTGGCGCGCTCAGATCGAAAGCGCACAGACGGCGTACGTTGCGCTGGTCGCGCAGCTGATGGAGCGGTATGGCTGGGTCGCTGACAAGGTGCATCGCCGCAAGATGGCGCGCGAAGCCGCGCGCGGCGTCCTCCCCAACTCGACCGAGACGAAGATCGTCGTCACCGGCAATGCGCGCGCGTGGCGGACGATGCTGGAGCTCCGCTCGAGCGAAGGCGCCGAGCTGGAGATTCGGCGCGCGGCCGTGATGGTGCTGCGCGTGCTCCAGCAGGAAGCGCCGGCGTTCTTCTCGGACTTCGAGGTCTATGACGCCGCTGATCGTCGCGAAGCGGCGCGCGTCGGTTACCACAAAGTCTGAGTCGCCTGCAATTTTTCATTGCGCGAAAATTTCGTTATCGGTATCTTCGGCGTCGTTGGAGGGTGGCGTGCGTTTTGCCCCCGTTGCTCGACCACGAAGGACCGATTGAGCTGCCGCCGACAGGCGCATCGCGACGATCGACTTCGAAACGCACTGCAGCCATACCAGTCCGGGATGGGATGACGCGCATCGGTTTCGCGTACAATCAGAAGCCCGATCACGTAGCCGCGGAGAGCGCGGCCGAGCTGGCGCGCGCCGACGAGGAGCCGCCCAGCAGCGGCGGCGCCACCGCGACCCTCGTCGCCTCCGCGCCTGTTGCCGACGATGAATACGCCGAGTGGGATTCCCCGGCCACGATCAACGCCGTCTTCGACGCGCTCTCCCGCTTCGGAGAAGTCATCCGGCTCGAAGCAACCGACGACTTCCCCCAGCGCCTCCGAGACACCCGCCCCGACATCGTCTTCAACATCGCTGAAGGTCTCCGCGGCCCGAATCGCGAAGCCCACGTTCCGGCGATCTGCGAGTTCTTCGGGATCCCGTACTCCGGCAGCGACCCGTTCACGCTCGCGCTCTGCCTCGACAAGGCGCGCACGAAGGAAGTCCTGCGCGCCCGCGGTGTCGCTACCGCGGACTGGTCGCTCATCACGTCCGCACGCGACCTCCAGCGCTTCATCGCCAGCGCGCCGCCGCTTCCACTGTTCGCCAAGCCGGTGCACGAGGGTTCGTCCAAGGGAATCACGGAACGCAACTACATCGATTCCGCCGCTTCCATCGAGCCGGTCGTCGCAGATCTCCTCGAGCGCTATCAGCAGCCCGTGATCGTCGAGACGTTCCTGCCAGGGGCCGAGTTCACCTGTGGGCTCCTCGGCAACGGTGCCTCGGCACGCGTGCTGCCGATCGTCGGCATGAATTTCGGTGCGCTACCCACCGGTGCGCTGCCGATCTACGGCTTCGAGGCCAAGTGGCTGTGGGACAGCCCCGAGGATCCGCTCGACATTTTCGAGTGCCCCGCCCGAATTTCTGCCGCGTTGCGCTCCCGGATCAAGTCGGTGGCGCTCAGCGCGTATCACGCGCTTGGATGCCGGGACTGGTCGCGCATCGATGTCCGCCTCGACGCGGACGGCCGTCCCGCCATCGTCGAGGTCAATCCGCTTCCTGGCATTCTCCCTGATCCACGCGACAACTCCTGTCTCCCCAAGGCGGCCCGCGCCGCCGGCATGGAGTACGATGGCCTCATCGGCGCCGCACTCCTCGCCGCGGCGGCTCGGCTCGGAATCGCGATGACCCCGATCGACGCATGAGGATCGCGATCCTCTTCGACGGCGCCAGCGCCGACGTCGCCGCAGCTGCCGACCTTGCGATCCTCGGCACCGTCACCGCGGTTGAGGCCTCGCTCGCGTCCGAAGGCAATGCGATCGTCCGCATCGCGGTGCACCCCGACTCGAAGTGGATCGACCGCCTTCGACGCGCGCGTGTCGACCTCGTCTTCAACCTGTGCGAGTCGATCGACGGCGTGGCGGCACTGGAGCCCGCGGTCATCTCCGTCCTTGAACTGCTCGGGCTGCCGTACACCGGCAGCTCGAGCTGGACCACTTCGCTCTGCCTGCGAAAGCACGTCGTGAACGGAGCGCTCGAGCGCGCGGGACTCCCGGTCCCGAAGTTTGCCGTCGTTCGCCGCGGCTCGGCTGCGCCGTCGGTGGGATTCCCCGCGATCTGCAAGCCCGCCGCGGAGGACGCGTCCGTCGGCATCGAGCAGCGCTCGGTGGTGCGCACCACGCGCGCTCTGGCCGAGCGATCCGAGGCGATGCTGGAGCGGTGGGACGAGGTGCTCGTCCAGCACTTCGTCGAGGGCCGCGAAGTGAACGTCGGCATACTCGGCGAGGCAGTCCTTCCCATTGCCGAGATCGATTTCGGGAACATGCCAAAGGGAATGTGGCGCATTGTGACCTACCGCTCGAAGTGGGAGGAAGGGTCGGACGAAGATCTCGGATCCGCGCCCCGTTGCCCGGCCCGCCTGCCGGCCAGCGTGGCCGCGCAGCTCCGCCGGATCGCTGTGGCGGCGTGGCGCATCGCCGGCGGCAGCGGGTACGGGCGCGTCGACATGCGCATCGACGAACGGGGGCGCCCGTGGATTCTCGAGGTGAATGCGAATCCCGATATCGCGCCCGATGCCGGTCTCGCGCGCATGGCGCGCGTCGCGGGCATCGACTACGGTTCGCTCGTGCGACGAGTCTGTGAGCTCGGCCTGCAGCGCGGCCGCGTTGCGGATATCACTGCGGAACGCTGGGCGCTCGCGCAACGACTTTCGGGCATAACCGCCGCGGTCGACGAGCCCGACCTCTTCGCTGCGGGCGGGGCCTGACCAGATGCACTTCGAGCCGCTCCGCGCAGGCGACCGCCGTCGGGTCAACGAGATTCTCGCCGCGACCGGAGCCTTTGCAGGTGATGAGATCGACGTGGCGCTGGAGCTCTTCGACATCGCACACCACGCCGACGGTGCCCGGTCGTCTGTCGCATCGCTCGCGAAGACGGATGAGGATTACGAATTCGTCGGCGCCCGCGACATCGATGACGTGCTGCTCGGATATGCCTGCTTCGGGCCGACGCCCTCCACCAGCGGAACGTTCGACCTCTACTGGCTCGCGGTGCACCCGGACGCCCAAGGACGCGGTGTGGGCCGTCGACTGGTTGCGTGGGTGGAGCAGGAACTCGAGCGGCGCGGCGCACGATTGCTCGTGGTCGAGACGTCGTCGCGCGACGCCTACGCACGCACGAGGGAGTTCTACACGCGCGCCGGCTACGCCGAGGCGGCTCGCGTGCGCGACTTCTACGCTCCGGCGGATGACCGGATCATTTACACCACACGCCTCGCGGCCCGAGAGGTTGGAGCAGCCACGCCATGAGTGATTGGCAGAAATCCCTTCGCGACGATAGCATCAGCACGCTCGAGGACCTGCGAGCGTACGTCGCCGAGCGCTTTGGTGAAGAGGCGGCGCAGCGGGAGATCGACGTCGAGGCTCTGCAACCCGCCTTCGACAACTTCCAGATGCGCATCACGCGCGAATCCCTGGAACAGATCCAGGCCGTCGGCGACGCCAACTGGCAGCAGTTCATTCCCTCGGTGCAGGAGCTCGAGGTCATCGATGGCGTGATCGACTCGCTCGACGAAGACGGTGACTCGCCAGTCCCGAACATCACGCACCGGTATCCGGACCGCGCACTGTTTCTCGTCAGCCCCGTCTGCGCCAGCTACTGCCGCTTCTGCACGCGGCGTCGCAAGGTGGGCGACCCGGAGAAGATCTCACTCAAGGAATACGAGAGCGCGTTCCAGTACCTCGCGGCGCACACCGAGATCCGCGACGTGATCCTCTCGGGCGGCGACCCGATGATGCTCAGCGACCAGCGCCTCGAATACATCTTCCAGCGCCTTCGCGCCATTCCACACATCGAGATCATCCGGCTCGGCAGCCGGATCACGTCGCACCTCCCGGAGCGCATCACGCCCGAGTTCTGCGACATGGTGCAGAAGTACCATCCCATCTTCATGAACACGCACTTCAACCATCCGAGCGAGCTCACGCCCGCTGCGGTCGCGGCGCTCGATCGCCTGAGCCGCGCTGGCATTTCCCTCGGCTGCCAGACCGTGCTGTTGAAGGGCGTGAACGACGACCCGCACGTGATGATGCAGTTGATGCACGCGCTGCTGCGCGCTCGCGTGAGGCCGTACTACATCTACATGGCCGACCAGGTGGCCGGCGGCGAACACTTCCGCACGACGGTACAGAAAGGGCTCGAGATCATCCAGGCGCTGCGTGGCTGGACGTCCGGCCTCGCGGTTCCGCAATTCGTCATCGACGCGCCGGGAGGCGGCGGCAAGGTTCCGCTGCTCCCGGAGTACGTCGAGGAAATCACCGATGAAGAAGTCGTGTTCCGCAACTACGAGGGGAAGCGCTTCACCTACAAGCAGCCGCGCCAGATCGTGCCGCTTACCGTTCCGGGCATTGCGGCGGCGAGCGACGTCGTCCCCATCGAGGCCGGCAAGGCTGCGAAGAAGAAGCGCGTGGCGCGAAACCGGAAGTCAGCGAACGGTTGATTCCTGCGGATCGACCCCGAGGCGCCGCTGCACTTCATCGAGCGCCTCTGCGGTGATGGGATACGTGTGCTCCAACGCCGGATAGCGGCGATCGCGCACGTCGGCGGCCCACGCCGCCACGGCGCGGCTCAGGTCCTCGCGCGCGGACGCGTACGTGCGAACGAAACGGGCCGATCGCCCCTCGCTGAAGCCGAGCAGGTCGTGATAGACGATCACCTGGCCGCCGGTCTCTGCACCGGCGCCAATCCCGATCACGGGAATATTGACTCGCTTCGAGATGATCGCAGTGACCGCCGCCGGCACGGCCTCGATGACAAGAGCCACGCACCCCGCGCTCGCGAGCGCGTCGGAATCGGCAATGATGCCAAGCGCCTGCTCCGGATCGCGTCCTCGGGCGCGATACCCCTCGCGCGTACGGACTGACTGCGGCAGCAGGCCCACATGTCCGATCACCGGCACGCCCGCGTCGATGATGGCACGCACCCGCGGAATCATGTCGCCCCCACCCTCGAGCTTCACCGCATCGCAGCCGGCGTCGTTAGCGAATCGGAGTGCCGAGGCGACAGCCAGTGCATCGCTCGATTCGTAGCTGCCGTACGGCAGGTCGCCAATGACCGGAATGTCCGTGACGGCTCGTCGCACGGCGCACGTGAGCATCACGAGTTCGTCGATCGTTATTTCGCGGGTCGAGCTGTAGCCGAGCACGGTCATCGCCGCTGAATCGCCAACGAGGATCACATCCACGCCACCCGCGACCGCCACCCGCGCCGACGGAAAATCGTACGCGGTGAGCATCACGATCGGCACGCCGCGTGAATGGAGGTCCGCCAGTCGCTCCAAGGGACTACTCATGCCGACGCGCTCCCGCCGATGAGGACGTTGTCGATGAGACGAACAGCGCCAAAGCGCGCTGCGATCGCCACCAGCGTCTCGCGATCCAGCGTTTCCACGGGCGACAATGTGCCCGCGTCCACGGCCGACAGATATTCAGGAATGATGTGCCCCGCGTCGAGGATGGCGCGCGCATGGTCGAGCAGGACGGCCACTCGACGCTCACCCACGCGCGCGGCGCGCTCGATCGCGAACAACGCCCGGGAGAGTGCAGTCGCCCGTGATCTCGAATCGGCGTCGAGAAGGACGTTCCGGCTGGACATCGCGAGGCCGTCCGGCTCACGAATCGTCGGGCAGATCTCCACGCGTACTGGCAGGTCCAGGTCGCGCACAAGCCGACGAATGATCAGAGCCTGCTGTGCATCCTTCTGGCCGAAGTAGACGTCATCCGGCTGCACCATGTTGAGGAGCTTGGTGACGACAGTGGCCACGCCGCGAAAGTGCTGCGCTCCGCGAACGACGCCCTCGAGCGGCTCGGCGAGTGACGCGACTTCGACCGTCGTCATGAATCCCGCCGGATAGATCACGCTTGCGGGAGGCGCGAAGAGGATATCGACGTCCTGCGCATCGGCCATGGCGGCATCCCGCGGCTCATCCCGGGGATAGCGATCCAGGTCGGCGGTCTCGTTGAACTGCGTGGGGTTCACGAAGAGCGACACGACGACAAAGCCCGACGCCGCTCGCGCGCGCCGCATGAGGCTGAGATGTCCCTCGTGGAATGCACCCATCGTGGGCACGAGACCCACGCGCTTCCCGGACCCGCGCGCGTCACCGACGGCAGCGCGCAGTTCCTCGACGGCACGAATCACTCTCATGAAGGTGCGCCTGAGTGCGCGAGCGCGCGCGTCGCCGTCACGAGAGCATCCCAGAGAGGCAACTCGTCAGGCGCCGCAGCCTGCACTGCCGCGCGCTGCTTCGCGACGGTCGCCTCGTCCGCTCGCGCCACCGGGCCCGTGAGCGCCGCACGCGCGCCGCGCTCGCCCCAGTTGTCCACGGCGCTCCGCACGAGCGGAAGGAGATCGGACCGATCCAACCCAACCATCGCGGCGAGCCGCTCGGCGAGTCCCTCCACGGTCGTCAGGTAGTTCGACGCGACCGACGCCGCAGCGTGATAGAGTGCCCGTTGCTCAGGCGAGACACGACGCGCACGCATCCCCAATCGTCCCGCAAGCGCCCGGGCAACGCCGAGCGCCTTCTCGCCACTGCCATCGATGGCGCACGTGGCGCCGGCGAAGGCTGCGCAGTCACCCACCACGCTCAGCAAGGGATGCAGCACGAATCGATCGTGTGGCGCGAGGAGCGAGAGTTCTGCGGAGGCACTGACATGCCCGACCACGACGCGGTCGCGAATGCCCGCCGCTGCATTGGCGATCTCCCGATCCGGAACGCAGAGCAGGGCCACGGCCGCTCCGGCGGCGTCCGCGCCGCGGCCGAATGGACCGCGCACAGGCACGCCCGCGCGTTGCAGCGCCGAGAATAACGCCGTGCCCATGCGCCCGCGGCCGATCACGTCACACCATCCCGTCGGCCACTCGGCGGCGGAAGACTCGCGTCGCGAAGCATCCAACGTGGTCATTGGTTCGTACGGTCGCGTGGTGCAGCGCGGCTTCGCATTGCCGAAATGTAGCAGCCTCCCGCGTGAGCCCGCGTGTCACCGCGGTGAGCTGGTGCGAGAAAGGGCGCACGCCCGACTTCGGCGCGCGCCCTTGCCGAGGCGCAGCGCCTCAGTGCGCCGCTGACGACACCTGCGCGCGCATTGCTTCCTCCATCACGCGCTGGGCCGCATCGCTGGGAACCTCCTCATAACCGCGGAAACGACGACGCAGGCTCGCGCGACCATGCGTCATCGATTGCAGGGCGCTTGCATAGAGATGAAGCTCGGACTGCGGAACGATCGCGTGCACGCGCGTACCAGTGCTGTTTTCCGGCGCTTCCGTCCCGAGGATGTGGCCGCGACGCGCGGAAAGGTCACCGAGCACATCGCCGAGTGATTCCTCTGGGATCACGAGCTCAATGTCATCGAGCGGCTCCAGAAGCACGGGCTTGCACCGCGGCGCAACCGACTTGAATGCCTGAATGCCCGCCATCCTGAACGACATCTCGTTCGAGTCGACGGTGTGGTATGAGCCGTCGTAGAGCTCCACCCGAAAGTCAACGAGTGGGAATCCCGCGAGCACTCCCCGCTCCGCCGCTTCGTGAATGCCGCGCTCCACAGCCGGGATGAACTTGCTGGGGATCGCCCCGCCAACAATCCGGTCCTCGAAGCGAATACCGTCGCCACGCGGTGTCGGCATGATTCGAACCCAGCAATCGCCGAATTGGCCGCGGCCGCCCGACTGCTTCTTGTGCTTGCCCTGACCCTCGGCGCGAGCACGAATCGTTTCGCGATAGGCGATCTTCGGTTTGGAGAATTCCGCGGTCACGCCGAATTTCCGCTTCAGCTTCGCCAGCGCGACGTCGAGGTGGCGTTCCCCCATGCCGGAAACGAGCGTCTCGTGCGTTTCGGCGTTCCAGTGCGGCTCGAAGGTGGGATCCTCCTCGTGCAATCGATGCAGGCCCAGCTGGAGTTTCTCCTCGTCGGCGCGGTTCGTTGGATGTATGGCCAGCTCAACGAGCGGCTCCGGGTAGTCGATCTTCGCCAGGCGCACCGGATGCGCTCGCGTCGACAGCGTGTCGTTCGTATGCGTGTTGCGCAGTTTTGCAACGCACCCGATGTCGCCCGCGTGGAGCCGGGCCACCTCGATTCGGTCGCGCCCCTGCGAGATCGCGAGGTGATTCAGTTTTTCCGACACATCCCGCGTTGCGTTGAACAACTCGTCGCCGTTCGAGACGGAGCCAGAGAGGATCCTGAAGATGCTGACGTCCCCCACATGGGGCTCACTCTGCGTCTTGAAGACGATCGCTGAAAACGGTGCATCGTCGCGAGCATGTATTTCGACGGTCCGATTTCCTTCGGCGCCCGTGAAGGCGTGCAGCTCCTCCATCTCGTACGCGTTCGGCATCAGCTCGACGATCGTGGTCAGCACGGCGCGCGTACCGTAATTCAACGTGGAGGACACGCAGAACAGCGGGAACAGCTCGCCGCGTTTCATCGCATCCTTCATCGCGCGAACGGCATGGTCGCGCGAGATTTCCTCGCCATTCAGGTATCGCTCCAGGAGGGTGTCATCCGTGGACGCTATCGTCTCGATCAACTCTGCGTAGTAGCGATCGAACTGCGCCTGCACTTCAGGGGGGACGTCAGTCTCCTCGTAGGCGCCGCTGCGTGTTCCGCGCGCGTATACGTGCGCCTTGCGGTCGAAGAGGTTTACCACGCCGCGAAACTCAGGCCCTGCGCCTACTGGAACCTCGATCGGGATGACCTTCGAGGTCAGTCGTTCCTTGATCTGGGCGTAGATGGCGTCGAAGTCGGCGTGTTCCTTGTCCATCATCGTCACGACGAAGAGGACCGGGTCGCGACGCGCCACGGCTTCGCGGAACATCCGCTCCGTTCCCACTTCGACGCCTGCCGCGGCGCCGATCACGCAGAGGGCCCCGTCGGCTGCCGCGAGCCCTGCGATCGCGTCACCCTGAAAATCCAGGAAGCCTGGCGTGTCCAGCAGGTTGATCTTGCTGCCCATCCACTCGGCGTGCGCACATCCGAGGTTGATCGAGAACCCTCGCTCCGTTTCTTCTGGTGCCGTGTCGGTCAGCGCCGTTCCATCAGCGACGCTGCCATGGCGCTTACTGGATCCGGACACGAAGGCGAGGGCGTCGACCAGGCTGGTCTTGCCGCTACCTCCGTGTCCGACCACCGCGATGTTGCGAATCTCTGCTCCCTGGTACTCTCGCATGCGTGTACCTCATGGCGATGAGAGTTGCCGATACGCGGGTGGGGCCGACGAGCACACGCGTCGCATCGCAGCATCACGGAGAGAGCGGGTCCACGGCCGGGATCCCGAGAGGGCACCCGTCGCTCCTGGAGCGAAACACAAAGGACGTCTACCGGAGCAGCGCGAGGTGCGCGGCACTCCAGAGACGCCCTGGTCGTCGGTGAACGCACGCTCGCTCCCGGATTGCCGGGGCGGCGGCTGGCGAGTGAAAGACTTCGGCATGTCCCATCCCACTGACGTGCTGTGCGTGTAGGATTGGCTGCCGTTCTTCGCGGTGTCAAGTGCGGCCCAATCGGGAGGGGCGCCTACAGAAACAAAACGGCCCGCGCAATCGAGGCGCGAGCCGTTTCCACTACTCGGACGATGGAAGATTTCGTGTCAGTCCCCCTCGTAGTCAAACGCGAGCCCATCCGCTTCGCGGAGGCGGTCGAGCAGAGATTCCAACGGTGAGAACACCGGAGCCGCAAGCCCGACTACCGGCCCGAGCGACACCGTGATCGCACGACGTGCACCTTCCGGCCAGTCGGGCATCGACAGGCCAGCCACCAGGCGACGGATGAGATGACCGCACTCACCGAGCAGTTGGTTCGCGGTGCCGTTCAGGATGTCGAGCGGAATCTCCACGTCGTGACTGACGAGCTGCCCCGTTCCCGCGTCGCGCCACGCCGCGTCGCCGATCGCGCCGTGTTCAGCCCATACGCCGAGATGGCGAATGGCGTCCAGATTGTCGTGCCCCCGACCCGTACGGTGCGATTCCACCGCGGCCGCGAGTGCCAGTGCCAGTGATTCCGCGCTCGGAACGCCGTAGAGCGTCACGATGTCCCGCGCCGGACGCTCTGATGCGAGCGGCGAAGGTACAGAATTCACGTGCGCCAGCACCGGCGAGTGATCGGGGCTTTCCTCGAGCATCACGAGGACATCCATACCCCCTCCTCCTGAAAAGTGACCTGCCGCTCCAACCCCGAACTCCACGACGAGTCGCGCGACTCGAAGTTTTCCGCGCTCCCCGCACAAGCCGCGAACGCCACAAAACGAGACTCATTCACGCCGCTAAAGTTCCTCGCCCATGTCTCGCCCGGGTGACGAAAGCGTCGCCTTTCGGAAACATGACCTGATTCGCCCGCGCCGACACGTCCAACTCGGACACGCGGAAGGGCTTTTCATATACCGCGAATGGCCGCGGAATTTTTCAGGGCGAAGAGCACACAGCAGGGGGCGCGGGACCACATGCCGCCATCTGCGACGGCCGCTGATAGCAGCCGGTGCGCAATGATAGAACCACGGCACCCACCCCGCGGTCACATCGCGCTATTCGAGATCGCAGGTGCATAAACGCAAAACGCGCCCGCCGGAAGGGCGGGCGCGTTCTGCGTGACTCTGTCTTTCGTGCTTCCTAGTTTCCGGCGACCGGATAGCAGTCTGGATCACCCTGCAAGCATGCACGTCCGGACGATGTCATGTAGCCCGTGAAGTGCTTGATGCGGCGCAGCGTGTATCCCTTGCCTGAATGGAGGAACGTGCGAACCGTCGCATCTGCCGCCGCATCGTCAACGCCCGCAGCGCCAAGGGTCGGGGCAAACAGGATCGCGTGCGTCGAGGCCATGTATATGTAGACCCACTCGTGCGAACTCTGGCTCGGCACGAAGCGGATGGACGGCTTGAAATCAATCCAGGTGCCGGCGTTGGCCGAGCGTAGCGTGGCGTGGATCTTCAGCGGTGTGGTCAGCGGAGTGCAGGCGTCGTCCCACGTGCCAGCGCCATAGCTGCTCGTGGAAGGATCGCAAATGCTGTTGGCCGGAAAGACGACCGCGTTGCGGCCCACGAAGAAAACACCACCGGCTGGCGTCACGGTGAAGTCCACGTCGTCATCATTACCAGGGCGATTCGAGAGGCTCAGCTGCGGAGCTCCCTCCGGCGCCATCATGCTGACTGGCGTTGCAGACGAAGCCTGCGGCGCCGAGACGACATTATCCTGACAGCCCGCAATCACGATCATGGTGACCAGCGTGCTCACTGTCTTCCAATGGGTACGGCGCATTTGTTTGATTCCCGACAAAAGCAGACTAGGCGACGCAGTCCTCCGTCTTCGGAGAGCAGCCGTCGGTACCAATCAGACGATTCGACTGGAGAATGGAAACGATGCCATCTCCCTTCGGACCAGATGTCCGCAGAAAGTATAGTAGCGCGAACGGAATCGGTCAATATGTATCAACCGTCCAATATTAATACATCGAATCGCTTTTTCATCTTTGGGGTGCTCAGCACCTCGGGGTGCCCCGCATACCGAGTCACCGCCGCCTGAACCACCTCGGGAGCGTGCGGGCGCAGGGCCAACCCGAATTCCGCAATAAGCCAAGCCGCTCCCGAAATGTCCGTCGCATGCGCCAACTGCATCGACGACTCGAGAAGGGAGATCGCCGAGGCCGTTTCACCGTCGCGGATCAACAGGTGCAACTTCAGCGCCTCGAGCAACTCCCTGCCCTGAAACCATTCGCCCAGACCATCGCTGAGCGCCACCCCCTTCGCCAGCGCATCGCGAGCCCCGGAGACATCCTCCAATTCGAACCGGCACAGTCCCAGTCCTGCATAGGCGCCCACCTGGATCGGCACCTGGTCGATCCGCTCTGCCAGATCCACCACCAGCTCGTACGTATCGGCGGCTTCACGCGCGCGGTCGTGCTCGCGCTGGAGGTCCGCCAGGTTATACGTCGCGTATAGCTGCTCCTCGCTGTTCTGCACCATCGACATGAGCCGGAGCGCCTCCGAAAAGGCCCGCAAAGCGCCTTCATAGTTGCCGATGCGTCCCGCCAGGACGCCCAGGTTCAACTCGGCCCGGCCCCATGACTCGGTGATCCCAGCCGTCCGCGCCTGCTCTACGGCGATCGTGAGCACGCGCCACGCCTCGTCCGAATTGTTGCAGATCATCTCAAGCACGCCGATGTTGTTCAGGCCGCGCACCCGCCGGAAGGCGTCGCCCAGCGATGTGGCGATGTCCATGGCACGGACGAACAGCTCCCGGGCACGTGGCGCATTCTCGAGCTGGATCGTGACCGCGAGCCGGTTGCACGCATCGGCGAGCAACACCACGTCGTCGCCACGCTGGGCAATCTGCACGGCTTCCTCGGCTACGCGTTGAGCCGCGCCGAGGTCGCCGAGCCGCCAGTGCATCTGCGCGATGTGCAGCAACACGGCTGCCCGCTCCATGTCCTCGTTTGCCTCGCTCGCCTCGGCTTCGAGCGCGAGCAGCTCCGTGAGCGTTTCTTGCGCAGCGAGACCGCGCTTCATGCGCACGAGCGCGCGTGTACGCTTGAGGCGCAGCGCCTGGACGTGATCGCCGTGTCCGGCGTACCACGCGAGCGCCTGATCGCACAACGCCTCCGCATCCTCGTAGCGGCCGGCGACTTCGGCGAGCGTCGCCATCCGGACGCGGACCTTCGCGAGCGCGGCATCATCCGGCGCGTTGCGCTCGGCGGCCGCGAGCAGTTCCGCGACGGCGCCTGTCTCATGCACCGCGAGCGCCTCGTCGGCGGCAAGCAGGGCATAGCGATGCGCCTCGGCCGGCACTTCCCCGATCTCGAAATGGCTCGCGACCTCCGCCGACGAATAGCGTCCGTCCGCGGCAAGCGACCGCGCGATCTGGGCATGCAATACCCGCCGACGCTCTGGTGAGACGCCCGAGCGACAGACGCGCGCCACCTCGTCGTGTGAAACCACGTACGAGGGATGTCCACGGTCAAAGGTCGTGACGAGCATGTCGCAGGCGAGCAGCATCGCCAGTCCCTCCCGCGCATCTGCGTTCCCGATCGTGCTGTCGAGCAGGAAGGATTCGTCGCATTCGCGACCGAGCGCCGATGCCGCCTCGAGTACGATGCGTGCGGACTCCGGCAGGCGATTGATCCGGCGCGCGATCAGCTCCGCCAGGGGTATGGGCGGCGGCAGTTCGCCAACCGGACTCCAGTGCCAGCTGCCGTCGATCTCCTGTATGTGATCGCTCTCCTCGAGGTCGCGCATGAGATGCGTGAGCATCAGCGGATTCCCTTCGGAATGACGATAGACGTACGCGAGCAGGTCGCGCCCGAGCTCGCCGGTGTGCATCGCGGCTTCCAGCCACCGCTTCACATCGTCGCGCGTGAGGTGGGTGAGCTGGATTTCCGAATGTCGCGGCCGTGAAACGAGGCGTCCCCAGCGTTCGAGCGCCTCATCTTCGATGCCGCTCTGGAAGGTGAGGGCCAGGAGGATGCGCTCGCTCTCGAGCTGGGCGATCAGGTATTCGAGCGCGTCCCAGGAGGCACCGTCGGCCCACTGCAGGTTCTCGAGGAGGAGAACGAGGGGTCGTTGCTGCGCTGCGAGGCGCAGAAAATCCGCGAGCTCCTCGAGCAGGAGGGTCTTGCTGCCCCCGTGTGCGGCGTCCCCCGAGCCACGCTCGAGGATGGGATCAAGCGCCGAGAGCTCCCGCCACAATCGAGTGCTCTTGACAGGCAGGCGCCGGACGGCGCGCAGCACCTCGATCCAGAGTGCATACGGCCACGCGAAGTGCGTCTCGCGGCAGCTTCCCACCACGAGTGATCCGCCGCGCATGCGCACTTCGGGCGCCAGCGTTCGGACCAGCGCGCTGGTACCGACGCCCTTCTCGCCCACCACGGCGACGACGCGACCCTCGCCACGCACCATATCGTCGAGATAGTCCGTGAGCTGGACGAGGGGCTCGGCACGCCCGACAAAACGGTCGAGATCGAGTCCGCCGGCCGGCGTACTCCAGGCCAACGCACAGCTATCCGTGTCCGCGGACGCTCGCACCAGCCGAGCGGCTCCGATCAGGTCGCTGAATTTCGCGCCGTGCTCGGGGGCCATCGCGACGCCGATGGAAAGCGTGAAGCGATGCGCGTCGCCGGCGCCTCCGCCCGTGAAGATGTGACCTCGCACCGCCGCGAGGAGGCGGTGTGCGACGGCCATGGCGGGCACGTCGGGTCCGTCGAGCAGGATGATCAACTCGTCGTTGCCGGTGGCGACAGCGTCGGAGCCGCGCAGATTTCGTCGGATGAAGAAGACGAGCTCGCGAATGAGGACCGCGGCGCGAGCGTCGCCTGCAACACTTCGAACCGTCTGGAGACCTTCCGGACGAGCGGAGAACACCACGACTCGCTGCGCCACGGCGGATATGCCCGCCTGCGCAGCCAATTCGTCGAGTGTCAGGTGCCGGGCAAAATCGTCTGCTGGAATGTGCGGGCTGATCAGCGGCGTGGAGGAGAGTTGGCGGCATCGCCACGCGTCACGATCAACGCGGCGCATCGTCGCGCGCTTATCCTATGCCTTTTTCCGCTGGCTGCGCAAGGCACTGGACATCGACATCTCACGAGTACCGATGCGCAGAAATTAACCATTGGCACTCATCGGCGTCTCCCTTCCGGACACTTCAATCCGGAACTGCGCCATGATCGATACCCGAGCCACCCGTACTCTTCCTGCCGCCCTGCTATTGGTCGCCGCGTGCGCCACGAACGCGGGCCGCACCATGTCCGGGTCCGGCACCGCGACGGATGCGCCGCTTATCGTGGTTTCCCCAACCGAGCCGAGGGAACAGGCGGCCGATCAGCAGGTCCAACAGGTGCTCAACCGACTTGGGTTCGGACCGCGCCCGGGTGACGTGTCGAAGGTGCGCGCCATGGGCGTCGATCAGTGGATCGCGCTCCAGCTCGCGTCCGATCGGATTGACGATGGAGCGGCCGACCGCATCGTTGCTTCATATGAGTTGCTCAACATGCCGACCACCGATCTGGTCAGCATGTATGAGCGAGGCCGGCTGGCCATTCGACAGCGGCAAAAGGCGCAGGGCCAGGCGGGCGACACCAGCGGCAAGAAGGATCTTCGCGCGGAACTGCTGCAGGCTGACCCGCAGTTGCGGGAGCAGCTCCGCCAGAACCAGCGAATCCTCGGCGACGTCCAGTCTGCTAAGCTTGCCCGTGCGATCGTGAGTGATCGGCAGCTCGACGAGGTCATGACGGATTTCTGGGAGAACCACTTCAATATTTTCGCCGGGAAAGGCGTCGACCGGATCTTCATTCCGTCGTTTGATCGCGACGTGATCAGGCCCAATACGCTCGGGCAGTTCCGCGAGCTTCTGGGTGCCGTCGCGAAGAGTCCAGCCATGCTGTTCTACCTTGATCAGTGGCAGAGTGCGGCGGATTCCGCGCATCCAACGCTGGCCGTCGCACGCGGCGGGCGAGGCGGGATGCGCGCCGTCCAGCCACGTCCCCAGGCTGCCCTGCGTGCCCGGCGCGGCCTGAACGAGAACTACGCACGTGAGTTGATGGAGCTTCACACGCTGGGCGTGGACGGCGGCTACACCCAGCAGGACATAGTGGAAGTGGCGCGCTCCCTCACGGGCTGGACGATGAATCCGCGCGGGTCGGCGGACTTCGTGTTCCGCCCGGAGATTCACGATGCCGGGCAGAAGGTCGTGCTCGGCCACGTCATTCCTGCCGGCGGGGGAGTCGAGGACGGTGAGGCAGTACTCGACATCATCGCGCGCCATCCGTCGACCGCGCACTTCATCGCGCGCAAGCTCGCGATCCGGTTCGTGAGCGACACGCCACCCGATGCGCTGGTGGAGCGCGCCGCGCAGACCTTCCTGAAGACGGACGGCAACATACGCGAGGTCGTGCGCACGATTGTCACGAGCCCGGAGTTCTTCAGCCGCACAGCGTACCGCAGCAAGCTGAAGAGTCCGTTCGAGCTCGTGGCATCCGCACTGCGCGCCATCGGAGCGCAGCCAGACACGACCATGCGCTCCGCGCAGATGGTCGGGTTCCTCGGCGCGCCGATCTTCGGGCATCAGGCGCCGAATGGCTGGCCCGAGACGGGTGAGTCCTGGATGAACAGTGGCGCCATTCTCAACCGGATCAATTTTGGCGTCACGGTGGCGGCAGGGCGCATGCCGGGAGCGGCACTCGCCCAGTGGAGCGAGACGGAGCGGCTCACGGGCGCGACGCGCGATCAACAGGTCGATGCGGTGATCCTGGCGTTCTTCGGTGGACACGCGTCGCCCGACACGAGGCAGATCCTGCTGAGTGGTGAGAATCCGCTCGTGGCAAAGCTCTCCGCAAGCGCGCCGCCCGACTCGATGTCGACCGACATGTCATCGATGACGATGGGCGGTGGGGATGCCCCGATGCGCGGCCGCTTGGCACCACCCGCGAAGAATGGAGCACCGCGTTCGGCGCTGGGTCGTGCGATGGGACAGCCGGTGCAACTGAGCGGATTGGCGCAGGTCGTCGGCCTGGCGATCGGCGCACCAGAGTTTCAGCGTCGCTGACGCTTACCAGGAGATACGCACATGGACCGCAGAGTCTTCATGAAGTCCGGCGCGCTTGCCATGGTCTCCATGGGACTGAGCCCGAGCTTCCTTCGTCGCACCGCCTATGGTGCGAACCTGCTCGACGGTGCGGCGCTGAAGGGCGCGTCGCGCGGCAAGACACTCATCTGCCTCTTCCAGCGCGGTGCAGCGGATGCCTTGAACGTCGTGGTACCGCATGGTGAGGCCGCCTATTACCGGCTGCGGCCGAACATCGCGATTCCGCGGCCGACAATAGCGACAGGACCGGCCGGCGCGATCGATCTGGATGGATTCTTCGGCTTGCATCCGTCGCTCGCGCCGATGAAGCCGCTGTGGGACCAAGGCATCCTTGCGCCGATCCATGCGGTCGGAAGTCCGAGCGCCACGCGCTCGCATTTCGATGCGCAGGACTACATGGAGACCGGCACGCCCGACCAGAAGGGCACACGCGATGGGTGGTTGAACCGATACCTCGCGGTTCAGGGCACGTGCGAGGCCGGCTGCACGCACGACGCGAACCCGTCACCATTTCGTGCAGTCGCGATGACGCAGCAGACGCCGCGCATGCTCGAGGGTCCTGCGCCGACGATCGCGATGAATTCGCTCGATGAGTTCAGCGTGCGAGCGACGGGTCCCGCGGCCGACCGGCTCGAAGCGCTTTACCGCACCGGCACGGCGGACGTCGTCCATGCGGCCGGCGGCGAGATGTTCGAGGCGGTGAAGATCCTCAAGGCGGCGAATCCGCAGAAGTACCAACCGCAGCACAACGCGTCATACCCGAACTCGCAGTTCGGCACGCGGCTGCGTCAGATTGCGCAGCTCATCAAGTCGGACGTCGGACTCGAGGTCGCATTCGCGGACGTCGGTGGCTGGGACACGCATGTGAACCAGGGTGCGTCGACGGGTCAGCTCGCGGGTCGCCTGGATGACTTCGCGAAGTCCATCGCGGCACTGGTCGCTGACCTGGGCGATCGCATGGCCGACGTGACGATCATGACGATGTCGGAGTTCGGTCGCACCGTGCGACAGAACGGGAATGGCGGAACGGATCACGGGCACGCCAGTGCGCTCTTCGTCATTGGCGGCGACGTGAAGGGAAGGAAGGTGTACGGCAAGTGGCCCGGGCTGGAGCCGGAGCAATTATATGAAGGGCGCGACCTGGCCCTGACGACGGACTTCCGCTCGGTGTTCTCCGAGGTGGCAGCGAAGCACCTCGGCGCGACGCGTCTCGAGACCGTTTTTCCGGGATTCGATGTGAAGCATGCGGGGCTCGGGATTCTTTGAGATCGTTCAATAGCCGGAAGTGCGATTTGCCACGGAGGTCACAGAGAACACGGAGGACTGCGTTCGACGCGCATTCAACGCGAGGTCCTCCGTGCCCTCCGCGACCTCTGTGGTAAATGCATTTCTAAGAGGTGGACGAGTCTAGAACCTGAAGATCTTCTTCAGCAGGTTCCCAATCCCGTTCACACCTTTCTTGATCGGGTCCGGAATTGGCAGCGAACGCGGCTCGTCGAACACCGGCTCGCTCTCGGGTTCCGTGTGGACGTTGCAGACCTCCGTCGGCTCGGTTCCAGGCTTGAAGAATTCCTGCTTCTTCACGGGGCACCATTGGCCGGCGAGCATTCCCGTCGACGGATCGATGAGGCGCATCGTCATTCCGGGCGGCGGCGTCCAGGCATCGGCGGAGGCGGCGGGCTCCCGCCATCCGTTCATGTAGAATTCCGCCCAGGCCGGAGCGGCGAGGTGGCCGCCCGACGCATGCGGCGCGATGGAGCGCGGGGTGTCGTACCCGAACCACACGCCGGCGACCAACGTCGGCGTATATCCCACGAACCAGACGTCGGTGGCATTGTTCGTCGTGCCGGTTTTTCCGGCGACCGCACCACGAACCCCCATGTCGCGAATCGTGTTCGCTGTCCCGCCGTCGACCACGCCGCGGAGCATCGACGTGATCTGATACGCTTCACGCGGATCCATCACGGTGTCAGCGGGAGCGATCTCGGCGCTCCACAGCAGAGTGCCATCCGCGGCCTCGATCCGGCGTACGAGGCGTGGATGCACCTTCAATCCGCCGTTCGCGAACGGGGCGTACGCGGTGACGAGCTCCAACGGCGTGACGTCGACAGCGCCGAGCGCCATGGCGGGAAAGTTCGGTAAGGGACTGGTGATGCCATTTCGTCTCGCTGCGAGGATCACGTTCGGGATGCCGACCGTCTGGCTCACACGCACGGCGGCGGCGTTCGATGAGACGGCCAGCGCCTTCGCGAGGGTGATCGTGCCGATGTACCGATCGTCGTAGTTGGAGGGAGTCCACACCGTTCGTCCCTGCGGCACTTCAACGGGTTCGTCGTCAACGAGCGTGGCCGGCGTCATTCCCGCCTTCATCGCCGCCGCATATACGAATGGCTTGAAGGCGGAGCCGGGCTGACGTCGAGCGTTGAAGGCGCGATTGAAGCCGCGCTTCGCGCGGCGTCCGCCGACGAGCGCGCGAATATCACCCGTGCGTGGGTCGAGCGCGATGAGCGCGCCCTGCGCCGCGTCGCGCACGCGTCCACCTGCGTACTGCGTCTCGCGCGTGACGGCGGTGGTCTGCCGCAGGACGGCGCGGTCCGCGGCTTGCTGCGCGACGAGGTCGAGTGTGGTGTAGACAGTGACGTCGCCTTCCTTGAGCGCATCCGGACGGATGGAGTCGATCAGTGCACGGATGGCGTCGAGCGCGAGTGGCTCTTTCCCCGTATCTGGACGCCACTCGTCTTCCGCAATTCGCAGCGGCTGTTGCTCCGCCTGCGCGGCTTCGCCTGGCGAGATGTATCCGTTCTGCGCCATGAGCGAGAGCACGAGGTTCCGGCGCTTGAGCGCGCGCTCCGGATGATCGCGCGGCGTGTACGCGCTTGGACCCTTTGGCAGGGCGGCGAGCATGGCCCCCTCGGTCACCGTGAGCTGTCCCACGCTCTTGCCGAAGAGATCACGACTCGCGGCCTCGATACCGTTCATGCCGTTGCCGAGGTAGATGAGGTTGAGGTAGAGCTCCAGGATCTGGTCCTTCGTGAGCTCGCTCTCGATGAGGCGCGTGAGTCGCAGCTCGATGAGCTTGCGGCGCATCGTGCGGCCGTAGCGCTTGTTCACGAGGAAGGAATTGCGCGCGACCTGCATCGTGATGGTGCTGAAGCCTTCGCGCACACCACCGTGGCGGACGTTGCTGAGCGCGGCCCGGAAGAGTCCGCGCCAATCGAGGCCGTTGTGCTGGTAGAAGCGGCGGTCTTCCGTGGCCAGGAAGGCCTCGCGCACATGAGGCGGGACGGCGTCGATGCCGACATTGACGCGACGCACCAGGGCGATCCGCCCCAGAAACCTGTCGTTGCGGTCGACGATGCGACCGCCTTCGCCGGGGCGAAAGGCGCGGATGCCCGATCGGGTGGGACAGCCCTCAAAGCCACAGGTGGCCAGCCAGCCGTCGAACGTGACGACGGTCACACAGGCGAGTCCGAGCGCGGCGAGCCACTTCCAGCTGGGGCGCCACGGGCGCACAGGCTCAGCCTGGCCGGCAAAGCGTTGCCGGAGGAGGGCCAGTCGTTCTCGTGGTCGCAGAAAGGGCACAGTGTTTGGGAGCGGGGGTTGCATTCTGGTACGGCTGGTGCGGTAGCATGTTTCCGGCCGTAACTGATCCTGTCCCCTTCTAATCACCCCTCAGGCCTGAAATGGATCGCCGATTTGTCGTTCTCGTTGCCTTGTTTGCCGCCGCCTGTTCGAAGGGCGACGCTTCGCCCGGCGCCTCTGCCCGCACGCGCGACTCCGTTGGCGGTACGGTCGATGCCAAGTTGTCGACAGACAGCGGGGCTCCCGCTCCGGCACCAGCCGCTTCACCAGTCGCAGGGACGGCGGCCGGCGGGGCCGCGGCAAATCCGCAGGGACGGATCCCGGTGCTGGAGTATCACGTGATCAGCGGGGACAAGAATTCACTGTACACGCGCACCGCCGCGAGCTTCCGCGCCGATATGGAGGAGGCGTACAAGCGCGGCTACCGGCCGATCACCCTCGCGCAAATGCTCGACAAGGATTTCCGCGATGTGCCGGCGGGCATGTCACCGGTCGTCTTCGTGTTCGACGACGCATCGGACTCGCAGTTCCGCTATATCGAGCAGAACGGAAACCTGTCGATCGATCCGACGAGTGCGGTCGGCATCTGGCTCGATTTCGCGAAGACGCATCCCGGCTGGAAGAACCGCGGCACGTTCTGCATGCTGAATGGTGGTGCGGCCGGTCATAACTTCTTCGGCGACGGTCCGAAGTACGGCGGCCAGAAGAAGGAGTGGCGTTTCCAGAAAGTGAAGTGGCTTGCCGATCAGGGCTTCGAGCTGTGTGACCACACGTTGTGGCACATGCAATTGAGCAAGTATCCGGATGCCGCGGTGCAGGAGCAGATCGCGCGCAATGCGATGGGTATTGATTCCGCGGTGCCCGGCTACAAGATCCGCACGCTTGCGCTTCCGTATGGGTTATGGCCGAAGAATCGGCCGCTCGCGTGGCAGGGCAGCTGGACGGATCCCAAGACGGGTCAGACGCACACCTACAAGTTCGACGCGGTGCTCGAGGTCGCGGGTGGCCCTGCCCTGAGTCCGTACGACCCGAAGTTCAATCCGAAAAGCATCAATCGCATCGAGGCGATCGGGGATGACATCCGTCGTCAGCTCGACCGGCTCGATTCGACGAAGACGCGATTCGTGGCGAAGTAACGCCGCGCGCACGACGCTGTCATACAAACACCCACGCCGCGCAACGCAAAGTTGCGCCGCGTGGGTGTTTTGTGCGGCGCGCTCTTAGCACGCCGACGTGTGGTCGATGCGTCGCATGCGCTGTCGCAATCATCGGGTGTTTCTGTCAGAAAAATCCCCTTGATGTAATGCGTCCTTGAGCTGATCGTATGATTGTGTAATGGGCACAACAGGGTTTGACAGGTCCACGGGAGAGCATCGGTGTTCGATTCAATGCAACGTGCACGTCATCTGCCGTTCTTCACCGAGCTGGCCTCGCTGGAGGAGAGCGATCCGTGGTGGCGTGCCGTCAGTGCGGGGCTGGTGTTCCTGCGCCTGGTGGATTCGTGGATCGAGGAGGGCGCCGACGCCATCATCGCAGATGGCTGGGGTGTTCGTTCCGTCATGGGCTGCATCGAGGAGATGCCTGCGGGCATGCCGGCGCGCGCCATTCTTGTTGGCGCCCTGGAACTGCTCAAGACGGCGCGCTCGGGAGACATGCACGCGGTCGCTCCGCGCCTCATGGCGTATGCGCGTACCCTTGACCTTGATGGCAAGTGGGCGCTGGCGGCCGATGTCTATGACACGCTGCTCGCGCACATCCATCCCGAAGAAGAGAGCGAGATTGCGGTGAACGCCCTGCTGCGCCGCGGGCATTGCCTGCGCGAGCTTGGTGAGTTCGTCGATGCGACGGACGTATTCACGACCGCGGGTGAGCTGGCACACCGCACCGGCGACATGATCGGCACGCTGCGCGCGCGCATTGGAGAAGCGAAGATCGTCGTGGCGCGAGGCAACCTGCCGGCCGCCGACGCCATGCTGCACGAGACGGTTGCCCTGGCGGACAAGCACTCGCTCACCGAAGTGGCCTCGCTCGCGACGCACGATCGATCGTACATCGCTTTTGCCAGCGGGAAGTACGATCTCGCCGTCCAGTACGCGTACGATGCCCTGCATGGCAGTGTCATCGAATCCGAACGCGATCGTATCCTGCACGATCTTGCCGGCGCATTCTACATGCTCGGGGTGAAGTCCGCCGCACGCGATGCATTCCTGATTCTCGCCGCTACGGCGCGCGAGCAATATCACCGATGGACAGCCACCATCAACCTGATGGAGCTCTCGGCGGAAGAGGGCATGGAGTTGATGTTCGAGCGTTATCGGCAGCAACTCACCAACGAGGCACTGCCGCCGATCCTGCTCACCCAGTTCGAGCTGCATGTCGGAAAGGGCTATCGGGCCCTCGGTGACGGTGAAGCAGCTTCTACATGGCTGGCGCGAGCGATGGCCACAGCCACGCGCTATTCCTTTCACCGTTTCGTGTTTGCCGCCGAAGAGGCACTGAATACGAAACCCGCGGTCGCCTCGACTTCACCTGTGGATGCAGCGCTGGATATTTCACGGGACGTCCAGCGGATTGCGACCGAGCTCAGCCAGATGCGTCGACTTACTGGAGTCGGCTGAACGGCCGACGGACCAGAATCAGCCGCCGGATCCCATGACAACGATTGGGGTGTCTTGACGCGGCGCGGTCGGCGACGACCCACATGCCGTCACAACAAAGGAGGCAATCGCGAGGACAAGCAGTGAGCAATGGCGACGGGACATTTGATGACTCCAGTGTTGGGTTAAGCGGTTCGTTGCTGAACCACGACTGAAGGCTAGGGTCGCGATGCGGCGCGTAAACGGGCATTTTGTGACAGAAAACCGGCATTTTGTGCCAATCTCCTCCAGCAACCCGCTGTGCACGTCGTCGCGCTGCTCCCCCGCAACCTGCTCGCACA
>JBKJUW010000134.1:0-13162 GCA_046589725.1 Gemmatimonadaceae bacterium
GCCACCAGTGACGGTGTAGGTACCGCGCGCGGCGTCATACGTCGCCGATCCGGGTCCGGTGGCGGACGGTCGCCCGATGTCGTCGTGCGCAGTGAAAATCCCGAGCGACGACGGGGCAGCGCGGCCGCCGCTCGTGGTCGCGCACGCCACGCTGGCGATGGCAAGAGTGCAGGCGAGTGTCCGATACGATGTCATGCGTCCCTCTCAAAGGATGAGAATGCAGTGGCCAAATGGAGGCGCGCGCCGCGCGCCGCGCCAGAGGGGCCGATTACTCGACCGGCCGGCGAAGTGAATCGCCGTGTACGCGACGTTGACCTGCCAGTAGCTTCACCGTCGACCTCACACTGGAGAACCATGCAGCCGTCTGCAATATGGTCACTCTCGGGAATCGCCCTGGCGATCGCGGCCGCAGTCGCGCCGATTGGCGGGCAGCAGCCCGCGCCGGCCGCGCCGGCGCAGCCGGTGTTCACTCCAGATCACGCGAGCGGCATCTACGCGAAGGGCGAACGCATCGGCTGGACGATGACGTTTCCCGGTTCACGATCGGACAGTTCTGCGAGCCGCACGTACGCCGTGACGATCAGGCGGAATGGCGGCGACATCCTCACGACCGGCACCGTCGATCTCTCGCGCGGAGCGGCACGCATAGAGACGAGCCTGGCCGATCCGGCGATGCTCGTTGTGGAGGTGAAGCCCACCGCCGCCGACCGCAGCTTCGGAACGCGAGGAACCGGTGGCCCTGGCCGAGTGCTCCTCGGCGCCGCCGTGGAGCCGCCGGGCATACGCGCCGCTGAGCCGAAGCCCGCCGATTTCGATGCATTCTGGGATGCGAAGATCCAACTGCTCAATGCCATTCCGATCAGCCCGGTCATCGCGGCGGGCGAGAGCGGAAAAATCGGCGTCGAGTGGTCCACCATTCGCATGAACAACATCAACGGCGCGCACATCTACGGCCAGCTCGCGAAACCGGCGCGAGAGGGGACGTTCCCCGCCCTCCTCATCTATCAATGGGCGAGTCCACCGTACCCACTCCAGAAGTCCTGGGTGACGGAGCGGGCGGCGGACGGCTGGCTCGCATTGAACATCGAGCCGCACGACGTGCCGCCCGACATGCCGCAGGCCTTCTACGATGCGCTACCGACGCTCATCAAGCGCTATCACCTCATCGGTCAACGCAGCCGCGACGACAGCCACTTCCTCCAGATGTACCTCGGCGCATACCGGGCGATCGAATACATGGCGACGCGCCCCGATTGGGACGGGAAGACACTCGTCGTGATGGGCACCAGCATGGGTGGCCAGCAGAGCTTCGCCGCGGCAGGGTTGAATTCGAGAGTGACGGCGCTCGTCGTCAACGTCCCATCCGGCGCCGACGTCACGGCGACGGCGCATGGTCGGGGATCGAGCTACCCGAACTGGAACGTGTCGCGTCCAGAGGTGCTCGCGACCGCGCGCTACTTCGACACGGCCAACTTCGCCGACCGCATCACCGCGCGATCGCTGGTGGCGATGGGATTCATCGACGACGTCGCCGCACCGGCGGGCATATGGTCGGTGTTCAACGGGATCAAGGGCCCGAAGGAAGCGATTCCGATGGTGAATTCGCCGCACAACAACCTTGCAACGCCGGAATCCGAGCGCGCTTTTGCCGTGCGCTCGGCGGCGTGGCTCGAGGCGCTCCTCCATGGCCGTGAGCCGGCACTTCAGCCGCTAGTCGTGGACCCGTAGCGCTCTACTCGGGAACGCAGTGTGCATTTACGCAGCTCATGACGAACCCTGCCCCGGAAGCGCGACTCGCGCGCGTGCGCACCATCGCACGCGCCCTCGATAGTGCCATTGTCATTCCAGGCACCTCGATGCGGTTCGGCCTCGATCCCATCATCGGGCTGCTGCCAGGGTTTGGCGACCTCGCTGGCGCGGTGCTCTCGGGCTACATCGTCATCGAGGGCATCCGAATGGGCGTATCGCGCGCCGGGGTGCTGCGCATGCTTGCGAACGTTGGAATAGATGCCTTCGTCGGATCCGTGCCCGTGCTTGGCGATCTCTTCGATGCGGGATGGAAAGCGAACAACCGCAACGTAGCACTCATCGAGCGGCACATGGCGAATCCAGGCACGACGCGCACCGTCAACCGGCTCGTTCTGCTGGCGGCCATCGTCGTGCTGCTGCTCATCCTTGCCGCCGGTATTGCCGCGACGACGTGGGTGGTGCGCATCCTCCTGGCGCAGCTACGCTGATGACAACGCGGGGCAACGAACTCAGAAGCGCAGTTCCTGACGACCGGCGTGCAACGCCGCACGTTGGCCGTTCCACTCGAACTGACCCGCCACGCCCGCCGGCAGCGTGACCAGGGCGCGCAACCCGCGCGCACCTTCTCGCGTCACCGCGACATCGATTTCCCCTCGCGGATGGGGCACGCGTCCACTCGCCGTCCGCAACGTGCCGAGCGCGGGCGCAATGCGCACCGTGCGAAATCCGGGCGACGACGGACGCACCCCGAGCACAGTCGCGAGCAGCCCGTAGTTCGGATGCGCGGACCATGCGTGCGAGTCGGATCGCGTGGGTTCCGGCTTCTCCGGTGCCGACGTCAGGCCGAGCGCGAGCATCGAGCGCCATGGCGCCAGCTGCTCGATGTATCGGTCGCCGAGCCCCACCTTCTGGAGTGCCTCCAGCAGGTAGAAGCTGAAGTAGTACGACGCGGGGATGAGTGTCGAGTCCGACAGGATGCGCTCCATCAACGCGCGTTGCTCAGCGGCAGGAAGCGCGTCGGCAAGTATGGCGAGCACGTTTGTCTGCTGACTGTATGCGGCGGAATCCGGCGAGTCACGAAACAGCTTCCTCGCGGGATCCCATGCGCGTTGGCGAGTCGTGCGGCGAAGCGTGTTGGCACGTGCCTGGTACGCGGCCGCGATTCCCCGCACGCCGAGGTCGCGCTCGAGGACGGCGGCGCGATCCAGCGCATACGCAAGGAACAAGCTGATCGTCGCCGAATGGCCGTCGTCCGCGCCGGCGGGCACGCCGCGCTGCCAGCGGTCCGCCCAGTCGACGAAATTCCAGTACGGCATCGGGCCGAGCATGCCAGTGCTGTCCGTATGGCGGCCGTACCAGTCGAGGATGCCGTGAATCCCGGCGAGGTAGCGTCGCACGAAGGGCTTGTCGTCGCGATGCATGTAGTAGTCGTGCACCATCGCGATGTACGCGAGGGAGAACGGCGGGATGAGCTGTTGGAGGGCCGACGGATAGCGACTCGCCGTGATGCCCTCCGGAATGCGCGAGTCGTCGAAATGCTCGATGGCCTGGCGCATGAGTCGATCGTCGCCGGCGACGTAGAGCGAGATGAGCGCCTGGATCCTCGTGTCGCCGATGTACTGCAGCTGTTCGTAATACGGCGTGTCCATATACGTCTCGAACGCGCCGATGCGCGCGCCGTTCCAGTTCATGGCCCACATGTCCGCGAGCCATGGCAGGTCGCTGGCGAAGCGACCGCGCTCGACGAACGGATAGGCGGTGAAGATGCCGTGGACATCGTGGATGCGGAGGGTGTCCGCGCCGGTCTCGATGTCCACGTCTACGTAGCGCCCCGATCGCCAATAGAGCGTCTGGAACCGGCGACGAGCGCCGCCGTCGAGACGGAAGCGGTCATGAATGCCGCGGATCATGCGGCCCGTCACCTCGTTGCGGTTTCCCTTGCGCCCCGATGAATCGATGGCCGCCTCCGCGTAGGTCAGCGTGATGGTGCTCGCGGCACCACCGCTCGTCTCGAGGACCGGGTACGCATTGGTTGTGTGCCCGTAGTCGAGCAGAAGGGATGCGCGGCTGTTCGGCGGAACGACGATATCGCGACCAGTTGCCGGGAAACCGCTCGCCACCTCGACTCCTGTCGCTCGCCGCACTCCGGCGAATCGAACGACTGACTCCTCCATGGGCGGAATGTTGCGCGGCTCGAGCTGCCAGCCGCTGGCGTCGCCGTAGCCTCCGCGGCCCGGTACCGCATGCAGGTGCACCGCTCCGACCGTCGCACCGCCGCCGTTCGCGTCGCGTGTGCCTGCGGCAGCGGGAATCTCGAACCATTCCCGGTCCACATAGTCAGTGCGTTCCCAGCCCCACGGATAGTGCGCGGCGTCGACGGATTCACCTTGTGGCGCCGCGTAATACGCGTTGCGGACATCCTGGGGTGACACGCGCACCTCTGCATACGCAGAATCGCGCAGGAGCTTCCAACCCGGACCAGTATTGGCGACGGACTCGGCGAATCCATTGCCCTGCACCAGAAAGCCTGATCGCACGCTGTGCTGCGCCACAGGATGCCGCGGACCCCAGTTCCAGACGACGGCCGCGATGACGTTGCGCCCGACCCGAAGCTGCGGCGCAAGGTCCACCGTCTCATACCGCCAGTGCATGACGTCCGAACGCTGGGGACCCGATGACACCTGCGCGCCATTCACGAAGAGGCGATAGCGGTTGTCGGCCGAGACGTGAACGACGAAGCGCGTCGGGCGGGCGGTGAGCTCAATCGTTCGGCGCGCGTGAAAGACGGCGAACGCATCGGGCGACATTCCGGGCGGAGCGATCCAGACCGCCTCCGGTGCACCATCGAAGATGCGGGCGCCGCGTCCGAGCGCCTGGCTCCACGCGAGGGAGGGCGCGGCGGCAACGAGAACGGCGAGAGCCGCAGCTCTGTACTGCATCCCAGGGTGTCTCATTGGAGGAACGTGCTCACGCGGCGACCGCTTCGCCAGCGCGTGCGTTCGCTGAATCCTGCCGTTGTCCCCTTGCGTAGAGACCACCTCGAGACGCGGACACCGGTCGCCTCGCTTTCGATTCAAACCAGCGGGGACTTCGCGGCATCCAATCAGTGCCCCCAACCAGGAATTCGACGACATGCGCCGCATCAGCTGCACCGTAGCATCGGGTCTCGTCCTCCTCTGTTGCACAGTCGCATTGCCTGCGCGTGCACAGCGGGCGGACTCCATCACGACCGGGGCGGCTCCGCGACCGATTGCGAACGCCGTCCGTCGCATCGGAGCGATCGTCGTCGACGGGCGCATTGACGAGGACGCGTGGAAGGGCGCGGAGGTGATGTCGGACTTCCGGCAGTTCCAGCCGACCGAGGGCGCGCGGGCATCGCAACGCACGGAAGTGCGCATCCTCTACGATGAGCAGGCGATATACATCGGCGCGCGACTGTACGACTCGCTCGGGGCCCGCGGCATTCGGGCGCCGCTTGCGCGCCGCGACCAGCTCCTTGACGGCAATGGCAACAACGGCTCGTTCAACTCGCTCACGACCGACAAGCTCGCCGTCGTATTCGACACCTATCACAACCGTATCGACCAGGCATGGTTCGAGATCAATCCGGCCGGTGCGCGCGGTGACGAGTTCAACGGCGATCCGTCGTGGGACCCTGTCTGGGAGGGTGCGACGCACATCGACTCACTGGGCTGGAGCGCCGAGCTGCGCATTCCGTATTCGCAGTTACGCTTCTCGCGTGATTCGGTGCAGACCTGGGGCCTTCAGGTCTGGCGCTACGCCGATCGGCTCAACGAGCGCGACATGTGGTCGTTCTGGCGCCGCAACGAGTCTGGCGGCCCGGCGTTCTATGGGACGCTGATCGGCATCGAGACCGGTGCGCAGCAACGGCACCTCGAGTTGCTGCCCTATGTCGTGACGCGCGAACAGTTCAAGTACGCCGCTGCGGCAGACCCGTATCACCAGACCGCGTCGAGCCGCGTGAACGCAGGAGGCGACGTCAAATATCTGTTGACGTCGAACCTCACGCTTGATGCGACTGTCAATCCCGACTTCGGCCAGGTCGAAGTCGACCCCGCCACGATCAACCTCTCTGCGTACGAGACCTACTATGACGAGAAGCGGCCCTTCTTCATCGCTGGCAGCAGCGCGTTCCAGTTCGGTGGCATGAACTGCAACTTCTGCAGCAACACGTCAGGGCTGGGCGCCTTCTATTCACGGCGCATCGGACGCCCACCACAGCTCAATGGCTACGTCGCGAACGCCGCGCAGTACTCCAACACGCCGGACAACACGTCGATCATCGGCGCGGCCAAGATCACGGGACGTACAGCCGGAGGCTACACCATTGGCCTTCTGGACGCCGTCACCAATCGGGAGACGGCCACCTATCGTACGGGCGCTGGTCTGGAGCGCACGCAGGACGTGGAACCGTACGCGAATTATTTCGTGGGGCGCCTGAAGAAGGACCTCAATGCCGGCAACACCACCGTGGGCATGGTGCTCACGTCGACGGCGCGGCAACTCAACGACACCGTGTTGAGCGACCGCCTGCGCAGCCACGCGGAAGCCACCGGAATCGACTTCCGGCACTTCTGGAAGAATCACGACTACAGCTGGATGGGTACCGCACTCGTCTCGGACGTTGGCGGCTCCGTCAAGGCGATCGCCGCAACCAAGCAGTCCAGCGCGCATTACTTCCAGCGTCCGGACCGCGGCGTCACCAGCGACGGCCTGTTCGACGCTCGGCTCAACCCATCGGCGACCTCGCTGCGCGGGTACGGCTTCTACTCGCGCATCGCGAAGCAGACCGGTAACTGGCTGTGGGAAACCGCCCAGAACTGGCGCAGCCCCGGGTTCGAGACGAACGACCTCTCCTACCTCGATCGCGCCGACTACAAGTGGATGAACGCGAACGTCGTGAGACAGTGGACCACACCGACCCGCATGTACCGCAGCCTTGCACTGCTCGCTGGCGGACAGCAGCAGTTCAACTATGACGGCGACCGCACCGATCTCCAGGCACAGGTGTTCGGCGCCATCGAGTTGCCGAGCTACTGGAACATCCGCGGCTTCACGATCCATCATCCCACGGTGTACGACGACCGGCTCACGCGGGGCGGCCCCGTCGTCAGGCGCACCGGCTACAACTATCTCTCCGGCGAGATCTCCACGGATGCGCGCCAGAAAGCGGTGTACGATATCTCGGTGTCCGGATCGCACGGCATCGATGCCAGCACGCGCACCATCAGCGTGCGCCCAGGCATCGCGCTCAAGCCGGCCGCGAATGTCTTCGTGAGCCTCTCGCCGTCGTTCAACGCCGACGAGGACGTCGCGCAGTACGTGGAAACCGTGAGTGACCCGACGACGATCTCGTTCTACGGCAAGCGATACGTGTTCGGCCACGTGACGGCGCGGACGCTGTCGCTCGACACGCGGGTCAACTGGACCTTCACCCCCGATCTCACGCTTCAGCTGTATGCGCAACCCTTCATCGCGAGCGGTGCCTACCTGAACTTCCGCGAATTTGCCGCGCCGCGCAGCGTACAGAAGCTGACGTATGGCACCGATGTTGGCACCATCGCCTTCGCACCCTCGACCGCGGGGGGGACCTACACGGTCGATCCGGACGGCGCCGGACCCGCGAATGCGTTCTCGTTCGCGAACCCGGATTTTACGGTTCGTTCGTTCATCGGCAATGCGGTGCTGCGTTGGGAGTATCGCCCCGGCTCGACGGTGTACTTCGTGTGGACACAGCAGCGTTCCGGCTATGATGCGATCGGCGCGTTCGACTTCACGACGCAACGATCGGCGTTGTTCCGTGATCGACCGACGAATGTGTTTCAGGTGAAGGTGAACTACTGGGTGGGACAGTAGGCGGCCGCTTTCGCCCCTCCTTCCCGACAGGGAGGCCTCCTTCCATACTCTGCCCATGCCTCCCTCTCGCCGCGACTTTCTCCGCACCGGTCTCGTCGCCGGTGCGACCCTCGGGGCCGTCGAGCTGGCTGCGCTCGAGACGCTCGACGCCGAAGCAATCCATCATGACGCTGACCAGACGGACCAGCCGACCACCATCCCGTGGTTTCGCCGCACCCTGCGCTGGGGCCAGACCAACATCCGCGAGATCGATCCACCGGACTACGACATTACCTGGTGGCGACAGCAGTGGCAGCGCACGCACACCCAGGCCGTCATCATCAACGCCGGCGGCATCGTCGCGTACTATCCCACGAAGTTTCCCCTGCATCACCGCGCCTCGGGACTCGGCGATCGCGACCTGTACGGCGAACTGGCCGCAGCCGCCCGCGCCGATGGTCTCGTCGTCGTTGCTCGCATGGATTCCAATCGCGCCCACGAGGATTTCTATCGCGCGCATCCCGATTGGTTCGCCGTCGATGCCGCGGGGAAACCCTATCTCAACACCGGCTTGTACGTCGCGTGCGTGAACAGCCCGTATTACGACGACTACATCCCGTCGGTCATGCGCGAGATCATCGATCGCTCACACCCCGATGGTTTCGCCGATAACAACTGGAACGGACTCGGACGAGACACGATTTGCCGCTGCGTGAATTGCACACGTGTCTTTCGCGATGTGGCGGGCGAGGCGCTTCCCGCAGTGAAGAACTGGGACGACCCGGTCTATCGACGGTGGATACAGTGGAACTACGCCCGCCGCGTGGAGATCTGGGACCTGTTCAACCGCGTCACGCGCGAGGCCGGTGGTCGCGAGTGCCTCTGGATCGGCATGAACAGCGGATCCATCACCGGACAGGCGCGCGCCTTCCGTGACATGAAGGCCGTGCTCGAGCGCTCCGAGATCGTCCTGCTTGACCATCAGGCGCGCAGCGACGCCTCGGGCTTCCAGAGCAACGCGGAAGCCGGAAAGCTCGTGCACGGAGTCATCGGGTGGGACAAGGTCGTTCCCGAGAGCATGTCGATGTATCAGAACTCGCGAAACCAGTTTCGACTTTCGAGCAAGCCGGCGCTGGAGGCGCAGCTCTGGATGCTCGACGGATTCGCGGGCGGCATTCAGCCATGGTGGCATCACATCGGCGCGTCGCAGGAGGACGCGCGCATGCTCCGCACCGCGGAGCCCGTAATGGCATGGCATGCCGCCAATGAGCAGTACCTCGTCAATCGGCGGCCGGTCGCCACGGTTGGCCTCGTGTGGTCCCAGCAGAACGTGGACTACTACGGGCGCGATGCAGCGGAGGATGTCGTCGACCTTCCGCGGCGCGGATGGGTGAATGCGCTGGTGCGCGCGCGCATCCAGTACATACCGGTGCACGTGGACCACATCGCACGAGACGCGAACGAAGTCTCGACACTCATCCTGCCGGACATCGGCGCGATGTCCTCGGCGCAGGTCGAGGCGGCAAGAGCCTTCGTGGCGCGCGGCGGCAATCTCATTGCCACCGGCGAGAGCAGCCGCTTCGATGAGTGGGGCGACCCGCGCCGCGACTACGGCCTCGCCGATGAGTTTGGCGCACACCTGTCCGGGCCATCGGTCTGGTCGCGGGCAGATGCATCGCAGACTCGGCACTCCTATCTTCGCCTCACGCCCGAGCTGCGAGCGCGCGTGGATGGACCCCGAACGCGAAACGAGCCGGCCGCGGTCGGCGAACGGCATCGCGTGCTGCGTGGATTCGACGACACCGACATTCTTCCGTTTGGCGGAGTGTTGTCGCCACTCCGGGTCGATCGGGGAGCCGCCGTGCTCGCGACCTACATCCCGCCCTTCCCGGTATTTCCCCCGGAAGACAGCTGGATGCGCGAGTCACATACCGACATCCCGGGCGTGATCGTGAACGAGGTGCGCGGGCGCGGGCGCGTCCTGTTCCTGCCCGCCGACGTCGATCGACGGTATGGACGGGATAACCTGCCCGACCACGGCGACCTCCTTGCCAACGTCGTCGGGTGGGCGACGCGTGACACAGTCCCACTGCGCGTCAGCGGTGCCGGCTTCGTGGATTGCCATCTGTATCGCCAGGAGCGCCGGCTCGTGCTGCACCTTGTGAATCTCACGAGCGCTGGAACCTGGCGTGCGCCGGTGGACGAATTGATCGCGATCGGACCACTGCGCGTCGCCGTCCGGCTACCCGCCGGCGCTCGGCGCTCGAGCGTTGAGTTGATGGTGTCGAAGCGCCCGGTGCGCGCAACGGTTCAGAACGGGTGGCTTCGGTTCGACGTCCCACAGATCCGCGATCACGAGCTGGCGGTGATCGGCACGACCTGATCCGGGCGCACATTCTGCATACATGCCGGGGCGTTGCGGTCGGTCCGCAAATACGCGATGAGGGGTGACGGCATGGCACGGGTTCAAGCGACGACCACTACGGCAGCCACGACGGAAGCGGTGTGCGCGGAGTGCTCCGCAATTCTGGCCGAGGGCGGGATTGGGCGTGCGGTGGCGTGGTTGAATGCGCGCACGCGATTCCGTTTTACGGGCATCTATCGGGTCGAGCCGCCGCTCCTCCGAAACGTGGTGTTGTTCGATCGAGAGAATCCGGACATGAACCTGTCTGGAGACGTAGCGCAACTCGACGAAACGTACTGCGGATTCGTGTACGCGGCGGGTTCGTTCTCAACAGGGGACGCAAGCCGCGATGACCGGCTGGCGCACCATGCCGCGCGCTCGTCGGTTATTTCGTACGACGGCGTTCCGATGCGGCTCACGAACGGGCACGTCTGGGGCACCCTCTGTCATTACGACGTGCGGCCGCGCCTACTGAAGCCTGATGAGCGGCACATGCTCGAGTCGGTGGCACCGGTGCTCTTCGCCTCGTTGCAGGCCCCAGACTCCCGTGTGTGATCAGCGCTCCGCCTGCCAGAGCGCCTCGAGATTTTGTCGAACGATGAAGGTGAAGATCTCGCGTGCAGAACTCGCGGCGATCGTTCGCGCCGCGGGGATGATCCGACCGGGCACCCGCGTCGACCCGAGCTGCTTTCGCACGCCCTGAGTCACGTAGGTAGGCGCTCCATCCGGGATGCTTGCGACCTCGTCGCGCCCGAACACGATGATCCGCAAGTTCTCGACGCCTGGCGCATCGGCGTAGAATTTTCGCAGCATGTCACCGAACTCCGCGGTCGCGACGACCACATAGACGGGACGTCGCAGGAGCATCGTCCATTCGCCCTGCCGAAGCTCTGGACGCACCGAGATGATGATGACTTCCTTCTGAAGCTCGATCCCGAGCGCCGAGACCCATTCAGCGTGTGCCGGAACGGTGACCAGGAGATGGGCGCTCCGCACCGCCAGCGGCGGAGGTGTTGCCCCGCGAACCGCGTGGGTGAGCACACCTTCGGATTCGAAGCCGAAGTCATCGCGCAGCTCGCGACAGAGACCGTGGACCTGATCGTCCGTTTCGGCGATGACTACCGAGCGGAGCCGCAGCGTCTCGACGCAGCGCGGGAGCAGCTCGACAAGCTCGGGGGCTCCGATCCCCCGGTTCAGCGCCGCCGCGAAGATGTCCGCAATCCATGACTCCGAAATCGGGGGAATGCCGCTCTTGCCGTTCTTCTGCGCGGCGATGTACACGCCCCCTCGGGGCCGAAGCTCCACGAGGCCCTCTTTCTGGAGCTCCTTGTAGGCGACGATGACCGCCCGATAGTCCGCGTCGAATTCTGCGGCGACCTCGCGAGATCCGGGCAGCCGGTCACCAGGCTGCAGGGTGCCCGCCTGAATAGCGCGCAGCAACCTGCTGCGCATCGCATCGAGGATGACGTCTCGCGACTCGGCGTTCAGCAACTGGAATGCGGTTTCGTGAGCAAGCTCGACAGTGGAGAGGTGCACTTCTCGTCGGGAGGAGTGATGGCAATTGCATATCTGGTGCTCGGATGCGCCCCACTTCGTTCGAACAACCTACTCTGTTCGTTATTTGCGAACAGTGGCGCACTTCTAGCATAGCGATTACGCACGCGACCGCACGGACTGTTACCGAGCGGACGGCGCGCGTTGAGCCGGCCTGAACGCACGCCACTACACCTGCCGGACGTGGAGATAATAGGGATGTCACTTGAAAAGCGCACGGTCGTGATCGACCGAGCCGACACACTGTTCAGCACCACGACGCGGCGGAATTTTCTCCGCACGATGGGTGTCGGTGGAAGCATCGTGCTGTTGCCGGGCGTGTTCGCGGCCTGCAACAACGACGAGATGACTGGTATCGTACCAACGAACACCACCTACACCCTCGATCTCTCCAACGACGTCGGCATCCTCAACTATGCCTATGCGCTGGAGCAGCTGGAGGCCGCCTACTACACGGCGGCAATTACGTCACCGGGCTTCGCCGCGCTCAACGCCGCCGAGCAGGAAGTGCTGACGGACCTCCAGAAGCACGAGGTCATTCACCGCGAGTGGTTCAAGAAGGTGCTTGGCACCGCCGCCATTCCCGCGATCAACTTCAACACGACCACGGTCGGCAACCTCGTCGCCAACCGCACCGTGCTCCTGAGCACGTCGCAGGCACTTGAGGACACCGGTGTCTCCGCATACAACGGCGCCGGGAAGTATCTCACCACCCCCGCGTACCTGCTTCTGGCGGGCAAGATCGTGTCGGTAGAAGCGCGCCACGCCGCGGCCATCCGCGACATCCGCGACGGCGCGAACGGCAGGCTCTTCGCGGGCGACGACGTCGTCAATGTGTCCTCGGGCCTCGATGTGAAGGCCGAGCCGGGCACCGTTGGCACGGCCGTCAATGGACTCAACGTGATCCGTGGCTCCATCGCCATCGGTACGCCGCCGGATGCCAGCAAGAAGACCCCCGATGCCCCCGCACCTACCCCCACCTGATCGTCCGCCGACCTGGAGATATAGATAGAATGGAAAACCAGCCAATTCTCGACACGATCGACCCGGAGCTCATGGATCGTCTCGCCGTGCGCCGCGCGGAGATCGACCGTGGTTCATTGCCCAGCAAGGGCGTCATGGCCGCGCTGGCGCTCGGTTCCGTGCCCATCGCGCTTGCCGCGCTGAGCAAGGATCTTTACGCTCAGGGCCTTCCGACCGCGATCAAGGCCGTGCTCGACTTCGCGCTCGCGCTCGAGATTTTCGAGAACGAGTTCTACAAGGCGGTGCTCGGCCGGTCCGCATCGGCCGCACAGAATGCCGCCTTCGCCTCGGTCCGCGCGTCTGCCGCGCTGGTGCCGGGAGCTGCTTCAACGCTCGACCAGATCCAGAAGCATGAGATCTCGCACGTCAACTTTCTGACCTCGGCCGGCGCGACCAATGTATTCGGCCTGGATGCGACCACCTTCGACTTTACCGGCAACCGCTCAGCGACCGGCGGCGGAGCATTCGCCAAGGCAACGACGGATCTCGCGTTCCTGCTCGAGGTAGCACAAGGCGCGGAAGACACCGGCGTTCGTGCTACCTCGAGCAGGAACGCGAGATCCGTCGTTGCCTTGG
>JBKJUW010000024.1:0-20050 GCA_046589725.1 Gemmatimonadaceae bacterium
AGCTGTCGGAAGCCGAGCGACGCCTCATACGCATTCGGCAACCCAGTGAAGATCTCTCCACCGAATCGCCACGTGGGAAAAATGAAAGCGCTCGAGTAGCCGGCGTTGAGGTAGCCATACGCCGAGCCGCCGAGACTCGGATAGGCATCCGCTTCGAACTGCGCGCCAGTGGTGCTGAAGCGGTTCGCAACGTTCACTCGGCCAATGAGCGAGCCGCGCGAGTTGCGCCGGCTCAGCGAGACGGAAGAAAGCGTCCAGGGGTCGATCTCGCCATTGAAGGTCACATAGCCGAGATCCGCCCCGATGGAGGTGCGTTCAACTGACCGTTCCGGGGGAGGAGTGGCCACTTGTGCGGCGAGCGCACGCACGAGAACCGTTGTTGCGAGGAGGATGGCGGACGCTTGGAGCTTCATTGCATGTGGCTCGTGGTGACGGTGCGGGAAAGGTAAAGACCGGGCAAGCTGCGGCCATGGTCGGCGTGGCGGGTAGATTTCCGACCTGCCGACGACTCGACAAACACTGTCGCCAACGTTCTAGTTATTGAAGTGCAGGAACGTGCGTTCCCGTCGTCGCCTCGTTGAGGTCGTTCATGACTGCTACTACCCTACCAAGCATCCCGCGACCGACTGCATCGATGTCGGCTGCCACGCCCGGGTCGAAAGCACCGCGCGAACGGTTACTGTCGCTCGACGTGTTCCGCGGCATGACGGTGGCCGGCATGCTCCTCGTCAACGATCCCGGGAGCTGGGAGCACATCTACGCGCCGCTCGAGCATGCGCCGTGGAATGGCTGGACGCCGACCGATCTCGTCTTCCCCTTCTTCCTTTTCATCGCTGGCATCACGACGCACCTGTCGCTGTCCGTCCGGCGTGCTCGCGGCGATGGAGAACGGGCGATTCGCAACCAGATCATCCGGCGCGGATGCCTGATCTTCCTCTTCGGCCTGCTCGTGAACGGCTTCCCGTATTTCATCTGGAACGACATCGCCGGCATCGCGGACCCGACCTTTCTCCAGCGCATCACCGCTCGGCTGTTGAACTGGCGCATTACCGGGGTGCTTCAGCGGATCGCGCTCGCCTACACGTTTGCGGGACTGCTCACGCAACGCACAACCCTGCGCCAGCAGATCTACATCATAGCGGGGCTGCTGTTCGGGTATTGGATCGTCATGACCGTGCTGCCCGTGCCGGGCGAGGGCACGATTGGCGCGCTCCTGCTCGACACGCCTCCGCGCACGATGGCGGCGTGGACCGATCGCCTCGTTTTCGACTGGACGCGGTTCGGGCTCGGCAACCATCTATGGGTGGGTGGCGTGACGTGGGATCCCGAAGGATTCCTCTCGACCGTGCCGGCGATCTGCACCGCGATGCTCGGCAACCTGGCCGGCCGGTGGATCGGTGAGCGTCGCCCGCTGACGGAACGTCTGGCGGGGCTGTTTGCGGCCGGCAGTCTCGGCATGATGGCAGGGCTGATCTGGAACTGGGTCTTCCCGATCAACAAGAGTCTCTGGACCAGCTCATACGTGCTCTTCTGTGCGGGTCTCGCATGTGTGTCGCTGGCAACCGTGATGTGGGCGGTCGATTTCCAGAAGGTACGCGGCTGGACCAAGTTCTTCGTGGTCTACGGCCTCAACCCCATGATGGCATTCGTCGGCTCGGGCGTGATGGCGCGGTGCATCTATTCCATCTTCAAGGTGACGAAGGGCGGAGAGCGGATGTCGCTCCAGGCGGGGATCTACCAGACGCTTTTCACGCCCTGGCTGTCCCCGATCAACGCGTCGCTGGCGTTCGCCATCGCGTTTGTCCTGTTCTGGTACGGTATCCTGTACTACATGTACAAGCGGAACATCATCTTCAAGGTCTGAAAGGTGCGGAGCGTCGCATGCACCTCGAGATGCGCGGGGTTCGCTCACGCTCTGGGAAAATCGGCGGACGCAGAATACGCAGAGTTCGCAAACGCAGTAAAAGCCCTACCGCAGGGTGTCTGGAGAAACGCTGTTGCAGCGTCGACTGCGTTGCGCAGCCTGCGACATGCTGCGTCCGCCGTTCGGGTCTTGAGATACGGTTCGTGCCGCACAGGATGACCAACGGCTGAACCTGGATTGCGCATGCGCGGGAATGAACGAAAGGCTGGGTGGCAGCCACCCGTTGGCCGTCTGGAACGCGAGTTGCCCATTCACCGCACGATGACCATGACCAATCCAGGCTCGCTGGCGCTTCGCGCCGCGGCCACCGCTGTTGTCGCCCTCGCAATTCTTTCGTCGAGCGAACTCGCTTACGCGCGTGCAACCCCGCTCGGCATTTCCGCGGCTGCGCCGCAGGCCAGTTCCGCAAGGAAGAAGAGGACGAAGAAACCGCCGCGGGCCAGGAAGCCAGCGCGGGCCTCTGGGCCACCGAAAACCGCGTGGACGTCACCTCGCGGACTCGACGCCCTCAAGAGCGACATCGGCGGTATGATCGGCACGCGCGTGCGGGGCGGCAAGTTCGGCGTGATGATCGTCTCGCTCACCCGCGGAGATACCTTGTTCGCCCAGAATGCCGGCGAGATGATGAACCCGGCATCGACGATGAAGTTATTCTCCACGGCAGTCGCGCTGGACCGATACGGGCCCGAACACACCTTCAGCACCGATGTGCTGCGCGACGCCACTGTAGGTCCGGACGGGACACTCACGGGTAATCTCTACCTGCGCGCCGACGGCGATCCGTCCATGTCGGCGCGGTTCTTCAAGGACGCCAACCTGCCCATGAACACGCTCGCCGGTTCCGTGGTCGCGGCTGGCGTGAAAACGGTCAACGGCGACCTGGTATTCGACGCTACCGCATTCGACGACCAGAAGATTCCCGACGGCTGGAAGGCGAAGAACCTCGGCTCCGCGTACTCCGCAAAGGTGTCGGCGCTTTCGCTGAATGAGAACCTGGTGTGGGTGATCGTCGCGCCTTCGGCCAACGGGGCAAACGTCACCCTCGAGCCGGCGACGTCGACCATTCCGCTGCGCAGCACCGTGCGTCAGGTGGGCGGCGGCAGTGGTCGAATCGTGGCGCGACGCGCCTCGGATGGCGGGATCGACGTGAGCGGGACGATCGGCTCTTCGAGTCGCCCGCTGAAGTATTCGCTCGTGGTCGACGATCCGGCGTTGTTCACGGCCGGCGCACTGCTCAGCGCGCTGGAGGCAGCGGGTGTCACGGTCTCGGGCCAGGTGCGACCAGCGAAGACACCCCCCACCGCCGTGAAGGTCGCGAGCTTCGCGTCGCCTCCGCTGTCGCAGATCGTGTCGGAGATGAACCGCGAGAGCATTAACATCGTGGCGGAGTTGCTCTTCCGCGATGCCGGCCGCGCGGGTGCACCGAATGGCATGAGCTCGGCCGAGGTCAGCCTCGCCAACCTCCGTGACTTCCTGAGCCGGAAAGTCGGTGCCGATCCGCAGGGCGTACACGTCTTCGACGGCTCTGGACTCTCGACGCTCGACTACCTCACGCCGCGCACGATGGTCCAGCTGCTGAGCTACGCGCATCGCGGCCCGTGGTCGTCCGCATTTCACGGATCACTCCCGGTTGCCGGCGAGTCCGAACTGCTCCGACGCCGCATGCGGGGCACGCCCGCCGAGGGAAACCTGCACGCCAAGACCGGAACGACCGATACCACGGTGGGGCTCGGTGGCTTCGTGACGGCGAAGGACGGAGAGATCGTCGCCTTCTCGTTCATCTACAACGGCAAGGACCGCTGGAACGCGAAGGCGACGATGGACGCGATGGGAGCTACGCTCGCGAACTTCGTTCGCGAGTAGCTACTCCGAGGTCTCCCGCACGTCGATGCCGCGCGCACGCAACTCGGCGATGTACGCCTCGGGGGGCATGCATTCGTCGGGCGTCCATACGCCCGGTGGCGACACCTCGCCGCGGACCTGCATCTGCCCGGTTATCGACAGCGAGTAGCCCGTGGTGCGCATCATCGCACTGATGCCGCGCACCTCGTCGTAGAGGTCGACCAGGTCGAACTGGCGCTTCGCGGGCCTGCCGTCCTTCTTCCCAACCACGGTCACGCGCAGCGCAAGCAGGTCGTGTGAATCGGGCATTGTGAGCTTCGGGGCAACTATGCTGACGAACGCGTCACGCGGGACCACCGACGTGCCCTTCACATCCACGGGATCGAGATCCAGCAGACCGAGGTCGCGGATCGTCTTCATGATCGCGGCGTGGCCGGGATAGCGGAGGGTCTTGTACTCCATCGACGGAATCTGGCCGCCGTATCTGAACGCCATGGTCGAGAGCCCGCCCGCTGTATGGAATGCCTCGAGGTCGCCCACGGGCGCGGGAAACTTCACGGTTTCCAGCTCTGACAACGCTGTGACCTGCACCCGCTTGCCGTCGCGGAGGACCCATGAGAGTGTCGTGTAGTAGTCGAGCACGCCCTCAAGGGAGTAGACGATCTGGTAGTTGAGCGGCGGTTCCGGATGCTGCGGAAGTCCGCCGACAAAGATCTGCAGCGCGTCGACAGTGTCGAGCTGCGAGATCCCATGCTGCGCGAGGATGTTCACCATGCCTGGCGCGACACCACAGTCGGGAACCACCGTGACGCCCTTTGCCACGGCGGAGGCCGCGAGCTCCTTCTGCTGAAAGACGATCTCGGTGTTGCCACCGAGGTCGCAGAAGTGCACGCCGGCCTCGACCGCGCACTGCGCGAGTTGAAAGTTGAGGTAGTACGGGATGGCGCTCATGACCCCGTCGGACTCGCGCATGAGCGCCAGCACGGCCTCACGGTCTCGGACGTCGAGCGGCGTCGGAATGAGGCGTGGGCCGGCGAGCGGCTTCAGAAAGGGCGGCAGGTGATCGAAGTGCAGGTCCGCCAGGCGTACCTGCGTGACTTCGGGATTCTGCAGCAGATCATAGGCACACGCGGAGCCTTGCAGGCCCGCGCCAAGAACGAGCATTCTCATTGAGTCCAATCTCCGTAGCGGTCGTGCGGCGGTACAGCCGCTAAATCTAAACGCAACGGGCACTTTACGGACGCGGAACGAACTTCGCTACAGGGAGCGGGCATGACGCCATCAGCGCAGGGCTCGGCAGGGTCGCCGGAGTGGCGGACACATATCATCTCGGACGACGAAGGCATTGCCGCGCTGCTCGAGCGGTCGAAGCGCATTGCAGTGCTCGGGATCAAGACCGCTGACGCCGCGTCGCAGCCCGCGTACTACGTGCCCGCGTATGCGCAGAAGGCGGGATACAAGATCATTCCTGTACCCGTGTACTACCCCGACGCGACGGAGATACTCGGCGAGCGCGTGTATCGCGCGGTGTCAGACGTTCCGGAGCCGGTGGACATCGTGAACGTCTTTCGACGCCCGGCGGACATCGCCGAGCACCTCGGCGACATCCTGTCGGCGCAGCCGGCGGCGGTCTGGTTCCAGCTCGGCATCCGCAGTGATGCGGCGGCGGAGCAGTTGGCGAAGGCGGGCATCGATGTCGTTCAGGATCGGTGCCTCTTGGTGGAACTGAGGAAGACCGGACGATAGACAGAGGCTGGAAGAGCGTACCGGGTACGGCGTACCATGTACCTGGAATGGCATAACGCCCACGGGGAACAGTGGACGGATCTGACGACCGAGCCTCGTCACCGCAGCCTGCCATTGCGACTGAGACTTCAAAACGCGCTTTTGTGGAAAGCTCGGACACATGGAGGGGTCTACTGCTCCCCGTGGCCTGTGCCCGGTCATGGTACAAGGTACGATGTACCTTGGTACGCTCTTCCGGTGGTCAGTGCTCAGCGCACAACCAGTATTCCGTGTGATAAATCAATCTGCCACCACCTCGGCTTCAGTTCGCGGAGCGCGGCAGCAAGGGACATGACCTTCCGGTCGCCGATGAGCACGCGCACCTCGTTCGCTGTCCGTAACACCTGAAACCTGCGGCCCGTGGCCGTGAGTGCAGAGCGCGGGTTCGCATGCAAGGTCAGCTCGCCATTCCTGACGTCGATGGACGGTGCGAGGGCCTCGAACACCTCGATGCCGATGGGCCGCGACGGCGCATTCAGGCTATCGAGGCCGATCTGCCGATCGACGACATCGTACCAGATCACCTGAAGCGCGCCGGTCTCGCTCAGCGGACGTCCTTCCTCGTCGGTACGTGGCAGCGCGACCTGGAACAGCGACCGCGCGTCGGGCGAGGGGCGAACCTCGAGCGTGGAGTCCGTACGCATCATCGCCGCTTCCGTGCGCCATTGCAGGATCGTAGTCCATGGCGCGACGAGCTCGGTGGCGATGCGACGACTGAGACCGAACTTGCGCGCCTCCGCGATCAGCACCAAGGCCGGGCGAATGCCACCCTTCATGGCGATGAATTGACCGAGCGCCGCACGCGCCGTCGGATCGCGCGGCGCGACCTCCGACTGCTGATAGAATGCCGCCTCGGCTTCCGCCCATCGCCCCTCAGCCAGGAGCGAATCAGCGTGTGTGGGCCGAAGGCCCATTGTGCGCTGGGCCTGAGCCCCTGCCGCAGGGGGCAAGGCACCGAGCAGCGCGAGTGCACCGAGTAGGAGGCTCCGGACGGTCATGACCGCGCTATGCGAGCAAGGAGCCGGGCATCGGGATCCATCACGACGGCACGCGGACGCGTGCGGTACTTTCGCGGCAGCACGATCACGGCGTCCAACGCAGCCGGGACACTCGCTACGAGCGTCTCGGTAACGCCCGCGGCGTCCGTCACCAGAACGGGTAGCGACAGCGCGTATGTCCCGCTCCTCACCGCCTGCTCGACATGAATCGATACCGCGCCAGTGGCAGCGTCATGCTTCCATGACACGGCCAGCTCGGGAACACCGGGCCGCGTCAGCCATTGGTCGAAAAACTGGCGGAGGGAACGCCCGGACGACCGCTCGAACTCGCGACGCAAGTCGTCGGTGAGCGCGGTACCATGACGGTAATCCGCGTAGTACGCCCGCAATCCGCCGAAGAATGCGCTGTCGCCCAATTCCTGATGCAGCATGTACAGGATATACCCGCCCTTCTGGTAGCTGTTCGCGTTGAGGAGCGACAGGTAATTCCTTTCCGCGGTGTCGAGCACCGGGCGCTGCGCTACGACCCTATCGGCAAGAACGCGCCCACGAATCTTCGCCATCTCGTCCCGATACGCGCCGTCGCCGTGCGCCTCGCGCGTCCAGAGCGCGGCGAAGTAGGTCGCGAATCCCTCGGAGAGCCACACGTGTCCCCACTCGCGCTCGGTCACCGCATCGCCGAACCACTGGTGGGCCGTCTCATGCGCGATGATGCCCTCGCCCAGGGTGCGCGACGTGAAGAGCTTGTCGTCGTAGAAGATCGCGCTCGCATTCTCCATTCCGCCGAAGCGCGTCGATGATTGCAGGTGCGCGAGCTTCTCGTAGGGAAATGGTCCGACGAGACGTTCGAACAGCGTCATGATGCGCGGGGCCATCGAGAAGGCGCGGGGCACCCAATCACCGAGCTCCGGGCTGGCATACACCGACTGCACGACGCACCGCTGCTGATCGTTCGCATGGCACGCGGTATCGGGTATGGCGTACTCCCGCATCGTGCCCGCCGCGATCACCATCAGGTAGGGCGCAATGGGCCGCGATTCACGCCAACGCGTCTCCGTCATGGGCACGCCGCGAACCGTGGTGGACTGCCGCGAGACGAAGGATCCATTCGCCACCACCGTCCGCGTCAATGGAGCGATCACCGTCCACGATACGGTGGCCTTGTCGCTCGGGTGGTCCACCGTGGGAATCCATTGCCGCGCGCGATCGGGCCAGTTATCTCCGAACCATGTCCAGCGTCCCGCGCGATCCTTCCGGACCACGAGACCGTCGGACACGATGCCGTCGTAGACCACGCGGACGCGCGCGGTCGCCGTTGTCCCCGTCAGCGGAATGTCGATCTTGCCGCCGCCGTGCGTTGCCGCAACGACGCTGTCGTCCACGGTGACGCGGCGAACCACCAGCGCATCGACGAGGTCGAGGCGCAGCGCGTTGACCCGCGCGCGCCGGCGCAGCGTCACGGTCGCATCGCCGCGCAGGAAGGCCCCGGTGTCCGGCAACTCGAGTGTGAAGGCATAGTCCTGCACATCGATGCCGGGCTGATACGTCGGCGGTGCTGGCGCGCGAGATGGCGTTGCCTGCGCGCCTGCCGTGTAGGCGAAAAGCGCGGATACAGCGAGGACCTGCAGCAAGGGTGCCAGCGGTCTGTCTGCGTCAGTGCGTGACGCGATAGATCGAGCCAGAGCCATCATCGGACACCAGGATACTTCCATCGGCCGCCGCGAGGATGTCGACCGGCCGCCCCCAGCGTTTTCCGTTCTCGTCCTGCCATCCGGTGATGAAATCCTCCGCGCTCGTCGGCTTGCCATTCACCACGTGCACACGAACGACCTTCGCGCCCGTTGGCGTCGTGCGGTTCCACGAGCCGTGGAAGGCAACGAGCAGGTCGTCACGGTAGCCGGCTGGAAACATCGTCGCCTTCGACAGGAAGCTGATGCCCAGTGGCGCGGAGTGGGCCTGCAGCTTCAGCGCTGGCGGCACCGTCGGATTGCAACGCGCCTGATCGTTGTACTCGGGATTGGGCGCTCGGTCCCCGTAACAGTAGGGCCACCCGTAATCTCCCCCATCAGTGAGGATATTCAATTCCTCAGGCGGAAGGTTCTCGTGATCGGGCGCCAGGTTGTCACGCTCATTCTGCGATGCCCAGATCGCGCCGGTTCCTGGATTCACTGCGAGGCCAACGGCGTTCCGCAGTCCCGACGAGTAGACGTGCTTGCCCGACCCGTCCTCGTTGAAGCGCAGGACGGCGGCCCGCTCGGGCGTATTCTCGACGCACAGGTTGCACGACGACCCCACGGAGACGTACATCGCGCTATCCTGGCCGAACACTATGCTCCGCGTCCAGTGGCCGCCGCCCGACGGATAGTTGTTCACGTACACCGGCGCGCCGGCGGCCACCATGCCTGGACCGAGCGCGACTTTCACCACGCCGTCCGTGTTGGCCACATAGAGAGCGCCTTTGTGGAACGCGAGTCCGTGCGGCTGCTTCAGGCCGGACACCACGACCGTGAACGTATCGGCCACGCCGTCGTGATTCGCGTCGGGTAGACGAATGATGCGTCCCTGCCCAGGCTGGCTCGCGTAGACCGCCCCGTCTGGGCCGACCGTCATGAACCGCACGCCCGAAACGTTCCGGGCGAAGTAGCTCACCTTGAACCCGGCGGGAACGCGCAGCTTTCCGTCGAGCGTTGCCACCGTGCCGGTCGTATCACGCGGAACGTCGGCGGTGGGATGAGCGCCTGCGTCGTTGATCCACCCACAGCCGCTCGCCACCAGCAGCAGTGCAGTCGCCATCGCTGACCATCGCATGATCCGCTCCTTGATTCGTTCATTCGTTCGCGAGCCGTTGCAGCATCGACGGTTCGTCGCGCCTTGCAATGTTACCTCGGATCAGCGTCCGAACAATCTCCCGAGCACTCCACTATCCGCGGTCTTGCCGCTGATGGATCCAGAGAGGGCAGCCGCGAACTCTGGGGCGGTGGTATAGCGATCGTCCGGTGCGCGCTGCATGGACTTCGCGAGAACCTTCTCGAGCGCCTCGGAAAAGCCGAGCTCGGGTCGCGCCTCGCGCAGGGGCACGGGCTCGCTTCGGAGGCGCGCGATCATCATTTCCTGCTGCGTGCGGCCCGTGAAGGGCAGCTTCCCGGTGAGCATCTCGTACGTCATGAGGCCGAGCGAATAGACGTCCGTCCGCGGATCAAGTGGCTTGCCGCGCAGCTGTTCCGGACTCATGAACTCCGGTGTGCCGAGGATGATGCCCGTTGCCGTGAGCTTCTGCAGTTCCGCGTCCGCGCGGCGTTCCTTTGCCAGGCCGAAATCCATCACGACGGCACGCTCACTGCCGTCTGCCGACTTGCAGATCATGATGTTCTCGGGCTTGAGGTCCCGATGCACGATCTTGAGCTCGTGCGCGACATGCAGCCCCGACGCGATCTCCGTGACGAACTTCGCCACTTCCGCCGGCGGGAGGGTACCCATGCGGTTGTTGCGGTCGCTGAGGATCTCCCCTTCCACGAACGGCATCACGACGTAGACCAATCCCTCCTGCGTCTCGCCCATGCGGATGATGTGGCAGACGTTGGGATGCGCGAGCCGCATGCCGAGGCTCGCCTCCCGCTTGAGGCGCTGCATCGCGTTCTGGTCGTTCGACAGCGCCTGCGACAGCACCTTGATGGCGTACCGGTCGCTCGTCGCAGTATCGGTGGCGAGATAGACGAACGACATCCCGCCCTCACCCACCTTCCGCACGATCCGGTAGCGTCCATCGAGCACCTGGTCGACGAGATTCATCGGACTCGCCGGCTTTGGCGGCTCGGCGCGACCCATCGCGGTACCGCGCGAGGGAGTCGGCATGGACACCTGCGATCCGGGCGCGCCGACGAGAGCGGGTGCGCCCGGCATCGGGATCAGCTTGGAGCCGTCCTTCGTGCAGAAGCGGGCTTCGTCGGCGTACTGGGTGCCGCACGCGGGGCAGCGATTCATGTCGGCTCGTTTGAGAGGAGTGCGACGAGGCCGTCCCACTCGATATTTCCACCGCTCAGCACCGCCACCGTCTTTCCAACGGGCGAGACGACGCCCTCGAGCAACGCGGCCAGCGTGATGGCACCGCTGGGCTCCGTCACGAGCTTCATGCGGTCGAGCAGCACTCGCATGGCGCGCCGCAACGCACCGTCGTCAACGCGTACCACCTCGTCGAGATACGCCTCGTGGTGTGCGAAGGTGACGCTCCCGATCTCCGCGGCGAGCAGCCCGTCGGCGAGCCCGCCCAACGAAGGGATTCGCACGGGACGTCCGGCCTCGCGCGCCTTCGACAATTTCGGCGCATTGCTCGGCTCCACCCCGACCACCCTCGCGTTGGGTGCGCGAAGCTTGATCGCCGTCGCGACGCCGGCACTCAAGCCGCCACCGCCCACGGGCACCAGCACCGTCCCAACGTCGTGGAGATCAGCAGCGATCTCGAGGCCGGCCGTGCCCTGACCGGCGATGATCCACGCATGATCGTACGGCGGTACCATCGTGAACCCTTCTTCGCTCACGAGCTCCAGTGCACGCTCATAGCGGTCGAGCGTCGTGGTCCCCGCGAGCTCAACGCGCGCGCCGAGTCGCTCCGCACCGCCGCGCTTCGCGGCGGTGACGGTCGTCGGCATCACGACGATCGCCTTGCAGCCGAACAGCTGGGCCGCCAGCGCCACCGCCTGCGCATGGTTCCCGGACGACGGTGCGATCACGCCACGCGCGCGCTCCCCCGGCGTGAGTTGCGCAAGGAAATTGTACGCACCCCGAAACTTGAATGCGCCGCCACGCTGGAGCATCTCGGGCTTGATCCACACCGGCACGCCAAGCGTCTCCGACAGCAGGTCAACGGGAAGGAGCGGCGTGCGCACCGCCACCGGCGCGATGCGCTCGGCGGCCGCGGTGAGGTCGTCAAGCGAGATCAGTTCAGTCACGATGGTCGTCGTCATGCGAAAATGCGATTCCGGCCGCCGCTCTTTGCCTTGTACAGCGAGCGATCGGCTTCGTGCAGGAGCATCTCGGGCGAAATGGGATCGGTACCGCGGGCGAGCGCAACGCCGACCGAAATGGTGACGCGAATCTCGGCTGTGTCTGCGCCAAAGGTGAAGTCGTCCACCTGTCGACGCAGGCGCTCGGCGAAGGTCAGGGCGCCTTCCCAGCCGGTATCGGGCAGCACGATCACGAACTCGTCGCCCCCGTAACGGGCGACCGCATCGGTATCGCGTGCAGTGGCCTTCATGATGCCCGCAAGCTCCTGGAGCACGACGTCGCCGAACGGATGACCGCGCGCATCGTTGATCTCCTTGAAGTGATCGAGGTCGATGGCGAGGACGGACACCGTCGAGCTGCGGCGCTTGGCCTGACGCCATTCGGCACGCAGGCGACTCTCGAGCGCGCGACGATTCATGCAGCCCGTGAGCGGATCAGTGCCGATCTGCTCCGCGAGCCGCGATCGCATCGACTCGAAACTGTTCGCCAGCAGCGTGAGGTCGTCGGGGCGCTTGTCCACACCGAGTGCGAATGACGGCGTGATGTCCCCATCCTCTACCAGCTTGCAGAAGAGTCGCAGCCGATTCATCCGCTCGCGAAAGCTGCCATACGCCGAGATCACCACCGTGCTGACCAGCCCGAAAACACCGAGGGTAAAGAGGACGTGCGGCAGGCTCGGCCGCGGCAGCGCCTGGGAGCTGGGAAAAACGTACGTGGTGCACAGGTACGCGAGGGACGCGAGCAACGCTGCATAGGTGCCAAGTTTGCGGCCGAAGTAGAAGACCGCCAACTGTACGACGAGGGTGGACCCCATGAGGATGCGGCCCATTTCGGCGGGTGACCCACTCAACCAGATGAGGACGGCAAGCGCCGTGATGTCGGCCGTTACGAGGAGGGCCGGCAGCCGGTGTTCGTGTACGATCTCCGCGCGACGAATCAGCTCCGCCGTGATCGCGACACACGCGAGATAGCCGAGCGACGTGAGGATGATCCCCAGCATCATCGCAGTGCGTGTGCCCTCACCGAATACGACCGCCAGCACTGCCATCGCGACGAGCGCGAGATAGCGCACCCACTGTTGCCAGAGCAGCGCATCCCGGACGAGCACCTCACGGTCATGCCGAAGCGCGTCCACGATCTCGGGCGTCGCCGAGGGAAGCTCGAGCGTCGTGCCCATCAGCGTGGTCGTCATCAGGCTTTCGTCGAGATCAGCGGGCAAGCTCACAAATGCGGTGCCGATTGGGGTACAGGGAATCGGCTAAGGTAGCGCCGACCGGCGGGAACGGAAAGACGAGAATGGCCCTATGCCGGCTCCGGCACCTTGCCCTCGATGAGGCCAGCCGTCTTGCCCCCTTTCAGCATCAGCATGATGACGATGATGCCCTGCCGAGATCTCATTGGACTCCGATTCGGCAGGGCTGTGCGGGCGTGAAGCCCGCAGCCGTCAGTCGTTCAGGGGTCAGCTTCCGCTCCAGCTTTCAGGGGCGTGGCGTAAGGGGTCATATGACCTGGGACGCCACGCCGCTGATCGCTGTCGCTGACCCCTGAACGACTGTCGGCTTTCGCTGAATGTTCGACCGGTGCGGGCCTATTCCTCTGCCTCGTCCGGACCGCCCTCCCCCTCCTCCTCGCTTTCCTCACCTTCACCTTCTTCCTCGGGGACGACGCGCGCGACGGCCATCACGAGGTCCTTCTCGTCGAGGTTCACGAGCTTCACGCCCTGCGTGTTGCGACCGGCGACGCGAATGCCCTTCACCGGCATGCGGATGAGGATGCCCTGCTTCGTCATCAGCATCAGCTCGTCTTCCGGGAGCACTTCCATGATCGAAACGGCGTCGCCGGTCTTGTCGGTGCGATGGATGGTGATGATGCCCTTGCCGCCGCGGCGCTGCACACGATAGTCGTCGATGGGCGAGCACTTGCCGATGCCCTTTTCCGCGACCACGAGCAATGTCGCTTCGCGCTTGATGACCACCATACCGATGACGACGTCGCGTGCTCCGAGCGCGATGCCCTTCACGCCCGTCGTGTCGCGGCCCATGACGCGGACGTCCATCTCGTGGAACCGAATGGAAAGTCCATGGCGCGTGGCGAGCACGATGTCGTTCGTGCCACTTGTCACCTGCACGTCCATCAGCTCGTCGCCGTCCTCGACCTTGATGGCCTTGATGCCATTCGACCGCGGATTCGAATACGCCGACAGCGCCGTCTTCTTCACCGTGCCCTGCTTGGTAGCGAAGAGGAGGAATTCCTTGTCGCTGAACTCACTGACCGGCACGATGGAGCGGACCTTCGTGTCAGGCGTGACGTTGATCAGGTTGACGACCGGCTTGCCCTTGGCGGCGCGTCCGGCCTGCGGGATCTCGTGCACCTTGAGCCAGAAGCAGCGTCCGTCGTCGATGAAGACGAGGAGATACTTGTGCGTGCTGGCGATGAAGAGGTGCTCGATGAAGTCCTCGTCCTTCACCGTCTGTCCGCTGAGCCCTCGCCCGCCGCGGCGCTGCTTCTTGTACGTCGAGACCGAGGTGCGCTTGATGTAACCCGTGTGCGAGATGGTGACGACCATCTCCTCGTCGGCGATGAGGTCCTCGATGGTGAACTCGCCTTCGTCGCTCGTGATCTCGCTGCGACGCTCGTCGCCGTACTTGGCGCCGATGGCGACGAGCTCCGACTTGAGCAGCGCCATCCGCTTGTCCTTCGACGCGAGCAACGAACGCGTCTCGGCGATGAAGGCCTGCACTTCCTTCAGCTCCTCCTCGAGCTTCTCGATCTCGAGTCCGGTGAGCTTCGCGAGACGCATGTTGAGGATGGCTTCCGTCTGCCGGTCGCTCAGCTTGAAGCGTTCCTTGAGCTGCTCGTTCGCCTGCGGCGTGTCTTCCGCGGCGCGAATGATCTTGATGACCTCGTCGATGTTGTCGACGGCGATCTTGAGCCCCTCGAGGATGTGCTCGCGGTCGAGCGCCTTGTCGAGCTCGAACTGCGCGCGCCGCACGATGACTTCGTGGCGGTGCGTGATGTAGTGCTCGAGCACTTCCTTGAGCGGCATGATCTTCGGCACGAGCCGCCGCGTGAACGGATCGGGCACGAGCGCGAGCATGATGACGCCGAACGTGGTCTGAAGCTGCGTGTGCTTGTAGAGCTGGTTGAGCACGACGCGCGGAATGGCATCGCGCTTTAGCTCGATCACCATGCGGAGGCCGTCGCGATCGCTCTCGTTCCGGAGGTCCGAGATACCCTCGAGCTTCTTGTCGCGCACGAGGTCGGCGATGTTCTCGAGCAGCTTGGCGCTGTTGACCTGATACGGAATTTCCGTGACGACGATCTGCGACTTGTTCGAGCTCTCCTTCTCCTCGATGACCGCGCGTGCCCGTATGACGATGCGACCGCGCCCCGTCTCCTGATAGTCGGTGATGCCCTGGCGACCGTAGATGTATCCGGCCGTTGGAAAGTCCGGACCCTTGATGAACTTCCGGATCTCGGACTTGTCCATGTCCGGGTGGTCGATCAGGTGGATGATGCAGGCGATGGTCTCGCGCAGGTTGTGCGGCGGGATGTTCGTGGCCATGCCGACCGCGATGCCCGACGACCCGTTCACCACCAGGTTCGGAATACCCGCCGGCATGACGCTCGGCTCTTCGAGCCGGTCGTCGAAGTTGGGGACGAAGTCAACGGTGCTCTTGTCGATGTCCGAGAGCAACTCCATCGCGATGGGCGCGAGTTTGGCTTCGGTATATCGATACGCGGCCGCGGGATCGCCTTCGATGGACCCGAAGTTTCCCTGCCCGTCGATGAGCGGATAACGCAGCGAGAAGGTCTGCACCATGCGCACGAGCGCGTCGTACACGCTCTGGTCGCCGTGCGGGTGATACTTGCCGAGCACATCGCCGACGACAGTCGCGCACTTCTTGTACGGCCGACCCGGAACGAGGCCGAGCTGGTCCATCGCATACAGCACGCGGGGGTGCACCGGCTTCAGTCCGTCGCGCACGTCCGGCAGTGCGCGAGAGACGATAACGCTCATCGAATAGTTGATGAACGACTCGCGGATCTCGTCGTCGATCAGGCGCGGAAGGATGCGTTCGCGGTTGTTCGGTGCGGTCATCTGGAACGGCGGAGGGAATGTTCGAACGGTCGGCGGGACAGACTATCGAACTTAACCGTTTTGTCGGGGAATATCAAGCTAAGAACGTATTACCAAGCCGTTGCCCCGCAATCACTTACGGGGTGGAGTCCGCCTCGCTGGCAAACGAGCGCCATGGGGCCCAATTTCGGCCTTTGTTCGGGGATGGTGCTGACAGGTGTTGCTTCAGCGGCGGCGCGGCGCTGGCCGATGAGCACTAGCGCTAGCACGATCCTCGTCACAGGCCGTTACAGCGTCTTCTGCGTTGCCCGAAGACCTGCGCCATTCTGCGCCCGCCGTTGGGCTGCACGAATCCGTTTGGTGCGAGCTAGGAGTCGAGGACGTGGGTGAAATACGCCGCGAGATCGATGACCAACGGTGCCGATGCACCGTTCGGTTGCCAGACCATCGTGTCGGCGAGCACCTCCAGCCGGTCGTCACCCGGGGTCGATCGCTCGACGGTGCGCGCGTCAAGATCGACGATCCAGTATTCCGGAACCCGTTCGTCACGAAATAGCGCGCGCTTCGCGACACGATCGGCCCGCGCTGTGCTCGGCGACAACACCTCGGCCGCGAGGAGCAGTCGCCCAGCTTCGACGAACGTGTCCGGACGGCGGCCGTTCACGAGCGGGGTGACGAAGACGTCCGGCTGGACCAAACGGGTCGGCCTGAAGATCACGTCCGCCGGCGCGAAGAGCACATAGCCAACCGGTTCACCTTCGAGATACTCGCGAATCAGCGTGTACAGCTCGGCAACGGCGCCCTGATGCCGCCATCGCGGAGCTGGCGTCACGAACAGCTCTCCGTCGATGACCTCGTAACGGTTGCCATCGTCCGGCAACGCGTGCACGTCGTCGACCGTCCAGTGCCGCGCAAGCTGTGGCATGTGCATACGATAGACCCCTCGGCACGAGGTGAGCAAGTGGACATGCCGTACGATCGCGGACCGGGACGCACGGAACGTCACCGGAACGCCGCAGCCCGCATCAGTTGACTGCCAAGCCCGCGATCGCGTCGAAACCCTACCGGTTGCGGCTCATCCAGTAATCGCGAAAGAGTCGGAGCCGGCCAGGCGACTCACGGTCGTTGACCCGGTGCGCGGCGACCTTGCTCGCGATGATATCGTCGGGGTGGCAAACCTCGCACCCTTCGACGCGCAGGGAAGCCGAGGAGGATCATCCCGGACTTGCAGGTACCGCACGCCGTACTGCGCGAAGGCGTCGCGGATTTCCTTGGCCTGCCCTTAGTCAAAGACTCCGGCCATAGCCGAGCCAGGGTGGCAGATTTCGTTCGCACCACTCGCGATGCTCACTGGTGCTCTCGAACGACCTGTAGGAACAGTCGTCCAGGACAGGCTTGTACGTCTTCACAAACGCATAGCGTCAGGGCTGCGCCAGCGGGCGTGCCGCGGCAGCTTCGAATTCGCGAAGCACGTCCGCGGGTATGTCTGGGTGAGCGTCCATTGCGGACTCTGGAAAACGAACAGCTGAACTCCCGCATAATATGCGTTGGCCCATTCGCGTGGCGTGGGCGATTGTGCGCCGCGGGCGCGCGACGCTAGGGCGAGCGGTTCCGGATGGGGGTACGGTGACGACCTGACGCAGAGATGCGCTTCAGGGCAGTCGATTGTACTTCCGCATCGCCGCCAGCAGACGATCCTGTGGCAGCGCGAAGACGCGCACGTCATTCGCGCCGGTCATTGTCTCGGCGGCGAGCAGCGCGTTCACGATCGCCTCTTCCGTGGCCTGCACCGTCGCCGTGAACAGCGCATTCATGCGCGCGTTCGGCAACATCGACACGCGCGCGATACCGGTATCAGACGAGACACCGGCGTTCGCCGTCGAGAACGCGACGAAGATGTCGCCCGAGCTGTTCTCTCCCTTGCCACCCATGCGGCCCACGCCGAGCGATGCGCGGGTCGCGATGCGCTTGAGTTGATGCGGGAGGAGCGGCGCGTCCGTCGCCACGACGATGATGATGGAGCCGACACCGTCGTTGTCGTCAGTCCGCGCGGGCGAACGGGCGCTACCGCAACGCGGAACGTTGGGAAGAACGGTCGCATCCGTTGAGGCAACACACGACGTCAGGTCGGGAATCTCCTCGCCGACGGGAACTCCCGCGATGCGCAGCTCACGACGTTGACCGTAGTTGCACTGCACCAGCACGCCCACCGTGAATCCCCCAAGCGCGACGTCCACCCGGCGCGACGCGGTTCCGATGCCGCCCTTGAAGCCGTGGCAGACCATTCCCGTTCCACCGCCGACGTTGCCCTCCTGCACCGCACCCGCCGTCGCGCCGTCGAGTGCGTAGATGGCGTTCTTCGCCGTCACATGGAATCCATTGATGTCGTTCAGGCGACCATCGTACGTCTCGGCAACAACGGGTAGTCCCCAAGGCTGAAGGCCAGGCCGCGACACCTGCCACTGCAGAATGGCATCGCGCACCACACCCACGCTGTGCGTGTTGGTGATCGCAATGGGGCCCTCGAGAATGCCACTCTCCTGGAGCCACGTCGTGCCGGTCATCTCGCCGTTGCCGTTCAGCGTGAACCATGCACCGAACACGGGGTCCGCACTGCGCTTCCCGCGCGGATGCACGACGGTCACGCCGGTGCGCACGGGCCCCTGACCGACGACGAGCTTTCCGCTGCCCGAAATCAGCGTTGTGTGTCCGACCTCGACGCCGGCGACGTCAGTGATGGCGTCGAGTGGACCGGCGGTTCCACCGAGCAACGCGCTTATGCCGAGGTCGCCGGCACGCGGCTTTGTTGGGCCCTGCGCCGCGAGCGGAGCGGCGAGGAGTATCGCGAGAAGTATGAACTTGAGTCGACGATTCATGGCGAGCGTACCAGACCGGGGGATTTCAAATCGAAACAGCGGACGCAGAAATGCGCAGGCTTCGCAACGCAGAAAACGCAGTAAAAGCGCAACCGCAAGGATTCGGGGCATTGCTGTTACAGCGTCTTCTGCGTTGCCGAAGGCCTGCGCCATTCTGCGTCCGCCGTTCTGATTGCGCGGTTCTGATTACGCCGTTCTGATTACGCCGTTCTGATTGCGCCGTTCTGATTGCGCCGTTCAGGTTCGCCGTTATGCCCTCCTACTCGCCGCCCTCTGCGTGCGTTGGCGCCGTCTCGGGATATTCCGTCGACATCTCGAGATCCTCCTTCGCCGCGAGCTCTCGCTCGCGACGCTCTGCCGCGTCACGCTCGGCGCGGTACTGCTCGTACCACTCGCGCGTGACCTCGCCGGCGAGATCGCGGTTGCCGAGTCCGAATGCGAGTGACATCGCCAACGCGATCGCTCCGAAGAGGATGGCGAATGCGGTCGTCACGATATCCGTCGCAATGCCGAGTTCCTGGAGCGCCATGAAGATGGCGAGCAGGATGACGCCGCCGCGTCCCACGCGCGCCAGTGCGCGTCCGCCGTTCAGCGCCCCGGCCGACGCGGAAATCAGCCCGCCCACGAAGCCACCGAGGACAATGCCGGCAAGAATGATCACGATGGCCGCGATCACGCTCGGGATGTAGCTGACCAGCTCCGAGAACACGTTCGCCAGCGACTCGAGGCCGAGTGCGTTGGCCGCGACGAGGATGACGGCGAACATCACCAGCCAGAACACCAGGTTCGCGAGAACACGCGTGGGGTTCAGGTGTGAGCCCGAGCGCTCGACGGCCTGCATGACGCCGCCGTGCTCCAGCATCCGGTTCAGGTGGATACGGCGAAGGAATCGCTCGATGAGTTTTTCGAGGACCTTCGCCAGCAGGTAGCCCGCGAAAAGGATGACGAGTGCGCCGAGCAGCGCCGGCACGATGTCGCCAAATACCTGGGCGAAGCTCGACTGCAGGCGGTCGCCGAAGTTCAATGGAGGCCTGTTCTGGTGGTGATGGGGATCACTGAACGTGAAAAGCTAGCGGCCCGGGGCGAAGGCGCCAGTCATCCGCGGGGGCGCAGAGGACGCCCTTCAGTTCCTCGTGCCGCGCTTGAGGTCGAAGATCAAGCTGCGGCGGCAGGTCGGGCAGATGAACCATTCGCGCTGGCGCGAATAGCCGAGCCCGAATGAGCCACCCCCGATTGAGCGCTTGGTCATGAAGGTTCCGTCGCGCGGACAGGTCGGTTTCTCACCGGCCCCGACCTGCGCGATGAGCGCCTTCTGCTCATCGGGCTCGAACTGGGCGTGCGCTTCAGGCATCGGGGCGGGCTCCTAGCCCACGCCAAGAAGTGCGACCACCTACCACAGCGTGAGGACTCGGCTACACGTGGCGAAGCGCGGGTTGTGGAATACCGCGCCGGCGACAGACGCTGCGCTCACCGCAAGGTCGGAGATGGGGTTGAAGAATCCCGCCGGCATATGCGAGGCTTCCGGCACCCCGTTCAAGTCGAG
>JBKJUW010000111.1:0-7319 GCA_046589725.1 Gemmatimonadaceae bacterium
CCGTTCACCACCGGCACGCCAATGCGCTCCAGGTGGCGCAGCCAGTGCAGCGTGTGGAACGTGGAACCCCCGTGCCCGCGCAGGTATGCCGATGGGCTCGCCCGATTCACCACCAGCGAGAACGACGAGGCACGCTCCGCCGGATCGAACCGGTGTGCCGCCGCATCGAGTCGAACGTACGGCAGACCGCGGCGCTCCAGCTCGGTGAAGAGAGGCTTGAACCAGTCGGGGTGCTCGTGGTAGACGGCGATTGGGCGCATGGTCGGGCGGTCGGGAGGTGATGTGGAGCGCGGGTGTCAGGTCTATCCGGCTCGCTGTTTGGTGGTTCCGGGCTCTTGCAGGATAGCACGGAACGACGCGAGGACAACAGCTTGGGCTCGGGCTTCGGCACAGCAACCGCAGAGCCCTCAGTTTTCGGCTGTCAGCGTCAGTTTCCAGTCAGGCGGAAGTGTGTACGGTGTTCCGCTTGGCTAAGAACTGACCGCTGATAGCAGTTGACGGACGGCTCTGCGGTTGCAGTGCATAAAGCTCGAGCTCGAAACCAGGGATCAGAACCGTGCTTCGATGTATGTATCAACCCGCCAGTGGCGCTCCGGGTTGATACCGCGTGCCACGTCGAACCGGACGAGCCCGTCCAGCATCGACATTCCCGCGCCGACGCCCGACATCGGCAGGCCGATCTTGCGCCAGGAATTCCGGTCGCCGGCCCAGCCGAAGTCGCCGAATACCACCGGCCGCACCACCCCGACGCCCTGCGCCAACTCGGCGCGCGCGAGCCAGAATGCGTTGCCCGCCTCCAAACCCGGCCGCTGGCCGCGCACCGTCTGCGTGCCGCCCAGATACCAGAAACGCTGCGTTGGCATCACACCCACAGAGCTTCCCGCGGCGACAGTGATCGCGCCGGCGCCATTGCCGATGCCGTGCGACGCGGTGAGGTCGAGCGCGGCGCGGCCATACGCGCCCGTGTCGGCCCACGCGCTCTCGAGGCGCGCATCCGTGAACAGGCGGAAGGCCTGTGGATCGAGGCCGAACGTACTCGTATGGCGCGTCCTTCCACCAAGGTAGACCGCGCGATGCGCATCGAGATTCGGCTCGAACGTGGAGCCGTGCACGACGCGCGCAAGGGAGAACGTGGTCTTTTGCCTGGCCGTACGCTCCTGCTCGGCAAACAGCGACCAGGTCAATGCGCTGGCACCAGGCTGGTCTGGCGACGATCCGAGCTCGATACCGCTCGCACGGTAGTAGAACCCTTCATCCCTCCCGAACAGGAAGGCGGAGATCGATGCGCCGAGCGCGAAGGGATGTCCCCAGTCGCTGGCTGACGTGAGCCGGTTGTACGCCGTAACGGAAAGCGTGCGTCGGAGATCACTGCGCGATGCATTGAGTTCGACATTCGGCTCCAGGTCTGCCACACCCAGGCGACCCGTCGCGAACAGCGCGTACCCTGCCCCGAGCGTCTGGTCGAGGCGACCGCCAAGGGACAGCCCCTCGACGCGATTGTAACGCAGGTTCTCCATCTGGCCGCGGATTGGCTGCGGCGCGAAGCCCGGCTGTGCTCCCATCGAAAGTGCCTGCGAGACGAGCGCGTCCATTTCCTCGCTCGCAAAGACGTCGTCGCCCTTGTCGTAGATCGATGCCGGAAGGTCGGGCGAATTCGCGAGCTTGAGCGAATCACACGGAACGTGCACCAGCACCGGGTTCGGGTTGTTTTTCGATTGCCGCACCGTCGTGATGACGCCGACACTGTCACAGATTGCCTTTCGACGGGCAGAGCGGCGCGACGCGGGTGCCGAGTCACTGTGTGTGGGCTGACCCACCGTCACGCTCATCCCCCCGCGGCTCCGGCCTGAATCGGCCGGCACGACAATGGCTGGGAGCTTGTCGCCGCCGTTCACCTGGTCGTACTGGAATTTCTGCTCGAGCTTGAACGGAAGGCGCATGAAGCTCACGTTGGCGCCGCCTTCGAGCACCTGAACGCGTGGCAGCCAGAAGCGTCCCTGATACAGCCCGTACTCCACGCCGATGGCGCTCACCGATGCCGTCATTGGAAAAATCATCGGCTTGACGAGCGCCGGTACGTCCTCGAACGAGGTGCTGTCGTCTTCCTCGGCGACCGCCTTGATGTCCATCGGCACGCTCATGCGATACGCGGCGCGCACCAATTGGCCGGTCGAGAGGTCGAACCAGAGCGAGCCGACGGCGAGATTCCACTTCGGCACCCGAGGACGAATCTGGAGCTCGCGGAGACGGATTGCCTTTCCGTCCGGTAGCCGGAACGTCGCAGAGTCGCCCGTGGCGTAGGTGTAGTAGGCCTCCGAGCCTTCGGCGAGCGGGTGGACGATTCCCTCGTTCTCGTCGACGGTGCCCCGCGATGCACTCGAGCCGATCCAGAGCGTCTCACTTCCCGGGAAGTACGGGATCGGCGAGATGTCGCCGATCCGGACGTTGGCCGACTTGCCGGCGATGGGTACGACGCTCCGTGACCCCGTGACGTCGACGTACGCGCCGACTCCGCGACGCCAGCGCACCTTGGTTGCCTGCTCGGTGCGGAAGGCGAGGCGGTCGCGGCCGAACTTCGTGAAGCCCATGCCCGCCGAGACGCGCTGGTAGGTGGTAGCGTCGTATGACTGAAGGGCGGAATCCTGCTTCGTGCGCGCGTCGCGCGCGAGCACGAGGATCTGGCGGGCCGCTGGATCCTTGAAGGCGGTCGCGAGATGTTCGACCGTGACCTCGAGATGCTTGGGGGGCCTCTTCTCGCGATGCGCTCTCACCGAATCTCGTCGCGCCCGTATTGAGTCTCGCGCGGTCATCGCGCGCGCCGCCGTTGGCGGTGGCGCGGATGCCTGAGGCGCGACCTGGAGCAGGGCGACGACGAGATGGATCAGCATACGAAACGGCCCTTGGGGGGGAGGGAATGATCCGCTTCGTACGCGACACCAGCAGGAAAGTTTCCGCGCTTGCGGGGGGAAAGGTGCCGGGCGAACTTCGCTCTCACTCCCACGTCACGCACTCGCGGCGTTCCCGCCCGCTTGGGGCAGCCCTCTCCATCTGTGGTTCGTTGATGCGCGTTTCACTGAAGATCGACGGCCTCGCGTTCGTACCTACCCTCCTTTCGGCGGAGGCGATGCCAGTGCGTCCGGTGGACCGGACCGCCATGCAGGACAAAGCGGTGGGGATATTCCGGCAGAACCTGCGCATCAACACGACGAACCCTCCAGACAACGGGCTCGAGGCCGCGCACTTTCTGGAGACGAGCACCGACCTTGCCGCGGCGAACGTGGGCGCCGGCGTGACGCTCGCGTACGACATTCCTCGTTACGCGCAGTGAGCGCATCCGTGCCGGCGACGGACGTCCCCGCGAACGCGATGCCTGAGGCGCCGTCGAAGGAGAAGCGCAAGTACGACCGGTCCATCATCGACGGTCCGCTCCCGCGGGCAGTGTGGAACATCGCGTGGCCGACGATGCTCACGAACATCATCGGCGGATTACAGGGCATCGTCGATCATGTGATGGTGGGACACTACGTGGGCTTTCGCGGGAATGCGGCGATCGGCGTGTCGTGGCAGATCTTCATCGTCGTCATCGTGTTCATCACGTCGTTGTTCACCGGCATGGGCGTGCTGGTGTCGCGCTTCGTTGGGGCGGGCGACGAGAGCAAGGTCGACCGCACGGTGTACCAGGCGTTCCTGACAGCGATCGGCATCTCGCTGTTCATCATGGCGCCGGTCGGCTATTTCGCGGCGCCGAGACTGCTCGACCTGGTGAACGCGGCGCCCGCGGTGAAGCTGGAAGCGCTTCCGTTCCTGCGGATCATGTTCCTGGGCAGCAGCGGCATGCTGATCTTCTTCATGCTGGCGGGCGCGCTGCGCTCAGCCGGTGACGCTCGCACGCCCATGCTACTCGGCGTCACCAGTACGACACTCAACATCGCGTTCAACGTCGTGCTGATCCGTGGCATGGGGCCTGTGCCGGCATTCGGCGTGAAGGGCGCCGCAATAGGAACGTGCCTGTCGTCGGGGCTCGTCGCCACGTATTCGCTATACAAGCTCATGACGGGCGGATGGGTCGTGTCGTTCCCGCGCGGCGGAAGCTATGCGCCAGACTGGACGATCATTCGTTCGCTTTTTCGGTATGGACTGCCGACGGGCATCCAGGGGATCGCCATGAACATCGGCGGCGTGTTCATGCTGGCCTTTATCGGCGGGCTGGCGCAGAGCGCGGCCGCTCAGGCGGCCTTTGCGGTGTCGTACACGCAGCTCTTTTCGTTCGTGACGTGGACGTCAGTAGGATTGATGGGCGCGGCCGCTGCGGTCGCCGGCCAGAACCTCGGCGCGAAGCAGCCTGAACGTGCGAAGGAGGGCGTGAAGGTCGCGGCGCGCATCGGTCTCGCGGGGGCGGCGTTTCTCGGCCTGTTCTATTTCTTCCTTCCGCGGCAACTGCTTGCCGGATTCGGATTGAACGAACCGACCGTGGTGGAGATCGGCACGCAGTTGCTGCAGGTGCTGAGCGTGTCGGGACTGTTCATCACGGTGGCACTGAGCTACACCGGCGGACTCCAAGGCACGGGCGACACCAAGAGTCCGCTCTACATCTCGATCGTATCGCAGGTGCTGATCCCGCTGAGTATCTGCTTCGTGATCAAGCACACCGGTACGCTGCAGCCGATCCATATCTGGCTGGCGATTCTCGTGGGCCACGCCACACGCTGCCTCTTGAGTGTGTGGCGGTTCAACCAGGGACAGTGGCGGAATATCGCGGTGGACATCGGGCACTGACTGTCGTGTCGCGAATAAGAACGGCGGACGCAGACAACCGCAGGCTTCCCATACCCAGAACAGCGCAGTACCAGCGGCGGGGTTGAACCGTAGTTGCCGCTGTCGCAGCCTTTCTGCGTTGCGCAGCCTGCGCTCTCTGCGGCCCGCCGTTTTTATTGCGCCTAGTTGCTGCCCGTCGTCGCAGTCTTCATCGGATTCGCGACGATGTCCTTGAATGCCGACACGAAGCGATTCATCTCGTCGGAGGTACCGACCGACACGCGCAGGTGCTGGTTCATCGGCGGGAAGGGACGGCCGACGAGCACTCCCTTCGTGCGGAATTCCGCGATGAGGGGCTCCATGGGACGGCGGACGTCGACCATGAAGAAATTCGCCTCGGACGGAATGACGCGGTAACCCATTCCAGTGAGCTCCCCCGTGGTGCGCGAGCGCAGCGCGATCGTGATTTTCTTGACTGCCGCCTGGGAGGCCGTGTCCTTGAGTGCCGCGACCCCGCCGTATTTCACAAGCGCGCTCACCGTGCCGGTGCTGTTGGGACGCATCTGCTCCACGAAGGCCTTCGGCGCGATGGCGTAGCCGAGTCGCATGCCGGCCAGCGCGGCGATCTTCGAGAAGGTGCGGGTGATGATGACCGGACGGCCTTCGAGCACATAGGGCACCGACGAACCGTAATTCGGATCGTCGACGAAGTGATGATAGGCTTCGTCAATGAGGACCGGCATGCCTTCGGGGACGCCGTCGAGTAGCTGGCGCACCTCCTCCCTGGTGACGATCTGTCCCGTGGGATTATTCGGATTACAGAGGTAGACAAAGCCGACGTCGCGCGAGTTCTGTTGCGCCGTGCGGATGAGTGCGGGAATGTCCTGCCGGAAGTCTGCCGCAAGCGGAATCGTCAGTGCCGCGCCATGGATGCTCGTGACGTGCTGGTACACCGCGGCAAAGGAGGGTTCGACGCCGAGTACTTTCCTGCCGCCCGAGGCGAAGGTGGATCCGACGACGTTGAGGAGCTCGCCCGACCCTGCCCCGATGAGCACGTTCTCGATCGCAACACCATGATGCTTCGCGATCTCGGCCACGATGCCGGAATCCGGGTAGCCATACCGGTTGGCGTACTTGAATGCGCCGGTCATGGCTTTCATCACGGACTCGGGTGGTCCGTACGGATTCTCGTTGCTCGCCAGCTTCGCGAAGGCGTCGTAGTCGTCGGCCGGGTCGAGGGCCGATGCGAGATCACGCTCGGTGGCGAACAGCCGCGGCGGTGAGCCGAGTGACAGCATGCCGACCGAGGCGGCGACACCACCAACGAATCCACGACGGCTCAACTGGGGACGATCGAGCATGGTCCACTCCGTTCGAATTGTGTACTCGGCAGCAGCGGCGTGGAGCCGAACGTACGCTATCCGGGTATAGTTGAAAAGGGACAATTGGTCTTGAACCCTGAGCGTACAAACAAAGCTCTTTGCCGCGGAGGGCGCGGAGGACGCGGAGCACTGCTCAGGGAGGCCTGATCGCGCCGTGCCATATCCCGCGCAACGCTTCAGGGTTTCTTCAATTCGTTTGCGGTCCTCGGCGACCTCTGCGCCCTCTGTGGTAAGATTTCTTCGCTGTTTGTGTAGTGTGCAATCCGTGACAGTGAGGGAACATCGATGAAGGGTGGCAAATCGGGTAAACGGAAGAGTTCCAGTACCCGCGCGGGTGGCAAGCCGAAGCCGCGCGCGAAAGGCGTGAAGCATGAGTGGAGCGTCCCGCCGAAGAAGAGCGAGAAGAAGACGACACGACTTGGCGCGGTGCGCGTGCCGGACGACAACTGAATGACACTGGAGATCGACGCAATGGGGAAGTCCTTGTTCGCGCGTGGCTGGGTAGTGACGTTGCTGGCGTTTATTGCCTTCGTGCCGGCGCTACGCGCGCAGGGCCGGCTCAAGTCGTACCCGGGTTACGAGCAGTACGTGCGGATGGCGGCACTGCGCGGCGGCGCGATCAAGAGCGGTCAGCTCGTCGGCACCTGGGCAGAGGGAGGACGGGCCTTCGACTACCTGGTGGACGGCAAGCGCTACCGCTTCGACGCCGCGACCGGAACGAGTGGCGATGCGCCGCCGGTGATGGACAGTGTCGCGCTGCGCGGGACTGCTGGTCGCGGGGGCGGCGGTCGCGAGCGAGGCCGCCAGGACACCGAGGCCGTCGCGCCGGACGGGAAGCACAAGGCCGTTTATCGGGATCGCAACCTCTGGATATCGGACGGCGACGGAGCGCACCTCACCGCGATCACGAAGGATGGCAGCGAGAAGGATCGCATCAAGTACGGCACCGCGAGCTGGGTCTATGGCGAGGAGCTGAGCCAGACGTCCGCGATGTGGTGGAATCCGTCGAGCACGAAGGTGGCCTACTACCGCTTCAACGAGAAGCCGGTGCCCGACTACTTCCTGCAGATGGACCAGACGAAGCTGCAGAGCGCCCTGGATGTCGAGGCGTATCCAAAAGCCGGCGTCGACAATCCGGTCGTGGACCTCTTCGTGTATGACGTGGCGTCGGGCAAGTCGACG
>JBKJUW010000043.1:0-7821 GCA_046589725.1 Gemmatimonadaceae bacterium
GACTCTACCTGAGCGTCACGGCTGTCGTCGTGCTGTAGCTCTGCGTGATGCTCGTGGTGCCGATCGTGCCCGCTCCGGACACGCTGAACCCCAGCGTGCCCGATACGACCTCATTCACGATGGCACCGCGGAAGCTCGTCCGCGTCGTCACCACGTAGCCTCCGTTGGTGGCGACATTCTCGCCGTTGAACAGGAGCGCGCTGGGTGACCCGCTGACGGCTGGTGACCACGACGTGGCAAGCGAGCCTTTCGCGAGGCAGGTGGCGCCACCGGAGAATGCCGTCTCCGCCTGCGTGCCCGCGATGGTCGCGGTACCGACGGCCGCGCCCGATGCGACGTCGAGCGTCATGCTGATGGTGCCGCTCATCGTGTAGGTGTTGGTGCACGAGAACGTTCCACCACCGGTGAGGCTCGTGCTCACCGTGGTTTCGACGACGCTGGTGGAATACTGGCCCGCGTACGTCTTCGCTGCCGTCGTGGGTGGCTCGGTCGAGGCCGAACAGGCGCATGTCAGCGCGGCGAGCAGGCTACTCCCGAGATGCACTCGCATGACAGGCCTGGGTCGAGGTGAACCGGCCGATTCTGACTCGACGAACTTTGCGAACGTAACGCAGCCGGTCGCGATCTCCCACGCGAATCGATTCGTCCCACGGGCTGTACGTTTAATGACCTGACGTCACGGGGGATGGCAGATGAAGCCTTGCACCACCGTCAGCTCCGCGACGCGGTGAGCGAGTCCTGCGTAATCACGTCGCCCAACATCCGCGCCGTGGCTTCCAGCAGGGCGATCTCGTTGTCCATCACGGGCTGCGGCGTGGGGTCGAAGCTGCAGAGCGTGCCGATCGGCGTGCCGTCCGTGGCACGCACGAGCGCACCGCAGTACGAAAGTACCGCCTTTCGTCCCGGGTTGTTCGCCGCACGCGGATCTGAATTGGCGTCGGTGATGGCGACCGACGCTCGCGTCTCGCCCACGATGGAGCAGTACGTCTCACAGAGCGGGCTGTCCGCACCGCGCTGTGATTGCTGCTGCTCGCGATCGAAGAGCGCGACGTTTCGCAGCACCGCGCCGTCGAACCGATACAGGCCAGTGAAGCGGTGGTGTGTGTGGGCGTTGATGTACCCCAGCACGTCTCCCACGCCTCCCCTTCGGAGCCGATGCCGCAACTCGTCCTGTACGGGGTCGACGGGACTCTCGAACGTCGCGCGGCTGGTCGCAGGCGGCGCAACCGGCGCCCCCACGGCTTGGACTGGGAAATGCTCGCCGGCGGAGTCGCTCGGTGCGGTCGTGGTGGCGCGCGGCACCGTCAGCACGAACGTCGACCCCGCACCCGGTTCGCTCGTGACGGTAAGCCCGGCGTGCATTCCCCTGGCGAGATCGCGGCTGATCGCGAGGCCGAGTCCCGTGCCCTGCGCACTGCGATTGAAGTCGCCTTCCACCTGGGTGAATGGTTCGAAGATCGCCTCGAGTTTCTCGGCCGGGATGCCAATGCCCGAGTCGGCGACGCGGATGTGCACCATCTGATCCTCGACGTCGCAACTCAGGCGCACGCTACCTGGTGGTGAGGTGAACTTCACCGCGTTGGAAAGGAGATTCATGAGCACCTGCTTCAGGCGCCCGGGATCCGCTTGGACTTGCAGTTCGGGGGCGCACGTTGCCACCTCCAACGTCAGCCCCCTGGCGGCGGCCTCCATCGCGATCATTCCGGCCACCTCGCGGAAGGTGGCGGACAGCGGTATGGCTCCCATTTGGAAATGGACCGAGCCGCTCTCGAGCTTCGCGAAGCTCAGAATGTCGTTGATGACCGCGAGGAGGTGTTGCTGCGCGCGACGGATGCGTTGAATATCCGTCTGCTGCGCCTCCGTCACCGGGCCCCGGAGGCCGAGCGAAAGCAACTCGGCATAGCCACCGATGGCGTTCAGCGGCGTTCGCAATTCGTGGCTCATCGTCGCGAGGAACCGCGTTCGCGCGAGCGTCGCTTCCTCCGCGACCACGCGCGCCGCACGCTCCGATTCCAGCAGCCGCTCGCGCTCGTCAGCCTGCGCAATGCGCTCGGTGATGTCGGTATTCGTGCCGAACCACCTGAGCGCGTTCGTGTCGGGATCGCGTACCGGCAGCGCGCGTGAAAGGAACCAGCGCCAGGAACCGTCGCTGGCGCGCAATGGAAAAGTGTCCTCCCATGGCTCTTCATCAGCGATGGCCTGCCGAAACTTCTCGGTGACCCGGCTCACGTCGTCGGGATGATGGACCGCCTGCCACCCGAACCCGCGCATGTCCTCGAGTGTCGTCCCCGTATACTCGTACCATCGCTGGTTGAACCAGTAGATCTCACCGTCTTCGTCCGCCATCCAGGCGAGCTGCGGGATCGAGTCGGCAATCGTCCGGAACCTTGCCTCACTCTCTGCGAGCGCGACGTCGACGCTTTGCAGCGCGTTGGCCGCCGCTGCGCGGACCTCCAGCTCCGCGGTCACGGCGGTCGCGAGATCGGTGAGCAGGAGCACATCGTCCTCGCTCCACTCGCGTGGCGCGAAATCCACTACGCAGATGGTGCCAAGTACGCGGCCCCCCATATCCGGGCCGAGTGCGGCAGGCGCATACAGGGGAACGCCTGCATAGGCGACGATGCCACCCTGGGTCGTTGCCAGGTTGTCACGCACCAGCGGATGGATGCGCGCGTCGGAAACAAGCAGCGGCTGTCCGGAGGCAGCGACATGCTGGCAATACGACGCCTCGAGGCCCACCGGATTGTCGAACGAGTCGCCCAGCGCCGGAGGCGCACAGGCGACCACCGGTATCTGGGAATCCGCCGTCACCACATTGATCTGCGCCACGGGCACGCGCAGCGCGCGCGATGCCAGCCGAACGATGGGGCGCAGGGCCTCCACGCGCATGGGGCTCCGCAGGTCGGTGGCCTGGAGCGCGGCAAGCCGAACCGCGTCAGCCAGTGCGGCGCGCGTTTCAGGAATCCCCATGCGCGCCTCGCCTTGCCTGGCACCCGCTGCGGGTGAGGTGTCGGGGTCGCTCATGACGTTCCCACCATCATGCCTACCTTCTCCACTCCACCCTCGTTGCTCGTGTCCCTCGGCATGCGAATCCGGAAGACGGACCCGTGGTCTGCTTCGCTCTCCACGGTGATCGTTCCCTCATGTGCATCGACGATGCCCTTCACGATGGTCAGCCCGAGGCCCACGCCCCTGCGGTCGCCACGCCGAGCCTGCCAGAATTGCGTGAAGACGTTCGCCTGCTGCTCGGTCGTCATGCCCGCGCCCGTATCCTGGACCACAAAGCAGACGTCCTGCTCGTCCGCGCTCGCACTCAGCGTCACCAGGCCACCACTCGGCGTGAACTTGACGGCATTGCTGAGCAGGTTATCGAGCGCCTGAAGCAGCCGGTCGCGATCTCCCGTTACGCGAACCGATTCGTCCACCGGCTGGACGTTAACGGCGACGCCGTGCTGTGTAGCCTGCGATGCAATGATCTGCGACGCGTCACGCAGCAAGTCGCGCACGATAACCGGCTTGCGTTCGATGTCCAGGCGACCGCGCTCTGCGCGCGTCACGTCCATCAGGTCACGGATGAGCCGGTCGGCGCGCAGTGCGGAGCGGCGAATGGCGCCGATCTGTTGTGCGAGCAACGCCGGATCCACGGTCGGTTGCGCCTCGAGTAGCTCGAGGAGCAGGCTGGACGCCATCTGGATGGTATGAACCGGATTGCGCAGGTCATGCGACACCACTGCGAGCATCTCATCGCGTGCCTTCGTCGCCGCCTGTGCAGCGCGGTACAGCGTCGCATTTTCTACCGCAGACGAGACGCGCCGCGCGATTTCCTCCACGAGCCAGAGGTCGGAGACATCATAGTTGCGCTTCCCGGAGGCAAAGAGAAGCGTTCCTATCCGGCCTTGCTGCCCGCGCAGGGGAGCGGTCACCATGTTCACCATTCCCAGCTCCGCGAGGTATGCCGGCGCGGGCTCTATCACGCCCACGTCGCCGTCGACGGGCATGTGGTGCGCGCTGCCCGCGTCGGCGAACAGCTCGCAAAGCAGCGGTTCCTGCGACTTGTCGACGTGTCGGCAGATGGTCTTGTAGGGGCTCGCCTCGTCGCGGAGGTCAACGACGCACGCTTCGCCAAGGAGTGGCAGCGCCATGCGCATGGCCGCGCCCACGGTCAACTCGTGCTCGAGCGACGACGCGAGCATCTCCCCCGCGTCCGCGAGCAACTGTATGGCGTGCGCGGTACGGCGCTGGTTCGTGACGTCGCGGAACGTCACGACCGCGCCGGCCACTGCACCGTCGATAAGCAATGGCGACGACGTGCAGTCCGCGGGCACGGAGGTTCCGTCACGCCGCCATAACACCGTGTCGGGCATGCGCGTCGACCGGCCCTCCCGGAATGCGTGGAACAGCGGGCACTCCGCTTCCGGAAACGGGGTGCCGTCCGGGTAGTGAGCATGCACCAGTTCGTGCATGTTGCGCCCGAGCACCTCGCTTGGCGCGAAGCCAAGAATCTGCGAGGCCGCCGGATTCACCAGTGTGCACAGCCCGTCGGTATCCACGGTGTAGATGCCGTCGGTGCTGGACGAGATGACCGCGGCCCGCTCGCTCGCGGCAACCGCGGCCTCGCGCGCGGCGCGGTCGGCGTCCCACAGTGCACCGCGCAGCTGGAGCTCCGTGCGTAGCAGCTCACCGAGCTGCCGCAGGGTATCGACCTCCAATTCCGTCCACTCGTGCGGCTTCGTGTCGATCGCGCAGAAGCTGCCGAGTACCTGCCCGTCCGACGACTGGATGGGGATGCCTGCGTAGGCCACGATCCCCATCTCACCGATGGCGAGATTGTCGCGCAACAGTGGATGCTCGCGGGCGTCGGGCACGATGAGGGGCGCGGCCTGCGAGACGACGTGCTGACAGAACGAGTGCGAGAGCGGGGTCTCGCGTTTACTGGCCCACGGCTCCGGGAGCCCGTGCTGGCTCTTGAAGAACTGGCGGTGGTCGTCGACGAGCGACACCAGCGTCACCGGCACGCCGAGCACTGCGGAGGCGAGTCGGGTGATGCGGTCGAAGCGCTCCTCGACTGGTGTGTCGAGCAGCGCAGACCGTTGCAGGGCACTCAATCGCGCGGGCTCGTCAAGAGCCGTGCGTGCAGCGTCGCCCCCAGGGTTACTCACGCGCGTGGGGATCCCGTGAAGGCCATGCGCGAGCTAACGAGGGCGTGGGGCAAGGTGCAGCGGACTAGTCGCATGAGCTCAAGGCATCGCACGGGAAAGACGGGCGCTCTTGAAGATAGCCGGACCCTTGCTGCGCGTCAGTGACCCGGATCGTGAAAGAGTGTCTCTGCCCGGACTACTGCTCTTGGCAACGACGGGCCTTCCCACTCCACTTGCAGGAGCGCCTGACTGCCGGGGTGTTCCTTCCACGTCGTCTTCTCATCCTCGTCGCCGCCGATATGGATGTACGTGCCAAGAAACAGCGCCTCCACTTCGTCCACACGTTCTCGACGAATGTGTAAACCTCCGCCTTACCCGGACACAGCGGTACGGAGAACGTCTCGCCCCACGCCGCCTGTCCCGTGCAGCTGAGCTCCGGATAGCTGGCGATAGCCGCCATCACGTGGCCAGGCATGTCGATCTCCGGCACGATGGTGATTTGCCGAGCGGCCGCGTACGCGATGAGTGCGCGCATGTCGGCCTGGGTGTAAAAGCCGCCGTAACGTCGCTCAGTGCCGGTGCCGCGGTAGCGCTCCTCGGGGAGCCGCTGGAAGTCGGCGTTCTCCACGCCGCGGTTGATCACGTCGACGTCGTGCCGACTCGGCGAACGCCATTGGAACATGCTCGCACAGGGTCGTTCAGCAGCCTGAGCGGAGAATCACACCTTTATCGTGGCCGCGGCGCTACAGGCCCCCGGCGCGGCGGCGGCGGTGCCATCTCAGGCGTAATGAATCCGACGTTGGTGCGTTTCGAAAGCATGCTGAAAAAGAGGAAGACTTTTTCCATGTGATCGGCGCCGCGACGGATCCAGAATTCGTGGTCCATCCCGGGGAATTCGAGATAGACATGGGGCGCGCCGACGGATTCCAGCGCGAGGACCGCCCGCCGTGATGTGCCGACTGGCACGATCGAGTCCTTGTCGCCATGCATGATCAGCATGGGAATTCCCTTGTAACGCTCGGCCGCCGTGGCATCGGCGATACCTCCCGCCCCGGATAGCGGTGCAAGGCCTGCCCAGATGTCGTTGTATTTTCCTCCCAGGTAGTACGTCCCCGCTCCGCCGAGCGAGTGTCCCATCAGAAATATGCGATCGCTGTTCACGTTGTACTTGTCGCGAATCAACTTGAGCGCCGTCATGCCGTCGAGCTCGGAGAGTTCGCTCGTGGAATAACGCTGGTCGCCTCCGGGTTTTACCTGGGCACTTTCCACTGGCGTGCCGGATCGGCCACCCCATCCCGCCGACAGGTTGAAGCCTGTGGGCGCGAGCACGATGAATCCGTACCGCTCCGCGAAGTCGGTGGTTCCGTCGAACAGGATCTGTTGCAGCGGAGTGATGTTCAGGCCATGAAGATCGACGATCAGCGGCATCGGTTTCGCGGCGTCGTAGCTGGTGGGGACAAACAGCGTGTATGCCATGTCGGCATTGGCTTCCGCGAAGCGATAGGTGCACTCCCAAATGCGACGCTGCGACGACGTGAGGCCGGGTTGCGCCGAGCGCGGAATGCCGGTGAACCCATGCGAGATGTCCGGCGCGGGCGTGCCAGGGAGTGGCGTGCCATCATGACCGATGTTCGGAGTCCCCGCGCTTGCGTCGGCGTGCGATTGCGTGAGCGGCGAACAGTTTGCTGGTTGGGCGCTCGCCGTGCTGGCTTGTGAGAAAGCCGCTGCCGTCGCCCACAGGGAAACCACGGTGGTCGAAATAATGCCACGTCGCTTCATGAACTCCTCTCGGGATAGGAATTTCGATCGCCGGTGGCCAAGTATACCGGTTGGTTCCCTGGCGTGCGCGGGCCAGTCGGCGGGCGGTGGCGTGACCCCCACACCGCTGGTGCGCCGGGGGCCGTTTGGGCCGAGCCCGGGTCATTAGGAGCAGTTGCTTCCGAGCCAGCGCTCGTCGAACGATGAAAACGTGATTCGCCTGTACTCGTCGCTCTCCCACAGCATGCCGACGCTACCGTCGGGAAGGCGGGCGAGCGTGGAGTAGCCCGCGAAACCGGGCTCGATGATCTTGCGGATCGGCCACGTCTTGCCGTCGTCGCACGACATCTTGATCACCAGTCGCTGGCGGCCGCTGGTGCTTTCGTTGTTGCTGAACAGCAGCCACCGCGCCCGCGCACTGGTGGGCGGCGCGGATTCGTCGAAGCGGATGATCGAGCCGTTGTCGTTCGGGTCGGGGAGCTGATTGTCGTCATGCAACCCGGTCCAGGTCACGCCGCCGTCGTTGGAGTAGGCCACCTTCCGATACGGCGTGGCGCGGCTGTTCAGCATGAGCGTGCCGTCTGACAGCTCGACACTCTTGTTCTCGTCGAGTCCCGGGCCGACGAGGTGGCCCATGTGCCACGTCTGCCCGTGGTCGTCGCTGTAGGCGCTCGCGGCCCAGTTTCCAGACTGGTAGCGCACGACGTACTGCTGCACGAGCCGGCCCGCGTACCGCCCGTGCATGATCTGAATGCCGGCACCCGATGTGGCGAAGAGGCCGCCCCACGCGGGATCCTTGATCTGCGATGTGATCCGTCGGTGCTGCCAGGTGAGGCCGTCGTCGTCGGAGTAGCTGTAGTCCGCTTGCAGGATGTTCGGGTCGCTCTCATCGTTGCCCGTTGCGGAGTTGACGAACCCCCGGTTC
>JBKJUW010000023.1:0-37696 GCA_046589725.1 Gemmatimonadaceae bacterium
ATCGATCATCGCGGTTCGCCCCGCCGCGATGATGACCTCGCGCGGCGCAAGCGTGATCTCGAGGGAATCCAGCATCGGGCTTTCGAACCCTACCACGTATCGACCCGGTGCCAGCGAGTCGATGCGGTACCTGCCGCTCGAGTCGGTCGACGCGGCGCCACTCACGCTCTCTCGTGCGTCCGGGCCGACCGCGACGACTCGCGCGCCAACAAGTGCACGAGCGCGGGCACTGTCGATCACTCGGCCCTCGAGGCGTCCGGTGCGGTCGCCTTGTGCTTCGGCAGACTGGGACAGGCTAAGGCTCAACGCGAGCAGGAGGCCGGTTCGGAGGCTTTGTGCATGAGTCACCTGTCGCGCCGTTGAGAGAGAAAAGGGCGTTCGCAGCGGGAAGGGAGAAGGCCTAGGCGCGCTCAGGCGGACAAGCAAGAACACCAAGACACTCTAAGGATGTCAGCGGAATGTATACAAAGTATTTGCGCAGAATGTATACAGTAAAACAATCGCAACGCAAGCTGAGCCGATTCTGCCAGGGGATTTGGCCTACTGAGTCCAATTGAGGCGGTGATCTCCTACAATCAAGGCGACCTATACTATCGCGCAACGGCGTCGGCGCAGGAGTGCGCCAATCTCTGTTATCAGGACAATCGATGTATTGCGGTTAGATGATAGTGAGTCAGCAGCGGTGTTGCTCACAGAACAAGATCAATAGTGCGGCCGGCTCGAGCGATATGATGCCTTCGAGGAAGCTCGCCAAATAGCCTGCGACGGTTAAAGATCCGTGAACGCGTATGGGTGTCACTGCGGAGTGGCGGACAACCCGGTCGCCTTCGCGCTGCGTGTGCCGAGGCGGTGCAATCTCCCTCAAGTAGAACGCGGTGTCCCAGTGCTCGGGAACCAGGACACCGTGGCCTTTCCCGAGGCCGCACGCACATCCCAGTGCCTCATCGACCTACTCATTGCGGGGACGGCGCACCTCGACGACATCGCCGCACCCTAGAGCAGCTCGTGTGCGCAAATGATGCTCGTAAGCTCCCGCAAGTCGTGGGGAATCGGCTTAGGGTTTTCTAAGGGTTGGCGGCGGGCCGTGCCTCATGAACATTGAGCCGCACTCGAGCCGATGATGACCCGCGTGGCCTTAACAATTCGAAAATCGAATCGTCTGTGACTTGATGCTCGCAGTGCTGCGAGCGCAGCACGTGTCTGTTCCGTACGCCACCATCCGCACGTCTACCACATGAATGCCCGCCTCGCGCGCGCCGCCGCCGCATCCCTCGCCCTGCTCTCTGCGTGCCGGGACGGCGGCCCCGCCGGCCCGCAGTCCGTCCTCCCGCTTATCCAAGTCCAACGTGTCGAAGTCGACACGAACGACGTCGGCGCAATATTCCTCGACGTCCATCTCTCGACCGCCGCGACGGTGGACGTTCGCTACTGGCCCATCGGCGGGGGAGATGCGCTCGAGCTGATCCACGCCGAACCCGCCGACGGCGGAAAGCTGCTCCTCCCGCGTCTGCGTCCCGGTGCTGGTTACGCGTATGACGTAGTCGCCCGCAATGCGAATGGCGCGGCCGGAGCGCACGTGGATGGCGTGTTCCGCACCGCCGGACTTCCCGCCGATCTCGCCAGCGTCCAGTTCACCGTGACAGGCCGATCGTCCTTGCCGCTCATGATGGTGGAGCTCAATGGCGACTTTCGCGGCGTCGCGATCGTGGACCGATCAGGAACACCCGTCTGGTGGTGGCGCAGTCAGGGAGGGCCGCAAGGCTACACGCGTCGCCGCAACGGAAACTTCGTCGTCAACGATGCGGGCTACGGTTTGTACGAGATCGGGCCTGATGGCCACGTCGTTCACGCCCTGGACGCGAGCGTCGCTCCAGTTCTTGGACCGATCACACATCACGACGTGGTCCCCACCCCAGACAACACCATTCTCTTTCTCGCCGAGGACAAGCGTGCGGTTGGCGACAGCACGCTCGTGGGCGATGCGATCTGGGAATGGACACCAGAGACCGGCCGAGTGGTACAGCGGATGAGTGTCTTCGACTTTCTGGACCCTGCGCGCGACATCGGTACGCGCTCCACCCGGAAGGACTGGGTGCATGCCAACTCGCTCGTCTACGGCAATCACGGCAATCTTGTCCTCTCACTCAATTGGCTCGATCAGGTCGTTTCCATTGCGCCCGGCTTTACCGGGATCGAGTGGCGGCTGGGCGGACGAGGCAGCACGTTCGCGCTCGGTGCGGAGGCGCAGTTTCAGGGGCAGCATTCCGTGCAGCAGCTGCCCAACGGTCACCTGCTGATGTTCGACAACGGGCGCGACCGGGAGGGAACGGAGCGCTACTCGCGGGCGCTCGAGCTGAAGATGGACCCGGTTGGCGGCGTGGCGAGCCGCGTCTGGTCCTTCGCGCCGTCGCCGACGATTTATGCGCCGTACGTCGGATCGGCGCGTCGACAGAGAGGTGGGAGCACCGTCGTGCACTTCGGGACGCCGGTCGGCCTTGGGGGGGCAACGGGACCGGTGTCGACCTTCGAAGTGGGTCCGCGCGGCGAGATCCGTTGGCATCTCCTCATCGAGAATATAGGCGGCGTCGGTTTGTCGTACCGCAACGAGCCGCTCGCGTCGATCGCCGGCGAGCACAGCGTGCCATGATCGGTAACGGCCGCCAGCCTGATGTGCCGATGCCAAGCGCTCGCCTCCAGTCGCTTCGCACTTCGATGACCATCGAGAGTAGTCGTGCGAGTATGCTCAAGGCGAGCGAAGCGCCGCTTCCGAACGGGAGCCGGCGTTGCGCTTTGTGTCAGCGTCACGCCCCCGCGGCGCGCAGTCGCTCGATCGCCGTCCGCGCTGCCATCGGCGCCGCATGGGAGTGCCTCGACAACTCCACCGCAGCTATCCCGCGAAAGCCAACCTCGCGTAGAGCCCGCATGATGTCCGCCCAGTCCAGCTCTCCGTCGCCGATCTGCAGGTGCTCGTGCACACCATTCCGCGTGTCGTCCAGATGCACGGTGCGAATGGCCGTGCCGTAGCGCCGAATCGCATCGCCGGCGGTAAAGGTCTCGGTGCAGGGGACGTGTCCCACGTCGAGCGCAAGGCCGAAGTTCGGCGCAGCCACGGCATCGCGGAGCTGCTCCCATTCGCCGAGTGTCTGGAGCAGCATGCCCGGCTCCGGCTCAAACGCGACCTGAATGCCGAGCGGTGTCAGTTGATGGCACAGCGCGCCCACGCCATCCACGAGCCAGCGCCACGCGTCATCCCGCGCGACCTCTGGTGCAGGAATGCCGGACCAGAGCGAGATGGTGTCGCCGCCGAGCGCCGTCGCGATGTGCGCGCAGCGCTCGAGGAATGCAGCACGACGCGCGCGGTCGGCCGCATCGGCATCGACAAGTGTCGGAAAGTGCTTGCGTCGCGCGTCCAGCACATACCGCGCACCCGTCTCCACGACGACCGCGAGACCGAGTCGCTCGAGCAGGGCACGCGTGGCGCGCAACTCCATCGCCGACGTGCGGTCGGGCGGCAGGTGATTCGCGTCCGGCGTGAGCGCAACGGCGCGGTAGCCCAACTCAGCGATGATGTGCAGCGCGTCGTCGAGGCGGTGATGCGCGAAGCCGTTGGTGTTGTAGCCGAGCCGAAATGGAGCGTCGGACATCAGCGTCCGCTCACGATGCAGACCCCACCCAGCGCAGGAGCGCGTCGTATTGGTGGTGCAGGTTCATCTCGGTCGATCCCTCCGGCGTCTTGAAGAAGAGGCCGAGCTCACCGATCGATCCGCTCTGCCCGCGATCGCGGGCGAGCAGCATGAGGCGCGCGATGTCGAGCACGAGGGGGGCGGCAAGCACCGAGTCGGTGCCTTCCCACGTGAACTGAAGACGCATGCGGTGGCCGCCCCAGCCCCGGAACTGGATGAAGTTCCACGCCACCTTGTGATCGGCGAGCGGCTTGAAGTAGTCGATGCGCACGTCGCCCTCAGGTGCGTAGCCGAGGATGCCCTCGAGCACCCCGGCTTTCGAGCTGATCTTGCTCGCCTTGTTGTCTGGATTGGCGAGCACCAGACCGTCGGTATTCCCGAGGATGTTGGTGCTGTACCAGCCTTCCACGGTGAGGGCGCGGATGGGAAACATCGGTGCGAGCGCCGTCTTCATGAGGGTCTCGCCGGTCTTGCCATCCCGGCCGGCCAGCGGCAAGCCGGCGGCGCGCGCCAGCTCGACGATCGCGGGAATCGATGCGCCGCCCGATGGAGTGAAGTTGGCATACGGACAGCCCGCTTGAATCGACGCATACGCATACAGCAGCGACGCAGGGATCCGTGGGTCGTCGGCGTCGAGGGCCTTCTCGAGATCTGCCGCGCTCCATGCATTCAGCGGCGCGGCCGGTGGCGGCTCGGTGGACGCGAGGTTCACCACCACCGTTGGTGCGCCGTTCGCAAACGCGCGGATGTCGCGGGCGATCCGCTCCACGGCCGCGCGCGCGGTTCCCGCCGAGGTGGCCGCTCGTTCCTCGTGTGCCAGCGCGTCGATCGTGGGTCCGCCGCCGCGCAGGATGCCGCGCGTAATGCCGATCTGCTGCAGCGCCGGCATCAGCGCGTCGATCATCGGAGGCGGAAAGCTGCCAACCCCTACGAGCGACTCCTGCGCCGTCTCCGCGAGCGTACCGGGGATGAGGTCACAACCACCGAACTCGGCGTCGTTCAGGGAGGCCAACCCCAGCCCATGGAATGGCGGCGTCTCGGTGAGCAAACCCTCGAGAGGCGTCATGCCGCGCTGCCCCGCCAGGGTGCCCACGGCCAGCGTGCTGGCAATCGCGCCGCGCGCACCAACGGTCCAGATCTTCACGGTCGAGCTCCTGAATCACAGCATGAGAAAGGCATGTTGCACGACAGACCGCGACGGTCCGTCCTACGTAATCGGGATGAGCACGCGGCCCCACCGCGCAAGACCAAGCAACGAGGCAAGAACGAGCGTCGGCACGGGTGCGCTGGTCGACGCGAGGCTGCCGTCGAGCGCCGGGATGGCCCGCACGAGCGCCCCCACGGCGGGGCCAACCGTGGAAGGGCCGGGCGCCCGGAGCGCACGCGCCACCGCTGGGCCAGCAAGTGCGGCAGCCAACGCACCCCACGGGAGCGACCGCGCCCCGCCGCGCACCACGGAGGCGAGCAGCGCAGCACCGACAAGCAACGCACCGCCCCGCAATTCCGCTGACCGTGCGACGCCGGTCTCGCTCCGCGCGATCAGCGTAAGGCCCGCGACATACGCGCCGAGCATCACGGCTTGCTCGCCTCCCTGTCGCCCCAGAGGGCCGCGCGCCGCCGCCTCGACACCCATCAACAGCGACGCCGACCGGCATGCACCCATGGCGATGGGTCCGAGCGCGGACGAATGCTTCAGCGGGAAATCATAGGCCACGACCAGTGCGGCGAGTGCCGGCCCTGTCCAGCGCGCTCCCGCGGTGTGCGCCAGGGCAACGCCACCCAGGAGCAGCGAGCCACCGACAAGCGCCGCCGTGCGCGGGGATATGGTGCCGGACGGAATCGGCCGGTCCGGCCGCGCGCGCGCGTCCTCGTCGCGATCGGCGTAGTCGTTGAGCGCCATCCCGGCGAGGTAGATGAGTCCCGCGGCCGCCGAGAGCCGCGACGCGCGAGATCCGGACAGCGCGCCACCGGCGACGAGCAAGCCGGCGAGCGGATCGCCGAGTGCCGAAAACACGGCGGGCGCGCGAACGATGCGCAGGTACGGAAGGATCGCGGCGCTCCAATCTGACGGCGGTGTGCGGGACACCTTCCGCCGCACCACTCGGGGTGCGGATCGCCGCGCCTCAGCGGGCACGCGAACTCCCCGTTGATCCGGTATCAACGCGAGCTGGTCCAAAGAGTTGCTGTAGCAGCAGACCCTTCACGGCCGTCGCGTCCACCTCGCCTTCCGGAACCAGCGACGGATCTCCGCTAATGAACACGGGGCCGTGCGCCGGATCGTCTGTAACGCGGCCGTGTGAGCCCTTCACGAGCGATGCGTCCAGCGGCGTGATGTCCAGCAGGGCGCGTGAACCGAGCAGCTTTCGGCGCGCGAGGATCCCACCGACCTTCAACATCGGAAACCGGATCTCCGGATCCATGAACAGCTCGACCGGGTCGTACCCTGGCTTGCGATGGATGTCCACCGTGCGCGCGTAGTCCGGCGCCCGATCGTCGTCGAGCCAGTAGTAGTAGGTGAACCACCGCTCGGCGGCAGAGACGGCGACGAGCTCGCCCGATCGCGGATGGTCCAGGCCGTGATCGCGCTTGCCATCCCCGTCCAGCACCATCTCCACACCGTCGAGCCCCTCGAGCAACGCGCGCACCTCCGCGATCCGTTCGGGGCGCTTGACGTAGATGTGCGCGACCTGATGGTCGGCCACGGCAAACCCCTCGGATGCCCCCGCATCGAGCATGTCGCGGCCCATCTCGGAACGCACCTCGATCAGGCCTGCCGCTCGCAACGCGCGGTTGATGTGCACCGGGCCACGCACATCCGTGACGCCATACTCGGACAGCACGACCACGTTCGCTCCATCCCGCTCAGCGTGCTCGATCAACTCGCCGCAGATCGCGTCGATGGCGCGGAGGTCGGATGCAAGCGCTGGATGGCTGGGGCCGAGGCGCTGGAGGTTGTAGTCGAGATGCGGGAGATAGACGAGGGAGAGCGACGGCTTGCGCGTGTCCTGGATGTGCATCGCACAATCCGCGATCCAGCGCGACGTGGTGATGTCCGCGCGCGGGCCCCAATAGTTGAACAGCGGAAACGTGCCGAGCTTCGCATTCAGCTCGTCGCGCAGGGGCATCGGCTGCGTGTAGACGTCCGGGATCTTGCGACCGTCGGCGGGATACATGGGGCGCGGCGTGACGGTGTAGTCCGCCCCGCTGTACATGTTGTACCACCAGAAGAGTTGCGCGCACGTGAACGACGGATCCTCCCGCCGCGCGGCGTCCCAGATCTTCTCGCCGGTGACGAGGTGGTTCGACTGCTGCCACAGTCGCACTTCCGACGTATCGCGGAAGAACCACCCATTGGCGACTGCACCGTGATCGCGCGGCAGCAGGCCAGTCGTGAAGGTCGCGTGCATGGAGCACGTCACGGCCGGCAGCAGTGCGCGGAGCGGCCGTGCGCCGCCACGCGCGGCAAAGGCGGAGAGGTGGGGCGTGTCGTCGCTGATCAGGTCTTGCGTGAGGCCGACGACCAGGAGAACGACCGTACGCTTCACGCCGCGCCCACTCCAGTCTTGGCGAGACCGGCGCTCATCACCGGCACGGAGGGAGCAGCCACGCCGGCATTCCCACCCGCCACGCCGAGGTGGAACTTCGGGGACTGGCTAAGGAAGCGCACCGGGTTCTGGTAGATGATCTGGTCGATCAGCGCATCGTCGTGGCCGCGACGTCGCATCGCAAGCCCGAAATGCGGCACCGCGTCGGGCAGGCTCGGCCCCCAATCACATGCCGATGCGACCACGATCCGGTCGGTGCCGTGTCGTTCGAACATGTCGATGGCGCGCTCGGGGCTCGTCTTGGTCTGCGGGTAGAGCGTGAGGCCCGTCCAGTACCCGTTGTCGAGGATCATCGGGAGCGTGTGCTCCTCGGCGTGATCGATCATGACGCGCGATGGGTCGATGCGATCATACGAGCGCAACGCATCGATGATCGTCTTCGTTCCCTTGTACTTGTCCTCGAGATGCGGCGTGTGGATGTGGATCAGTTGGTTGTGTTCGAGCGCAAGCTCCACGTGATCGTGGAACGTGGCGAGCTCGTTCGTCGTCACACGGTTGAGGCCAATCTCACCGATGCCGAGGACGTTGGGCGCATCGAGATACTTGGGAATCCGACTCAGGACCTCGCGGGCCAGCGCACGGTTCTCCCCCTCCTTCGGGTTGAGGCAGAGCCACGCGTAATGGCGAATGCCATACTGCGCCGCGCGCTTGGGCTCGAAGTCGGTGAGCTGGCGGAAATAGTCGTCGAAGCCATCGGCCGAGCTGCGGTCCCAACCGGGCCAGAAGGCCGGCTCGGTGACGGCCACGCATCCCGTGAGCGCCATCTGCACATAGTCGTCGGTGGTGCGGGAGACCATGTGCGCATGCAGGTCGACGTATCTCATGTGCCGAGCCCGATCTGCCAATGGTCGTGGGCACCGCGGGCGCTCTTCACGTCGAGCTGCTCCTGGGGCGCCGTGGTCGGATCGCTCAGCATCATCTGGATGCGCTGGACGCGTGTGTCCGGCGTGGAGCCGTCTTTCGGTGCACCGAGCAGTGCGAGGGCCTCGTGAAAAGCGCGGGCGCGATAGTCCTTCTGCACGAGCGTCGCGTCCGCACGGTCAAGACGGTCCAGGAACGCGGCGATCTCGAGAAGCCGCGTGCGATTTTCGATGAAATATTCGTCAACGAGTTCGCGACCCGTCTTCGGTGAAGCGATCACTGCGGCCTGCATGGGACGTCCTCCAGTTGGGTAATGACGACCAAGCGGTGGACGCGCGTGCGGTCGCCGAGCGACTCACCGGTCAGTCGAATATAGTTTACGGTTGAAGCCCTTCCAATCGACGAATCTCGATTTGAGGCCGCTGTGCCGCATGCGACCTCCGCCGATTTTTTCCTGCCATCATTTTCAAATCCGCCACCGTGACGATACCCCGGACGCACCTGACCTACTGCACGAACATCCATCCGGGCGAGACGTGGGCAGAGGTGCGAGACAACCTCGCGCGGTTCCTGATTCCGGTGCGCGAGCGATTCGCTCCGGGTCGGCCCTTTGGCGTCGGCCTGCGACTGTCCGCCGAAGCCGCGCGCGTGCTGGCGAAGCCGGAGGTCCTGGAGGAGCTCCGCGGCTTTTTCCAGGCCAACGACCTTTACCTCTTCACGATCAACGGGTTCCCGTACGGCCCATTTCACGGTCGGCCGGTGAAGGAGCAGGTGTACCTGCCCGACTGGCTCGACCCGGAGCGCCTTTCGTATACGAACCAGTTGTCGGACATCCTCGCTTCCCTGCTTCCCGAGGGGGTGGAAGGGACGATCAGCACCGTGCCCGGCGCGTTCGCTCCGCGCGTGGTCGGCGAGGCGGGATCGGAGCACATGGCGCAGGCGCTGCTGTCGCACGTGGCGCATCTGGCGAAGATCCGCTCGACGACGGGACGACGGGTTGCCCTGGCGCTCGAGCCGGAGCCCTGCTGCTATCTGGAGACGATTGCCGAGACGGTCGAGTTCTTCAATCGCTATCTCCTCGCACCCGCAGCGGTAGCGGCGCTGGCAACAAGGCTCGCAGTAACCCCGCGGGCCGCCGAAGCCACCATTCGCGAGCATCTCGGCGTCTGTCTCGACACGTGCCACATGGCCGTTGAGTTCGAGGATCCGGAGCGTGTGCTCGATATGCTGGCCGCAGCGGGAATTCGCGTCATGAAGGTGCAGGTCACGGCGGGACTCCGGACAACGCTCGACGGAGACGACGACAAGACACTCGACGCGTTGGGCGAGTTCGCGGACGACGTGTATCTGCACCAAGTGGTGGAGCAGCGTGCGGACGGCAGCCTGAAGCGGTACCTCGACCTGCCGCAGGCGATTGCCGCAGCGCGCGGCGACCGCGATGCCCGGGAGTGGCGCATCCATTTCCACGTGCCGGTGTTCCGCACGCAATACGGTCATTTCGAGGGAACGCAGGCGTACGTCGCCGACGTGCTCCGGCTCGTGCGCGAGCGCTCGGTGTGCCAGCAGTTCGAGGTCGAGACCTACACGTGGGATGTCCTGCCGGAGGAATTTCGGCACGAGGGCATCGTCAGCGCGATCTCGCGGGAGCTCGAATGGACCGCAACGCAATTGCCGCCGTCCTAATGATCATGCGTCGGTTTTCGAAATAGCGAGGCTACGTCTTCACCTGGATTGGTCGTTGCCCCAACGCAAACGGGGTCGGTCCCTTGCGGAACCGACCCCGTGGTTGCTCTGGAGAGTGCGCGAAGGCGCTACGGCAGAGCGGACGGCGGTGTGTCAGCTGGAGGCGATGATATAGCCCGAATGATCCATGGAGGCCTCCCCAAAGTTACGCGTGACGTCGCGCGGAGCGACTCGACTCGAGGTAGCTACTGGTAGCAGTCTCGGAGATACTCCCATAGGCTGGCGCCGGTTCGCGTTCATTCCGCCACCGTATAGCCGCTGAAGTGCTTGATGCGACGAGAGACCGTGTTCTTCGTGACGTCGACGGTGGTAAGGAGGCTCGAGTCGTTCAGCGATTCATCCATGCAGAACGTCGAGAACGGGCCGCAGTACACCATCTTGGACATCGCAGAGAGCGTCGCGGCGTTGTCGACCTGGAGAAACAGCTGCACACTCCGGTCAGGATTGAAACGCATTGCCGGACTGAACTCGATGCTTGGATTGTTCGTTTGCGCGTTCCTGATCACCGCGGTGATCGTGACCAATCCTTGTTCTGCGGCGCACGACTGATCCCAATACCCGGGACCGTACGGAGTCGTTGCCAGTGCGCAGATCGCGTGGTCCGGCAGTGTCAGTTGGCTTGCTCCGATGGTGAGCGTGTTGGCCACGTTCGGATTGATGGCAAACTGGTAGACGCCGTCCACCACACCAACGAGTGCTTTGCTCACCTCGAGCGGCGGAGAAAGGCGGGCACTTGGTGATGTGCTCTCGCCGGCGCACGCTGCAACCAGCAGCGTCGACGCGACGAGCAACACCTTCGAGAGAGCCATCTTCGGCTTACTCATGATTTTGTCCTGTCGAGCTCAGGCTCGGTAAATGGTTGCATGCACTCGGCAACGCAGAGGGCTACCGGTTGGTCATTCGGTAGGCAACGCACGGGCCATAACGTCGCATTGGCAAAAATGTCCGGAAAAAGCGTCGTGTTTTACGTCAGTGGGACAAATCACCCGATCCAATCGACGTGTGAGGCCGATTAGTCTTGGTCGCTTCTGAGCTAAAGAGTCGCAAGATGCACAGATTGTCGCACTTTGCACGACGGATTTCTCGTGCGCGAGGTTCCAAAGCGGGTCGTCTCTCCACCAGCGACTACGCTTCCTCGCCGCGGATCACGCGCACTATCTTCCCCGCCATGCCCGATCGCCAACACGTAGTCCTCGACGCGCGCGGTATCGACCGCGCCCTCCGTCGAATGGCCGACGAGATCGTCGAGCTGAATGAGGGAACCGAGGACCTCATCATCGTGGGAATCCAGCGCCGCGGCGTCCAGCTCGCGGCGCGCATGGTATCATCCATTCGTGATCGCGAGCACGCGGAGGTGCCGAGCGGTGCGCTCGACATCACGCTCTATCGCGACGATCTCCAGACCGTCGGACCACGTCCCGTTGTGGGTCCCACGAACCTGCCGTGGGCCATCGATGGCAAGCATGTCGTCATCGTCGACGACGTGCTCTACACCGGCCGCACGATCCGCGCGGCGCTCGACGAGCTGGCGGACTTCGGGCGCCCAAGGCGCATTGGCCTGGCCGTCCTGATCGATCGTGGCGGACGCGAGTTGCCCATCCAGCCCGACGTCGTTGGCAAGTTGATCGAGGTGAAGCCGACGCAGCGGGTCGACGTCCTTGTGAAGGAACTCGACGACCGCGACGCCGTCATCATCGCGGAGAAGGAGTGAACGGGGCGCTCGGGAAGGACCTGCTCGGACTTGAGCACCTCTCGAGTGACCAGATTCGGCTCATCCTCGATACCGCGGAGCCATTCAAGGAGATCAGCGAGCGCCATATCAAGAAGGTGCCCACGCTGCGCGGTTCCACGATCGTGAACCTGTTCTTCGAAGCGTCCACCCGCACCCGCGTTTCGTTCGAGTTTGCACAGAAGCGCCTCTCGGCGGACACGGTGAACGTCGCCGCCTCGGGGTCGAGTGTCAGCAAGGGCGAGACGCTCGTCGACACCGCGCGGAATCTCGAGGCGATGCGCATCGACATGGTGGTCATCCGCCACGGATCATCGGGCGCCGCCCGCTTCCTGGCGGAGCGCATCGAGTCGAACGTCATCAATGCCGGCGACGGCACGCACGAGCATCCCACACAGGGCCTGCTCGACATGCTCACACTGCGCGATCACTTCAAGCGCCTCGACGGGCTGAAGGTCTGCATCTGTGGCGACGTCCTGCACTCCCGCGTCGCGCGGTCCAACATCTGGGGTCTGCTGAAGATGGGCGCCCAGGTCGGCGTGTGCGGACCGCGCTCGCTGATGCCGAATGCGATCGCCCAGTTCGACGTCACGGTCTTCGAGCGCATCGAGGAGGCCATCCAGTGGGCCGACGCGCTCAACATCCTGCGACTCCAGCTCGAGCGCATGCAGGGCGGTTACATTCCCTCGCTGCGTGAGTACAATCGCGTCTTCGGTGTGTCGTCCGAACGCCTCGCGCGCGCGCCGAAGGACTTGCTCATCCTCCATCCCGGTCCCATGAACCGCGGCGTCGAGATCGACTCGGATGTCGCGGACGGACCTCACAGTGTGATCCTGAATCAGGTGACAAACGGCGTCGCGGTGCGCATGGCTGTGCTCTACCTGCTCTCGGGCGGGAAGCCCGAACTCGCCGAAGCCGCCAAGGGCGGAGGCGGACGATGACGGCGCGTGCGATTCTCCTGAAGGGCGGACGCCTCGTGGACCCGTCGCAAAAGCTCGATGAAGTCGGCGACGTGCTCGTCGTCGATGGCGTGGTCGAGGCGATCGGTCGCGTGGGCGACGTGCGACGCGACGGGGATGCCCTCGAGACCATCGACTGCGCTGGTCGCGTGGTGTCGCCCGGATTCGTGGACGTGCACTGCCATCTGCGCGAGCCGGGCAGGGAAGAGGTGGAGACGATCGCCAGTGGCGCCCGCGCCGCGGCGGCAGGCGGATTCACGGCCGTCTGCGCCATGCCGAACACCGATCCGGTCACCGACAACCAGGCTGCAGTGGGCTTCATCATCAGCCAGGCGAAGAAGGCCGGTGGCGCTCGCGTCTATCCCATTGGCGCCATCTCGATCGGCGAAAAGGGCGAAACGCTCGCCGAGTTCGGCGAGATGGTCGGCGCCGGTGCTGTCGCAGTGAGTGACGACGGCAAGCCCGTAGTCAGCGCGCAACTCATGCGCACGGCGCTGGAGTACGCGCGCACCTTCGGCATCCCGGTGGCCGACCACTGCGAGGAGCCCACGCTCGCAGAAGGCGGCGCGATGAACGAAGGACTGATGAGCGCGCGGCTTGGCCTGCGCGGAATTCCCGCGGAGGCCGAGGAGATCATGGCCATCCGCGACATTCTGCTGGCGCGCCTCACCGGTGGCCACATTCACCTGTGTCACATGAGCACGAAGGGATCGGTCGAGCTGATTCGGTGGGGCAAGGAGCGCGGCATCAATGTCACCGCCGAGGTGTGCCCGCATCACCTTTCGCTGACCGAAGAGTCTGTCGAAGGCTACAACACGAACGCGAAGATGAATCCGCCGCTGCGCACGGCGAAGGACGTCGAGGCGCTGCAGGAGGCGGTGAAGGACGGCACCATCGATGTCATTGCGACCGATCATGCGCCGCACCACTACGATGAGAAGGAGCGCGAGTTCGCGAACGCGCCGAACGGCATCATCGGGCTCGAGACCGCCCTCGCCGTAAACCTCACTTGGCTCGTGCATCGCAACATCATCGACGTCCCGATGCTCGTCGAGCGGATGGCGTGCGCTCCGGCGCGATTGTTCAAGCTTCCGGGCGGTACCTTGCGGCGAAACGCGGTGGCGGACGTCACCGTGTTCGATGCGGACATCGCGTGGACCGTGGACGCGACGAAGTTCCGGTCGAAGGGGCGGAACACGCCGTACGCTGGAATGGAATTGCGCGGGCAGGTTGATTGCACCCTGGTTGGTGGACGCGTGGTCTACCGCCGGACACCGTGATCGACGATGCGGCATCCTCGGCGACTGACATCGTCCGGGTGTGCCGGCGGTTGTATGCGGCAGGGCTGATCGCGGGGCAGGACGGCAACGTCAGCGTTCGGTTGTCGTCGGGAGACGTGCTCGTGACACCGGCGGGGTTCAGCAAGGTGGACGTGTGCGAGCAGGATCTCGTGATCCTCGATAGCCAGGGGCGCCACGTTTCCGGAGCGGGGGGTGCGTCGTCCGAGATCGGGATGCATGTGCAGATATACCAGCGCCGCCCGGACGTGCACGCTGTGGTACACGCGCATCCTCCAGTCGCGACGGGATTCGGCGTCGCGGGGCTGGACCTCATGGACGATGTCCTTCCGGAGGCTATTGTTCTCCTGGGCGGGGTGCCGCTCGTCCCGTATGGCATGCCCGGTACTCCTGCACTCGGGGATTCACTGTTGCCCTTCCTGCCGCATCACGACGGATTCCTGCTCGCCAATCACGGAGCGACGACGGTGGGCTCCTCACTCCTGCAGGCGCATCAACGCATGGAGAGTCTCGAGCACGCGGCGCGCATCGTGCTCACCGCGAGGATGCTTGGCAGGGTGAATCCTCTCGCGCCCGAGGACGCCCGGGCGCTTCGCGCCGCGCGTGCCGCGGCGCAGTGCTTCGCAACAGCAGACGCAGACGAGGTCACATGAAAGGGAATGACACGCGGCGCAACAGCGCCGCCATAGAGACGCCGGATCCCTCAGGAGCGCTTGCCGCGGTCGGCGCGCTCATGGCGGAGCGGCGCCGTTTCGAGGGGTGGATCACTGCCCTCAACGCGCGTAAAGCGACCACGCCACAACACGTCTTCGAGCGCGTGCATCTCGACTACACGACGCGCCTCGACGTCGTGATCGATCAGCTCACCTCGCATGCGGATGCACTGCATCGGGCGACGGAGGCACTCACAAAGCGGCTGTCGGACCTGGCCGCGGAGCAGCAACGGGCCGAAGATGAGCGGGCGGAAGCCGAGCTGCGCGCCCACGTGGGAGAGCTTTCGTCCGCGGACTGGGAGCGCACTGCCGCAACAAGTGATGCGGCGATTGCGGGCGCGGTGAACCGGCGCACGGAGGCGGAGCTCGAATTATCCCGGATACGCGAGTTGCTGGACTCCACCGCACGTCCAGCGCTGGCGGAGCCTGAGTTGGCATCTGCACCGGCGGCGGCGCCAACGTCCGCACCAGCCGCACGCGCCTCCAAGCCCGTGGCGGCAGAGGCGGCGCCGTCCCCCGCCCCGGTCGGCGCCGCATCCCCCCGGGCCTCGGTCCCACGCGCCGTCGTGGAGCCGGACGCCATGCCCCCCGCCGAGCTGCCGCCGGCGGTGATTGCGGCCGAACAGCAGTTGCTGGACATCGAGGAGCGGTCGTCCGCCGCCGCGCCGTCGAGCGCTCCCGTGGAGGAGGCCCCACCCGTCGCACTGCCGACTGCACCGAAGTCCAACGGCTTCGACGAACTCGCGTTCCTGAGTTCCGTCGTCGATACGCCTGCGGGGACATTCGAGCCTGCGCCGTCCGACCTGCCCGACGAGAAGGCGCGCCGCGACACGTTCGCGATGCGCTCGCAGGAGGACAAGATCATGAACCTCGGCGCCCGCACGACGCCGCTGGACGTGGCGAGCATTGAACGGGAGGATTCGTCACCGCCGACAAGCGGCGGCAAGCCAACGTCGGCGATCAGCCGCGATACGAGCGGCGAGGGCGTGAAGACGCTGAAGTGCGGCGAGTGCGCCGCACTGAACTATCCCACGGAGTGGTACTGCGAGCGCTGCGGGGCCGAACTGGCGTCGCTGTAACCACAGTCCTTTGCGCTATGCGTCAGCCGGTGCGGGCGTTGTAGATATCGTCGCGGGTCAATGGGAGCTGCGAGTCGCCGTCGCTCGTCGGCTTTGAAAAGAGCACCTGCGCAAGGCCGATGGCACCATTCTCGAATCCGCGTGCCGCGACGGTCATGTACAGCTCCCACACCCGCAGCGTGCGCTCGCCGACCAGCGCCAGTGCCTCCGTCCGTCGCGCGCGCAGGTTGCGCAGCCACGCGTGCAGCGTGAGCGCATAGTGCTCGCGCAGGCTCTCGACGTCCCGCGTCTCGAACCCGGCACGCTCCGCACTCGTAATGACACTGCCCAGCGGGACCAATCGTGCATCGGGGAAGACATACCGATCGATGAACTGGTCGCGTTTCCAGAGCCACGCGCGAAAGCGCTCGCCGATCGTGTTCCGATTGCGCGCCATGAGGTTGCTCACCTCACAATGGTTCATGAAAAGCCCACCGGGCAGGAGTGCGGCGAACGCGCGCGCGAAGTACTCGGGCTGCTGGGCTTCCGGAATGTGCTCTGTGACGCCGACGGAGGTCATCTTGTGAAAGCGGGCATCGGCGGGAAGGTCGCGCACGTCCATCACGTCGACCTGGCAGCGGTCGGCCAGCCCGCGCTCGACGATGCTCCGCTGCGCCCATTCTGCCTGCGCGGCACTCAGCGTGATGCCGCGGGCGTGCACGCCGTAGTGTTCTGCGGCGTGCATGACCAATCCGCCCCAACCACAGCCGATGTCGAGCAGTCGCTCGCCGGGCGCCAGCCGGAGCTTCCGGCAGATATGATCGAGCTTGGCCGTCTGGGCCGTGGCAAGATCGTCGTGCGCGTCGCGGTAGTACGCGCACGTGTACAGCATGTGCGGATCGAGCCAGAGCGCGTAGAAATCGTTGCCCACATCGTAGTGAAAGCGGATCTCGTCGGCTTCGCTCCCGCGACCTCCCGGGTTGAGCGCGCGCGGCGCGCGCGTGTAGCGGCTTGAGGCGAGGCCCGTCTCTTCGCCGTCGCGCGGGAGCCGGAGGAGAAGCGGAAGCAGCGACGCGGCAGCTCTCACGGAATTGATGCGGTCCCCGATCGCATCCGCGAGGCCGACGGAGCTGATCAAAGGACCACGGACCTCGACGTCGCCCGAGACGAGCGCTTCGGCGATCGTCAGCTCCGACGGTGGAAGCAGCATCCGGCGAAGCGCGCCTTGCCTGGTGAAGACTAGTGAGAAATCAGCACGCGGCGCTCCGGTCGCCACATCCACGTCGCCGTTCCAGAGATGGATATCAAATCCACGTTCGGGCGGCGACCCAAAGACGCGGTGCAGCACCGCCACCGTACGCGCAACGACGCGATCGTGCACGGGCGACGGCGGTGCGGTGGGGGACGACGCCCGGGCCGCGGAGTACATGGGCTCCTGCGGGCGCTTCAGCGTCTCCGTCATTTGTCCGGGTGGTGGGAGGGTGTCAGTGGAGTTCCATCCGCTCGAGCCATTTGGTAATGCGTCGGACGGATGCGCTCGCACGCTTGACCCGAGCGGTCTCGTGGCGGTGCGCACTCGATGCGGCGATGGCGGGAGGCGAGGGGAAATCAGCCATACCCTATCAGCAATCTCGCATTTGTTCGCGGAGTGATATTGTACTCCCAACGCACTCCCAAAGAATCCAAACAGCAAAGTGTGCTGTACTACTCCGGCTGGTTGGTCCCGGGTGGTGCCCTTATGGCACCACCCGGGTCCGGCGGCAGGAGGAGCCCCAAGATGAGGATCGCTTGAATATTCCGCAATGCGGAATGTGTGCCCGCTGCGGACTGCCTGCGCGTTATGCCCAGGACAAAGAAAAAACGCCGGTCGGGGAATCCCCGCCGGCGTCGTTCTTTCTGCTGCTTCCGCTGGACTCAGGCGCTAACGGCCTTGGCCATCTTGCTCTTCTGTCGCGCCGCGAGGTTCTTGTGAACCAGACCCTTGCGAGCGGCACGATCGAGGAGGCTGACGGCCTGCGTCCGCTCGTCCGCAGTGGCGGTCGGCGCCTTGGCCTTCTTGAGCGCGGTGCGGAGCGCGGAGCGCTGCGCGCGGTTGCGCGCGGTGGCGGCGCGTGACTTCCGCATGTTCTTCTTCGCGGATGCGATATTCGGCACGAAAGATCTCCAGAACTCAGTAAAGGTCGCGATTGTCGCTAGCCCACAAAGCTAGGTCGACAGGGGGGTGAAGTCAAGCAGATACACCAACTTATATCGCACCAGTGCCAGCAAACTGGGAACTTGCCATCACTGTGCAAAGCAACCGCAGAGCGCTCAGTTTTCAGCCGTCAGCGTCAGTATCCAGGAACTGCGGCTTTGGCTCCACTGCTTACGCGCGCTTCGCGACCTGGTTCATGAGGCCGGTCAGCATGCGCCGAATCTCCGAAATGCGCTCTGCGAGTTCCGCAAATTTCTCGGCCGAGATGAGTTGGAGATCGCGCGCCACAAGCAGATGATATTTAGTCTCGGACGCGGAGCCCAACGAAATCTGCAGAAAATGCCGGAACCGGCTCTGTGTCTCGCTCCCCGCGCCCTCCGCGATATTTGCCGGTATTGAGAGCGCCGAACGGCGCAACTGGGAGGTCAGTGCCAGGCCGTCCCTGCGAGGAAACATCTCTGCGATCCTGTAGATCTCCATCGCCAAGTGATGGGACTTGACCCACACTTTGAGGTTCTCGTAGTTCTGCATGCATCACGGTCACAGACCTGCCGAACCAGAGCGTCACCTTTTTCATGCAGTCTCGCCGATAAGTGTCCGCACCGGGTGACAGCCTGCCAGGTCGCGCGCATCTCTCGCCGAAGTCACTGGACACTGACGGCTGATAGCGGTTGACTGACGGCTCTGCGGTTGCAGTTCCGTTGTTTCGCGAGTTGTCGTATGCACCGTGACAACTTTACTCCCCCCCGAGCGCCCGCTACCTTCCGGCGGTGCGCGCCCTCCGCGCCCGTTCGTTCTCGCCCGGATACGTTGCATACACTCCAGACAATCCTGCTCGTCGCGCCCATTCTGCTTTTCTCCGTGATTGCCCACGAGATCGCACATGGATTTGCCGCACTGAAGCAGGGCGACCGTACTGCGCTCGAGGCAGGGCGCCTGAGCTGGAATCCCCTCAAGCACATCGACCCCTACCTCACGATCCTGCTGCCCCTCATCATGCTGACGGGTTCCGCGCTGCTGGGCGGTCGCTTCGTGGTGTTTGGCGGCGCGAAGCCGGTGCCGGTGGACCCCCGCAACTACGCGCACCCGCGCCGCGGTGACATCATCGTCTCACTCGCTGGTGTCGCCACGAACCTCGTCATCGCCATTGGGTGCGGCGTCGCGATCGTCCTCACGGGAGTGCTCGCGCGCTCGGTGCCGGCCCTCACCGATACCGTGGGCATCCTCCAGGCGATGCTCACCATTGGCGTGATGTTGAACTTCGGTCTCATCGTCTTCAACCTCCTGCCGATCCCGCCGCTCGACGGCTCCCACGTGATGAAGTACCTGCTGCCTCGGCCGCTCGCGATTCGTTACGTGCAGTTTGCCCGCTATGGGATGCTCATCCTCATGTTGCTGCTCTTCATGGGTGACAAGGTGCTGCGGGTCTGGTTCACCCCGGCGTTCGTCGCCACGCAGCAAGTCATGGATGGAGTGGAACCCTTCATAGTGCCGGCCGCGGCGCAGTGGCTGCAATGAGCACGGAAGTCCTGCGGTCCTCGGCCCCGGACGGTGACCAGGCCAATGCATCGTTCGTCGTCGAGCTCGCGCAGTTCTCCGGACCGCTCGACCTGCTGCTGACGCTCATTCGCGAGGAGCAGCTCGACATCTACGACATTCCGATCGCGCGGGTGGCCGAACAGTTCGTCGCGCGCATTCGCACGCTCGAGCTGAATGACGCCGCTGAATATCTCGAGATGGCGGCCCGCCTGCTGCGCATCAAGGCGCAGATGCTCCTGCCGCGCACCGATGGAGGCGAGGCGTGGGATGATCCACGCGCGGAGCTCGTCCGTCGCCTGCTCGAGTACCAGCAGATGCGCGAGGTGGTGGACGTCCTCGAGCGGGCGGGCGAGGAGCGTCGCAGCCGGTTCGCGCGGGCGTATATCCCCCAGGCGGCCGCTCCGCCGGAAGCGCCGCTCGCCCTTTCGCTCAGCGAGCTGCTGGCGGCCGTCGACCGGCTGCTCCGCGCCACGAAGCCGGCGATCATGCACGATGTCATCGCGCGTTCGGTCGATGTGCCTGGCGCCATTGAACTGATTCGCTCCGTGCTCCTGCTTCGCGCGCACCTGATGTGGACGGACCTCGTCACGCGCGAGGCGGATCCGTCGCAGGTGCTCTCCACGCTGCTCGGCCTCCTGGAGATGGCCAAGCTCGGGGAGTGTCGCGTCGCCCAGCCCAGACCTTTTGCCAACGTGGAGATAACCAGTGACGCCGCTAGCGAAGCTGCTTGAAGCAGCGCTGTTCGCCAGCGCTCGCCCGATTCCGACTGACGAGCTGGCTACCCTCGATCCGGACGCCTCGAAGGCGGCCATCGCCGCCGCGCTGGACGAGATTCGTCACCACTATGACAATGAGGGGCACGGGGTCGAGCTGATGGAAATCGGCGGAGGATGGCAGATCCTCACCCGCGCAGAGTACACCGAAGCGATCGAGCGGGCGCAGCTTGCGTCGCGGCCGGCGCGCCTGAGCGCCGCGGCGCTCGAGACCCTTGCGCTGATCGCCTACCGGCAGCCGCTTGGCCGCGCGGAGATCGAGGAAATTCGCGGGGTGGTCGTCGGGAGCGTGCTCAAGTCGCTGCACGAACGCGGGCTCATCGACGTGGTGGGACGCGGAGAGGGCATGGGCCGACCCTTGCACTACGGCACCACGCCGATCTTTCTCGAATATTTCGCGTTGCGTCACCTCGAAGAGCTGCCGCGCTCTGACGAGCTGGCGGTGGCGCTCCGCGCCCAGCCAAGGCCTGCCTGATGTCCGACCCCATGCGCATCCAGCGCGCGCTCGCCCGTGCCGGAATTCTCTCTCGCCGCAAGGCTGAGGAGCTCGTGTCGAATGGACGGGTCACCGTGAATGGCGCAATCGCGCAGGTGGGGCAGACGGTCAATCCGGACAAGGATGTCATCAAGGTGGACGGGGAGCGCATCGCGGCGCCGGCGCCACTCGAGTGGTTCGTGCTGCACAAGCCTGCCGGCGTCATTACCTCGCGAAATGACCCGGAAGGTCGGAAGACCGTGTTCGACCTCGTGCCGGCGCGACCAGGGCTCACGTATGTCGGGCGACTCGACTTCCTCACGGAGGGCGTCCTCCTCCTCACCACCGACGGCTCGGCGGCGCATCGCCTCACGCATCCCAGCCATGAGGTCGAGCGCACGTACATCGCCTCGGTGCTCGGTGAGGGAGACTACGCGGCGGAGGCGCTGCGCGACGGAGTGGAACTCGAGGACGGTGTCGTCAAACCCAAGAAGGTGACGCCCGCAAAAGTGGGCCGTGGACGCTGGGATCTCACCATCACCATCGCCGAGGGACGCAACCGCGAGGTACGCCGGATGTGCGAGGCGGTCGGGCTCGAAGTGGACCGTCTTGTGCGTGTGAAGTTTGGCCCCGTGGAGCTGGGTGACCTACCTGCAGGAAAGGTTCGTTCGTTGACTAAGACGGAGAAGGCGGCACTGGACAAGTTGTAGTCTGCGGAAGCTTGGGTCCGTAGCTGGTGTAGTACCAATTCACCGACTCGCTGATTCACCGACTCACCGGTTCCCATGGCAACGACAGCGTCATCGACGGCGGATGCCCGCCTCATACAGGACGTCAGCCGACAGGTCGCACTGCGCGTCGTCGGTCAGGAGTACATGATCGACCGGCTGCTCATCAGCCTCCTCACCGGTGGCCACGTGCTCCTCGAGGGAGTGCCCGGTCTCGCGAAGACCCTCACGGTGCGGACACTGGCCGAGACGATTGCCACGTCGTTCTCGCGCATCCAGTTCACGCCCGACCTGCTGCCCGCGGACGTGGTCGGCACGCAGATCTACGATCAGCCCACCGGCCAGTTCATGGTGAAGAAGGGGCCGATCTTCGCGAACATCATCCTCGCGGACGAGATCAACCGCGCACCGGCCAAGGTGCAGGCGGCGCTCCTCGAGGCGATGCAGGAAAAGCAGGTGACGATCGGCGGGACGACGTACAAGCTTGAGGAGCCGTTTCTCGTCCTCGCCACGCAGAACCCGATCGAGCAGGAGGGCACCTATCCGCTGCCGGAAGCGCAGGTCGATCGCTTCATGCTGAAGCTGCGCGTCGGCTACCCGACGCGTGACGAGGAGAAGGAGATCATGCGCCGAATGGCGAGCGGCCACCACATCGACGTGCGCCATGTCGCCACGCCGGAAGCCATCCTCGAGGCACGCGGTCGCATCGCCGATCTGTACATGGACGACCGCATCGTCGACTACATCGTGGACATCGTGCACGCCACGCGCGAGCCTGAGGCCGCGGGATTGAAGGATCTGGCGCCACTCATCGAGTTCGGCGCCAGCCCGCGCGCCACGATCTCACTGGCGCAGGCATCGCGCGCGCATGCCTTTCTGCGCGGCCGCGCGTTCGTCACGCCCGATGACGTGAAGGCGATCGCGCCCGACGTGCTGCGTCATCGCGTCCTCACCACCTTCGAGGCCGAGGCCGAGGAGGTGACGAGCGACATGATCGTGGCGCGGGTGCTGGCGAAAGTCGAAAGCCCGTGACCGAGATGGCGCCCGTGCTCGCGGGAGCCTCATGACGTCGCCGGCACCGGTCGCGGCCACCGCGCCGACGATCCAGGGGAAAGGCGTTCCGCCCGAAATCCTGCGGCAGGTCAAGCTGCTGGAGCTCCGGACGCGCGGCCTCGTGAACTCGCTCTTCACCGGCGAGTACCGCTCCGTGTTCAAGGGGCAGGGGATGGAGTTCTCGGAGGTCCGGGAATACCAGCCTGGTGACGAGGTGCGCTCCATCGACTGGAATGTCACGGCGCGCATGCGGAAGCCGTACGTGAAGCGATACATCGAGGAGCGCGAGCTCACGGTGATGCTGGTCGTCGATCTCTCCGGATCCGAGCGATTCGGCACGCGCTCACGCTTCAAGAGTGAGTTGGCGAGCGAGCTCGCCGCGGTGCTCGCCATGTCCGCGATCCGCAACAACGATCGCGTCGGCGCGGTGCTGTTCACCGATCGCATCGAGCACGTCGTACCGCCGAGGAAGGGCCGTCGGCACGCGCTGCGGTTGATGCGTGACCTGCTGGCGTTCGAGCCCGCCGGGCGCGGCACCGACCTCGCCGCGGCACTCGAGTATTCGGGCAAGATGCTCACGCACAAGGCGATCATCTTCGTGGTGTCGGACTTTCAGGCCGCGGAGCTCGAGCAGCCGCTCAAGTTGCTGGCGCAGCGGCACGACGTGGTCGCGGTCACCGTGGATGATCCGAGCGAGCAGGAACTGCCCGACATCGGCCAGGCGCGCTTCGTCGATCCGGAAACGGGCAGGACGATCGACGTCGACACGAGCGACGAAAAGGTGCGCACACGATTCGCGGAGGCGGTGGCGGAGGAGCTCGGCGCGCGCAAGCGCCTGTTGCGGCGCCTCGCCATCGACGAGATCCCCGTCCGCACGGATGGTGGCGTGGTCGATCCGCTCATCAAGTTCTTCCGGACGCGCGAAACGCGCTCGCGCCGCCGCTGATGCGCGCCGATTGCGAGGTGCGCGGCTGGGCGAGTTCCGCGGTAGCGACGAGCGCCAGTCTCGCTAAAACGGGAATCCATGTTCCAGCTGTTGCGCTGGCGCTGACCCTCATGGCCGCATCGGCTGCCGTCGCACAACAGCCCCAGATCCCCGTCCAGGCCGGTGTCACGATTGAGCGCGACACGGTTACCGTCGGAGAAGTCGTCCGCCTCACGATTCGCGTGCGTGCGCCGCAAGGCGCGACAATCGGCTTTCCCACTGCGGTTGACTCGTCCGCCGTGGTACAACCGCTCGATGCGCCGACCGTCCGCAACGGCGCCGATTCGGCGAGCGCCGCCGATCGCATTGCCACGTATCGCCTCTCCGCATGGGATATCGGGAACCAGCCCATCACGCTCGGCGACGTGTCGGTGCAGACCGATGTGGGCGAACGCCAGGTAGCCCTCACACTGCCCTCCCTGTTCGTCCGTAGCGTGCTTCCGGCGGACACGGCACTTCGCATCCCGAAACCGGCTCGACCCATTCTCGCCGTCCCATCGCCTACTCCATGGTGGTGGTGGGCGCTCGGTGCACTGGCGGCGCTCGTCCTAGGGCTGCTCGCATGGTGGATCGTTCGTCGGCGCCGGGGCGTGGGCACAACCGGCGATCCCTATCGCGATGCGAGCGCCGAGTTCGATCGCATCGAGAAACTGCGCTTGATCGAGGCGGGTGAGGCAGGGCGGCACGTCACGCTCATGAGCGACGTGGTGCGTCGGTATCTCGCCGCACGTCTCGAAGGTGTGTCGCTCGCACTCACCAGCGGTGAGTTGCAAGGCGCCGTACGCGCAGTGCCAACGGTTCCGCACGACGCATTGCGCGACGTGTTCGCCTCGGTGGATCCCGTCAAGTTTGCGAACGCGCCATTGACGACCGAACGTGCTCGCGCGATTGGCGACGAGGCCAGGGCCATCGTGCGCGATGAGCACGAACGTTCGGCTGCCCTTGCCACGGCCGAAGCCGAGAAGGACAAGGAGCGGGCCGCATGATCGATCTTGGTGCGCTCCAGTTCGCGTCGCCCTGGTGGCTGCTGCTTCTGCTCCTGCTTCCGGTGTGGTGGCTCATCGCCCGTCGGCGGACGCCCGCGGCGATCGTCTTCTCACGCGTGGCGGTGCTGGCCAAGGGGCCACGCACAGGACGCGGGCTCGCACGGGCGCTCACGCTGCTGCGTAACCTCGCCCTGGCCAGCGGGATCGTTGCGCTGGCACGTCCGCGTTCCGGTGCGCACGCGGAGACGCAAACGAGCGAGGGCATCAACATCGTCGTCGCATTCGATATCTCGAGCTCGATGCTCGCGCTGGATTTCCAGCCGCAGAATCGGCTCGAGGTCGCGCGCGCGAAGATCAAGCAGTTCGTCGCTGCACGAAACACCGATCGCATCGGCATCGTTGCGTTCTCGGGGGAGGCGCTCACGCAGGTGCCCTTGACGACGGACTATCCGGTGGTGCAGGCCGCCCTCGACAACCTCCAGCCGGGGCAGCTCGAAGACGGTACCGCCATTGGCACCGCCATCGCCACGGCGGCGAACCGGCTCAAGGATGCACCGGGCCGGTCGCGTGTTCTCGTGTTGCTCACCGACGGCGTGAACAACCGTGGCTCGATCGACCCCCGCACCGCAGCGAAGGCGGCTGCCGCATTCGGTATCAAGATCTACGGAATTGGCGTCGGCACGGAGGGCATGGCACCAGTGCCGGTCGGTCGTGGCCTGTTCGGCCTGCGGTACGAGATGCAGCGCGTCGAGATCGATGACGCGCTCCTGACGGACGTCTCCAATGCCACCGGCGGTCGCTACTTCCGGGCGCGCGACCCCGCGGCGCTGCAGCGCATCACCGAGCAGATCAACGCACTCGAACGCACACCCGTCCGGAGTCGGACGTTCGTGCGGTACTCCGAGCTGTTTCGCTGGCCGCTCACCATCATGCTCGTCGCCCTCGGCGCCGAGCTCCTGCTTGTCGCGTGGAAGGGGCCGCTCCCATGACGATCGATTGGGCCTGGGTCGAGCTGCCGTGGCTCCTGCCGCTTGTGCTGATACTGCCGGTCGCCTTTACGTTGTTGCTGCGGCGGGCACGTGCGAGCCGCGAGCATCGACTGCTGCGATTTGGCGCGCTCGACGTCGTGCGCCGCCTCATTCCCGATAGCGCACTCGTTGGGAGCTTGTGGCGCGCGATTCGGCTCGGACTCGCCGCGGCACTCGCCGGACTTGCGATCGCCGGACCCCGCTGGGGAAACGAAAGAACAACGGTCCGCTCGAGCGGCGTCGACATGGTGCTCGCCGTCGACGCCTCGCTGTCCATGATGGCCAACGACGAGAAGCCCAACCGCCTTGAGCGGGTGAAGCAGGAAATTCGGCGACTCCGCGCAATCAGTCCCGGCGATCGCGTGGGATTGCTGGCGTTTGCTGGCCGCTCCTACGTCCTCACGCCGATCACGGTGGATGGCGGCGCCCTCGACCTGTTCCTGGACAACCTGGACCCGAGCATCGTGGGTCAGGCGGGAACGTCGCTCGCATCCACGATCACGCAGGGCACGAGTCTCCTCGCACTCACCAAGAGCGGGGCCGATCGCGCGCTCGTCGTCATGAGCGACGGCGAGGGCTTCGAGCCGCAGGACGAGCTTATCGCGGCCGCGAAGAAGGCGGCCGACAACAATGTCAGCATCGTGACGGTCGGGTTCGGGACGACGGCGGGCAGCACGATCCCCATCAAGGACGCGACCGGTGCGCGCACGGAGAAGCGCGACGAAAACGGGCAGGTCGTGATCACGCACTATCAGCCAACGCTACTCCAGGCGGCCGCACAGGCGGCTGGCGGCACGTTCATTCCCGCGGAAGCGAGCGACAAGGCCACGCGCATCAAGTCGGCGCTCTCGAAGCTCCGCACCGGCGCGCGAACGACACAATCCGGCGATTCACTGAAGCCGCGGTTCCAGCTTTTCCTGTTTCCCGCCATTCTCCTGCTATGGCTCGACACCGTGCTCGTCGGCCGGCGTGCGCGCCGCCGCCGGCGCGCGGCCTCGGCAGAAACGGCGGTGGCGGCGGGCCTCATGCTCGCGCTCACTATCCAGGGATGCGCGCCGGCCCGCGAGGCGATTGATGGTGTCGCCGCATACAATGCCAAGGACTACCGCAAGGCCGCCGCGCTCTTTGCGCAGAACATCCAGAAAGGCGACCGGTCGCCCGGCGCCCTGTACAACTACGGCACGGCGCTCCTCGCATCCGATTCCACGAACGCGGCGGCCGAGATACTTGAGAAAGCGGTTGAAAAGGCCGATCCTGAGATACAGTACCGGGCGCGCTTCAACGGGGGACTTGCCCACCTGTTACGGGGACGTGCTGCCCAGGGGGACTCCGCGTCGGCCGAGTTGAAGGCAGCGTTGGGCACCTACAAGCGCGTATTGCTCCAGCGGCCCAACGATCTCGACGCAAAATGGAATTACGAGCTGGCTCTGGAAAAACAGAAGAAGGGCGGTGGGGGCGGCGGAGGCGGCGGCCAATCGAATGCTGCCCCTTCGCCCGCGCAGCAGGAGCAGAAGCCGCAGCCAACGCTCGCACAGCGTCAGGCGGAGCAACTGTTGGGAAGCGCCGAGCGCGAAGAGCGCGACGTGCAGAGCAAGAAGCAGAAGCAGAACCGCCCCGAGCCGCCTCCCGGCGGAAAAGACTGGTAACGGCGACGTGATCGGGCTGCTCGTCATCGCGCAGCTCGCCGTCGTGGCGCATGCGCCGGATACGGCGAGTGTCTGCGCGCGCATCGAGATCAGCGTCGCCGCGCGCGCGCCTGGCACCGCAGCGCCAGTCCTGCACCCGTTCTCGCCGGCCGGCTCGATCGAGCTTCTGAAAGTTTCCACGTCCACTCGCACGGAGCGGGACGGGAGCGGACAACCCTCGAGCCTCACCGAGGCGACCTACCTGCTGACGTCCGCAGCACCGGGTCGCCTGACTCTGCCACCGTTCGTGGCGACGGTGGGATTGCAGCACGCATCGGCCACGGTTGGCCCGGTAGAAGTGCGCGGTGGGGGCGTGCTACCGCCAGATGTCCTGGTCCGCGCCTGGCTGGACCGGCAGGGCAAGCCGGCGTCCGATACCTTGTTCGTCGGCCAGCAGGTGGACTACGTCGTCGACGTGCAGCTCAATGAGAGCGCGCGCCAGCGGCTCCGCCGGAACCCGACCTTCTTCCCGCCCGAGATGCCGGGCGTTCTCGCATACGATCTCGCGGCGCCGGCGACGCTCACGCGCGTGGGGCGCCGTTGCTTCGAGACCCTGTCGTATCGTCGCGCGTTGTTTCCCTTGTTCGCGGGTCGCACCGCCATCGCACCGGCAGCGCTCACGTATTCGCTTCCGCTCTCGACGTCGTTCTTCTCGCGTGAGGAGAGCTTCGAGCTGAGAACGGACAGCGTGCGATTCGTTGCGCTCGAGGTGCCGCTGAAAGGCCGTCCCGTAGACTTTGCCGGCGCGGTCGGCGAGGTTGCCGCGCTGACGCGCGTGTCGGCCCCGGCGGGTAGGATGGGCGATCCTGTCGTCGTAACGTTGCGGCTCGAGGGCAGCGGGAACGTGAAGCTCTGGCCCCGCCCGCCACTGAAGCTCGGATGGGCATCCGTCGCCAACGGCGCGGAGCGCGTCGAGGTGGATACCTCGCGCGCGCGCGTGCGGGGATCGAAGGAATTCGACTGGCTCGTGACCCCAAGCCAGCCGGGGCGGCAGGACGTGCCCGCGTTGACCTACCCGTACTTTGATCCCGAGCGGATTGCGTACGACAGTGCCCGCACCCGCCCCCTCACGCTCGACATCGCCAGCGCATCGCTCGCCGAAGTCGACTCTACTCCCGTCACGCGACTCGGCATCCGGCGAGCGTTGCGTGACGAAACGCCGCAGCCCGCACCCAGTCGGCCGTGGTTCTGGCTGCTGCTCGCGATCGCGCCGGCGCCCGCCGCCATCCGCCGAGCGAATGCAGGCGCGCGGCGGCGCACGGAGCGGCGGTCCGCCGCGCGGCGACTCAGGGACTTCGCCAGCCGCGGGGACGCGCTGAGCCCGCGCGAGCTGCGACGGCTGTATCTCGAGGCGGTTTCCGATCGCGTGCCCACAGTGCGGAATGTCGTACAACCGGCCGCATTCACTCGCGCCCTGCGGCTGGCGGGAGTTACCGATACCGTTGCCGAATCCGCGGGAGGACTCGTGGCGCGACTCGATACGGCCGCCTTCTCCGCCTCGGGGCGCGCGGAAGATGGAGCGGTCGCTGACGCGATGTTGCTCGTGCGTGCGATCGACCTGGAGGCGATTCGACTGACCCGGTCGCGCGCGGCAAAAGCCTTGGTGGTCGTAGGCGTTCTGGTCGCAGCGGGGACCGTCGCGCTGGCGCTTCCCGACGGCGTGAATCGAACGTTCGACGCGGGCGTCGCCGCATACGACCACGCGGCCTTCACGACCTCGCAGCGCCTGTTTGCGCGCGTCGCCGCGCGCGCGCCACGCGCCGTGGACGCGTGGGCGAATCTTGGTGCCGCCGCGTGGTCCCGCGGCGACAGCGCCGCCGCGGCGCGCGCATGGCAACGCGCCATGCGACTCGAGCCGCTCGATGTGGAATCGCGCGAGCGGCTCGGCGCGTTCGTCGCCCCGATCATCCGCGCGAACGGCTACGTGCCGCCCGTGCCGGTGAGTGCAGTCGCGATCGCTGCCCTCGTCTGCTGGCTCGCCGCGTGGACGCTGCTTGCACTGCCGTTGCGCATGCGGCCCGCGCGCGCGCGCGCGATCGCGGGCGGTGCAGTGACGCTTGCCGTCGTGTTCCTCCTCGGCGCGCTCGAGCTGACCGACCGATTGGAGTCGGCGGGGCTCGGTGTGCTGCGTGAGACGCGACCCCTCGCCGACGCGCCTGGATCATCCGCGGCACTCGCGACGGGCAACGTGGGTGAGACCGGGACACTCGGCTCGCGGGAAGGGGCCTGGGTGCGCATCGAGATCGACCCCGGCCGATCGGGCTGGGTGCCTGCGTCGAGCGTACTGCTTCTGGATGCTCCCGTCGACCAGTAGCCGAACGCATCGATGCCCCTGGAGACCTCCGCGAAATGGACGCCCACCCGTCCGAGCGCCCTCGTGGTTGCGTGCTCGGATGGCCGGCTCCAACACGCGACCGACGAGTTTCTCGCGCGCGAGTTCCGGCTCACCTCGTACGATCGGTTCTATGTGCCCGGCGGCGGTGGTGCGCTGGCGTCCAGCGACGCCGATCCCGACCGCGCTCAGCGCATGCGGGTCGAGTGCAGGTACCTGATCGAGCTCCACAACGTGCGGCGGGTCATTCTCCTCTTTCACGGGCCGTCGGCGAGCGGCCGCATCGAGGCGGCGTGCGCGGACTATCGTCGGAAGCTGCCATGGGCGCCGCTGGCGGAGCTTCGCGCCCAGCAGGAGAAGGACGCAGCCGAACTGCTGTCGCGGCGGCGTGAATGGGCCGCCGAGGCGTCCGTGCTCGTGTATCGGTGTGAAGTGGACGCGGGTGGTGCGCTCGATTTCGTGAACCTGGATCCTGACTCGGCGATGGGTTCCGAAAACACCGCTCATCGTCGCGGACGTCGCACGTCCTAGATGGCACCGCCAGAGCGTGGCTCAGCGGCGCACCCGAAATAGATTCCCCGGAATGTCGCGCATCGCCGTCCTCGCCTCCGCAGTCGCCGACCAGATCGCCGCCGGCGAAGTCGTGGAGCGGCCGGCGTCTGCCGTGAAGGAGCTCGTCGAGAACGCACTCGACGCCGGCGCGACGTCGATCGACGTCGCGGTCGAGGACGGCGGCCGGCTGCTCATTCGCGTGAGTGATGATGGAAGCGGCATGGAGCGCGACGACGCACTGCTCGCGCTGGAGCGACACGCAACGTCCAAGATTCGACTTGCGTCGGACCTCGTCGGGGTGACGAGCTTCGGCTTTCGCGGCGAGGCCTTACCGGCCATCTGCTCAGTGAGCCAGCTCGTCGTCGAGACGGCGCCGGCCGACGGCGCGGGAACGGCCATTCACGCGGCCGGCGGCGCGGTGCAGGAGGTGCGCGACGTCGCGCGCCGTCGCGGGACGACGGTGGCCGTGTCAAGCCTGTTCTACAATGCGCCGGCGCGACAGAAATTCCTCCGCGGCCCGCGCTCCGAATGGCGAAGCATCCTCGAGACGATGACCAACATCGCGCTCAACCGGCGCGACGTCCGCCTCACGTTGAGTCATGATGGGAAGGCGGCCTTTACGCTCGCGAGCGCCTCCACGCTTCGCGACCGCGTGGCCGCGCTCTGGGGCGCAGCGGTCGCCGACCGCATGGTCGATGTCGAGGACGTGCGCGGCGCGATTCAGGTCAGCGGCCTCGCGGAACGACCAGGCGACGTCGGCACCGCGAGCCGGCGCACCTTCGTCACGGTCAATGGCCGGGTCGTGCGCGACAACGGGATCATTCGCGCGGCGGAAACGGCATACCGCTCCACCCTCTCGGCCGGCCTGCGTCCTTCCTTGCTACTCGAGATCGTCGTGCCAGCGGCGACGGTCGACGTCAATGTGCATCCCGCGAAGGCAGAGGTGCGTTTCGCTGACCGTTGGGTTGTCGAGCGCGCGGTGGAAGACGCCGTGCGACGCGCCCTCGGCACCTTCGACGCGAGCGCCGCGCTCGGTGTACGTCGCTGGTCGCCGAACGGCGCCTCGTGGACCCCCCCCACGGGTGACGTCGAGCTGCTGCGTCCACCCACGCCCGATTCATCCGGGTTGTTCGCGGAACTCGACGCAAGCGCGGCGTCGGACGAACCGTACGCATTCGGGCGCCCCGCGTTCGTTCCCGCGGAACCGGAGTTTCCGCCGCTCGAGCAGGCAGCGGAACCGATGGCGCCGATCGTCGTTCCACCGCTCATGCAGCTCCGCCGCACGTACATGATGTTCGAGCACGACGACGGCATCGTCCTCATCGACCAGCACTCCGCTCACGAGCGCGTGCTGTACGAGCGCTTCATGGGCATGCTGGAGCGCGGCGAGGCCCCGTCGCAGCGGCTGCTCTTTCCCCTCACGCTCCACCTCACGCCCGCAGAAGGCGATGCGTTCGAAGCCCATCGTGAATTGCTGGCACAATTGGGGTTCGACGTCGAGGGATTTGGTGGGCACACGTTGCTCGTGAACAGCGTGCCGATACCGCACCCGCGCTTCGATGCCGAGCGGTGCTTGCGCGAGACGCTGGCGGCGCTCACGGGGGATCGCATCGGCGGCACGCACGCGAAGCATGAGCGACTGGCGGCGACCGTCGCGTGCAAGGCCGCGGTCAAGGCGGGCGACGAGCTTTCACTCGGCGAAATGCGCGCGCTCTTCATCGCCTTGAGCGACACGAAGCTTCCCGCGCACGACGTACACGGCCGCTCCACCATCGTGCAGCTTTCGTGGCCCGAGCTCGAGCGGCGTTTTGGGCGACAGTAGCGGTCCGTCGATTCGTGTGATCTGCGGCCCCACGGCCGCGGGGAAGACCTTCGCGGCCACCTGGTTCGCGCGCCTCGCCGACGTCGGCGTCGTGAGCGCTGACTCGCGCCAGCTCTATCGCGGCTTCGACGTCGGCACCGCAAAGCCGACCGTTCGCGACATGCTCGCGGCGCCGCACTACGGCATCGACGTGCTCGACCCAACGGAGCGCGCGTCAGCGGCATGGTGGGCCGAGCGCGCGGACGGGTGGATCGACGAGGTCGTGGCCTCTGGGCGCACGCCGATCGTGGTTGGCGGGACGGGGCTCTACCTGAAGGCGCTGTTCGCGTCGCTCTTCGAGGAACCGCAGCTCGATGGACCGAAACGCGCGGCGCTGCAGGGAGCGCTGGCCAGTGTCGCCACGGAGGAACTGCGGCGTTGGGTCGCGCAGCTCGATCCGGCGCGAGCGCAGCTCGGCCGGACGCAACTGCTTCGCGCCGTGGAAATTGCCTTGCTCACCGGCCGACGGGTAAGTGACCTGCACCGGGAGACCGCGCGGCCACCGCGACGACGCGCACGGTATCTTGTCATCGATCCCGGGCCGCAACTCGCGGCATCCATCGAGGATCGCACGCGGTTGATGTTCGGTAGCGGCTGGCATGCGGAGGTCCAACGCCTCATGCGCGAGGTGCCCGAGGACGCGCCGGCCTGGAACGCGACCGGCTACCGAACGGTTCGTGCGATGGAGCGACGTGAAATGGGCTATACCGAAGCCGAGCAGCGGGTGATCATCGAGACCCGGCAGTACGCAAAGCGGCAGCGCACATGGTTCCGGCACCAGCTCGTGGGTGAAGACGTTACGCGCGTTGACATCAATCAGGACCTGGAAGGGCAGCTCACGACGTGGTGGAGGAGAGGGGACGAGTGAAGATCGGCATAACTTGCTATCCGACGTACGGCGGCTCCGGCGCGGTCGCCACGGAACTCGGCATCGCGCTCGCACAGCGCGGCCATGAGATCCACTTCATCACCTACCAACAGCCCTTCCGGCTGCCGTCGTTTCTCCCGCGCATCTTCTTCCACGAAGTCGACGTCGGGCGCTACCCACTCTTCGAGTATCCGCCCTACGATCTCGCGCTCGCGGTCCGCATGCACGAAGTGGTGCTCGCGCACAAGCTCGACCTCCTGCACGTGCACTACGCCATTCCGCACGCCACCAGTGCGTGGATCGCGCGCGAGATGCTCATCCCAACGCGTCCCGACATCAAGGTCCTCACCACACTGCACGGGACGGACATCACGATCGTGGGCCAGGATCCGTCGTTCCACGCGATCACGAAGTTTTCCATCGAGAAGTCGAACGGCCTCACCGCGGTCTCCGAATTCCTTCGGGCGGAGACACAATCCGCGTTCGGCTGTGCTGGATGTGGCATCGAGGTGATCCCGAACTTCGTGGATCCGGAGGTTTATGATCGCACGCGCTACACGCCGCAGTTCCCCGAGATCGCCGCGGGACGGAAGGTGCTCATGCACATTTCGAACTTCCGTCCGGTGAAGCATGTGAGGGAAGTTGTGCAGATCTATGCGCGGATCGCGTGCGAGATCCCGAGCATCCTCGTGATGGTGGGCGATGGCCCGGACCGTGTCCTGGCCGAGCAGGAAGCGCGCGACCTCGGTGTCACGGAGGACGTCTTCTTCCTCGGCAAGCTCGAATCCGTCGCGCCGCTCCTCGCGAGCGCGGACCTCTTCCTGCTTCCCACGCGCAGTGAATCGTTTGGCCTGAGTGCGCTCGAGGCACTCGCGTGTGGCGTGCCGGTGATCGGTGCGCGCGCCGGCGGACTCCCCGAGGTGGTTCGGCACGGTGAGACCGGCCTCCTCTGTGAACCGGGCGACGTCGACGGAATGGCACGGGCGGGTGTCGCCATACTGGGCGATGATGAGGCCTGGCATGCGATGAGTGCGCGTGCTGCGGCGGACGCCCGCGCGCGCTTCGGTCTCGACGCCGTGGTCGCACAGTACGAATCGTTCTACGAGCGCGCGCTTCAGGGCGGCGTACGGTAGGACCCGATAGACTCGGCGCTATCTTTCGCCGACGGCACGACGTCCTTCACACTGAGCACACACGTCTCGATGTCCTTCGTTCACGCAATCATCCTGGGGATCGTCGAAGGAATTACGGAATTCCTCCCGATTTCCTCGACCGCGCACCTGATTCTCACGAGCCACCTGTTGCGCATCGAGGAGTCCGAGTTCGTCAAGAGCTTCGAGATCATCATCCAGCTCGGCGCCATCCTGTCGGTGGTGGTGCTGTACTGGAAGCGGTTCTGGAACATCGAAGTGCTGAAGAAGCTCGTGGTCGCCGTCATTCCCACGGGAGTCATTGGCCTCACCGTGTACAAGGCCATCAAGGGCTACCTTCTCGGAAATATTCCCGTCGTGCTCGCGGCGCTCGTGATTGGCGGGATCGCGCTCATCATCTTCGAGAAATACCGGACGCAGGCGCCGGAAGCCGACGCCGATTTCACGGAGATCACCTACAAGCGGGCGCTCCTCATCGGGCTGTTTCAGGCGATCGCCGTCATCCCCGGCGTCTCGCGCTCGGCGGCGACGATCGTCGGCGGTTCGCTGATTGGCGTATCGAAGCGGACGATCGTGGACTTCTCGTTCATGCTCGCCGTCCCCACCATGATCGCGGCGAGCGGCCTCGAGCTGCTGAAGGGTCGTTCCGCGCTCATTGGGCACTACGATACGCTGGCCATTGGATTCATCATCAGCTTCGTCACCGCGATCATCGCCGTGAAGAGCTTCCTTGGCTATATCAAGAAGCATGATTTCGCGGCGTTCGGGTGGTACCGCATCGTCCTCGCCGTGGCGTACGCTCTTGTCTTTTTCCGCTGACGCACGCGAGTCGGCCTCCTACGACGGTGTGCCCGTCGCCACTCTCGCCGCGCGATGGTCGCTCCCCGCCGTCCACGCGTTTGCGGAGGTAGGCTCCACCCTCGATGTCGCGCACGCGCGGGCCCCTACGGCGCCGACAGGCACACTCGTACTCGCGGATGCACAGACCGCCGGGCGTGGCCGACACGGAAGGCGATGGGCGTCCGCACCCGGCGCCGGCGTATGGCTCACGCTGATCGAGCGTCCAACCGATGCACGCGCCCTCGAGGTGCTCGCCATCCGGTGCGGGTTGTTGGTGGCGCAGTCCCTCGATGACATCGCGGGTGCGGCAGTCAGTGTAAAGTGGCCGAATGATCTCTTCATCGGCAACCGCAAGCTGGCGGGCACACTCATCGAAACGCGTTGGCGCGGCACCGCGCCAGAGTGGGTCGCCATCGGATTTGGACTCAATGTCGATACTCCCGCTCTCGACACAGCGATTGGGCTGCCGCGCGGCGTTAGCCGCATCATGGCCCTCGATCGTATCATCCCGGCCCTCCGGAGGGCGTCGAGTGCCACTCGCCACCTGAGCGACCAGGAAGTGGCCGCATGGCGCGAGCGCGATCTCGCAACCGGTCTTCAGGTCGTCACGCCATCCGAGGGCACAGTGGAAGGAATCCGCTCCTCGGGCGAGATTCTCATTCGCACCAGTTCGGGTGTGTCTGCGTGTCGCTCAGGTTCCCTCACCTTCGCCGAGCCCCTGCCATGCTCCTGACGTTCGACGTCGGCAACTCCGAGACGACGCTCGGCCTCTTCGACGGCTCGGCGCTGCGGGCCCATTGGCGCATCATCACGGATACCCCACGCACGGGCGATGAGGTTGGCGTCCTGCTGCGCGGCCTCATCGCGGGGGCCGACGTGCCGCTCGCTGCCGTGACGGGTGTAGCGATCGCATCGGTCGTGCGGGGAATGGCCACCCACCTCGCCGAGGCATGCCGGCGGTGGCTGCCGGTGCAGCGACTGGAAATCTTCGACGGCGATTCGCCGCTCCCGATCACCCTTGCGGTCGACGAGCCGAGTACGGTGGGACCTGATCGCATCATCAATACGCTCCTCGCGAGCCGCCGCTACCAGCGCGACGCCATCGTAGTGGATCTCGGCACGGCCACGACGTTCGACTGCATCACACGCGACGGTGTGTTTCTCGGCGGCGTGATCGCTCCCGGCGTTCGCACCTCGGCGGAGACGCTCTTCCGCCGCACTTCGCGCCTGCCGGACACGGAGCTCATCGCGCCCACGAAGGTGATCGGCACGCGTACGGACGACTGCATCCGCTCGGGTGTGATGTTCGGCACCGCAGACGCCATCGACGGGGTTGTCCGCCGCATCATGGCGGAGTGGCCGCGGGAGGAGCGACCCATGGTCGTGGCTACCGGAGGTCTCGCGGAGCTCTTCGCGCCGCTGTGCCAGACGTTCGAGGAAGTCGACCCCTTCCTCACGCTGCACGGATTGGCGATGGCATTCGAACTGGTGGCGCCCCAGGGCTGAAAGAGCCGAGCGGCGAGCTCAGAGCGAACTGCAAGCTCAAGCTGGTAGCTCTGGCTCAGGCTTCAGCTCGAAGCTCGAGCTCAGAGTTGGCTTCTTGCTCGCCGCTCGGCAGTTAATCTGTTGTGTCGCAATAACTTGCACGCCCAGCAGACAGCCAACAGTGCCCCTTGCTTCCCGCCCGGAAACCCACTATCCTCCGATTCTGTTAGCACTCCACAGATACGAGTGCTAATTGAACCATCAATCAGACGGAGGCTCACCACCTATGGCCACCAAGAGCACAGCCGGCGCGAAGATCACGCCACTGTCCGACCGGGTTGTCGTGAAGGCATCGGAAGACACCGAGCAGATGCGCGGCGGTCTGTACATCCCCGACACCGCGAAGGAAAAGCCGCAGCAGGGCGAGATCATCGCCGCTGGTCCTGGCAAGTACGAGGACGGCAAGCTCGTCCCCATGTCGACCAAGGTTGGCGACAAGGTGCTGTACGGCAAGTACAGCGGCACCGAGATCACGCTCGACAACGAGCAGTACCTGATCCTCCGCGAGTCCGATGTGCTCGCGGTCGTCTCGTAATCACTCGCCACGACTAGAGGATTCACATGGCTAGCAAGGAACTGTATTTCAACGTCGACGCGCGCGCTGCACTGAAGCGCGGTGTCGATCAACTCGCCGAGGCGGTGAAGGTCACCCTCGGTCCCAAGGGGCGGAATGTCGTCATCGACAAGAAGTTCGGTGCCCCGACGGTCACGAAGGACGGTGTCACGGTTGCCAAGGAGATCGAGCTTGCCGATCCCCTCGAGAACATGGGCGCCCAGATGGTCAAGGAAGTCGCGACGCGCACGTCGGACAATGCCGGCGACGGCACGACCACGGCGACCGTCCTGGCCCAGGCCATCTTCCGCGAAGGCCTCAAGAACGTCACGGCCGGCACCAACCCGATGGCCATCAAGCGCGGCATCGACAAGGCCGTCATCGCCGTCATCGAGGAGCTGAAGAAGATCAGCGTCCCGACCACCGGCAAGAAGGAGATCGCCCAGGTCGGCGCCATCTCCGCGAACAACGACAAGGAAATCGGCGATCTCATTGCGGAAGCGATGGAGAAGGTCGGCAAGGATGGCGTGATCACGGTGGAAGAGGCGAAGGGCCTCGAGACCACGCTCGAGACGGTCGAGGGAATGCAGTTCGACCGCGGCTACGTCTCCCCGTACTTCGTCACCGATCCGGAGAAGATGGAGGCGGCCCTCGAGGACGCGTACATCCTCATTCACGACAAGAAGATCTCGTCGATGAAGGATCTGCTGCCAGTGCTCGAGAAGGTTGCCCAGCTGGGCAAGCCGCTGCTCATCATCGCCGAGGACATCGACGGTGAGGCACTCGCCACGCTGGTGGTGAACAAGCTCCGTGGCACGCTCAAGGTCGCCGCCGTGAAGGCGCCCGGCTTCGGCGATCGCCGCAAGGCCATGCTCGAGGACATCGCGAAACTGACCGGC
>JBKJUW010000020.1:0-16771 GCA_046589725.1 Gemmatimonadaceae bacterium
AAGACATCGGGCTGCACGAGTCGCGTCGGTGTGAAGGTGACGTCCGCCGGAGCAAGGAAGACGTGCCCCACGCGTTCATGCTTCAGATATTCCCGGAGCATGATTGCCAGCTCGAGAACGGCCTCTGGGTGGCGCAACCGAGGAGCCGGCGTCACGAAGAGCTCTCCGTCGATGATCTCGTACCGATTGCCGTCGTCAGGCAGCGCGTGGACGGCATCGACGGTCCATTGCCGCGCAAGGTGTGGCATGTGCATACGATAGACTCCTCGACGCCGATTGAGCAAGCGCGCATGCCGCACGTTGCACCGTTTGCGCGCGTGGAGCGTCACCGGAGCACCGCAAGCCGGACCATTTGCCCGCCCACTCACCTCCTCGGTTGCGCCGTGCTGCCGGCTGACCAAGTTGTTCGCGACGGTGACACTCTGCATCGCACGACCGCACGGAACAACGGCTGCGCGTGAGCATGTCGCAGGACGAGCGCGCCCGCACCGCCCGCAGCGAGCGCGGCCCCGGGCAGATATGCGTGAGGGAAGACACGCAGGGGAAATCACGCCATTAGACGCGACGTGTTGTTCGGCCCCCCCGCAGTTTGGTGGCGGCGCAATAGCATTCAGTCAGCAACGCTTCCGCATCACACGTTGTTTGTGCCGCATGTCACACTGCGCTTGGCGCTCCAACACCGCAGCAGCTTGGCGCAGCTACGGCATGAAAAATCACGATTACCCGGGTGCGCTCCAATCGTCTCCCGTACGGTGATCGCCGAGGTGGGTGATCGGCATTGTGCATGGGCCGGCAGCAGGAGTGCCAGCTCGTAGACCGCCTCTCCGGTGCGTCACATGACAGACATTCGGGACCTGTACCCCAAGCGCGTGGAAGCCGCATCTATTGCCTCCGCACGAGGCGATCGCTCCGAGGCAGAACGTCTCTACGCCGAAGCACTCGTGATGGGCAAGGAGCACTTCCGCGCCGACGACCCTGCGCTCGCCGTTCCGCTGAACGAATTGAGCCGGCTATATGTGCGCCGATCCGAGCATGCGCGCGCCGAGCCCCTGCTCCAGAACCTGCTCGGGATCAGACGCGCCAGTGGCGAGCATCATCCCGACGTGGCCACCGTGCTCGCTGGCCTCGCGGCGGTCCGGCGCGGACTCGGCGATGATGCCGCGGCGGAAGACTTGTACCGCGAGGCGCTCGAGATCCGCGAGAGGGTCCATGCGCCGGACCACATGGCGGTCGTCGTCACGCTCGAGCAGCTTGCGGACACGTGTGCCGCGCTCCGCAAGTTCGGCGAGGCGAGTGCGCTCTTCGAGCGTGCGCTGACGGTTCGCGCGAAAGCGCTGGGACCGGACCATCCCACCGTGCGGACCTTGCGCGAGCGCCTGACCGAACTGGCGGTGAAGGCATCGTCGACCCGACCAGGATCGCCGCTTCCTCTCCCCGAGCCGCCGGCGGCGACGACACCAGAGACACTAGGCGTCACAAACGAGCTCGTGTTCCTCTACGAGCCGGAGAAGCCGGTGCGCCGCGCATCGGCGCGGCGGGACCGTGTCATGACCCCGCCATTCTCGGCGGCTGTTGCTGCGGCATCCCTCCTTACCGTTCCTGCGCATGCGACGGCTCCCGCGCGGATACCCGACCCACTGCGGGTGGCAGCGCCATCCCTCGTTGGCGCCGACTCGCACGAGTTCGACGCCGGGATCGTGCCGCGTCTCCACGAACCGGTGGCGCACGGTGCTGTCGCGCGGCACAGCCAACGCATCGAGTCGCCAACACGCGCCGAGGGATTTGGCGATCAGCCGACGAACAGGGACAGGCGCTACGGGGTCGCAGCGGGAGGAGTAGCGGTGATCGCGAGCGTTCTGTTGCTCGCGAGTTCGCGCCACTCGGGCCGGACGACGTCCGACCCTTCCCCGCTCGTTCGTGCGAGTCAACCTCTCGAGCTGGTCAGGGCCGCTCCCGCCGCGCCGCGGGCCGCGGAAGTCGTCGCGCCCGCGCGGCTCGTCGCGGCGCGTCCGGATTCCTTGCGCATCGCGAGCGCGAAACGGGTGGCGGCTGCACCACCGCCGAAGACGCCGCAACCCGACCCGCAGGCCGACAAGCGCTCCGCCGTTCCAGACGTGCCGGTGCTAGGGAGTATTGGCAGCCTCGCGATCCCCAACACGAATGCGCCCAACGTAGACTCCGTCATGCGCGCCTCCACGCCTCGACGCGACAATTACACCGACCAGATCGGATCGGCGGGACGGCTCGCAACGTCTGTCCTCAGCGAGGATCGCTCGGAGACGTCGGCCAAGCTGATCGGGTTTGTTCCACCGCCGCGCTTCCCCGATGCGCTCCGTGCGCAGCGGATCGAGGGTGCCGTGGTCGTAGAGTTTCTCGTTCGCGCGGACGGTAGCGTGGACCCGTCGAGCATGAAGGTGGTGCGGTCACCCCATGCGTTGTTCACCGAGTCCGTGCGAAACGTGCTGCCGAGACTCCGTTTCCAACCGGCCCGCTCGGCCGATGCAAAGCCGCACGCGGAGTGGGTGCAGTACAGCGTTCAGTTCAGCGCGACGCAGTAGCGAGTAGCGACGATCGCACTTCTCGGGAGTTCGCTTGTTCTTGGTCCTCGAGTCCAGGCCGGTGATGAAAACGTGGGTGGAATCGCCGGCAACCGATCCGGTAAGCGTCAACTGGCCCGAACACGACGCGTCGCCTGTCCTTGTGCCTGATCCAGTGATGCGCGTCGTTCGTCAGGTTAAGTCCCCGAACGACGCCGGCGACTGCCGCCGTATTCCACTGATAGCCGTACCGCGGCCTCGGTGCTTCATGCGCGTCGGAGTGCTCTCGTTTCTCTCGACGCTCATCGTGGCGAATGCGCTGGTCGCGTCCGGGCAATCTCCGTCCTCCCAGGGATTGACAGGTAGCGTCGTCCGTGATGTGGACGGGCGCCCAGTCGACCGAGCGACCGTAACGGTGCGCGAATTGGCAAGGACGACCGAGTCCGATTCGCTGGGCGCGTTTCGAATGCTCGACATGCCCGCCGGCGCCTTCACGCTCGTCGTCCAGCGTCTCGGCTTTGGGGCGGCCGTTGCCACCGTGACGATCGAGACCGGCAAGATCCTGGACGTCGAGATCGCCCTGCTTGTGGCCAAGGCGCAGGAATTGAGCGGCATTCGCGTGACAGCAGACATGCAGCGTTGGGGCAAGCTCGCCGCTTTCGAGCAGCGACGCAGGGCTCACACCGGAGGGACGTTCCTGCAGCGTGCGGAGCTCGACTCCGCCACAGGTCGCGCGCTATCCGACGTGATCCGCTCCAGGCTCGTGTCCGCCAACATCGTGCTCTACGCGCGCACCGGCGCTGAACTGATTGCCTCGAATCGTGGAAGGGGCTCGATTGCGCAGTTGCCGAAAGCGGATCCCAGCGACGAGCGAAGCCCCCGCGCGTGCTACAGCCAGGTCTACGTGGATGGCGTGCAGATCTATACGCCCTCGACGACCGCAGCGACGACCGTGCCGGACTTGCGAGGCTTCCGACCGGAGTCGCTCGCCGCCATCGAGTACTACTCGGGTCCTTCCGTAACGCCACCCGAGTTTGGGGGTACGAGTGGGGCGTGCGGTACGCTCGTCATCTGGACGCGCGAGCGCTGACGCTGCCAGTGTATTCGACGTGATCGGTGCCCTCGTCAGCTGCGGCTGCCTCGGGCATGCTCCGCATTTGGGCGACCACGCCGAAATACTGCTGACGTCCACTTGGGCTGGTGGCGCAACCTGCTTTTGCCGTGCGCCCATGCGATATTCCTGTCCCTATCCGCTGGCCGAGGTGACGAGCGTGGTGTCCGCCACCATTGTCATCCTGGAGCGGTCTCCCTTGTAAAGGGATCAGAGGGCCGTCGACAGATACGCCACCACGTCGGCCGCCGAGAAGCTCGATCGGCCGCGTGCGAAGCTGGTGAGCGACATCAGGTCGTCGCCGCTGGTGAGCAACGGTTGCTCGACGCCGCCGTGGCGCGCCTGCGCCTGGCCGATATTTGCCGTGAGCCCGTTGCAGAGGCAACGTCGGCCCACGGTGTCCTTCTCGTCGCCCCCTTTGGCGACGTACTGATCCACCGGTTCGGCGGCACACCGATAGCCGATGCGTCCCTCGGGAGTGCGATACGCGGTGCGCAGGTAGCCCAGGTCACAGTTGCGCTCGCGCGATTCGTCCTGATGCGCCACCCCCTGCACGTGCACCACCTTGAACGGATAGCCGGTGGGTGACGCGCGCGCATCCGTGCGCACACGCACCGTGTTGCTCGCGATGCCGGCGAGAACGGAACGCTTGACGTCCGGTGCCAGTCCGGATTCGTCGCAGTAGGCGAACAGCGTTCCCACCTGCACACCAGCCGCACCGGCAAGGTGTGCGTCGCGCACGGCCTCGGGAGTGCCGGCACCCCCCGCGATCCAGAAGGGCAGCCCGAGCGCCCTGATCTTCGCGAGGTCCACGACGTCGCGGTCGCCATAGACCGGCTCGCCGTCCTCGCTGAAGCGGGGCTCCCCCCGTGGCGGCGCATTATGTCCTCCCGCGGTTGGGCCTTCCACGATGAATCCGTCCACGCGTCCGGATGCCTTCCGCGCCAGCGTCGTGGCGAGTGAGCTGGCCGAGATGATGGGCAAGAACTTCGGGCGGCGCAGCGGTGCGAGCTCGGCGGACAGGTGGACACGCGGCTCGAACACGAGCTCGTCGGGCTGGGTGCCTGCTGGCCCTTCGACCTCGAACTTCAGCCGAGCCGCGCGATGCTCGGCAAGTGCGTCGAGCACGCCGGGAATCTCGCGCGGGATGCCCGCACCCATGAGGACGTAGTCCACTCCGGCGAGCATCGCGCCGTAGAGCGACGGAAGGTTTGGCATCTGCACCTTGGTGAGCAGGTTGATGCCCACCAGTCCCTGATGTCCCTCCTTCGCGAGCCAGACCTCCACGAAATTCGCGACCATTGTGAGCCGGGCGCGGTCCACGCTCACCGTCCTCCGGAACATGGGGAGGTTGCGATATGGCGCGCCGTTTCTGCCGCGGGGCCGGTAAAACCGCGCCAGCACCTGCTCGCCGATGTCGAACGCAGGAAATTCGCGCACGGCGCGTTGCACGTGGCCACCGTCGTCGCCGTCCTGGAGTCGTCGCACCATCACGGTATCTACCGCAGTGCCGGAGACCACACCCAAGTGCCCGAGCTTCGAAACGGCGCGCGCGAGCTGCCAGCCCGACACGCCGATTCCCATTCCACCCTGGATGATGCGCGGCTCAGTCATCAGTCCTCGACCTTGACATGTCCCTTCATGCCGAGCGCCACATGCGGGTCACACTGGAAGTAGTAGAGTCCCTTCGCGAAGGTGACGTTCACGTCGTACACCTGATCCGGAAGCTGAAGCATGGCGCTTGCCGCGGGCAGCCCCGTCTTGCCGGGATTGGAATCCGGAAGGAAGTGCACGTTGTGCACGCCGGACTTGAGCGTGTAGCGGATGATATCGCCCCGGTGCGCTTCGATCTCGCTCGGCTTGAAGTAGTTGCCCTTCTCGTCGCTGTACGCCTCGACGATGATGACCTTGCCAGGAGTTTCTGCAGTCTCGTGCGCTTCCTCGCGCTTGGCCGAGTCCGCGCCCTCGCGCTTCGGCTCCTTGCCGCACGCGACGGCGACTGCGGTCGTTCCCGCGAGCAACACGGTGAACACGCGGAGGTTGATATGTCCTTTCATCGTATGATTTCCTGTTTGAAGGTCGATTGATGAGACGCAGAGCCTTCGCAACGCGCAGCATGACGAGGCACTAGAAATCCTTCGCGGTGAATGCGCGGAGGCCGAGCCACGCAGGTGCGGCGATCCACACCAGAAGCGCCATCGCGGCAACCAGCGAACCGATGGCGCCGCCGAGGAACTGCTGGAACACGGCGCCGGTGTAGCCCATGAGGGCGGAGACGTCGAGCTGGAGGAGGAGTGCAACGCGCGCGAGGTCGATGGGATTGACGAGCGTGAGCGCGAGCAGTGGCCGCTCGAGCGGATAGTCCGAGAAGGCGGCCACGGCAGCCATCACGAGTCCATCGTAGACGATGGCGCAGAGCATCCACACGCCCACGGCGGTGCCGAGCCCGCGCAGGCGATCAGCGGTGGAGAGGGCGATACAGAACGCAACACCAGTGAAGATCAGCGTGAGCGCCACCGCACTGCCGAGCAGCGCCGCGAGCATCGTGCGCTCGGCGCCACCACCCAGCCCGCGCAGCACGAACGGAGTGCCCACGCCCGCCACGATGCCCAGTGCAAGCGGCGTTGTGAGCCCGGTATAGAGCCCGATGAATAGCGAGCGGCGATTCACCGGCTGTGCGAGCAGGAGCTCGATGAACTCCCGTGCGTTGTAGAGATAGACGGTGCCGAAGACGAGCGTCACGAGCGGCACCAGGTAGAGTACGATGCTCGTCAGGCTGAGAATCGCGCGGGCGTCGCCGCCGGCGAAACGCAGCAGCCCCTCCGTGACGAGCCAGAAGAACGCGACATAGGCCGCGAGCCAACGGCTGCGTACCACGTCGCGCGCCTGGAACTTCGCGACGGTGCCGGCAAGCGCGCTCATGCCGCGCGCTCCCGCATCATGAGCGCGGCGATGGCGCGCTCGATGGTACCCTGGCCGGTCCGGCGCTTGAGATCGAGCACGTTGCCGGCGAAGCGCGCCTGGCCCTCGTGGAGGAAGATCACGTCGTCCGCCAGCTCGTCGACGTCGGCAAGGATGTGCGAGGAGAGGATCACCGTCCGCGAGGCCGCGCGCTCCCGGAGGATGCGTTGCTTGAGTATTCCCGACGACACGGGATCGAGACCAGTGGTGGGCTCGTCGAGCACATAGAGGGCGGGTGTAAACAGGAAGGCTGCCGCGGCATTCACCTTCTGCTTGGTGCCGCCGGAGAGCACGCGCAGTTTCCGGCCCAGCGACTCGCGGAGGCCGAACGCATCGATGAGGGTTTCGTCGGTCGTGGGGTTGCCCCGCAGGTCGCGCAGCAGGGCGAAGAAATCGGCGCCGGTGAGATTCTCGGGGAACTGCGCGATCTGCGGCATGTAGCCGATCTGCGCGCGGTAGGCGTGATCCGCAAGCACCGGGATGCCATTGAACGTGAGCACACCTGAGTCGGGACGCACGAGCCCAAGGAGTGCCTTGATGAAGGTCGTCTTGCCTGCGCCATTCGGTCCGACGATGGCCGTCACGCGGCCGCGCACGATGTCGAGATCGAGGTCGCGCAGCACGGGGGTGCCGCTGAAGCTCTTGCACAGTGCCCGGGTCGCAATCATTGCAGTCTCCGCATGGCGGGGCGCGCGTCGGCGAGGTTGCTCGGCGTCATGGCGGGAATGACACGTTCGGCCGCGTCGAGGAGGTCGACGAAGGCGCTGCGCAGCAGCAGCAGTGCGGGCTCGTGTCGCTCGACGATCATCGAGAAGAGGCGCACGGGTCGGAACGGCACGTCCCCTACACCGTCGCGATTCAGGTCGTAGCCGCGATACGCATCCCAATAGTTGCCGGACAGCACCGTACTCGGCTCGCGGCTATTGGATGCGATGTCGAACGTGTTCGCGATGAAGTTGTTGCGGGTCATGCGGCCGTCCACGGTGCTCGCGTCGACTTTCACCGCCCAGCCATTCTCCACGAACTGGTTGCGGTCGGCCACCATGCGATTCGCGCCGTCGGCAAGCAGACCCGTGGTGTTCCGGTAGAACACGTTCCGCTCGAGCCGCGCGTCGCTGATCTCCTTGAGGAGCAGCCCGTAGGCGGCCGCTCCCCAGTTGTTCTCGAAGCGGTTCGCGATCATCTGCACGCGATGCGTGTACATCACTGCCACGCCCGAGCCATTCCGGCGAAACGTGTTGCGGAGGTAGCGGCAGTCATCGGAATACATGAAGTGCAGACCGTAGCGCAGGTTGCCCTCGCTCACGTTGTCCCGCACCTCGGTGGCATGCACGAACTCGAAGTAGATGCCGTCGCGAAAGCCTCGCATCGTGTTGTGCGCGATGGTGACGCCGCGCGACGACCAGAGGTGAATGCCGTTGCCCGAACTCGTTTCCGTGCGATTGCTGGCGCGCAGCGTGTTGCCTTCGATACGGCAGCCCTCGACCTTCGCGAGGTAGATCCCGAAGAAGGCATCGTCGAACTGGTTGTCCAGGACGGCACACTGCTTCGCGTCGGCAACGCGAATGGCGGCGCGATCCTCCACGTAACTCGAGCCCACGTGACTGAGCCGGAAGCCACGCACGGTCACGTCGTCCGCCGTGACGAGGATGATGCCGTGTGCGCCCTGGCCATCGAGCGTCGGCGTTCCGCGGCCGACAAGCTCCAACGGCTGGTCGATCGCGATGACCGGCTCCCGATAGGTCCCCGCCTCCACAACCACTCGCCCTCCAGGGCGGACGAGATGCACCGCCGCGCTGATGCTGCGCACGGCGCCGGCGGGCGAGACGATGACTTCGTCGACGCGCGCGGCCTGCGCACCCGCTCGCCCCGCGAGTGCAAGCAGCAGCACGGTGCACAGTTGACTACGCATCGCCGTGCTTCTCGCGAAGGGCGCCGCGCGCGGCCAGTGCGCGGATGTCGTCCCAGCTCATGGCGTCGCCGCCAAACCGGGTGCGGAGTGCGGTGGCATTCTGCGTCGCCGCCACCGCGAGGAGGTTGGCGCCCATTCCCGCGGAGGGGCCCGCGCGACGAACGAAGCGCGCGGCCCTGGCGGGTATGAGCGTGCCCGGATGATCAAAGTCGCTGACCCAGAGCGACCGCGGCGACAACGGGCTCGCTGCGGTGTAGTTCGCCAGGCATTCGATGGAATCGAACTGCTGCACCTTGCCCGTCCGTGACACGAACTCACCGCCGAACCGCTGATCGGTGATGCGCATGCGGCAGACGTCGCAGTCCCTGGCACCATACTCGATCGGTCGCGGATCACTGGCGGCGCAGCCCAGCGACCACGCCAGGACCACGCCCGCGACCGCGATCGCCCCGTGCGGGAGTGCAGGACGCGATGCGACGATCGCGACCGAACGCTTGCGACCCAGGAAGAGCGCCGCCGCGCCCAGCGCAAACGCTCCTGCCGCAAGCCAGCTGCCTGTCGCCGGCCAGGACTCCGCCACGAAGTTGAGCAACTGCTTGCTGCCGATGAGGGGCGGCTGGTATGTCATGCCCGGCACCTTGATGATCGCGTCAGGTGCGAGGTTGTGGCCGTAGTCGTAGGACCACCGGTAGAACTCCACCAGGCCTCCCAAGCCCGAGGCGGCAAATGCCGCAAGCCAGCCCACGAGCAACGCCCTCCGCCCGCTGGCGGCGGTCAGCAGGGCGAACAACGCGAGCCCGCCCGCGACCCACGGCATCATTCGGAGCGCAGGGATGATACCGGGATCGATCGCCTTCATGCCGATGTAGTGATTCAGTCCGTTGATGTTGTCGAGATCCGCAGGCTTGATACCCGTGATCGTGTTCAAACGGATCAGCATACCCAGGCCCTCGGGATACTGTGGCGCATGGAGTTGAATGCGCCACAGGGGCACGAGGTACATGCCCACGAGCAGCAATGCCGCGAGCGCGACGAGTCCGCGAGACCGCACCGGCAGGCGCGTCACTTCTTCCCGCCCTCATCGGCGGCCTTCGACAACTGTGCCTTCGCCTTGGGGCTGGTATTCGCGCTCAGCAGCACGTTCGATCCCGGTGCGGAGACTCGCAGGTAGCCCTGCATCTCCTGATGGAGCGCCGAGCAGAAGTCCGTGCAGTAGAAGGGATAGACGCCAGCTCTGGTGGGTACCCACTTCATCGTCTTCGTCTCGCCCGGGTTGAGGATCAGCTCCGAGGTCGTGGCGCCGAGCACCGCAAAGCCGTGCAGGATGTCCCAGTCCTGCTCGATGTTGGTGACGTGGAAGTAGACGGTGTCACCGAGCGTGATGCCTTCGATGTTGTCAGGGGCAAAGTGGCTGCGGATGGCGATCATCTTCACGTGCACCTGCTTGCCCGTGCGCGAGATGCCGCCCTCGCTCTCCGCCTTCGTGATGTACGGATGCGTATTCTCGGCAAGCTTGAAGAACTTGACCTGCTTTTCCTGGATCAGGCTGGCCGGAATGGCCTGGGCGTAGTGCGGCTCGCCGATGGTGGGGAAGTCGAGCAGCAGCTTCATCCGGTCGCCCGAGATGTCGAAGAGCTGTGCTGACTGCGCCATCTCCGGGCCCGTGGGCAGGTAGCGATCCTTCGTGATCTTGTTCATCGCCACCAGGTACTTGCCGTACGGCTTTTTCGAGTCGCCACCGGGAATCATGAGGTGGCCGACGGAGTAGTACGTCGGCGCGCGGTCCACGACTTCCCAGGTGCCGAGCTTCCACTTCACCACCTCGGAGGAGATGAACATCGAGGTGTACGCATAGCCCTTGCCGTCGAACTCCGTGTGGAGGGGGCCAAGTCCGGGCTTCTGCACTTCACCCGCCATCACCGAGCCGTACTTGAGCACGGGAATGCCGTCGAGCTCCTTCTCGAACGCCTTGTCCGCGATCGCCTTCTTCAGCTTCGTGAACGAGTGCACCGGAATGACGGTGGCGAGCTTGCCGCCGGCGACGATGTATTCGCCGGAGGGATCCACGTCCACGCCGTGCGGCGACTTGGGCGTGGGGAGGAAGTAGACCACGCCGGCACAGTCGTGCGGATCGAGCATCTTCACGCCCGACTTCGTCTCCGACTTCGCGGAGCGGCTCCCCTCGTCCATGTAGTTGTGCACGTACTCCGCGGGCGCATTCTTCGCCTTGCCTTCCGCGACGCACGCTTCGGCGCGCCTGTAATCCACCGCCGCGATGAAGTCCTTGTCGTTCTGCGACGCATTCGTCTCGAGCTTCGTATTCGCCTGCTCGCTGTTGTACGAGGTAAAGAAGAACCATCCGTCGGAGGGCCCCTTGCCCGCATGACCGAGGTCGTAGTCGTAACCCGGCATCAGGATCTGGAAGGCGATGTCCATCTTGCCGGGCTTGTCGGCGGTGATGAATGACAGCGTGCCCTTGAAGCCCTTCTTGTAGTCAGCGATGGGCATGTCGGTGTTGGGCACCGGCACGCTGAATCGTGTGGCTGACACGACGTACTTGCCGTCCGGGGTGGCGAACGGCGACGCGTGGCCGCCCGCCGCATTCGGGATCTGGAGAATCTCGTCCGTCTCGAAGCGCGTGAGATCGATGCGGGCGATGCGCGGTGTGTTGTTGCCATTGATGAAGAGCCAGCGTCCGTCGGGGACGCCGTCGGTCATCGAAAGCTCAGTGTGATGCGTATCGTCCCACGGCACGAAGCCGAAGGTGGTGTTCAGCATCGGCTTCGACTCTTCATTGTATCCCCAGCCGTTCTCCGGATTCTGCGAGAAGACGGGAATGACCTTGAGCAGGCGCCCGGAGGGCAGGCCGTAGACGGAGACCTGCCCGCTGAATCCCCCCGACATGAATGTGTAGAGTTCGTCCTTCGCGCCGGGAGCGACGTAGACGCGCGAGGCGGCGTCGCCGCTGACGAGGTTTCCCGTGGTGCCGGTCGAGGCGCGATTGCAGGCGAAGGTGAGCAGACCAGCGGCGACTACGGTGCCGCCGAGCCAGAGAGAGCGAGTCGTAGGTGGTTTCATGGCGTCATCCGTTGTTGAGGGGATTCGTCCAGCGGTGGTTTCCACACAGTTCCGCGATCGTGGTCGCGACGAGTGGCTCGCGGGCGATGCGGGTGATCGCGGTCCAGCGCCGGTGCGCGGCGCAGGGGTTCATGGCGTCGCACGCGCGATCCTCGCGTATGCAGCGCGCGGCCGCGTGCTTCGCGTCTCCGAAGACATCGATCACCTCAGCCACCGAGAGCCGCTCGGGCGCCTTCGCGAGCGCGAAGCCGCCACCCGGCCCGCGCATGCTGGTGAGCACGCCGCTGTGCACCAGCGCGTTCAGCGTCTTCGACAGGTAGTTGCGCGGCGCGCCGAGTCCGATGGCGATCTCGTCGGCGCTGACGAGTCGCTCGCCGTAGTGGCGAGCGAGCAACACGGCGGCACGCACCGCATACTCGGCGGTTCGTGGCAGCATGCTCGGCGACCGGTGCGAATTCATCATGTGTGTATGATGAATCCGCCGGGCGGAGCGCACAGTCGGGCGAAGCGAGCGTGTTGTGAAGGGAGAATCCGCTCGCGATAAGGAAAGACGCTGACAGCGTTTCCCTTACACGTCCAGCGCGCCAGAGTCCTCCATCTTGCATGCATTCTCTCCCCGACGTCTGACTCCCTCAACTCCTCCCGCATGTCATCCATGGAGCGCACCATCACCGGCGACATCCTTGTCCAGCACCTTGACCAGGACGCGATGACGATCGACCGCGTGCTCCTCGCGAAGCACGGACGCAGTGCACGCACGCTGGCCAAGGACGGCTCACTCCGCTTGACACTCATGGCGCTGGCACCGGGCGGCAACCTCCCGGCCCACAGCACGGACAACCCGGTTTCGATCCACGTGGTTCAGGGTGAGGTGTCGTTCTACGCCCTCGACCAGGAGCATGCGCTGGCCACGGGCGACGTGCTGATCCTCGCGCCTGGGGTGGAACACGCGGCGCGGTCAGCCGGCGGGGCGACCTTGCTCCTCACGGTCGCGTACATCGGCGCGAACGGCGACGCGAGCCGCGCCCCGGCGCCTGCCGCACAACACACACTCAGCGAAGCGGCGCGACAGCGCTGGATGGACGATGGCGGTCACCAGATCGGGAGCGGCCAGCCGACGAGCTGACCAGGCTCGAGACTGTCGGGACGGCACAGTAGCGTTGAAGTCTGGCGGTGGAGGTGGGCTGGTCAGTCAGCCACGCATCAAGTCGCGCAGCAGCGTCGTCAGCACCGTCGGCAATCGCTCGGCGCGGGACAGCACAGCGAAGTCTCGACCGAAAATCCGCGTGGCGTACCGTGGCGCCTCTCGATCAACGGTCAAACAGAAACAGTGAAGGCCCTGCAGCCGCGCCTCGGCGACAGCCACACGAGTGTCCTCGACGCCGTAGCGCCCCTCATACTGATCCACATCATTGGGCCGACCATCGGACAGCAACAGCAAGAGACGGTGGCGGGCACGTTGACGCATCAAGCCGGCGGTCGCGTGCCGAATGGCCGCACCAGCGCGTGTATAGCCCGACGGCTCTAACCCGGCGATGCGCAGGAGGACGTCAGCCGGCACCGTATGACCATCGAATTGCCTGACGCTCCGCATGTCCACACGACCGGGCCCCTCGCCGGAAAATGAGAGGATGGCGTGCGGATCGCCCAGCGCGACGAGCGCCTCACTGACGACCAGCAGTGCCTCCTTCTCCACATCGATGATCCGCCGGTCGCCCGACACCCAGCTATCGGTCGATGCACTCGTGTCCACCAGCAACGCGATCGCGACGTCCCGCCGCAACGGGCGGGCGTCGATGTAGAGCCGGTCGTCCGACAGGCCGCCACCTCGACAATCGGCAAGCGCGGCCACCACCGCATCGACATCGATGTCTGATCCGTCAGGTTGCCGCCGGAGTGCCGTCCGTCGCGGTCGCAGTCGCTCGAAGTCGCGGCGGACGCCGCGCAGCATCGCGGCGTGACGGCGACGCGTCGCGTCCACCCACGCTGCATCGCCTCCCTCCGCCGGCCGTTCCCGCACTGTCGCGCCGTGCAGTCGGTAAGCGCCGATCCGCCAGTCCCACTCCGGATAGACAATGCCGGCCGCGTGGCGAGCGCGCTCGGACGTGGGGACTCGCCGGATGGGATCCTCGCCAACCAGGATCTCGCGTACCGCTCCCGCCGACCGGACCAACCGCGCCTCTGGCAACTCGGACAGCGCATCCGCCAGTTCGCCTGCATCTGCGTTCTGGTCGCGATCGGCTGGTCGCTGAAGTCCGGCAGGATCCTCGACTTTTTCCTGTGGATCGTCGGCACGCACCATCCACGTGCCAGGCTCGGCGTCATCCTCGTCTTCACCGGCATCGCGGACCTTCGGGCGGCGCCGCAACGCGTGACTAGGGGCGGCTCGGGCGGCTCCTTCCGCATCCGCCGCGTCGGCAGTCGCCGGCGATTCCGGCGTCGCGCCGTTGGCACCCCAGAGCGCTATCGGCGCCATCCCGCGGTGCGGCCCGACCAACTGGCTTACGTGCGCATGCAGCGCCTCGGCCCACTGACGCGAGTCCCGCGGGGTGTCCGCCACGATGAAAGGTGCCGGCGGGGTCGCGGGATCGGCGGAGAGCAGCGCGTGGATGAGTTTGTCCACCGCCGCCTCTCGCGGAGAGGGGTGGGGGATGCACGTTCTCTGCGAGTCCGCGTCGAGACGCGCTGCCACTAACGCCGGGCGGAGCCGGGGCAGCATACGCACGAGCACGCAGTCGATGGCTGCCGCCTCGGCAAGGAGGTAGAGGTCGCGGAGCAACGGATCGGCCTCGGGCATTTGGGCCGACGTGCGGCGCGATGCGCGGGCCGCCTGCTCCAGAGCCATCAGCCGATACCGGTCGAGGATCGCCGGCGCGGGGAGACCATCGAGCGCGCCGGGAAGCCTGATCCGGTGACCGTCAGTGGACGGGATGGCGACGCGACTATAGAGATGGGCGGTGCGCCGACGTGCCAGCCGCGCGAGGAAACTTGGTGGTGCAGGTAGATCGGCGACGCCGATTTCGGGCGCGCCAGGAAACACCGCGGCAACGAACAGTTCCACGCGGCGACGAAGATCCTTGAGTTGGGGCGGAGGCTCCGCTGTCCCCGCCGCGCGCCGAGACCACAGATCGCGGACCACCCGGGTCGCTATCAGGGCGCCCTCGGCGATCACATCTTCCGGCTCGGCCACCGCTCAGACGCTTGCTACGATGAGATCGCTGATGGCGGCCAACAGGTCGGGGTCGTCGGTGAGCGGCGACATCAGCGCCACCTGGCAGGCACGCGCTGGAGCGATGCCGCCGCTGATCAGCCGCGCAGTCGCCACGAGAAGCCGACTGCTGGGCACCTCGGCAAGACCGCGGTCACGGAGGCGCCTCACGCGAATCGCCAGCTCGACCAGTGCTGCCGCCGTGGCGTCGTCCACTCCTCCTTCGTGCGCCACAACGCGCCGTTCCAGCGCGGGAGGTGGGAAGTCGAACTCCAACGAGACGAAGCGCTGACGTGTGCTCGGCTTCAGGTCCTTGAGTACGTGCTGATAGCCCGGATTGTACGAGACCACCAGCTGAAAACCATGCGCCGCCTCGACCAACTCCCCGGTCTTCTCAATTGGAAGCATGCGGCGATCGTCAGTGAGCGGGTGGATCACCACCACGACGTCCTGACGCGCTTCCACCACCTCGTCGAGGTAGCAGATCGCCCCTGCGCGCGCCGCACGCGTCAACGGGCCGTCCTGCCAAACCGTCTCCCCATCCCGAATCAGCCAGCGCCCGGTGAGATCGCTCGCCGAGAGGTCGTCGTGGCACGCTACCGTGATGAGTGGTCGATCGAGCCGCCACGCCATGTGCTCGACGAATCGCGTCTTGCCGCATCCGGTCGGGCCCTTGAGCATGACACCAAGCCCGCGGTTGTGGCATTCCTGGAACACCGCGACCTCGTCCGCGATCGGGAGGTAGAAGGGCGCTTCGCCTCCCGGATGCCGGAGACCGTCGGGGACTTCGCGCGAAAGGCTCGCCGCTTGTCGAGCATTCAAGCGGTCAAATCTCCACTACGGCGACGGCGGGCCATGCCGCCGGCGCCGTTCACCGTTTGGGCGCGAGGAAGAAGAAATCGTAGAGATAGAGTCCAACGCCGAGGACGAACAGCAACCCTGTGGCGAGCACCATGAGGAAGTGCACCTGGATCTTGTGCTGGGTTTCCAGGTACCCGAGGCCCATGATCCGCTCGAGATACGTCTGGCCGATGCCCGCGGCGGCGAACGCCATGGTCATGCCGAACATGCCGGACATCTGGAGCCAGAAAGCCCACAGTCCGGCGGGCGACTCGCCCGCGTCCTGATCGTGGCCAAACAGGCCCGGCGCGGCGTACGTGATCATCGCCAGCACGATCATCACGTACGCGCCGAAGAACGCCATGTGGGCATGCATCGCGGTGATCATCGTGCCATGCGTCCACCTGTTCACGGAAGGCCAGGTGTGCGCCAGGCCAAGGATGCCCGCACCGAGCGCGGAGAAGATCGCGCTGCCGAGCGTCCAGTGGAGCGCCATGCGGTTGGGATGCGACAGCCCGGAGCGGCGCATTGCCCCATAGGCATAGATGGCCATGCCCAGGAATGCGAGCGGCTCCAGCGCGCTGAAGACTCCGCCGAACACCAACCAGTAGCCGGGCACTCCAATCCAGTAGTAGTGGTGTGCCGTACCGAGGATTCCCGCGATGAACGTGAGACCGACGATGACATAGAGCCATTTCTCCATGACTTCGCGATCGGCCCCGGACAACCGGATCAGCAGGTAGGCCAGGAGCCCGCCCTGCACCATCTCCCAGACGCCCTCCACCCAGAGATGTACCGTCCACCAGCGGTAGTAGATGCTGACGGTGTAGTTGTCGTAGGTCAGCAGCGCCGGCAGGTAGAGGAGGGCCGTGAGGGCGAGTCCGGCGACGAGGACCGCCTCCGTGGTGGTGAGCCGCTTCACCTTCCAGATGGTCATCCCGATGTTGTACAGGAACATGAGCATGACCACGACGATCGCGAGCTTCACCGGCAGCGGCTGCTCGAGCAGCTTGTTTCCCGCGGTCCAGCCGAAGAGGTAGCCCACGACCGCCGTCACGCCAGCGAGCGTCCAGAGCGCGAGCGACCAGTAGGCCAGGCGAGGAGAATGCAGGTCGGTGCGCGAC
>JBKJUW010000044.1:0-8946 GCA_046589725.1 Gemmatimonadaceae bacterium
AGCTGCAGGTAGTCGACGACGATCATGTCGAGGCCCTGCTCCGCCTTGAGCCGGCGCGACTTCGAGCGCATCTCGAGTAGCGTGATGCCCGCGCTGTCATCGATCCAGATCGGCGCATGGGTAAGAATCCCGGCGGCGCGGGCGAGTCGGGGAAAATCGTCGTCGCGTAACATGCCTTTCCGCAGCTTCTGGGCATCGATGCGCGCCTCCGACGTGAGCATGCGCTGGACGAGCGACTCCTTGCTCATCTCGAGCGAGAAGAACGCCACCTTCTTCTGCTTCTCGATCGCGGCGTGCTGCGCCATGTTGAGCACGAACGCGGTCTTTCCCATCGACGGACGCGCCGCGATGATGATGAGATCGGACGGCTGGAAGCCGGACGTCATCTCGTCGAGATCCGCGAATCCACTCGCGACGCCGGTGATGGCTTCACCACCGGCATGAATGGCCTCGATGCGCTCCATCGTCGGCCAGAGCAGCTCCTTGATGCGCGAAAAACCTTCGCTGGTGCGCTGCTGCGCCACCTGGAAGATCTTCTGTTCGGCGAGGTCGAGCAGTTCGTCCGCGGTCTGCCCACCCGAAAATGCCTCACCCACGATCTCCGTCGACACCTCGATCAGGCGCCGCAACAGCGCCTTCTCCTTCACGATTTTCGCGTGATACTCGACGTTCGCGGCGGTGGGCACGGCGTCCACGAGGAAGCCGATGTAATCCTTGCCCCCGGCGCTCTCCAGCTCACTCTTCCGCGACAGCTCGTCGGCGAGCGTGAGCGGATCGACGACGCTCCCACGCTCGGTGATCGACATCATCGCGCGGAACAGGCGACGATGCCGCTCCGCGTAGAACATGGAGTCGTCAACGACCTCGATCGCCCGCATCACCGCGTCCTGGTCGATGAGCATCGCGGCAATCACGGCCTGCTCGGCGTCCTCACTGTAGGGGGGACGCCGGTCGCGATACGGATCACGCCCCTGGGGCGCCGGTATGGTCGAGTATTCGTCGGGCAAGCTGTACGTCTTCCCAGGTAGGGCGTTTCCAGGCCGGATTCCGAAGCAGCGCGGCAGGGTGGTAGGTCACGATGAGCGGTACGCCGTAGTAGCGATGAATCTGTCCGCGCAGCTTGCCGATCGTGGTTTTCGTCTCCAGCAGAGTCTGCGCGGCAAAGGTGCCGAGCGCCAGAATGACCTTCGGCTTGATGAGCTCGATCTGGCGCACGAGGTACGGCGAACAGGCAGTGACTTCCTCCGCCAGCGGATTCCGGTTCCCCGGAGGCCGATGCTTCAGGACGTTCACGATGAACACATCGTCACGACTGAGGTGGATCGCCTCGATGATCTTGGTGAGCAGCTGTCCCGCCTGGCCCACGAACGGTACGCCCTGCTCATCCTCGTTGGCGCCTGGCGCTTCCCCGACGATCATGAAGTCCGCGTTGGGGTTTCCCGTGCCAGGCACGGGGTTCTTCGCCGTTGCATACAACGCGCAGCGCCGGCAGCCCGCCACCGCCTCGGCGATTTCCGCGAGCGAGTCGAGCTTGAAGGCGGGGTCGTCTGCAGCGGCGCGGCTCGCCCCGGAGACCACGATACCGGCCGGCACGTCCGCGAGAGCGATGGTTACCGAGACGGCGGCGTCCGCCTGCGTCGAGGGCACCAGCGCCGCGCGGGTTGATGGGGACGCTGGCGTTGCATTCATTGAGGCTCCTGCAGCCTGGGAGGATTGCTGCGGCGCAGCGCGAGGCGCGGGCGAAGCCGGCGGCGACTGTCCTCCGCCGGCAGCTCGAATTGCGTCCCGCCAAGCAGGCGCAGCGGGACTACTCGGTCCGCTGACGACCTTGCCCGCGCCAAGGAGACGCAGTGCCTCTTCCACGCTCATCGAGTCGAGCACAAGCTCGCTCTCCCCGAGCTCGCGCCGTTGCTCGAGATAGCGTCGCAGCGAGTCCCTAGCGTCCATGCAGCATCGCCTCCACGCGATCGAGGATTTCTTCGGCCACGGTGCGCTTGTCGAGCAACGGAAGGTGCTCAGGGGCTGCATCGCCGGACTGCACGAACGTCACGCGATTCGTATCCACGCCGAATCCCGCGCCAGGTTCATTCGCCGCGTTCAGCACCACCATGTCCAGCTTCTTGCCTTCGAGCTTTTTCCTTGCATTCGCGAGCAGGTCATCGGTCTCGAGCGCGAATCCGACGACGACCGAGCCCGCCTTTCGCGCACTGATGGTGCCGACGAGGATGTCGGGCGTCTCGCGCAGCTCGATCGAGCGCTCGCGCCCCGTCTTCTTCAGCTTGCCCTCGGCGCGGGTCACGGGCTGATAGTCGGCCGGCGCGGCGCTCATCACGACGACATCCGCCGCCCCGATCCTCGAGGCGACTTCGTCGCGCATCTCAGTGGTCGACTGCACGGCCACGTGGGTCACGCCAGCCGGCAGCGCCGTGGCAAGTGGACCGTGCACCAGGGTGACATCAGCGCCGCGCCGCCAGGCCGCCGCCGCGACCGCCACACCCATCTTGCCACTGCTGTAATTCGAAATGAAGCGCACTGCGTCGATCCCCTCGCGCGTCGGGCCAGCAGTGACCAGGACGTTCCGGCCCCGCCATGCGCCCGGGTCGAGCAGTCGTCCAACATGGGCGAGGATGCCCTCGGGCTCCGGCATTCGCCCAGGCCCACTGCCCTCACCCGCAGCGAGCAATCCCGTGTCCGGCTCGAGCAGTTGATAGCCGATCGAGCGGAGGTGCACGGCGTTCGCCTGTGTCTGCGCATGCGCCCACATCCGGTCATTCATGGCGGGAACCATGAGCACTGGACATTCGGCGGCCAGGAGGCACGCCGTCAGCAGATCGTCCGCCTGCCCGGTGGCCGCCCGGGCCATGAGGTCGGCCGTGGCCGGCGCAATGACGATGGCCGACGCGGCGCGCGCGAGCTTGATGTGGTCCAGGGCGCGATCGTGGTCGAACAGCCCGGTGTGCACAGGTCGCCCGGTGAGCGCCTCGAACGTAACTGGCCCAACGAACTCGGTGGCCGCGCGCGTCATTACGACGTCGACCTCGGCACCGGCCTTCGTGAGCAGTCGCGCAAGCCACGCGCTCTTGTAGCTGGCGATGCCGCCAGAAACACCTAGCAACACACGGCGTCCAGCGAAGGGCCGAAGTCCGGTGTCAGTCACGGAGGGCTGGTGCGCGTGGAAGGCTGTTTCCGGAATGCCCGGGACGTGCAACGCACGCCCCGGGGGAGCCTACCTACTCAGCCGAGCGGCGGCGAGGAATGACGCGGTAGTCGATGTCGCCGCGCGACAGTTCCTCGAGCGAACGCGTCGTCAACTTCTTGTCGCGCGACGCGGCCCCGCCCGGGAACTCATTGAGGGCGCGTGCATACTTCGCGGCGACGAGAACGCCGAGGTACTTGTTGGCGGCGTGCTTCGCGATTTCGACCGGTGTGAAAACTCGCATGACTCGCTGGATCAGGGTGTGGTGTTCTCTATTTCAAGCTCGAGGCGCTCGATGAGCAGCGCCACCTGCTGACGAAGGTTCTTTACTCGTTCACGGCTGACCGTTTCTGCGTCGATGATCGATCCGACGCTGCTGACCGCGCGTTCCAGGTCGTCATTGACGACCACGTACTCGTACTCTCCAACTTGCTGCAACTCCTGAAGCGCTGATTGCAGGCGCGCTGCCAGTTGCGAAGCGCTCTCGGTTTTCCGCGCGCGGAGCCTGTCGAGCAGCACTTCTGCCGATGGAGGCAGGATGAAGATGGTCACCGACTGTGGAAAGGCGCGGACAAACTGTGTCGCGCCCTGAACGTCGATGTCCATCACCACGTGCTTCCCCTGCGCCATCACCCGCTCGACTTCGCGCCGGAGGGTGCCGTACAAATTCCCATGAACGACCGCTGATTCCGCGAAGCCGTCACGCTCCCGTTCGGCGATGAACTCCGCGCGGGATATGAAATAATAGTCGGTGCCCGGGATTTCGCCCGGTCTGGCGCCGCGCGTTGTGCAGGAAACCGAGTAACCCAGGTCCGGACGGCGGCCCAGAAGTGTCTTGGCGATGGTCGTCTTGCCGGCCCCGGAAGGCGCGCTCAAAATGACGGGAAACACAGTGGGTGCGCTCATTCGAGGTTCTCCACCTGCTCGCGAACCCGCTCGAGTTCCTCCTTGATCAAGAGGACGTCCGCGACGATCGCCGCGTCATTGCCCTTGCTTCCGGTCGTGTTCGCCTCCCTCAACATCTCCTGCAGGAGAAATCCGAGACGCTTGCCGACGCCATCCGACTGGTCGGCGGTGAGGGCAGCGCGAAACGCCTCAATATGCGTGTTGAATCGCGAGATCTCCTCCTGCACGTCGAGTCGGTCGGCCAGTAGCGCGATTTCCTGCGCAAGTCGGGTTTCATCCACCGCCAACCCGCCAGTCAGCTCGCGAACCGCTGTGCGAAGCCGGTCTCGCTGCTCGGTCACCCTTTCGGGCGCACGCTCGGCGATCCGAGCCAGCGCACTCTCGATGAACGCGAGGCGCTCGTCGAGGAACTGCACGAGCCGCGACCCCTCGGCCGAGCGCATCGCAAGCAATGCGTCTACCGCGCGTTCTACGACGGCAACCACCTGCGCGCCAGCCTCGACCGTCAGTTCCTCCCGCGGCGGGCCTGCCACGAATATCTCAGGCATGCGCAGAATGGTCGCGACATCGAGCGAATCATGGAGCGCATGACGCTCCTGAAGCTCCCGAAGCTGCATGACGTACGCGGCGAACCTCGTCTCGTCGATCGGAAGCGCTACGGGCGCCTCCTGCCCCTCGCGCCCGAAGCGTGCCGAGAGCGTGACGTGACCGCGGCTGACCCCGCGACGCAGTGCGTCGCGAACCTCCCCCTCCCAGCGCGCGAGCGTCGCAGGAAGCTTGATCGAGGGGCTGAAATACCGATGGTTGACTGAGCGGATCTCAACGCTCACGCGCTGGCTCCCCACTTCGCCGTCGGCAGCGCCGAATCCCGTCATGCTACGTATCATATTAGGCACGCTAAGTTATTGCCCTGCAACAACATTGTCAATTCCAAAACTCCCAACGCACCCCATAGAACTGGGATTGCCGAGGATAGGGAAAGCCTGGAACCTGCGCGTATTTCTCCTGCAGCAGGTTGCGGAACTGATAGGAAACCACGGCCGTCTGAATCCTGATTTCGAGCTTGAACGCAATCATGCGGTATCCCGGCGCACTGCGGACCGAATCCGCCGATACGGGAAATATCGAGGTGGAGCGGTACTCATGCGCGAGCGACGTCAACAGTCCGAAGTTTCCATTGGGAAACCGATCCAGAAGATGAGTCTGGATGTAGAGCTCGCTCCGAGTCTGGTACCTGGGGCGGTAGAACCCCGTCGAGTCATTCCATGCAACCGCCCATGCGTCGACATTCACCGCGCGCCACAGGCGACCGCGCGCTGCGATCGTCCGTGCGGAGGCGTCCCCTTCCGTGCGGACGGCCGCCGATTGTGCGTACTGCTGCCCGAAAATCGCGGGCGCGAGCAGCGTGGTCTTCCCGCGCTTCATCACGCCGGCGCTGAGCCAGACGTCGCGCAAACGGACTCCGACCTCGGCGCGTGTATTCGTTCGTGCGGCGAGCCTGTAACGTGTGACTTCGCTGGTGTCCGGAGGGACGAACGCGCCAAAACCCGCCAGCGAAAAGGCCCCCGTCTCATCCAGGATGGAGCCATTGCGTTGCTCGTTGAACAGCCGGTCGAAGTCGCCGCTCCCCGTGCGCGATGCCGACAGGACGACGGCAAGGCGCGGCGCCAGGCCGAGGCGCGCCGTCGCCTCTGTGCGGGAAGGATTGAGATAGCTCTTTCCTTCGTTGAGTCCTGAGAGCGCGAGTGGACCGAGCGTGGTCGAGGCACGCTCGGAAAGCACGTGCGAGACGCGACCCCGACCAGCGCGCACGCGTTCAGCGGCGCTGAGGGAGAACAACCGGGAGGTGATGCCGCCCGTCACCAGATATTGATTCTCGGAGGATGTCGAATCGCCAACGCCGCTCGTCGTGTCAGTCGCCGCAAAGCTCGTCGAGGTTCGCTGCTTCGCGATGTAGCCGTGCGACGATGCGAGCAGCTGCACCCACCTGCCCTGCTCCGGATCGCCATTGCCGATACGCAGGTACGACGTCGAGCGGGTCGTCTCGATCGCGGGAACCGTATCTCGCGTCTCACTGGTGTTGCCACTACCGGCCCACTCCGCCCGGTTGCGGTGACTGCGCTCCATGAAAGCGTCTGCGCTCCATGGACCGTGCGTGAGGCCGAGCCGGAGCATGATGTTGAGCGCGTCCGACGACGGAAGCCGAGACGTAGGCTGCGACGTATACTGTTCCGCGGCTACCTGAAGGGCCTCTCCATGATCGTACCTGCGCCCAAACCAGGCGCGATAGAGGTTGGAATTCTGGTCGCCCGTCATGATGTCGGCCCGCGTGTACGGAACCGTCCGATCGACGCGCCAGCTTCGCGCATACACACGCACCTCCTCCGCGCCCCGCTCGATACGCACCTCCTCGAGTGCGTGAATCGGGAGGTCGCCCGCGGCGGAGGTTCCGCGCGAGCGGACGTCCATTGGATCCAACTCGAGTCCGTCGAGAAAGACGCGGACGCGGCGCAGGTCGCCCTGCGAGGCAATCGCCGCGGGCGCCCCGAGAAAGCCTGTCGCGTACTCTGTCAATCCAGGCACTCGGCCGAGGAGCTCGATCAGCGTCGACACGCCGGTCGCGAACAACGCGGTGCGGTCGTAGATGCGCGGAACTCCGATCTCGAGAATCGTCGGGGCTTCGGCCCGCGCCAGCGAAGCCTTGATGGTGTCTGACTTTGGGAGGTCTGGGAGGGGGACCATTCCGCGACGCGTGGAGTCGCCCGCCGCCAGTGTGTCCGCCCTCGGTGGCAAGGGAATGCGGACCGTGTCCCGTCCGGAGGTCGGCAGGTTCCGTCGTCTACCCGCGGTATCGACCCGTGTGTTTGCGGTATCGCGCCGGGCTCCGGTCGTGTCTCGCCGCACGGGCACCTGTGCGCCCGCGGCATCAGGCAAAACGGCCCCGGCAACTGCGCCGAGGCCGAGGAGAGCGATGCAGAGCGACCGGCGAAAGGTCAACCGGCTCGTCCTCGTGCGAACTCGACGAAGGTGCCGACCGGAACCCCAGTCGGTCCGCGCGGCAAGGTGCCGAGATCAGTCTCCGTGTACGCTGTGCCGGCGATATCGAGATGTACCCAAGGATATTCTCCCGCGAATTCCGCGAGGAACATCGCTGCGCTGATGGTGCCAGCCGGGCGCCCTCCGGAATTCCGGATGTCAGCGACGTCGGACTTGATGAGCTCCTTGTAATCATCCCACATGGGTAGCTGCCACCCCGGCTCCCCCGACCGTGTTCCCGCGCTGAGCACTTCGGTGACCAGCGCGTCGTTGTTGCCGAGGACGCCGCTGGCAGTGTGGCCAAGCGCAATCACGCACGCGCCGGTCAGTGTTGCCGCGTCGACGACCGCTGCTGGATTGAACCGCGCCGCATAGCTCAGCACATCCGCCAGCACCAAGCGCCCTTCAGCATCGGTGTTGATGATCTCGATGAACTTGCCCGACATGCTCCGGACGACGTCGCCGGGCTTGAATGCGGTACCCGAGGGCATGTTAGTGGCTGCTCCGACGAGGCCCACCACGTTGATCGCAAGCTTGAGGCGAGCAATCGCCTCCATCGCTCCAAGCACACCCGCACCGCCCCACATGTCGAACTTCATCCACTCCATCCCCTGCGCCGGCTTGATGGAGATGCCGCCCGAGTCAAAGCAGAGGCCCTTGCCGACGAGGACAATGGGAGGCGCGCCGACCGCGCCGCCAGAGTATTCAAGGCTGATGAGCTTCGGATCTTCCTGCGGCGCTCCTTGGGCGACGCAGAGAAAGCTCCCCATTCCTTCCTTCTCCATCTCCGCGCGCCCGAGTACCGTGACCTTTACGCCGTGACGGGTCGCGATATCACGCGCGGTATTTGCCAGGAAGTCGGGTGTGCACAGGTTTCCAGGCATCATGCCGAGCGTACGCGCGAGGGCGTGTCCCTCGGCGATGGCGGAACCCGTGGCGACGCCCGCTGCGATCGCCACTGCGTCTGGCCCGAGGATCCGCGCGCTTGTCAGTGGGGCGCGGCGCTCGTCGGCCGGAGGCGCAGTCTTCGTATCCGTATACTCCCATGCGCCCGCAGAAAGGCCCAGCGCAAGAGCCTCGGTTTCGTTTGAGCTGAGGGGACCGGCGTAGAAGTCGAGTGCCCCGACACCCATGCGACCGGCCTGTCGCGCCGCGATGGCACCGGAGCGACGCAGGCCGCCAACGCGGTCCGTGCTCTTGCCTAGCCCGATCAGGAGGATGCGCGACGGGCCACTCGCGGCTCCGGTGAAATGCATCGTTTCATCGCGTCCGCCACGGAACTCACGCTGCGAGATGCTGCGTGCGATGACCCCTCCCAGCGAAGCGTCCAGCGACAGAAGCATGTCGTCTAGTGCGCCCGCCGCCGGCAGTGCAACGACCAGGAGCGGAGCCTGGAGCGCGCCGGTTTCGGCGGGCCCTGATGAAAGAGAAAGCGACATGTTCGTGGTGGGTCGGTGACGGGGGCCGCGGTCGGCGACAAATGCCTTCGATAAGTGTGCCGCACGTGCGTGCTGCTCGGTGCAATCATCAGTCCTGCAATCCGCGCGCAGGACATCCTATCGCACCGTTGTCGGCCTCGTCGCCGAACGACAGTCCAACAATACCAGCTCCCCGTCCTGACTCGTCCAAGGCGGTGAACATCAGTTCAAGCGCTCCGAACCTAACCGGGCTGCGATACACAGAGCAAGCGCTCCGCACGTTTACCGCTTTCGTACAGTTCTCGCAGCGCAAGGCAGAGAGCGTAGCTTGAGTGCTGCTTTCGCGGACTCCACGCCATTGATACAAGGCGCAACAGTTTTTCGAACTAA
>JBKJUW010000121.1:0-95825 GCA_046589725.1 Gemmatimonadaceae bacterium
AGCTATGCGATTCCTTCGTGCTCTGACGACAGCCACCGGCTTCGCCTTGGTGCTCTCGCAGCAGAGTTCGGCGCAAGGTACGAGACAATTCAAGGATGCCTGGTTCTGGGGCCTGAAGACGGGCGGTACGTCCTACTCCTCGGCAACGACCTCCAATGGTGGCGCGCCGCTCATCGGCGCCGACTGGTTGATCACGCGCACCAATGGTGGGCTCTACCTGAGCCTGGACCAGGCCTTCATCAAGTCGACCGGCAATTTCAGGGATCGCGACGCCGACAGCAGCTATGTACGCAGCGTCGGGCTCAACAACCTGCGGCGCTTCACGGCTGCTGGCATGATCTTCCCAGCCCAGACACGGAACCTGCATCCGTATTTTGGTGCCGGATTCGTGTTGAATCAGGTGGGTGGCGTCGCACTTGCGGGAGCGCCGACCGGCATCTCGACGGACAGCATCTCGGCGAAAAAGACGGCGTTCTCACCGATATTCATTGGCGGGGTCCAGGCGCGATTTCGGCCAATTTCCTTGTTCGTACAGGGCTCCGCATCGCCCGCGCAGCATACCTTCTTCTACTCGAACATCAGCACCAACCAGCTTGCCTTCTCGCTGGAGTTTGGCATTCGTTATAACGTCGGCAGCTCCATCGACCGCGCGAAATAAGCAGACAACGTGTCAGCCGGGATACGCCGTGCGCGCAAAGCGCGCCGGCGTCGGTGACACGTACGGATCATCCCGCACGAAATAACGCAGCGGCCATTCCGCGGCGTGGGTGATCCCGATGCGCGGCGTGACGACCACATCCGAGTCCTGCACCGGGTCGCCGGCACGCAGTACGATCGGACCCCGCCGCAGCGACTCACCGCTCATCGCTCCCGTAATGCCCATTGCCATGCAGAGCTTGCCCGGGCCGTTGGTGAGATCGCGCTCTCGCCGTATCTGCGGTCGGCGGCGATGCATCAGGGTAATTCCATCCAGCGGGTGGACCGCGCGAACCAGGACCGCGGCACCGTGTCCGCGCTCGCGCGTCACCGCGTTGAAGCACCAGTACATGCCGTAGATGAAGTACACGTACGACATGCCGGGTGGACCGAAGAGGTGCGTCGTCCTCGCGGTCAGCCCTGCGACCGCGTGGCAGGCGGGATCGTCGGGACCCGTGTAGGCCTCGGTCTCGACGATGCATGCCTGCGTGACGCCGTCGGCTGTCTTGCACTCAATGATGGCGCCCAGCAGTTCGCGCGCTACGAGCTCCGTGCGTCGATCGTAGAACGATGTCGGCAGCGGCGACCCGAAACGAGAACGCCGCGCGGTGGGCGCGGCGTCTCGTGTCATGCTTCGGTGCGGGCCGTCGTCTTTTTCGCCCGAGGCTTCGAGGGAGCTACCGATTTTTTTGCCGCGGGCGGAGCAGCGGATTTTGTTTTCGTCTTCGACGCGGTCTTGGCCGCAGGTGCCTTTGCCGCCGGCTTTGCGACAGGCGCCGTCGCTTCGGCCGCTGGCATGCGAGCCGGCGCCGGCTTCTTCGCGGTTGCTGACTTCTTTGCAGGGCTCTTGCGAACGCTCTTGGCTCGTGGGGACGCTTCCGCTAGCGCTTCCCGCGCCGGATTCTGCATTGCCGGCGCCGATGCTGCAGGTGCGGCAATGGACGGTGTTGCGACGGCGGGCGCCGGTGCAGCGGCGGCTGCGCTCGATGACATGCCAACGACGCCGATGCTCAGAAAATCCGGCGGAGGAGCACCCGGCCTGCCGCCGCGGCCACGCGCGCTGCCAGCCCCACGTGGGCCCATTCCCCTGGGCGCCGCCACGGTTGCGGATGGTGCCGGCGCATTCGTGATCGCGGTCTTCGCGAGCTGCGACGCAACGGACTCTGCCTCGGCCACGCGTGCCACCTCGAAATCATCCCCGCGGCGGCGGAGGTCGATGATGTCGTTGTCGTGCGCGTCCTTCAGGATGCGCGGAAAATTGCGATCGCTGAGGCTCTCGCTGTCGCGACCGAGCAACTCGCGCGCCTTCGATCGAACGACACTGGCCCGCACGGCCGCTTCTCCTGTGGTGAGAGCGGCGACGGTGCGATGGAGCAGGTCGAACGCCTCGTCGCGCGTGAGACGCTCGCCGGTGGCGCCGATTTGCTCCGCGGCCTCTGCGCGGGCCGGACGGTCCTCACGTGGTGGCGCGGCGGGGCGTTCCGTGCGCGGTGCCTTCGCGGCCGCGACCGCTGGTGCGGGCGGCGCGCTCGTGACAGGCGGCGCCGATGCGTCGATGGTGGATACCGCATCAACCGCATCGTCCGCGGCTGGCGCCGTGCCGTCGAGCGGATGCTCGCCGGACTGGTCACCACGCGGACGATCGTCACGATCGCGACCACGACCACCACGACCACGACGTCCGCGACGGCCGGTCGGCTTTTCTCCCGCGACGACCGGTGGCTCCGTTCGCGCAGCTTCGTCCGCGGCGGCATTCTCCGCTGCCCGTGCGTCGCCCTTGGCGCCGCTGGGCAAGCCGATCTCGAGCTGGCCGTTGTCGAGCTTCGTGGCGGAGAGGAGTCCCTTCTGCACGGCCTCCTGCACGAAGCGCGAGAACTTCGCCATGCCGAGATCCTTCTCGTCGAACGAGCTGTCGATCTCCTGCATGACCTGCTTGAGGCGATCGGAGCGCATGACGTCGCCGTTGCGCTTCATGCGGTTCACGGCATCCGTGACGAGCTCCCAGGGATCCCACTTCTTGGCGGGCTCCTCGTCGTTCTTCACGAGGCCGGCGAGTGCGTTGTAGCTGTAGTACTCGTCGCAGTTCATGACGAGCAGGTCGCTCGACGATTCGCGAATGCCGACGCCGATGACGTACTTGCCGTATTCCTTGAGCTTGTTGACCAGGCTCGCGAAATCGCTGTCGCCGGAGAGCAGGATGTAGGTGCCGATCTCGGGGCGCGTGAACAGGAGCTCGATGGCGTCCACCGCGAGGCGAATGTCCGTCGCGTTCTTCTTCGACGCACCGTATGCCGGCGCGAAGATCATGTCGATCGACGACTCGGCGAGCGGGACGATGTACTGGGGGTACCGGCGCCAATCGGCGTAGGCGCGCTGGACGGCGACCTTGCCCTTGATGATCTCGGACCCGAGGAGCGTACGGAGCTCCTTGCCGAGGTCGGACCGGATGCCCATCGTGACGTTGTCGAAGTCGATGAGCAGCGCGGCGTTCGGGGCGTGCATCTGTGGCGCGTAGTTCGGCGAGCTGGCGCGTGGTGCGCTGAACGCCTGGGGTCCGCGGTGGATGAGCGCTGTGGCCGAGTGCGGCGGCGCGTTCCGCGGGGAGCGTGAGTTCATTCTATCCCTTGCGTCCATTGACGCATGGCATGTGAGCGGGCATGCGCTCTATGTGTTCGCAGCCCGTGCTCTCATCGCGAAGTGCGCCCAAACAACATCAGTTGGCGCGGGCAGCCGCGAGGAGCGGTTGTTCGCGGTGCGTACGTACACCGGCTCGCCCCACTGCGCGGAAGCGCAGTCAAACCAGGGCGGCACCGATCACGCCGTCACCGTCAGTGACCTGGTCATTCCTGGCGCCGCGGGCTACCTGCTCGCGCCTCCCTGAAGGACCGGGGCGTAATCTATAGGGATAACGGGAGATAGGTAGGGCCATGCCTTACTCGCCCATGGCCTTGAAGAGAACGCGCTTGGCGCGCTGGCCGTCCCACTCACCGTAGAACACCCGTTGCCACGGACCAAGGTCGAGCACGCCCTTGGTGACGGGCACGATCACTTCGTGTCCCATCACGAGTGACCGGAGGTGCGCCGCCGCGTTGTCCTCGCCGGTTCCGGCGTTGTGGCGATACGCATCGGCGTCCCATGGAGCAATCCGCGCTTCGAGCCAGTCGAGAATGTCCGCCCAGAGTCCGGGCTCGTGATCGTTGACGAACACCGACGCGGAGATGTGCATGGCGGAGACGAGCACGAAGCCTTCCGCGATGTCTGCGGACGCGCGGCACTTCTCCACGTCGTCCGTGATGTCGATGATCTCCTGCCGGAGCGCGGTGCGAAAGGTTCGATAACGCGTGGCGGTGCGCATACGCTTTACAGAGGGTGGTTGGGGTCCGGGACGACCTGTATGTTACCGCGAAACATCACCGTTGCACGCCCGTACGGAGATCCGTGAAGCCGGTTGGATTTCGCGCTCGTCTGTTCCTCTTCCTGATCGGCTTCGCGCTCATCCCGACGATCGTGCTTTCGGCGGCGTGGGAGCTCACAGTGGTGCGCCTGCTCCCGATCCTCGGCACGATCCCGGCCATGGAAAAGATCGCGACGAGCGGAACGGCAGCGTTGACCGCCGCACGCCACGCGCCGCTCGACGCGACGCAGCGACGGGCGCTCGATGAGCACCAGACTACGCTCGAGGACGGCTTGCTCCATGCGCGCCAGATGGAGTTCCTGATGACGCGCAAGGTGCCCGTGGTGGCCGCGGGTGTGGCGCTGGTCGCGGGCCTCCTGTTCACGCTGGTGGCCTCTCGTGTCGCCAATCATCTCAGCCGCAACCTGAGCAGGCCCCTCGACGAGCTCGTCGGTTGGACCGCGACGATCGGTCGGGGAGAACCGTTGGCGGACGTGCCGCCGCGCAAGGGGGCGCCGGAGTTCGTTGTGCTGCGGAACCGCATGCGCGAGATGTCCACGGAGCTACGGCGCGGACGGGCGCGCGCGCTCGAGGCAGAACGCGCCACGGCGCTCAGGGAGTCGGCACGCCAGGTGGCGCACGAGCTCAAGAATCCGCTTACGCCGATCCGATTCGCGATCGCGCGCTTACGGCGCGAGGCGCCGCCCTCACTGTCCGAAACGATCGACGTGCTCGAGGTCGAATCGAAGCGGCTCGAAGTGATGGCGCGCAGCTTCGCGCAGTTTGGGCGTCTGCCGGATGGGCCCCGCGCACCGGTCGATCTTGGCGAGATGGTGCGCGTCGTCGTGCGCAGTGCGGTGCCGGAAGGCCGGGCGCTCACCATAGAAGTCGAGGAGGATGTGCCGATGGTTCCCGGCCACGCGGAGGCCCTCGGTCGCGCGCTCACCAACGTCCTGCTGAATGCGGTGGACGCGAGTGCGCCCGACTCCGCGATCGATTTGCGCGTGGTACGCGTGAACCGCGGAGGTCGTCGGATGGTGGAAGTCTCCGTGCGTGACGCTGGCACCGGCATTCCTGCAGCGCGTCTCGCGTCGATCTGGGAGCCGTACGTCACGCACAAGCCCGGCGGCACGGGACTCGGCCTGGCGATTGTGCGACAGACGCTCCTGGCACACGATGGTGCCGTGGAGGCAGCGAGCGTGCCAGGCGAAGGCACAACAATGCGACTCTACCTTCCGGTGGATACGTCCACCGCAGACGCCAGGGGGCAAGATGTTTGACCCGATCCTCATCCCGATCATTTTCGTGTCGTCGATTCCCGTGATTGCGATCGGCGTTCCCATCGCGCGGGCCTTTGCGCGACGGCTCGAGCGCGCGCCGATGACGATGCCGGCGATGCCGCACGAGCTCGTGGCGCGCCTCGAGCGAATGGAACAAGCGATTGATTCGATCGCCGTGGAGATGGAGCGCGTGTCCGAAGGCCAGCGTTTCACGACGAAGCTGCTGGCGGAGCGGGCGTCCGACCGTCCGCTCCTTCGCCATGGCGAGACGCGGTAGCCGCACGTGTCGAGCGTCCTGATCGTCGACGATGAGCCGAATATCCGCCGCATGGTCGGCGCGCTCCTCGCGAGCGAAGGCTACGAAGTTCGCGATGCGGCCGACGGTGTCTCAGCGCTGGCACGCACGATGGAGAGCGCGCCGGATGTCGTCCTGCTGGATCTCATGATGCCGGGCGAGATGGATGGCCTCGCCACCCTGGCGCGACTTCGCGAAATCGCACCCGACGTGCCGGTGATCATGATGAGCGGCAAGGCCGGACTGAGCGACGCGGTGAAGGCGACGAAGCTCGGGGCATTCAACTTTCTCGAGAAGCCGCTGTCGCCTGAGGGCGTGATGCTGGCACTGGCCTCGGCGCTCGAGTTGCGGCGCGTGCGGCGCGAGGCGCGCGCACTTCGGGAAGACCTCGGCCTCGCGGGCGAGATGATCGGCGGAAGCGTGGCGATGTCGAAAGTGCGCGAGATGATCGCGCGGATCGCCCCCACGGATGCGCGCGTCCTGGTGACGGGCGAATCGGGGACAGGCAAGGAGCTGGTGGCGGCGGCGATCCATTTTGGCAGCGCGCGCCGCGATCGCCCGTTCGTGCGGGTCAACTGCGCCGCCATTCCTCGCGACCTCGTGGAGAGCGAGATGTTCGGCCACGAGAAAGGCGCGTTCACGGGTGCCACCGATCGTCGCATCGGACGGTTCGAGCTCGCGCATACGGGCACGCTCTTTCTCGACGAGGTCGGTGACCTGGGACTCGAGGCGCAGTCGAAACTCCTGCGCGCGATCGAGGCACGCGAGATCGAACGCGTGGGCGGGGGGAAGCCGATTCACGTCGACGTCCGCATCGTCAGCGCGACCAATCGCGACCTGCCGCGCGCCGTGGCGGACGGATCGTTTCGTGAAGACCTCTTCTTCCGCCTGAATGTCATTCCAATCGACATCCCGCCGCTTCACGAGCGTCCCGACGACATCCCCGCACTCGTCGGGCACTTCTCGGCGATGCACCACTCACGCACCGGCCGGCGGGCGCCGAACTGGACGGCCGCTGCCCTTGGCTTCCTGGCCGGCCATCGGTGGCCGGGCAATATCCGCGAGCTCGCGAACATCGTCGAGCGTCTCGCGATCCTCCATGCCGGAGGAGATGTCGACGAGCGTCACGTCGTGGCCGTCCTTCCGGTCGCCGGCGGTGTTCGGCGCGCAGAGGAACCGCTGCCCGACCCATCAGCGCTTCCCCATTCGCTCTCGGACACCCTCGATGCGCACGAGCGCACGCTCATCGTGCGTGCCCTGTCCGCGGCGGGTGGGAACGTGGCGGAAGCATCACGGCGACTGAAGACGGACCGGGCCAACCTGTATCGACGTATCCGTCGGCTCGGCATTCCGATGAGCGAGGAGTGATCCGATGAAGACCTCGACGCGGGCGGTCCTCACCGCCAGTGCGGTGCTACTCCAGATGCTTGGCCTCGCAGCGGCCGGCGGCGGGCAACAGCCGGACAGTGCCGTAGTCGTGCAGGTCCTGCCGCGCGACGTGGCAAGTGAAGTGGTCGCGCTCTTCAACGCCACGCGCGGCCTGCGCGCTACGGACCAGCTGGAGATCCCTGCCGCGCGCACGGTCGTCGGGGACGTCGCCGTGTTGAATGGGCCGGTCACCATCGCGGGTCACGTGACGGGACGCGTGCTGGCCATCAATGCGGACGTACTCCTTCGGCGGGGTGCGCGCATCGACGGCGACCTGCTGGTCGTCGGCGGCGAGATCGAGGGCGCCGACAGCGCGTCGATCGGTGGCGAGATCCGCGTCTACCACCCGCCGCTCCGGTATTCGCAGGTCGGCGATCAACTCATCGCAGAGGTCGACAACGGCTCCGATGACCAATGGTGGCGTCGCATCGAGCGCGGAGGCCGAAGGAATTTCAACCGGCTCGACATCGCGAATGCCAGTGTCTTCAATCGCGTCGAAGGATTGCCGGTGCGGATCGGACCGGTGCTGTACCGCGACCAGGGGTGGGGTCATTTGCGGCTCGGCGCGGCCGCGATCCTGCGCACGGCGAGCAGTTTTTCCGGCGAGGACGCCGATGTCGGTCACGACGTGCACGGCGAGATTCGTGTGGGGCGACAGTACGGGGCAACGCTGAGCGGCCGGATCTTCGACGTCGTGGACGGAATCGAACAGTGGCAGCTCACGAACCTCGAAGTGGGGCTCGCGTCCTTCATTTTCCATCGCGACTACCGCGACTACTTCGGCCGACATGGTGGCCAGGTGAGCGCCGCTCTTCGCGCGACCGACAACGCGGACCTCACGCTGAGCTACGGCGACGAACGTTGGAGCTCGCGCAGCGCACACGACCCTTTCACGCTGTTCAAGAACGACCTGCCGTGGCGGGTGAATCCGCTGGTGGACGATGGCCGATTCCATGTGGCGAACCTCACGCTCCGCGTGGACACGCGGAACGACGAATTCAATCCGTGGGCCGGTTGGTATCTCCTCGCAGACTACGAGCGCGGCGCCGGCCAGATCGATGCGCTGGCGCCCACGTCGGTGGGGGTGCGCGTGGCGTCGTCCGGACCGACGCGCTACCAGCGCGGCTTTCTCGACGTCCGCCGCTACAACCGCCTCGCGCCCACGTCCGCGCTCAACCTCCGCTTTGTGCTCGGCGGATGGCTCAGCGGCGACGCCCTGCCCCTCGAACGACGGCTCTCGATTGACGGACCGGGAACGATTCCCGGATTTGATTTTCGCGTGTCCGGCGGGACGGATGTCGGCACGTGCTCGGCGGGCGTTCCGCTGCCGGGCCGTCCTGCGCAATGTGACCGCATTTCCCTGGCGCAGCTCGAGTACCGCAGCGACATCCGCCTCTCGGTCAGCGACGGCGACTCGCACGCCCGGCGGAATCGCTTCCGTGCGGACGGCGCGTGGATCTTCTTCGCCGATGCCGGACGTGGCTGGCTGGTGAATAGTCCGGGCAGCCCGCTGAACTTCCGGCGAACCGAGCTGCCGCCACTGTCGTCCTATCGCACCGACATTGGAGGTGGTCTCGACTTCGACCAGATCGGCATCTACCTGGCGAAAGCTCTTTCAGTGCCGGAAGAGCCGCTCAACGTTTTTCTCCGCGTCCGTCACCGTTTCTAGCCCATGCGGCGGACTGTCGGCGTCCTGGCGCTCCTGTTCCTCGTCGTCGGCGCGCCGGGCGCGCTGGGCGCGCAGCGTCGGCCGGCGCTGGAGATCGCGCCGCCCCTGAGCGCCACGATCGGCGCAACGGTGAACGCGTCCAACCTCTTCGGGGATGCGGGAATCCGTGATCTCGTACGCAGCGGATTCCCTGCCTCGCTCCATTACCGGCTGGAGCTGTGGAGAACGGGCGGTCTCTTCGACGATCTCGAAGGACGCAGTGAATGGGACATGATCGTTCAATACGATCCGTCGGCGCAGCGCTACCGGGTGGTGCGTCGTCAGGGCGGGCAGCACGATGACCTCGGGAGCTTTGCGACCCTCGCGACGGCGCAAACCGTGATCGAGCGTCCATGGCGTTCGGCCCTCGTGCCTGACCGCGCAGGGGTTCGCTACTACTACACGCTGGCACTGGACATCGAGGCGCTGTCCGTCAGTGACCTGGATCAGCTGGAGCGATGGCTGCGCGGCGCAAAAAGCGGAACGGCGGCGAGCGCCGTCGGAAGCGGATTGCGAACGCTGATGCTGCGGATGCTCGGCGGCGAGAAGCGACACTACGCTGCACGGAGTAGCGTCTTCGTCGCGGAGAGGTGATCGCAAGCCAAAAACAGGAAGAGCGTACCTGGTACAGCGTACCTTGTACCCTGACTGGCATAAGAGCCACGGGGAACAGTGGACGCATCACCGCGCTTGAACAACTTTGGTTGTCGACCCAACGCGGTTGCAAACTCTCGTTAGATCAAACGCCCCTCTCCATTGCTCCCCGGAGCTCGTAACCGGTCCAGGTACCTGGTACAGTTGTACCTGGTACGCTCTTCAGTCTGCTCTGTATATGAAAAGGGCAGCTACTCCGCTGCCGTCGTCAGATGAGGAGCGTCGGTCCGCGGCGCATGGCCAGCCGCGAGAGGATGCACTCGATGCTCGAGCGCCTCGAGCTGATGCAGGATCGCGTCGCCGTAGAACGTCTTGATGTATTTCGCCTGCGTCTGCGTGAGGCGGCGAATGGCCCACGAAAGGTGCACGAAGTGCGGTTCGACCGGCTGCGTGAGCGGATGCATCCCGATCTCGTTGGGAAGACGGTTGCCCTTGCGCGTGTTGCATGGCGAGCACGCGGTAACCACGTTGCCCCAGTCGTTCTTCCCACCGCGCGAGATCGGAATGACATGATCGCGCGTCAGCGCCTCACGGGGCCGCAGCTCGATGGCCTGGCGACCGCAGTACTGGCAGCGGTAGTGATCGCGCGCGAACAGGAAGGTGTTCGTGACCTGGCGACGAAACCTGCGCGGCACGTGGATGAACTTCGTGAGCCGGATGACCGCCGGCCGCGGCATGGTAAGCCGCTCGGATCTCACCACGCGATCCGTATCCGCCTCGACGATTTCGGCCTTTCCGTCGATGACGAGTCGGAGCGCCCGACGCATGGGGACCATGGTCAGCGGCTCGAACGACGCGTTCAGTGCCAGACACCCAACGATCACCCGTATCCTCCGGCGCTCCAACTCGCTAAAGCTACGGCTCGGTCAAAGCGCGAACAAGAGACTGCTGGGAAACCGAGGGTGCATCACCGAGGATGCTGAGAGACAAGCCACGCCTGAAGCAGCGTGGCGCACTGCTGGACGCGCCGTGACAGGTCGGCGTCCGCGTCGATGAGGCGGCCGTCGCGCACTTTCTGCACGCCGGCAACGACTGCAAGCAAGGCCGGCGCGCCAGCGAGGGCGTAGATCGCCGCCGCGACGGGGTCATGCAAGGGTGCGCGATGGTCGGGCACCCGAAAAGCCGCGAGATCTGCTGCCTTGCCCACCTCCAGTGAACCAATCTCTTCATCGAGGCCGAGGGCACGTGCTCCGCCGATCGTCGCGAGCGCGAGGGCATCGCGAGCACTCAGCGCGTCGTGGCGACTCTCACGGGTGTTCGCGAACAGCGTCGCGACGCGCGCCTCGTCGAGCAGGTCCATGCGGTCATTGCTCGCGACGGAATCCGTTCCGAGGCCGACGCGAATTCCCGCGGCCCGCATGGACGCCAACGGCGCCGTACCATGACCCAGCTTGGCATTCGACGCCGGACAGTGCGCAACGGCGGCGTCGTGGATGGCGATCGTCGCAAGGTCAGCTGCATCCACGCGGACACAATGGATGAGCAACGGCGCCACGTCGAGTACACCAAGTGACTCGAGGAGTGCCACGGGCGTGCGGCCGCGCGCCTCCACGGCGATTCCGCGGGCACGGAGGCCGTCGGCGAAGTCTCCGCTCGCGTGGACGACGAGCGCCGTCTCGACAGCGCTCTCCGCGATGTGGACGGCCAGAGGGAAGCCGTGCTCGCTCGCGAAAGCCGCCGTCGCACGAAAGAGGTCGTCTGACACCGTATACGGCGCGTGTGGCGACACGCCAACGCGGACAAGCGCCGTTTCGCGTTCACGCATTGCCCATGCGGAGCGCCGCAACGTCGCAATCGACTCGGCGCACTGTTGTGGATCTGGTCCGAATACCTCGCGGTAACAGATCCCCCGAACGCCACGCTCGAGCATCGCGTCGAACCCGGTGCCTGTGTCGCCGGTATCGGCAAACGTCGTCACGCCATGCATGAGTCCTTCAGCCACACCGAGTCGCGCGGAATCGAGCAACATCGCAGGCGTGAGCACGGCGCGGCGTGACATGGTCAGGCGGAGAATCCACTCCCGAAACGACAGGCCGTCGAGGAAGCCGCGCATGGCGGTGAGCTCGAGATGGCAGTGCGCGTTCACCAGGCCCGGCATGAGGAGCGCGTCGCCGAGATCGACGTCGTCCTGCACTTCAGTCGCACGCAGACGGGGCCCGACGTACACGATGCGGCCGTCCCGCTCCACAACAGTCCCGTCGCGCAGCGGGGGGGACGTCACCGGCAGCACCCATCCGGCGTGGTAATGCCTCATGCCTGAGACGCGCCGGTCCGCGAACCATGTCGCGTTGGATCGTACAGGTCCTCGTCGTTCACGCCGGCTGCCCTCGCGAGCGTGAGGGGCTTCACGATGTTCCCGACCTGCTCCAGCGTGTGTCCATCGGAGCCAAGTGACATACGCACGCCCGCATCTGCGGCGCGGCGCACGAGTCGTTCGTGCGGCGGGTATCGCGCGGAGATCTCGAATGCCTGTCCGCCGGCAAGCAATGCGTGCACGGCGCGCTCCTCATGCTCGACGGACCAGAGCTCCTCGGGCGGAATGAGTCGCAGCGGCGGAGGGACGAGGGTGGGATGCGCGAGTACGTCCACGGGCATCTCGCGCGCGAGCTCCTCCAGCGACGTCACGTGCGCGTCCATGTAGTCGCGCGGGGTGAGCTCATCGGGGAGTACCGCGGAGAAGGCGCGGAAGTACGATCCGTTGCTCAACCTGATCGAATGCAGTGAGCCCAGCCGGTGCGTGAAGCGTCGCACCAGGCTGTCAGGCAGCTCGCGCCAGATCGGGTCATGCCAGCAGAACTCCCCTCCGCGCAGCACATCGTGTCGCTCGAGATCATCGAGGTACGCAGATATCGCCGCGAGAGACATGAGCGAGGTCGGCGCGTCGTGCGAGATGTGGTCGCTCACACTCTGCCTCACTCCGAGCGCCGCTCCGCGCGCTTCCACCTCGGCCACACTCAGCGCACCATCGGAATGCCTGGAGTGCGCGTGGCAATCCGTTGGAAGCCAGGTCGTCAATGCGGCGGAATCCGGAATGGGTTGGTGGTGTCGGGTCGCGCGCGCGTGGTATCGCGGCGCACGCGTCCCATGTCGCGCCGGGAGCGCATCGAATCCGCCGAGAATCGTGACGAGTCCCGCGAGAACGGGCGCGCGGCCACCGATGGATAGCCCTGCGTCGTCGACGTCGAGGGATTCGGGCGCGTTGGACGCGTGAAGACCGTGGAGTCCGGGATACGCGGACGCGTGGTATCGGAATAGATGGCGCCACTCGGTGCCCGTCGCGGTGGCGGCGTGCCGATCGGTGGGAACCCGAAGGATGTATCGATGCGCGTGCCGAGCGAATCGAGCGGCGGGTAGTTCGACGCCGGTGCGCAGGCCTGGATGGGGTCGGTCCCGGCGACGAAGTACTCCTGCACCGTGCCGCTGCAGCCTGGGCCGGCGAGCAGTCCCGTCATGGGATCGATGTCGCGGATAACGATGCCGTCCGGGCGCGGCCAGTCGGGCGGCGCGGGCTTGCGCCGGTAGACCTCCTTCATGAACGCGGTCCAGGCCGGTGCGGCGAGCTGTCCGCCCTGTGCGTTGCCCTTGATCTTCGCGGGCTTGTCGAGACCCATCCATACTCCCGCGACGAGATCAGATGTGTAGCCTATGAACCAGACGTCGGCGCCATCGTTCGTCGTCCCGGTCTTGCCGCCGGTGGGATAGGGGAACTGACTGCCGACCGACGCTGCCGTGCCTCGGCGGATGACGTCCTTCATCATGCTGACCATGAGCCATGCCTCTTCGGGCGACATCACCGGGACACGCGTCGCGGTGGGTTCCCAGAGCACATCGCCCTTCGAATTCTCGACGCGAACGATCGCGATCGGGCTCGCACGCGTGCCGAGCGTGGCGAACGCGGAGTATGCGGCGATCATCTCGATGGGATAGACGTCCGCCGCGCCGATGTTGATGGACGGATACGGAGGGATCGGCGTCGTGAGGCCGAACTTTCGCGCCATGTCGATGACGCTCTGCGTACCGAGCTCCATGCCGACCTTGATGGCGATGATGTTGCGGGACTGGTAGAGTCCGCGCCGCATTGGCATGGGGCCCTCGAACTTTCCGTCGTAGTTCTGCGGCGTCCAGTTCGAGCCGTTGCCCTGCGGGACGTTGACCGGCGCATCGTCGACGATATAGGACGGCGGTCGACCGTTCTGCACGGCATCCGCGTATACGATCGGCTTGAAGGTCGAACCCGGCTGCCGCAGCGCCTGCACGGCGCGATTGAACTTGGAATCGTCGAAGTCCCGCCCACCCACGAGCGCGCGGATGGATCCGGAGCGTGGATCCATCGCGACGAACGCCCCCTGCAGGTAGGGCGAATTGGCCGCCGCGGCTTCGCCGACGCGCTCGGACGCCCGGGCGAGATACGACTCGAACGACTGATGCGTGTACGCACCATAGCTGCCCGACTCGATCTTCTTCAGCTGATTCTCCAACGCGCGCTCGGCGGCAGACTGGAGATCGACGTCGAGCGTGGTGAAGACCTTGAGTCCCTGCTCATACAGCCGCTGGCCGAACTGGCTTTCGAGTTGCTGGCGAACGTACTCCACGAAGTACGGCGCGACGTCGCCCGCCTCTGCCTTGCGTGCCAACTGGAGCGGGTAGGCGCTCGCGAGGCTCGCGTCGGCGTCACTGATGCCGCCCCCGGAGCGCATGACCTCGATGACTGTGTTACGGCGCTGAATGGCACGCTCGGGAAAGCGACGGGGATTGTAGCGCTCCGGCGCCTTGGGCAAGCCCGCGAGCATGGCGGCTTCGGCAAGATTGAGATCGCGCGCCGACTTGCCGAAATAGCGCTGGGATGCGGTCTCGACGCCATACGACCCGTTGCCGAGCGCGATCTGGTTGAGGTACAGCTCGAGGATCTTGTCCTTCGAGTACCGCGCTTCGATGGCCCGCGCGACTTTGGCCTCCTTCAGCTTGCGGACCAGGGACTTCTCGCGCGAGAGGCGCTCTGGGAAAATGTTGCGCGCCAGCTGCATCGTGATGGTGGAGAAGCCCTCCGCGAAGCTGCGCTTCTTCAGATCGGCGAGGATCGCACCCGGCACGCGCATGAAATCGACACCGCTGTGCTTGTAGAAGCGCTTGTCCTCGGTCTCGATGAACGCATTGCGCACCAGCGGGGGGATCTGTTCGATCTTGAGGAGCGTGCGTCGCTCCAGGCCAAGCTCCGCGATGAAGCGTCCGTCTGCCGCGAAGAGCTTGGACGTCTGGCGCGGTTGGTACTCGTCGAGGACGTCGACGGAGGGGCACGCACCCGCTCGACAGACAAGCGCCCAGCTCGAGTACCCGAATCCAACGACGAACGCGGCGCCAAACGCGATAGCCACGCCCAGCCCGCGCGACAGCTTCGGGTGGCGACGGCGAAAGTTCTTCGAGAAGGGGAGGTCCATCGACCCTCGAAAGGTGCCGAAGGCCCGAGTGGCGGACGCCACCCTGGGCCAAGCTCGGTAAGGTTAACCGTCGGCGCCGGCTCGCACCAACGCGCGTTCGGGTGTCTATCACACCCTCCCTCGTCTAATTTTGTGCCATGCAAATGACCGGTGTGCTGGAAGAGCTGCAGTGGAGGGGGTTGGTCTACCAGTTTACTGACGGTGTGCCCGACGCTCTGGCGTCCGGAAACGCGTCCGCCTACATCGGCTTCGACCCCACCGGGAGCAGCCTGCACGTGGGCAGCCTGCTCGTCATCATGATCCTGGTGCACCTCCAGCGACACGGGCACCGCCCCGTGGCGCTCGTGGGCGGTGGCACCGGAATGATCGGCGACCCGAGCGGAAAGTCGACGGAGCGACAGCTCCTCACCCCCGTACAGGTTGCGGCGAACTCGGCCGCCATTCGTGGGCAACTCGAGCATTTCCTGGATTTCACAGGCCCTGCCGCCGCTCGCATGCGGGACAATGCCGCGTGGCTGAATCAGCTCACGATGGTGGAGTTCCTCCGTGACACGGGGAAGCACTTTACCGTGAACTACATGCTCCAGAAGGATTCGGTGAAGTCGCGTATGGATGCGGGCATCTCGTTCACAGAGTTCGCCTACATGCTGCTCCAGTCCTACGACTTCCTCGAGCTGCGCCGTCGTGACGGCGTGACGCTCCAGCTCGGCGGCAGCGACCAGTGGGGCAACATTACCGCCGGCATCGAGCTCATTCGTCGCGTCGACGGCGCCGAGGCGCACGGTCTCACGGTTCCGCTGGTGACGAGCTCGTCGGGGACGAAGTTTGGCAAGACAGAAGCGGGTGCGGTGTGGCTGGATGCGGAGCGCACGTCGCCGTATGCCTTTTACCAGTTCTGGCTGGGGACCGAAGATCGCGACGTCGGGCGCTACTTGCGCTTCTTTACGCTGCTTTCACGCGAGGCAATCGAAGCGCTCGAGGCAACGACGGCAGCTGCGCCGGAGCAGCGCGAGGGACAGCAGGCACTCGCGCGCGACGTCACGCGACGCGTGCATGGCGAGAATGCGCTCGCGGCCGCCGAGCAGGTGAGCGGGCTGTTTTTCGGCGCGGTCGGTGCGCGTGAGCTGAGTGATGAGGCGCTGACGATTCTGCGCGCCGAGGCGCCGTTTGCCGAAGTAGACGCAGGCGAGGTCGCGAGTGAGTCGGATGCTGCGCGCTTCGACGTGCTGAAGCTGCTGACTGCGTCGGGCCTGGCGGCGTCGAACGGAGCGGCAAAGCGTTTGCTCGAGCAGGGCGCCGTTTCGATCAACAAGCGGAAGATCGCTTCGGCCGATCGTCACATCGCGGCGGAAGACGCGCTGCTCCGTGGGCGACACGTGCTGATGGGGAAGGGAAAGCGCGATTACGCTGTGCTCAAGGTGCGCGATTGAAGTCCTTGGGAATGCGGAAGTAAACGGACTCGAACGGCGGGTTGAACGTTTCTCCTGAATGTTCCTCCTATGCTTCCAGCGCTTCAAGCGTGCGGGAAATGTCCTCGCGAGTGGTGTAGCAATGCGGCGCGAGGCGGATCGTGCCCTCGCGAACCGAGTGGATCACCTTCGCGTTCGAGAGTCGCACGCTCGTGCCGCGTGCATCGTGCGGACGCACTGAAGCGACGCCGGCGTGGTACGAGAGCGGCGTGACCAGAGGGATGCCCCTTTCCGCCGCGCCTGCGAGTAGATCGTGCGCGCAGCGATGGGTGTGCGCCGCAATCGCTGGACAACCGGTCTCGGTGAGGAACGCGAGACTCTCCGCCATTCCCGCAAAATCCTGGTACGGAAGCGTCACCTGCTCGAAGCGGCGCGCATTCGGGCGCCACGTGAGATCGTACTGCGCAAGTCGCGAAAAGTCGTCCGAATCGCGTACAGCCATCCAGCTCACCGGTTGCGGCGTGAGGATCTCCATTGTCTCGGGTCGTACATAGACGAAGCCCGTTCCCCAGGGCGACAGGAGCAATTTCTGCCCGCCACATGCGAGGATGTCGATCGCCGTGCTTCTGACATCAAGTGGAAGTGCGCCGAGTCCCTGCATGGCATCGACGACAAAATGGATTCCACGAGCACATGAGGCGGCGCCGAGCGAGTCGATGTCGAGGCGCGCTCCAGACGAAAAACCGACCCACGACACCGCGAGCACACGAACGTTCGGTCGATCGAGCGCGGCGAGAAGCGCTGCGTCGTCCGGCAAGCCTTCGACGCGCGGAACCACATGTACCGCAAACCCGCGCGCGCGCGCGGCCGCCAACCATGGATACATGTTCGCCGGAAACTCGCCGTCGGGAACGACGACCTCGTCGCCCGGTCCGAGCGGAAGACCCCAGGCCGCGAGGTTGATGCCGGCTCCGGTGTTCGTCGTCAGCGCGATCTCCGCCGGCTGGGCTCCAATGCGCGACGAGAGAAGGGTCCGGCATCGATCGAGCGTCCCGAACTGCGCCTCGAAATCCACGAGGTGCGGCGCGGCGCGGCGTCGGACGAAATCGATCTGGGCCTCGATGGAACGCAACGGCGATGGACCCGTGCTTGCCGCATTCATGTAGACCACCGACGTCTCGTCCATCCACGCGAATTCCTCGCGGCGGAGACGCGCGACGCCGATCTCGCTCAACGGCTCGCCGGCACTCACGTACGCGCGGAGGCCGGTGCGTCGATGGCCTTGCTCTTCGAGGCGTGCCGCGGATCGAGCGCATCGCGCAATGCGTCGCCAAGCAGGTTGAAGCCGAGCACCGCGGCGCCGATCGCGAGCCCCGGTGCCACCGAGGTCCACGGCGCATTCCGCAGCTGGTTGAGATCGCGGCCGTCGGCGATCATCGAGCCCCAGCTCGGTGTCGGCGGCTGCACCCCGAGCCCGAGGAACGAGAGCGCGGACTCCGCCATGATCGCCGCCGCAACGCCGAGCGTCGCCGCGATGAGCACCGGCGCAACGACACTCGGCAACACGTGCTGAAGGACCACGCGAGTATCGAGCGCGCCGAGGGCCTTGGATGCCTGCACAAATTCGAGCTGTCGGACGACGAGCACCTGGCCCCGCACTAGCCTGGCCATGCCCGCCCAGCCCACGACGCCGATCGTCAGGAAGACCACCCCAAGTGACGGCTGCAACGCAGCCGCCATGGCGATCAGCAGCAGCAATGTCGGAAACGCGAGCGTGACGTCGGCGAGCCGCATCACGATCTCGTCGATCCAGCCTCCGTAATAGCCGGCAATGAGACCCATCGTGAGCCCGATCAGCAGCGCGATCGCCTGCGACACGATACCTGCGGTAAGCGACACCCGAGCGCCGTAGACGAGCCGCGCCCAGACGTCGCGACCCTGGATGTCCGTGCCGAGCCAGTGTCCGGTCGACGGATGTTGAAGCTGGTTCACGAGGTCGATCCTCAGCGGATCATGATGCGACACAAGCGGCGCCAGGATCGCGAGCAGCACGATCAGGACGACGACGCTGATGCCGAACCACGCGCGCGCGTCCGTGCGCAGTGCCCTCGATACCCGTTCGTTCATGACGGATCCCCAAGTTCTGGTGGCGTGCCGGCCTGCTGGTGTTTCCAGCGACGATGATGCCAGAAATACTGCCCCGGGTATTTCCGCACCCATCGCTCCAGGGTGCCAGTATACGTCTTCACGATCGCGTCCACATCGCGGTCGCGTTCGCCCGTCCGCGTCACGGGAAGCTCCTCGAACGACATCAGGTACTTCCCACTCGGCAGCCGCACCGCGCAGGCGAAGATGAGCGGTGCGTCGAGGCGCAACGCAAAGACCGCCGGTCCCTTCGGGGTCTTCGCGAGACGGTCGAAGAAGGGCACCCACGTTGACGCCAATCCGGCCGCCCCCTGGTCGAACAGGAATGCGACCATGCCGCCCGACCGCACCAATCGAGGAACCCTGCGCACGGCGTCAGCGTCGTGAATGACCTCCATTCCCAGGCGCTGCCGCGTGGACGTCAGGTACCGATCGAAGAGAGGATTCTGCATTCGCCTCGCAACCACGCCGAGCGCGATGCCTCTCGCCGCGAGGAATGCGCCCCCCAGCTCCCAATTCCCCAAGTGTCCGGAAACGAGGAGGGCGCCCTTCCCCGCTGTCCTCGCGCGCTCGATGACATCCCATCCGTCGACCTGCTCGAACAATTCCAGCACTTCCCTGCCGGAATACTCGGGCGTGATCGCCGTCTCGATGGTCGTGCGGCCCAGGTGCTCGTACGACGAGATTGCGAGGCGCTCGACGTCGGGCGCGGACAATCCGGGGAACGCTGCGCGCACCTGCCGCTCCACGACGTCGCGGCGAACACCGAGCGGCCGGTATCCAAGGCGGCCGATCCACTCACCGATGCCGCCCGCTCGGCGCAGGCTCAGGCGACGCAACGCCGAGACTGCACCCCGAAGTCCGTAGTACTCCGCGTAGTGTGAGAAGGTGACCGGTGCAATCATCGCTCGGCCTGCTGCAACCGGGCGCCAGAGCCGGCCGCGGCAGCGAAGCCATCGATCATCGCCTCCTCGCCAAAATCGCGTTGCGCGCGAGTGAAGCCCGCATTCCCCATCGCCCTGCGAGTGCCCTCGTCCGCGAGGAAACGGGCGACCGCGGATGCCGTATCGCTCGGCTCGCCTGTCGGGAGGAGCGTGCCCGCGATGCCATCCGGCACGTAGTGCGAAACGAGCGCTGATCGCTCGGCGACCACGGGCACGCGCGCCGCCATGAAGTCGAGGCACGCGAACCCACCGTCGTCACCTCCGGCCGCCACCCAGCCCACATCCGCTGCGGCAAGAATGGATGGCGAGTCAATGCGCGCGCCGAGCATGCGCACCAGCGGCGTCACGCCGAGTGCGGCGGCGTGCATGCGCACGTCGTCGGGATCCGCCGCGCGACCCACCATGACCATGCGCAGCCTCGGATGCCGCTCGCCCAACAGCGCGACAGTGCGAAGGGCCGTGGTAACGCGGGCTTCAGTATCGCTGTCGATGACGCACACGATGAGCTGCGTTGCGTCATCCATGCCGAGCATCTGTCGTGCGGCGGCACGTGCTTCCTGTACTTTCGCGACATCCACGCCGAGCGGCGCAATCAGCCCCCGTTCTCCCAGGCCCGAGCGATCGCGGTCGAACGTGGTGGTGAAGAGCACGCGTGACGCGCCCATGCGGCTGGCGAGCTTGCCGGACCGCCCCGCCGTCGCGCTGCCGCCAGCCGGTACTCGGCGGACCAGCGCACCTCGTTCGCCGAGGCGCATGGCGGCGCTGACGACGAGGTGCTCTCGTTCCGAACCAAAGAAGACAGTCTCGATCGACTTCTCCTTCAAGACGGTTCGCAGGCGCCACGCGTCGCGGGTGATGGAAGATCCCAGCGCGAGACCCAGAACCTCGAGACCGTCGTGTGCGTGGCCCGCATAGGTCGGGCTGCCGTCGCGAGTCACGATCGTGACGAAATCGCCACGTGCCGTGAGACCGCGCGCGGCCGCAGCGAATGCGCGCGACGAGCCACTCCAGTGGCGTGACGAATCAACGAAGAGGAGGCGCATCTCGTTCAGCTCACCATGGTCGTCATGCGGCGTCGTGCTCCCCGGGGCGAATCTGCGCCGCGTGCAGCCGATGGTATGCGCCGCGCCGTGCCAGCAGCTCCGCGTGTGCACCGTGTTCGATGATCGCTCCCCGGTCCATCACGAGAATCTGGTCTGCGTGCACGACGGTAGAGAGGCGGTGAGCGATGACGAACACAGTGCGGCCGGCGAGCAATCGGTCGATGGCCTCTTGCACGAGTCGTTCCGAGTCCGTGTCCAGCGCGGACGTGGCCTCGTCGAGAATCAGGATGGGCGGATCGGTGAGGAGGGCGCGCGCAATGGCGAGACGTTGCCGTTGGCCCCCCGAAAGGCGCGTGCCTCGCTCACCAAGGATCGTCGCGTAACCCTGCGGAAGCTCCAGGATGAACGCGTGTGCATTCGCCGCGCGCGCCGCCGCCTCGACCTGCGCGTCGGTGAAGCGCTCGGCGGAGCCATACGCAATGTTGTTGCGCACCGTGTCATTGAAGAGGACCGTGTCCTGGCTCACGATGCCAGTGAGACCGCGAAGCGACGCAAGCGAGACCTCCCTCGTGTCCACGCCGTCGAGCCGGATGGCGCCATCGGTGGGCTCGTAGAAGCGCGGGATGAGGTCGACGAGGGTGCTCTTCCCCGCCCCGCTCGCTCCCACGAGTGCGATCACCTCTCCGCGACGCGCCACAAAGCTCACGTCACGCAGGACGGGATCGTCACCATATGAGAAGGACACACGATCGAAGACGAGCGACTCGCGAAGTCCGCTGACAACGTGGGTGCCCCCATCCAGTTGATTCTCCGTCGGCAGGTCGAGCACCTCGAACAGTCGCTCGGCCGAGGCAAACGACTGTTGCGCGATCGTCGGCGCCTGTGAGAGCTGCTTGAACGACGGAAGCAGCCGCATCACCATCAGCATGAACGTCATGAGCGTTGCGCCGTCCATGGTGCTGCTGCCCAGCAGGACTTCCCGCGCGCCGATCCAGAGGATGAGCACGGCGACCGACGTGCCAATGATCTCCGTCATGGGCTGTGACAGCAGCGCGATCCGCGTGATGCGCACCATGCCCGACGAATACCGGTGACTCGCACCCTTGAAACGCCGATCCTCGTACGGCTCTCCGCGGAAGGACTTCACGAGGCGCATGCCGCTGATGACTTCCTGGAGTACGCTGGTGATCTCACCGTAGTCGCCACGAAGGCGCCGGTGGCCCGTGCGCAGCTTCCGGAGAATTGGCTGGAGTGCGAGCGTCAGCAGCGGCGCGATGACCAGTGCCACAAACGTCAGCTTCACTGAGTAGCCGAGCAGGATGATGATCGTGCCGACGACCTGGGCCACGTTCTGCAGCGTCTTCGTCACGAGCTCCGTGATCGCTGCCTTCGTCTGCTCCGTGTCCGAGAGGACGCGGGAGATGATCTGCCCGGTCTTTGTCCTCTGGAAGTAGCCCAGCGGGAGCCGTTGGAGATGCGTGAAGACGGCATCGCGCAGGTCGCGCGTGACGTTTTCCTGCAGCGACGCTCCCAGCTGACCACCGAACCAGACGAAGACATTCTTGAGGAGGACGATGGCCATGATGGCCACGATCATCACCTGAACGGACCGGAACGGGTCACCGGGATCCAGAAAGGCGCCGACGAGCCGGTTCTGGAGCGACGCAATCCACGCGGCGTTGGTCGGCGGAATGAGCTGCTTCGCCTTGAACAGCGCGTTCAGGAAGGGAACGAGCAGCGTATAGGAGAAGACGTCAAGACCCGCCGCGATGATGTTGCAGGTGACGGATCCCACCATGCGCCACGAATGCGGACGCAGGTACGCGAGTAGCCGACGGTACACGTCAGCCCTTCGGGGTGAGGAGCGACACAGGCAGGATGCACTCTTCCGGCGTCACGCCGCCGTGGAGAAATGATCCGCGGTACCGGCTCTGGTACTCGCGCAGCTTGGTGGGATAGACGAAGAAGCTGTCGCCGGAGGCGAGCAGCGTATTCGCCCCGAGGCCACGGCGCGGGAGCTTCAGCGAATCCTCGTTCTTGAACAGCAGCGCCAGGTCCGGATTCTCGGCACGCAGGTCTTCACCGAACTTGTAGCGGAGGTTCTGGGTGGCGTCGCGCCGCGCGAACACGGTGGCCGGTGTGTGACAGTGAATCGAGCCATGGTCGCTGGTGACGATCACCTTCACTTTCCGGCGCGCCGCTTCCTGGAGCACGCTGAAGAGGGCGGAGCGCTTGAACCACTGGAGCGTGAGCTGGCGGAGGGCGATCTCGTCGCGCGCCACTTCGTAGAGGATCGCGGATTCGGATCGGCCGTGGGTCAGAAGATCCACGAAGTTGAACACGAACGCACTGATGCCTTCCGGCGCGATAGCGTTGGCGAGGCGACGCTCGAGCTCATCGGCGTCATGCGACGACGAGATCTTGTCGTACTTCACCGGCACCTTGCGACCCATCGCCACGAGATGCGCCTCGAGCAGGTCCTTCTCGTGCGCGTTGAGGGTCTCGTCTTCCCGCTCGCCCCACCAGTCCGGGAACCGCGCGGCGATCTCGTTCGGGAACAATCCGCTGAACAGCGCGTTTCGCGCATACGGAGTCGCGGTCGGGAGCACGCCGAAGTAATGCGTGGTCTCGATGTCGAAGAGCGGAGCGATCACCGGCTCGAGAAACTTCCACTGATCGAGCCGCAGGCAATCGATGACAATGAATGCAGCCGCCTTGTCCTGAGCGATGACCGGCATGAGGTACTCGCTGACGATGTCGACGGAGAGGGGCGGGCGATCGCCCTCGAGATCCGCCAGCCATGCGGGGTACGCCCGGGCCATGAATAGCGCAAAATCGCGGCGCAGCTCGGGAAAGAGTCCCCGCAGGGACTCGTGGAGGCCCATTTCGGTCGCGGCCGTGAGGTCGAGATCCCACTGCACCATCTCGAGGTACCGGTCGATCCAGCCGCGCCAGTCGAGAGCGCGGGGGGATTCGCCCTGCAGGACGCGAAATCGGTCAACGAATGCACGCGCCACGGCCTGCTGCCGGATGCGTGGCCCGTCGAGCAGCCGCGCGACGAGCGCATAGACCTGCCGCGGCGTTACCGGCTTCACGAGGTAGCCCGCCGTATTCTTGCCGAGTGCCTCCGTGAGCGTGCCGTCTTCCTCGCTCTTGGTGACCATCACGATCTGGAGCGACGGCTGAATCTCGTGCAGCTCCTTGAGCGCCGCGAGGCCCCGGGTGCCGGGCATCTGCTCATCGAGGAGGACGAGGTCGAAGGCACGGCGGCGGACGAGCTCCATGGCGTCGTCGGCATTAGTGACGGCCTCGACGTCGAACCCCTTGTCACGCAAGAAGATGCGATGTGGTTCGAGCAGTTCCGCCTCGTCGTCTACCCAGAGGACGGACTTGACGTGAAGGGGCATCCTCAAACGTAGCCCGGCTTTACAGGAGGAGCAAAGGGCTGCGGCCTGTCTGCTTATGCGAAGTCTGCCCTTTTCTACGTGCGCCGTTCTGCAGTTGGTTCGTCCGTCGTGCTGGCCTACGGCTGGCGGACGCGCCACATTCCGCGCGTGCCGACTACTCTGCCCCCATTCGCCCTCGCGCCTCCCGTGTTTCGATTTCGGCACCTTGCGGCGTTGGCGGGACGCGCGCCGATCGGCGGCGCACGCGAGGTGGCGCTCGCCTGCTTCGTGGTGGCGCGGCTGGCGGCGGAACGCGTACCAGCCCACGACGAGGACCAACCGCGGAACACGACGCGGAGCGTCGCGGCCAAGGCATGGCTCGGCACGTTGGCCCTGCCCACTCCCGTGCGGGGCTCTGCCTCGCGATGCGCGGAACTCGGTGTCAATGGGGATCGCGCAACCCTGAGCCGCGAGGTGCGGGGGCTCGTCCTGGCGGCGTCGGGCTACCTGGACGGGAAATCCCGAGCCGAACTCGATTCGCTGGCCCGGCTGCTGGAGGACTGAGCGGCGGGAAATCTGATCCAGCGTCATCTTTGCTTGCTCCGCCCGTTGATTTGGCCGTATGTTGGGCGATGGCACGCGGCGCTGATATTTCCCCCCTATCCCTGCTCCTCGGCCGAGTGGACGCTGTCGCGGATGGAGGCTTTCCGGCCGATACCGTTCCCTCGGGATTTCCGAGTCTCGACAAGCTCCTCGGCGGAGGGCTTCGCCGCGGGGATCTGGTCGTGCTCGGAGGCGACGTCGGGAGCGGCAAGAGTGCGTTCGCGCTCGCGGTGGCGCTTCGCGTGGCGCAAGAGGGGCACGAAACCGTGTTCTACTCGGGCGAGATGCTCCCGGATCGCGTGCATGAGCGCGCCCTCGCCATCGAGGGGCGCACCCGTGTGGACGACCTGAGGCGAGGCACCCTCGACGAGTCCACGCGGGTGGGCGTGGGCAGTGCCGCCGTCCGCCTTCGCGACGACCTCCCGATCGTCGAGCGGGCGCCCGCCGCAGGGGTCCCGGCGATCGCGGAAGAGGTGTCCGCGTTGCGCGGTACCAAGCTCGTCGTCGTGGATGGGCTGCACGCGTTGTTGGCGGGACTGCGGGAAACGGAGGAAGAAGCGGCGAGCGCCATCCGGGCGCTCAAGCAGCTGGCCATGGATGCGAAGGTTGCCGTGCTCGTGACGGCGCCGTTGCCCGGCCTTGTCGCTCGCGACGATCGCCGTCCGGTGCTCGACGACTTTGGCGCCCGGGGCGCAGTGAAGGAGCGTGCCGACGTGGTACTCGCGCTGTTCCGGGAGGAGATGTACGATAGCGGGCGAGGAATCGAGGGAGCGACCGAGCTGCTCGTGCGGAAGAACCGCAACGGGGGCACGGGATACGTCGACTTGTATTTCTACACGCAGTGGATGCGCTTTGAAGACATGCTGGACCCGGACCGTTAGGAGGCGGATGTATGCGTATTCTTGAGACCCTGACATCGACCCTGCTCGTCGCGAGCCTTGGCGCGTGCGCCACCGGTGGTATGTCACCCGGCGATGCGGTCGCCCGACTGGAGGAGCAGCAGCAGGCTAATCCCGCTTCCGCCCAGACCAATCGGTCTCTGGGCATCGCCTACTACAAGGCGAACCAGAATGCCGAGGCGCGCGTGGCGCTCGAGACGGCGGCAAAGCTCGACCCACGCGACGGGACGACGGCCCTGTACCTCGGCCTCACCGACGAGGCGCTGGGTGACCTCCCCGCCGCGAAGACGGCGTATTCGTCATATATCCAGTTCGGCCGGACGAGTCGCGTCCGCGGGCAGCTGCAGGCGCACCTCGCCGCGCTCACGCGGAAGGAGTTGACCGCTGACGCCAAGCTCTCCGTGGCGCAGGAGGCAACGCTCTCTACGCAGCCCGGTGATCCAAGGACGATCGCCGTGCTTCCGCTCCGCTTCAGCGGCGCGGACACGACGCTCAAGGTGCTCGAGCGTGGATTCGCGGACCTGCTCACTACGGACCTCGCGCGCTCGTCGCAACTGACGCTCGTGGAGCGCTCGCGCATGCAGGCCATCATCGATGAGATCAAGCTGCAGCAGGGTGGCGGGACCGACGCGGCGACCAACGTGCGTGCCGGAAAGCTCGTGCGCGCCGGCCGCGTCGTTCAGGGCGCGATCCTCCAGGTGGACAGCATTAACCTGCGCGTCGACGCGGCGGTGGTGGACGTGCCGACGAGCCAGGTGCAAGGCGCTGCGCAGGCCGCCGACCTACTCGAGCAGGTCTTCAGCCTCGAAAAGAAGATCGCGCTGGATCTCTTCACGCAGCTCGGCGTAACGCTGACGGTGGCGGAACGCACGCTCATAGAGCAGCGGCCGACGCGGTCGATCCAGGCATTCCTCGCCTATAGCCGCGGACTGACGGCGGAAGACGAGGGTCGCTACGAAGACGCAAGCCGCTACTTCAACCAGGCCGTCCGCATCGATCCCGGATTCGAAGCGGCGCAAACGAAGAGCGAGGAAGCGAGCGCCATCGCGGCGGGAGAAAGCGTCACCCCGACATCCGTCGAGGCGGGACTCCAGGGGACAACAGAAGGCGCGATCGTCGCGGCGGCAGAGCAGGGTAGCCCAAGCGCGACCAGCTTCTCGCCCGCAGGGCTGGGCAGCACCGTGAAAAACACTGCCGGCGACATCAATCCTTCCACAACCGCAGTGGCGACGGCGTCCGGCAGCGGCACCGGCGGCGGTACGCAACCGGCGGTGAAGGATCCTGTATCCAATGGAACCGGCAGTGACAATCCTGCCAGCACCGCCAAGGTCACGATCGTCATTACTCGGCCCAGGACGCCATGAACACGCACATGCGCAGGCTCGTGCCGCTCGCTCTTGCCCTGGTCGTCGCGCCCGCCCTCGACGCGCAGTCGATCTTCGACAGCGAGCTTCGTTTTGCCCCGCAATTCATCCAGTACAAGATCAAGACGCCGAGCAGCGAGACCATCTCGGAGCTCGCGGTCCCGGTGTTCGTGAGCATTCCGTTCGGATCGCGGTTCACCTTCGATGTCGGGACGTCATACGCCCGCGCGAAGGTCACGAGCGGGAGCGCGGTGAGCGAGGTCAACGGCCTCACGGACACGCAGCTCCGTGGCAACTACACCCTCGGCAACGACTTCGTCGTGCTCACGGCCGGCCTCAACCTGCCCACGGGTCGCTCCACCGTCACGACGGACCAGCAGACCGCGGCGGGCCGCATCGGCAGCGATTTCCTCGCCTTCCCCATCTCGAACATGGGCACCGGGCTCGCCGCCACGGCTGGCATTGCGGTGGCGCGTCCGTTGGGCGACTGGAACGTCGGCTTCGGTGGCGCAGTGCGGCATTCCACAGCGTACGAGCCGTTCGATGTGCCGGGACAGCCGGTGCTTCGCTTTACCCCGGGCGACGAGTATCGCGCCCGCGTGGGAGTCGACCGCGGGCTGCTTGCGGGCCGCATGTCGCTGGGACTGACATACTCCGCGTTCGGCAGTGATGACGCCGGCGGCTCGGTCTACAACACCGGAAACCGCGTGATCGCGCAGGCTGTCGTGACGAACTTTGTAGCCGGCTCGGAGGTGACGTTCGCGGGCTACAACGTGTTCCGCGCACCTGGCAAGTATGCATCGGGAGATCCAGCTGGCCGCGAGAACATCGCGAATGGCTATCTCGGGGTCGGGATCAACATGCTCGGCACGCTCGTAGAGCCAAGCGTGGAGGTGCGCCACTGGCTGCAGAACATTCCGGGCGTCACGGTAGGCACGGCGACGAGTGCCGAGCGATCGCAGTCGAGCTACCTCGGCACCGTCGGCCTGCGCACGAGAATCCCCGCGATTGGATTCACGGCATACCCGAGCGTGGGTTACACCATGGGCAAGCTGGCGGTGGCAGATGCGTCGGGCGCGCCGGTTCAGGCGGATCTGACTGGGTTCAAGGCGCAGCTGGCGATTCGAGTCGCTCCCTGAGCGGCCGGAAGCCCATACGAGAGGACTGAATACCCGCCAGTAGTACTCGTGTACGAGTACTACTGCCGGGAACCGCGCCGTATATTGGAAGCCTGCATTCGACCTGGTACATCCGAATCGACAGAGCGATCCATGGCCGGCCACAGTAAATGGAAGAACATCAAGCACTACAAGGCGGTAACTGACGCCAAGCGTGGTGTCCTGTTCACGAAGCTCATCCGCGAGATCACCATGGCCGCCAAGCTCGGTGGCGGCGACCCAGCGGGCAACGCTCGCCTCCGCATGGCCATCGACGCGGGCCGCGCGAAGTCCCTCCCCAGGGACAACATCGAGCGCGCCATCAAGAATGGCACTGGTGAGCTGAAGGGCAACGACATCCAGGAAGCGACGTATGAGGGCTATGGGCCCGGAGGCGTCGCACTCATCGTCGACACGATGACGGACAATCCCACGCGCACGGTCGCCGATGTGCGACACAAGTTCTCGCGCGCGGGCGGCAACCTCGGCACGCCAGGATCCGTCGCCTTCATGTTCGACAAGAAGGGCCAGATCGAGATCGATGCGGAGAAGCACGCCGATGAAGACGCCACACTCGAGGCCGCGCTCGAAGCGGGCGCTGAGGATTTCCGCCGGGAAGACGACACCTACATCGTCACGACGGATCCCAATTCGCTCTACGCGGTGAAGTCGGCACTCGAGGCGAAGGGCATCATCGCGAGCGAAGCGGAGATCGCGATGGTCCCGAAGAACACGGTGCCCGTGAGCGGGAAGGACGACGTCACATCGCTCTTCAAGCTGATCGAGGCACTCGAGGAGCTCGACGACGTGCAGAAGGTGTGGGGCAACTTCGACGTCTCCGACGCCGATATGGAAGCCCTCGAGGCCTAGGCCACACAGCGTGCTCGTCCTCGGCATTGATCCTGGCACCGCGAATACCGGGTACGGCGTGGTTCGCGGTGGTGGCGGCCTGGCCCCGGTGCTCGTGGAGTGCGGCGTCATCCGCACGCGAGCCCGCGACGCGTTACCCGCGCGCCTTCGCGAGATTCATGAAGGGGTGCTCGAGCTCATCGATCGTCATGCGCCCGATGCGCTGTCCGTCGAAGGCGTGTTCTACGCGAGAAACGTTCGCACCACGGTTGTTCTTGGACACGCGCGCGGGGTAATCCTCCTCGCCGCCGAACAGCGCGGCATCGCGGTGAACGAGCTTGCGCCGGCGGAGATCAAGAAGTCCGTGGTGGGCACCGGCGGCGCGACGAAGGAGCAAGTGCAGTTCATGCTCACGCGACTCCTTCGGCTGAAGAGCGTGCCCCAGCCTGCCGACGCGGCCGACGGGGTGGCCGCGGCGCTCGCGTGCATCATGAGCATCGGCATTCCGCGGATGGATGGGAGCCGCACCGTGCGTGAGCCCTCTCGTGTCGCGGCGCCCACGGCACTGCGCGGCATTCCACCAGCGCGCCTCGCGTGATCGTCCAGGTCGCGGGTACACTGATCACGAAGGAGCTCGACCGCGTCGAGATCATGACGGAAGGTGGCGTGGCATACGAGCTCGCGGTACCGCTCAATGCGTACGAAACGCTTCCGAAGCCCGGCGAGCGCTGCATGCTGCACACGTACCTCGTCGTGAAGGAAGACGGGTGGCAGCTGTTCGGGTTCACGACGCCGTACGAACGCCGGGTGTTTCAGAAGGTGCTCCTGGCCAAGGGCGTGGGCCCTGCCCTCGCGCTCGGCCTCCTGTCGTCACTGACGGCCGATCGACTCGTGCGCGCCATCCGGGAGAAGGACATCGCCGTTCTTCAGTCGGTTCCACGCGTGGGCCGCAAGAAGGCCGAGCAGATGATTCTCGACCTCGCGGACAAGCTGGACCACATGCAGTCGTCTGGTGCGGAGTCTGGCGTTGGACGCGGACTGCCGAGCACCGACGACGCCATCCGCGCGCTGGTGTCGCTCGGATATTCGAATGCAGATGCCGAGAAGGCGGTGCGCGCGGCGCTCGAATCGGGCGCGAAGGGAGCGTCGGCGCCGGAGCTCATTCGTGCTGCACTGGCAAAGATCAGCGGACGGTAGCCCGATCCGCTTGTCCCCGGTTTCGACCTCATCTAGCCTTTCACCGTGCCGGGTACCACACTCCGGCTCCAGTGTGCCAACCCTAGCTCCGCGAGCATGCTAGCTGCCCGTCGCACGAACACGTTTACGGAATCGGTCATCCGGGAGATGACGCGCATCGCGAACCAGCACGAGGCGGTGAACCTCGCGCAGGGCTTTCCCGACTTTCCCATGCCGGAGCCGATGAAGGACGCCGCCTGCGCGGCGATTCACGGCAACATCAACCAGTACGCCACCACCTGGGGGAGCTCCGCACTTCGGATCGCCATCGCCGAGAAGTATCGTCGGTTCTACGGTATGGAGGTCGATCACGACCGCGAGGTGACGGTCACCTGCGGCGCGACCGAAGCGATGGCCGCGGTGTTTCTCGCGCTCATCGATCCTGGCGACGAAGTCATCGTGCTCGAGCCGTTCTACGAGAACTACGGGCCCGACGCGATCCTCGCCGGCGCGATTCCGAACTTCGTGCCGATGGAGCGTCCGCACTGGACGATCGACCCGGATCGCCTGGCGAAGGCGTTCACGAAGCGCACGAAGGCGATCATCCTGAACACACCGCACAACCCGACGGGCCGCGTGTTCACGCGCGCCGAGATGACGATGATCGCGGAGCTGTGCATCAAGCATGACGTCTGGGTGATCACCGACGAGATCTATGAGCACATCCGCTACGCGGGTGAGCACCACGTGATGGCGACGTGGCCCGAGATGCGAAAGCGCACGATCACCATCTCCGGCCTGTCGAAGACATTCAGCTGCACGGGCTGGCGGCTCGGCTACACCGTGGCGCCCGAGGAGCAGACGGCGGCGATCAGGAAGGTGCATGACTTCCTCACCGTCGGCGCGCCTGCGCCGCTGCAAGCTGCGGGCGCCGTGGGAATGCACTTCGACGCCGACTACTACAATCACATGGCGCTCGACTACCGGTCGCGCCGAAGCATCCTGTGCGATTCGCTGACCGACGCCGGCTTCACCTTTACGCAACCCGAGGGCGCGTACTATGTGCTTGCCGATTTCTCCGGGCTGAGCGACATGGATGATGTCACGTTCGCGAAGTGGATGTGCACGGAGATCGGCGTCGCCACTGTCCCGGGCTCGAGCTTCTATTCTCCCGAGAACCGGTCGCTTGCGCGCTCAATGGTGCGGTTTGCCTTCTGCAAGAAATACGATACGCTGAAACGGGCGGCGGAGCGTCTATCCACCGTGCGCGCGTCGGTTTGAGGGCGAGATGACGGCCCGCGCTCTCGCAGTCGCCGTCTCCTGTGCGCTGGCGACGCTCGCGGGATGCTCGCACGCCGTAGGATCCTCGGGTGGCCCAACGCAATCGCGCCCGTATGTCGTTCTGGTATCGTTCGACGCATTTCGGCACGACTATGTCGATCGATTCCATCCGCCGGCGTTCGTCGAGCTGGCTTCGCGCGGCGTTCGGGCCAGCGCCCTGATTCCATCATTTCCGTCGAAGACATTTCCGAACCACTACACTCTGGCCACCGGGTTGTATCCGGGTAATCACGGCATCACGGGCAATGCGTTCTTCGACCCCGCGCGACGGGCGTGGTACCGCCTGGGCGACCAGAACGCCGTGCGCGACGGCAGCTGGTATGGCGGCGAACCGATCTGGGTAACGGCCGAGCGCAACGGTGTGCGGACCGGGGCGTATTTCTGGACGGGCTCCGAAGCGGCGATCGGGGGGGTGCGGCCCAGCTACTACACGACCTACGACGCGAAGGTACCCAACGCCGCGCGCGTGGACGGCGTGATATCATGGCTGCGGAAGCCGCCGAGCGAACGTCCGCATCTCGTCCTGCTTTATTTCTCCGACGTCGACGATACCACGCATCGCTATGGTCCCGATGCGAAGCAGACCGCAACTGCCGTCGCGTCGGTCGACCGCGCACTGCGCCAGTTGATGGACAGCCTATCGGGGATGCCGTTCGCCGACAGCGTGAACATCGTGCTGGTATCCGATCATGGCATGGCGCAGGTGCGCGCTGACGCGCCGATCCCCGTGTGCGATCTGCTCGCGAGTGCAGGCGTCGATACGACTCGCCTCGAGGTCAGCGACAACGGGCCGACACTCTCCATCTGGTTCGGCGCCGATTCCATGAGGATGCGCGCGGCGCATGCCGTCCTGGACCGAATGCTGGTGCATGCGCACGCCTATTTCCGCAGCGAGACGCCGGCTGGGTGGCACATGCGCGACAACCCGCGTGCGGGGGACCTGCTCATCGTGGCCGACGCGGGATACATCGTGGAGCGTCGCGCGTCCGACAGGCCGTCGCCCGCCGGGGCGCACGGGTATGAGCCGTCGCTCCCGGACATGCAGGCCCTCTTTATCGCGGCGGGGCCGAACGTCCGTCCGCTTGGCATCATACCGCCGTTCGAGAACGTGGACGTCTATCCGTTCCTGGCGTCGTTGCTGCGGCTCGAGCGCGTTCCGCGTGTCGATGGGCGCGCCGCCACGCTAGCAGGCGTGCTGCGGTCCGATCGCTGACCCGTTCAGGCGGCGAGTCGGCGTTCCGGATATGCGCGCTTCGGCGAATCCGCGTTTCCGTCGGCGTTTTGTCGGTATAGATTGCCATCGCCCACCGCCGGGCTCGATCTCACCATGGCAGGACGAGAGTAGTGCTCATGTCGCGCGCCGAAATCACAACTCCTGACCAGCTGGCGGACGAGTCCGTCGTCGAGCTTTCGCTGCGCCCGCAGCGGCTCGAGGAGTTCATCGGCCAGGAGAAGGTAAAGGCCAATCTCCAGCTCGCCATCGACGCTGCCCTCGCGCGTGGCGAGCCGCTCGATCATGCGGTGTTCTATGGTCCACCGGGCCTCGGCAAGACTACCCTGGCGGAGTTGATCGCCCGTGAACTCCGGGTGAACATCCGCACCACGTCCGGGCCGGCGCTGGAGAAGCCCGGCGATCTCGTCGGGACGCTGACCAACCTCCGCGCCGGCGACATCCTCTTCATCGACGAGATCCACCGGCTCCGGCCGGTGATCGAGGAGTTCCTCTACCCAGCGATGGAGGACTACAAGATCGACATCCGTCTCAGCGAGGGGCCCAAGGCGCAGACGATCACGATGCCCATCGAGCGCTTTACACTGATCGGGGCAACGACGCGGTTCGGCATGCTGACACCACCCATGCGCGCCCGCTTCGGCATCGAGCAACGGCTGAATTACTACACGCCGGAGGAGCTCGAACTCATCGTCCGGCGCACCGGCGAGGTTCTGAAGGTCGAGGTGGAGCATGGTGGCGCGCGCGAGATCGCGTGTCGCTCACGCGGGACGCCGCGCGTCGCGAACCGCCTGCTCCGCCGCGTGCGCGACTACGCGCAGGTGCGCGCCGACGGTGTCATCACGCAGGATGTCGCGCGCGCGGCGCTCGCAATGCTCGACGTCGATCAGTTCGGGCTCGATGACATGGACTCCCGCATCCTGAAGGCGATCATCGAGAAGTTCGGCGGCGGGCCGGTCGGCGTGTCGACGATTTCCGCGGCGATTGGCGAGGACACCAACACGCTCGAGGAAGTCTACGAGCCCTTCCTCGTGCAGCAGGGATTCCTGCAGCGCACGCCGCGAGGCCGTGTGGCGACAGCGATGGCGTACCGCCACTTCGGATTCGTACCGCCGAACCCCACTCCAGAACAAGCGCTGCTCTTCTGAGCCTCGTCACCAGCGACTACGATTTTTCGCTGCCTCCAGCGCTCATTGCGCAAGCTCCGCTGGCGCAGCGCGATGCGAGCCGCCTCATGGTGGTGGACCGGCGCGCGGGCACCATCGCGCACCGGAATTTTTCCGACTTACCCGAGTTGATCGCTGCGGGCGACCTCCTTGTCGCCAACCGCTCGAAAGTCGTGAAGGCCCGCCTCCTCGGCACGCGCGACGGCTCCGGCGCTCCCGCCGAAATCTTTTTGCTCAATGCCCTGGGCGATGGGCGCTACGAGGCAATGGTGTCGCCCGGTGGAAAGCTCAAGCCGGGCCGCGTCGTGTATTTCACGCCGGACTTCAGTGCCGAAATCCTTGGCGTGACCGAGCGGCGCACGCGACTCGTGCAGCTGCGCGCGACGACCAGCATCGAGGACGCAATCGAAGCGTGCGGACACATTCCGCTCCCGCCATACATTGAGCGGGGCGATGACGCGGCCGATGTCGAGCGATATCAGACAGTCTATGCGCGGGAAGCAGGATCGGTCGCCGCACCGACAGCGGGACTCCACTTCACGCCGGAGTTGCTGCACGCGCTCGAGGTGAGGGGCGTGCGACGCGCGGAGGTCGTGCTCCACGTCGGGGCCGGGACGTTCAAGCCCGTCGAGGTGGAGGATCCGGGCGAGCATGTCATGCACGAAGAGCGGTATACGCTTCCCGCGGAGACAGCGGACGCCTGGCGCGCAACGCGCGCGGCAGGGCGCCGCGTTTGGGCGGTGGGGACGACGACGGTGCGCACGCTCGAGAGCGCATACGCCGACGGCGCGCTCCGGTCGGGCAGCGCCGACACGCGTATCTTCATCCGTCCGCCCCGGCAGGTTCGATCGGTCGACGCACTCATCACCAACTTCCACCTTCCGCGGTCGACGCTGATCATGCTCGTCGCGGCTTTCGCTGGGTACGATCTGACCCTGCGCGCATACCGCGAGGCGATTGCGGAGCGATACCGGTTCTATTCGTACGGCGACGCGATGGCGATCCTGTAAGGAGCAGCATGTCGGCATTTGACTTCACACTGGAGCGCACCGAGGGTCGCGCGCGCGCGGCGAGCTTCACCACTCCGCACGGCGTCGTGGAGTCGCCGGCGTTCATGGCCGTGGGCACACTGGCAACCGTCAAGGCACTCGATCCGGACGACCTGCACGCGATGGGCGCGCAGATGATCCTGTCGAACGCCTATCATCTCCACCTGCGCCCGGGCGACGACCTGGTGCGCGAGCTCGGCGGCCTCCACGAATTCATGCAGTGGGATGGACCCATTCTGACGGACTCCGGTGGCTTTCAGGTGTTCTCGCTCGAGGGTCTGCGCGACATCGACGAGGATGGCGTGGATTTTCGCTCGCATATCGATGGGTCGAGTCGCCGCTTTACGCCCGAGACCGTCATGCGCATCGAGCGCAACCTCGGCGCCGACGTCATCATGCAGTTCGATCACGTGATTCCGGGGCAGAGCGAATCATCCATTGCGCGTGATGCCAGCGAGCGCAGTCTTCGGTGGCTCGCGCGCTGTCGATCGGCGTTCGAGCAACTCAACATGGATGATCCGATCGCCGGCCGCGCCGAACAGACGCTTTTCCCGATCGTGCAAGGCGGAATTCACGCGGACCTTCGCAAGGAAGCTGCACGCGCCATCCGCGACATGGGCGATTGGCGAGGCTACGGCATTGGCGGACTGTCAGTTGGCGAGGCGAAGCCGGACATGTACCGCATCCTCGAGGACGTCGACGCCGTGCTGCCGACGGACCGGCCGCGATACCTCATGGGCGTTGGCTTTCCGGAGGATCTCGTGGAGGGCGTACGTCGCGGCGTAGACCTGTTCGACTGCGTCGCGCCAACGCGGATGGGCCGCAATGGTGCGGTCTTCACGCGGGACGGCCGGTTGAACATCAAGCGGGCTGAGTTTCGCGCGGATCGGCGCCCGCTGGATGCCGAGTGCACGTGTACAGCCTGTACGCGCTTCAGCCGCGCGTACATCCGTCATCTCTGGCTGGCAGACGAGATCCTTGGGCTCCGCCTCCTCTCGCTGCACAATGTACATTTCCTCCTGCAGCTGATGCGGGAGGCGCGCCGTGCGCTACTCGCCGGCGGCTTCGACTCCTGGAGCGAAGGCTGGCTCCAGCGGTACCACTCACGCACCGCAACGACCAAAGCATGATGCACACCGGCCTACTCCCCGCGCTGCTCGCTCTCCAGTTCGGCGGCGCCGCTGGAAGCCTGACGCCTTTTCTCGTCCAGCTGGTTGCGATCTTCGCGATCTTCTACTTTCTGCTCATCCGCCCGCAGCAGACCCAGAAGAAGAAGCACGAGGAGGCGCTGCGGAACCTCAAGCGTGGTGACCAGATCGTGACGGCCGGTGGCATCATCGGCGAAGTCGTGCACGTGAAGGAGGGCGGCAGCTCCGAGGGCTCGAAGCCGATGGACGACGCGGTGACGATCAAGTCCGCTGAGTCGCGCCTCATCGTCGAGCGCGGCCGCATCCAGCGCATCATCGGCGGCACGAGCGCGCCGACCGTCAAGGAGTAGCGCGCGGTCGTGAGCATCCTCGATATCCGCGTCCTCGGTGATCCGATCCTGCGGCAGGCGACGACGCCCGTGGGCGAGATCACCGCGGACATCCAGCGACTGATCGACGACATGTTCGAGACGATGTACCATGCGCGGGGCATCGGGCTCGCCGCGCCGCAGGTGGGGCGCACCGAACGCATCACCGTGGTCGATGTCGACGATGAGCCGCTCGTCCTCATCAACCCCGAGGTCATCCAGTCGTCGTCCGGGAAATCGAAGGGTGAGGAGGGCTGCCTCTCCATCCCCGACATCTACGCGGACGTGGAACGGCCGAAGACAGTCACCGTGCGGGCGCTCGATAGCAACGGCGTCGCCTTCGAGCGCGAGGCGGGCGACCTTCTCGCGCGATGCCTCCAGCACGAGATCGACCACCTCGACGGCAAGCTCTTTCTCGACTACCTGAGCGTGTTGAAGCGCGCGGCAGCGATCGCGAAATGGAAGCTCATCGCTGATGACTACGCCGGGAACATCCGCCGGGTCGCGCTGGAGACGCCGGAGGATCGAGAGGGACACCAGCACTCGGACGAGGAGTTGTAGGTGCGCGTGCTGTTCTGGGGCACGCCGGAATTCGCCACGGCGCCGCTTCGTGCGCTCATCGGCGAGGGCTTCGACGTCGTCGGCGTCGTGACGCAGCCCGACAAGTCGGTGGGTCGCTCCCGCTCCACGGTGCAGGCGTCGCCGGTGAAGCTGGTCGCGATTGCAGAGGACATCCCGGTCCTTCAGCCGGAGAAGCCACGTGGTGAGCAGTTCCTCGCGGAGATGGCCGCCCTCTCGCCCGACGTGAACGTCGTCGTCGCGTACGGGCACATCCTCCCCAGGGCTGTCATCGACCTCCCGCGACTCGGCACCCTGAACATCCATGCGTCGCTACTGCCCGCCCTGCGCGGCGCGGCGCCGATCCAGGCCGCCATTCGGGACGGTCTGGCCGAGACGGGCGTCACGATCATGCAGATGGTGCCGGCGCTCGATGCGGGGCCCGTCGTGCACACCGCGCGTACGAGGATTCTCGAAGACGAAACGTCGCTCGAGCTTTCGCTTCGGCTCAGCGAACTGGGTGCGAACGCACTCATCGAGGCACTCGCGCTCATCGAGCTCGGTGCCGCCGTTCCGCAGCCGCAGGACGAATCGCGCGCGACGTACGCGGGCAAGCTCACGCGTGAATCGGCGCAGGTGGACTGGGCGCGATCGGCGTACGAGGTGAGCCGCCACATCCGCGCCTATGATCCGAAACCGGGCGCGTGGTCGACCGTGAATGGCACCGAGGTAAAGCTGTTCGGCGCACAGCTCGCGCCCCGTGGGACGGCGCACGTGGCGGGCGACGTCATCGCCGTCGATGAGATTGGACTGCTCGTCGCGTGTGGCTCGGGCGCCGTGCGCATCCTGGCGGTGCAGCCCGCGGGCAAGCGTCGACTCGCGCCCATCGAGTGGGCGCGCGGGCGTAGGATTGCGGTCAAGGACAGGTTCGACACAGGCCGCGGTACGGTCGCGTAGGGAGGGATGACTCTCCCCAGTGTGGCCGAGATGCGCACGATCGGAATTCCGGTGGTGCACGCGGTTACGACGGACGAAATCGTGAACCGGCCGGATTTCATCGACACGGCGTGCGCGATCATGCGAGTGCTGGGTGCACGCGGCGCACTCCATCTCCGCGCCAGTCGTCTCTCCGGCACGAGGCTGCAATCACTCGCTGAGGGGCTCGCCGCGGCGCAGGCACTGACCGACGCGTGGCTCGTCGTGAACGATCGCGTCGATATTGCCCTGATCGCTGGCGCGCGCGGCGCGCAGCTCACCAGCCGGTCGCTCACAACCGGCGACGCACGACTGGTGGCGCCCAGGCTTGCCATCGGCGCCAGCATTCACGACGCGGAGGAGGGTCGGCTCGCGATCGCGGCGGGCGCGGACTGGCTGGTGGCCTCACGTGCGACCGCCGGCGCCGCGCGTGCAGCGGAGGGCGTACGTCGCCCAGCGTGGATGCCCGCACTGGCCCGGTCGACATCGGTGCCGATCATCGCCATCGGCGGAGTGCAGGTCGCGCATGTCGCAGCGCTGCGTGCGTCGGGAATACACGGTCTCGCCGTGATACGCGGCATATGGGACGCTTCGAATGCCGAACAGGCAGCCAGCGACTATCTTTCAGCATATGATCACGTGGGTGTGTGAATGAGCGGAGCCGGCGCTGGACGGCCTGTCACGATGGCACCGCGCGCTGCGGTGACCGACGCGCGTATGGCCGCGGCGGACATCTGCCTCGACCTGCGTGACGGCGACCTGCTCGACAGCAGCTTCGACCGCCGCACCGCGCAGCTCGAGCCTCGCGACCGGCGTTGGACGCGTGAGCTCGTGTACGGCATGCTGCGCCGCCGGAGCTGGATCGACGCCATCCTCGCCACGCGCGTGAGCGGTGGTCCGTCGCGCCTGGATGCCGATGTCGCCGACCTGCTCCGTGCGGGCACCTATCAGCTGCTTGCCATGGGCAGTGTTCCCGCCTACGCGGCTATCGCGCAGACCGTCGAGCTTGTAAAGCGTCGTCACGGCATTGGCGCGAGCAAGCTCGCGAACGCCGTGCTGCGCCGCATCGATCGCGAGCGCGACGTACTGGCGGTCGCGGTTCCGACCGACCTCACCGATGCACTGGCGCTGGAGTATTCGCATCCGCGGTGGATCGTGGCGCGCTGGCTGGCTCGTTTCGGCGAGGCGGATACGCGTGCGTTGCTCGCGGCGAACAATGGTGAGGCCCCGCTCGTCGCGCGGCCGTATCATGTCGTGCGCGAACAGCTCGAGGCCATGCTCGAGGGCGCGGGTGTCGAGACGACGGACGCGCCGCTCATCAGCGACAGTCTGGTGCTGTCCGGTGGCGTGTCATCGCTTACGGAACTCGGTGCCTTCAAGCAAGGGTTGTTTCACCTGCAGGATCCCGCGAGCACGCTGGTGACGCGTTACGCCTGCGTCGCCACTGGCAGCCTGGTGGCCGATCTCTGCGCGGCACCGGGCGGGAAGGCACTGGAGCTGGCGCGCGTGGCGGGCACAGTGTTCGCCGGCGACCTCTCGCGCGGGCGGCTACAGCGCGTTCGGGAAAATGTGCGGCGTCTCGACGTGGCGAACGTCATCCCGTTCGTTGCAGATGCGACGGCTCCGCCGCTCCAGAACCTGGATGCGGTGTTGGTCGACGTCCCCTGCACGGGAACGGGCACGTTTCGTCGCCATCCGGATGCGCGCTGGCGCCTGAAAGCGAGCGACCTCGCCGTGCTGCCGGCCACACAGCGAGCCATCATTCGCGCGGCCGCTACCGCCGTCCGGCCCGGCGGCCTCCTCATCTTCAGCACGTGTTCGCTGGAGCTCGAGGAGAACGACGAACAGGTGCAGCGCTTTCTTGCTGAACATTCCGGTTGGGTGATCGAGCCGCCGCCCGAAGGCGTGGTTCCTTCCAACACGCTCGACAATGGATGCCTCCGGGTGCTCCCGCAGGTGCACGCTACGGACGGCGCATTCGCGGCGCGCTTCCGGCGCCCGCGCAGTGAGGCGGCCGCTTGAACTGGCGTGGCCGCGTTCGCACGTCGCTCCTCTATCTCGTCTCCATCGCGGCCGGGTTCGCGCTCGCCTATCTCATCGTCGCCTTTGTCGTGTTCCCGTCGGGCGTCATCCCGCGCGACGTGAAGGTGCCGAATGTGACTGGCCTCTCCTACGACGAAGCCGTGCAGCGGCTCGCGCAGGCCGGGTTCACCGGTGAGCAGGGCGAGCAGCGCTACAACAATTCCGCGCCGAAGATGACGGTGCTGGAGCAGTCGCCGCCGCCCGGCGCGCGGGAAGGCATCGGCGGTCCCGTGACGCTCGTGATCAGCGGTGGCCAACGCATCGTTGCGGTACCGATCGTCACGGGCCTGACGCGCGCCGAAGCCCAGTCCGTGCTGGAGAAGGGAGGCTTCGACGTCGGCGAGTTCACGGAGTCGCCGAGCAATGCGCCGCGCGGAACGGTGATCGCCACGCGGCCCGCGGCGGGTGCGCAGGTGAGCGTCCCGATCACCGTCTCGCTGGTATTGAGCGGAGGCGCCCCCGCGATACAGATGCCGCCGCTCCTCGGACGCGACATGCAGGACGCCCGGCAGACACTGACGCAACTGGGCGTTCGCGATGTGAAAGTGGCGTGGGATCCCATGGCCATCGGCACGCGCGGGACGGTGGTGGGGCAGACTCCGGTCGCCGGCTCGACGCTGGTGCCCGGCAGCTCGGTTGAGCTGCGTGTCGCGGGCGATGGATCGGCCCCGCCGTGAGCCGCCACGTACGCATCGCGCCGTCGATCCTGAGTGCGGATTTCGCGACGCTCCGCGACGATATCACAATGCTGGAAGATGGCGGCGCCGACTGGATTCACGTCGACGTCATGGATGGCCGCTTCGTGCCGAATCTTTCGTTCGGCGCCAAGGTGATCGAGACGGCACGGCGGTGTACGACGCTGCCGCTCGACGTGCATCTCATGGTCGTCGAGCCGGAGCGCTACTTCGACGACTTCTCGTCCGCGGGCGCGAACGGGATGACCATCCATGCCGAAGCGGCACCGCATCTCGACCGGCAGCTTGCACGCATTCGTGAGCTCGGCTGTCTGGCGGGGGTCGCGCTCAACCCGGCGACGCCGATCACGGCAGTCGCGGACGTCCTCGACAAGCTCGACGTCCTGCTCATCATGTCCGTGAACCCGGGCTTCGGTGGACAGCAATTCATCGCGCGCGCCGTCGATCGCATCGCGCGCGCGCGTCGGTTGCTGGACGCCGCCGGGAGCGCTGCCGTACTCGAGGTGGACGGCGGCATCAATCGGCAGACGATCGTGGAGTGCTGGCGCGCGGGCGCAGATACCTTCGTCGCGGGCAATGCGGTGTTTGGCGCAAGCGATCCGCGCGCCGAGATCGGCGCGCTGCGCGCGCGCTGCTCCGAGATGGCGTGAGCGTGGCGACATGACAGCACGACAGCAGTGGTCGGTGGTGCTGGGCATCGTCGCGCTCCTGGCCGCGGGACTTCTCGCCGCAACGCACTTCCTCGGCGACGAGCTTTTCCCGGTGTCCGTGGGAATGGAAGCTCCGCCCATGGAAGGCACCACCCTCGTTGGACCGAAACGCGTGAAGACGCTGGCGGACTACAAGGGCAACGTCGTGCTCCTCAACGTGTGGGCCACGTGGTGCGGGCCGTGTCGAGAGGAAATGCCGAGCATGGAGAAGCTGCATCGGGAGTTCGGTCCGCAGGGACTCAAGATCGTGGCCGTGAGCGTCGACGATCCCGGCAAGGAGAAGGCAATTCTTGAATTCGCGAAGGAGTTCGATCTCACCTTTGAGATCCTGCACGACCCGGGCAAGGTCACGGCGCGCCACTATCAGGTGACAGGCTATCCGGAGTCGTTCATCATCGGAAAGGAAGGCACGATCCGGCGGAAGGTTTTCGCCGCCGCGGACTGGAGCTCCGAGACCAACCGCGTGCTCATCCGCGAACTGCTCGGGACCCCTGCGGCGCACACCGCCTCGCGCTGAGGCGTTGATGACACGCATTCTGGGCATCGAGACGTCGTGCGACGAGACATCTGCATCGGTGCTGCGCGGCTCTGGAGACGACGTCAGCATCGAGTCGCTCGTCATCCTCTCGCAGGATGTCCATCGCGTGTTCGGCGGCGTCGTGCCCGAGATCGCCTCCCGGCAACATCTCACTGCGATCGTTCCCGTTGTGCAACGGGCGCTGGAGGAAGCCGGCGTCGAGAGGCAGGACCTCGAGGCAGTGGCGGTCACGAACGCGCCGGGACTGGTGGGAGCGCTGCTGGTGGGCGTGAGCTTCGCGAAAGCATACGCGTTCGGGCTCGGCATCCCGTGCGTCGGCGTGCACCACATGGAGGGACACCTTTTCGCGACGGCGCTCGAGCACCCCGACGCTGTTCCGCCATTCACCGCCTTGCTCGTGTCCGGGGGACATACGCTGCTGCTCGACGTCGAGGCCTGGGGCCAGTACCGGCTGCTGGGCCGTACGCGCGACGACGCGGCGGGTGAGGCCTTCGACAAGGTGGGCAAGCTCATTGGCCTCCCCTATCCTGGTGGCCCGCATGTGGAGCGCCTCGCCGCCACCGGTGATCCAGCGCGCTATCGCTTCCCGCGGCCGATGCTCCGGCGCAATCAACAGCCTGATGACGCGGATTACTACGACGTCTCGTTCAGCGGCTTGAAGACGGCAGTGCTGCAGGCCGTGCGAGCGGGAACGGCGGACGATCATCCGCATATCGCGCGCGGCTTCCACGACGCGCTCGTCGAGACGCTCGTGGAGAAGACGGCGCGCGCGGTGCAGCAGTATCGGCGGGAGTGCGTCGTGCTCGGCGGCGGCGTTGCCGGAAATCGGACGCTCACCGCGGCCATGCAGGCGCGCATGCGGCGCCTGGGCGCCACGGTTTACGCGCCGAGTCCTCGGCTGGCGACGGACAATGCCGCCATGATTGCGCGCGCGGGGTTATTTCACTTCGAGCGCGGCGAGCGTGCGTCGCTCGACTTGAACGCCTTCGCGTCCCTCCCCATTCCCGGCCTCGTGAGCGCATGACGCCTCTGCCCCATCCGATCATTCATCATCCGTTCGCCTACAACTGGGGGCCGATCGGCTTCACCGGCTTCGGCATCGCGGTGCTGCTCGCGTTCCTCGTTGGACAGGCAGTTGCGCAACGCGAGCTCGCGCGGCGCGGCGTCGACCCGGAGCCCGTGAGCGACATGGTCTTCGCCGCGGTCATCGGCGGGCTGCTCGGCGCCAAGCTGTATTACGTCATCGTGCTCGGGCACTGGGACGCGATGTTCGAGCGCGGTGGATTCGTCTACTGGGGTGGACTCATCGGCGGGACGCTTGCCGTGATGGCGGTGGTGGTGAAGAAACGCTTCGGTCTGTGGCGCATGTTCGACGTGAGCGGTATCGCGTGCGCTGCGGCGTACGCGGTGGGTCGCACGGGATGCTGGGCCGTCGGCGACGATTATGGTCGACCGTGGACGGGATTTCTTGCCGTGGCGTTTCCCGACGGCGCACCGCCGTCGACGGCTGGCGTAATGGCCAGCGAGTTCGGGACCGTGAGTCCTGCGGGCACGCCGGCGAGTGCATTGTTGTCGGTGTACCCGACGCAGTTGTACGAGGTGGTGCTCGGGCTTTTCATGTTCCTTGTGCTCTGGCGCCTGCGCGACCACAAGCATGCGCAGGGCTGGCTGTTTGGCGTGTACATGGTGCTGGCCGGCGCCGAGCGTTTCGTCATCGAGTTCTACCGCGCGAAGGATGACCGGCTGCTGTTCGGCCTTACCTATGCGCAGGGGATTGCGATTGCGTTTGCCGTTGCGGGCGTGGTGCTGATGCAAATGCGGTCGCGCACGGGACCCGGACGGCCGGGGATTTACGCGGACGAACTTACCGCGGGGTTGAGCGCACCGTAGCATCGCGGGCTTTGCGAGGCCACACGAAACACGAAGGGTGCGACAGAACGATCGACTTCGAAAAACACGCTAGCTAGCTCCCCGCTGGCTCCCGGTCGACTGCCTCTTCCAGGGCCGAAAGGCGGCGGCGCAGGTCGTCGTTCTCCGCACGCAACTCCGCGACCTCCTCGCTCTTCGGCACCGTCGGCGCGCGAGGCTGGGGCGGTGTCGGCATCACCGTCGGCAGAGTGACGGAACGCTTCGGCCAGAAGGACTTGAGCACCGCGAACGCGAACAGCAGCAGCAATGCGAGCTGTGAAAGAACGCCCTGCCAGCTCGGATAAAGTCCCAGCCACTCGACATGGGGGAAGCCGGAGATCGCCGACAGCGGAATGGCGTTGCCTTCCTGTAGTTCGCGGATGCCCTTGCCGGTAAAGACGAACGCCATGTAGTACAGCAGCACGCTCGTGACGGCGAAGAACGGGCGAATGGGGATCTTTACGCCGAAGCGGTAGAAGAGCGTGAAGATGACGGCCAGTGCCGCGAAGCCGGCAACGATGCCGAGCGTGAGGGGCAGCGCGACGTGCGGCCCCTCGTTGAACAACGCCTGGTAGAACAGCGCCGTCTCGGCGCCCTCGCGATAGACGGCGAGGAAGGCGACGAACGTGAGTGCGCGCCCACCGCCCTGGTCGAGCGCCGCGCCGACTTTCTCCTTGATGAACTGCTGCCACTTCGCCGCTTCGACCTTGGAGATGAGCCAGTAGCTCACCGAAAAGAGCACGACGACCGCGAGCAGCAGCGTCGTGCCTTCGATGAACTCGCGACTGGCTGGCACGGCGGCAAGCACGGTCTTCAGGACGATCGCCGTGCCCGCGCTCGCCAGCAGCGCATAGCCGACGCCAATCCAGATGCTCCGCAGGCGCTCACGATGACCCGTCTTCAGCAGGAACGCGACTATCGCACCGACGACGAGGATCGCCTCGAAGCCCTCACGCAGGATGATCAGGAACGACTGCCAGAACGCTTCAGTGCCGCTGCCGGTGGGCGCCGTGAGCGCAACGACGTCGGGTAGCGCGGCTTCGATCGCGTCGCGGAGGTTCTCCGCCTCGCGGATGTTCGCTGACCGGACGGCAGCCTTGAACTCCGCAAAACGCCGTTCCATGGCCACCACGAGACCAGGTTTCTTTGCGCGTGCCGGCCCCTCGATGGGCTCGAACGCGATGTAGGCGTCGAACGCCTTGTCGCCCGCGTCACCAGGTCGGCCACTGCGGGCTGCATTCAGCGACTGTTCCAACTGCGCCAGCACATTGCGAGCGGCTGCTGAGGCGCTCACGCTGTCCGCGCCCGACGCAAGCGCGGCCGAGTTGCGCTCCTTCATCGGCAGCGAGCGAATGTAGGCGACCATGCTCGCGACCTGCGCCGGCGCGAGATCGCGCGACGGCGGCATGGCCGATCCGGGAATTCCGCCCTGCACGACCGCGGCAATCTGCTCGTCGGTGCGCTCCACCTGCCACGCCACCGTTCCGATCTCGGGGGGCAGCTTGGTGAGTGAGCGCGCCAGCGCGCCGTCGCTTGCCCCAACGACACCGTGACATGACGCGCATCGCTGCGTGAACAGCCCCTCGCCCTCGAGCTGCTGGGCGTGTGTCGCACGGAGCGAGTTGATGTACGCCACGACGTTCCAGCGCTGCGCCGACGTGAGCACGCTGCCGAAGCCCGCCATTGGTGTGCCCGAAATGCCGACGGACAGAACGCGATACATGAGCGCGGGGCTGACACCATTCATCTGTGCGGTGGTCCCGATCGCGGGCGGGTGCGGCGTGAGCTTCGCGCCTGCGGGACCGTCACCCAGACCACTCACGCCGTGGCAGCTTGCACACGATTGCGCGTAAATGGCCTTGCCCTGCGCGACGTCCAGCGGCTGCCTGGGGAGCTCCAGCTTGGCTTCGTTGCCGAGTAGCGCCGCAAACCTCACTTCAAGTGAATCGAGGCTCGCGGGCGGACGCTTCGCCGCCACCGCGGCCGCAACCGAATCGAGCAACGCGCGCGCCGCGACGGCGTTTTCGCCCGACAGACGTTCGGCCGCACGGCGCGCGTCGGTCAGGAAATCGTTGGCTTCCTGATATTCCTGGGCACTGATGAGGCGCCCCTCTGCATCAACCGCCTTGCCGTACTCCTCGACCGCCACGCTGACGATATTCGCCACACGCCTGGCAGGGTGCTCCTGGGCGCCGGCGATTTGAATGCCGACAGCCGAGACGAGCACGGCAACACGGGTGAGAATGGATTTGATTCTCATTGCCGAGGAAATGTATCGGGATTCCACGCGGGTGGTAGGGCGGGGTGCTCAGGGGAACGATTCGGCCACCACGTACGCTGCGGCCATGTGCTCCGTGTGCGTCACGGACAGGTGGATGCGGCTCACGCCCAGCTCGGCTGCACGAAGCGCGGCGCGGCCGTGCAGGAGGAGGTCGGGGGCATGGCCGCGCACCGACGCGACCTCCAACTCACGCCAGCCAATGGCCTTCGCGAGGTCGTTGCCGGAAAGCGCCTTGTACGCTGCCTCCTTCGCGGCGACGCGCGCGGCGAGCTGGCGCGCAGGCTCCGGATGGCTCTGCGCATAGGCGATCTCTCCTTCGGTGAACAAGCGCGTGAGGGCGCGTTCTCCCTTGCGCTCGAGCAGGCGTCGCATGCGCTCGACCTCCACCATGTCGATGCCGACGCCGACGATCATCTGGCCAGGCGCTCGAACCAGCGCGGCGCGGCCGCCTGTTCATTCCGGTGCATGATGAGCGTCGAGAGCGCCGAACACGCGGTATCCGCCGCAGCGAACGCGACGCGAAGCTGCGCGATCCATGCGTCCCAGCCCGCTGAGTGTTCCGCTGCGGTTGGAGCGAGCTCATCGAGGGCCACGAGGGCTGCGCGAAGCGGTGCGGTGATCTCGCTGGTCTGCGCCGTGAGTGCGCGCACGCGTGGAAGCTCCTCGATTCCCTGAATGGCTGCGTCCACCGCATTTGCCTCGATGCGGGCAATGAGTGCCGCACCGCGCAATGCCGCAAGCACGACCTCCACGGGTGCCCCCGCCGCGCCCGTGCGTGCGTCGAGCAGGGGAGTGAAAATCGCGGCTTGCGCCGCCTCGCTGATCGCGTCGGGCTGGTGACCCAGCGAACGCAGCGACCGGGCCAGCTCGGGAAGAACAGGCGCGTCAGGCATTCGCTCTCTCATAGGGCGCGCCGGTGGCAAGGGCCGCGTGCGATACCGCGGCGGGCTGCCCGGTGCGTTCCTCGAATCGCCTGGCGAAGTCGGAAAGGCGATCGGCAACGAAGCCAGCGCGCGGCATGCCTAGGGCCACGATGGCGCGCTCGATCTGGTCGGGCAATCCCTCGACTTCCACGAGGTCGTCCATGCGCGGGTATGTCTCGAAACGAATCATAGTGCCATCGAGGTCGTACTGCACGATCTCGCGGTCGATGGTGATCGTGACCTCATAGCCCAGCCGATCGAGCATCGCGACGATCGCATCAGCATCGGCGAGTTCAGTGCCGAGCTCCTCGCGGACCTTGTAGCCATCCTCCAACGACGTTGGACCCTTGAAATCGAGTTCGGCGCGCGAATGCGATCCAGTGCGATAGATGCGCACCCTCAGCACATGATCGCGCGCCGCGAGGGATCGCTCCGCGGTATCGTACCGGCGATCCTGAAGCTGGCCAGTGAAGACGCGGGTCGCGCCACGACCCTCCACCGCCTCGCAGCGCTGCCGCAAGTTGTCCACCACGCTCTTCAATTCCACTTCGCGCATGCTCAGGCTCCGAGGATCGCTTGCATGACTGCGTCGGTGTCGGAGAGATCCGGAAAGACGACGCCTTCCTCGCACGCGCTGAGCTGTTCGACGGAGTATCGGCCCGTGGCGACGCCAATCGCGCGTGCGCCAATGCCGTTTCCGCAGCTCATGTCCGCGGGGGTGTCGCCGATGACGACTACATCCTCGCCCGCGACAGCGTGCCCGAGCACTGCCTCGGCCCGCGCGCGCGCCACGGCGGGCAGCTCCGGACGCGACGCGTGATCCGAGCCGAAGGCACCGATCCTGAAGCGGTCGGGATCGAGTCCGACGGCGCGCAGCTTGGCATCGGCGCCCGGCGCGATGTTTCCCGTGAGCAGGCCGATCAGGACATCCTCACGCTCGTCAAGGGCATCGAGCAGTGGTGCGATACCGGGAAAGAGCCGATGCGTGTGTTCGAGGCTCGACAGCTCCGCGCGCAGCAGTGCGAGGTATCGGTCGAGCGCAATCGGCAGCCGTTCGGCGATGGCCGACTCTTCGACGCCTGCGCGGACCATCAGCTCACGGATGATCTGCGGATCGGTCTTGCCGTCGAATTCGTGGCCCTGCGGTATTGGAGTGCCGAAGACTTCCTCGAGCGCCTGCTGCACCGCGCGGCGTCCGGCGCCATCCGTCCAGAGCAACGTCCCGTCGATATCGAACAGGACGACCTTCATGAGCGCACGGCGGCGCGCTTCGGCGCGCCGATGCGTGTGAGTAGCAATCCGCTGATGATGCAGAACGCACCCATCAACTGCAGCGAACGGGGTATTTCACCGAGGAGGGGCCAGGCAGCGAGCATTGCGACGAGGGGCTGGAGATTCGAATACATCGAAGCGCGTGTCGGCCCCAGCACGCGCACGCCACGGTACCAGAACAGATACGCAACGACGAGCGCGAGCAGGCCACTGTACGCAATGGCGGCCCACCCCGCGCGAGGGACGGCGCTCCAGTTGGTCGCCGCGAGCGAGGGTGCGCCCGTAATGAACAGCGGGATGATGCCGCCCGTCATCGTGACCGCGGAAAGCGTAAGTCCGTCGATGCGGGTCGTGACGGGCCGGAGATAGACGGAATAAACCGACCAGCAGAGCACGGAGCCGAGAATGAACGCATTGCCAGCAAAGGTGGACTTGCCGGCTGCGGCGTGCGTCGCCCCCGTCACGACGAGCCCGATCCCGACCAGCGACAAGGCAATGCCGCCCGTGCCGCGCATGCCGACGCGGTCTCCGCCACGTAGCCAGCCGAGTATCTCGATGAACGCCGGGGAGGCCGCAACGAGCAGCGCGGCGTCGCTCGCGCGTGTGCGCGCCATCCCCTCCACCCAGAGGATCTGGTACAGGCCATTTCCCAGCGCCCCGAGGGCGAGCATGATGAGGATGTCACGACGACTCGGCAGCGGGAGCCGTCGCGCGAGAAAGATTCCCCAGAGCACGACCACCGCGAGGGACACTCGGGCGCAAGTGAAAGCCAGCGGAGCAAAGACGCCCGTCGCGAACTTCACGACAATGAAGTTGAAACCCCAGATGAGGGCCATGCAGAACAGCAGCACATCGGTGAGGGACAGCCCTGACGTGGCGTGCTGCACGTGCGCGTCGTCTCGCCCGACGAAGATGGAAGAAGCCATCCCGTGAAGTTAGGCAAGCGGCCGGGTGTTTCAAACCGCGGCGCCCGCTTCTAGTATTCACGATGCACATGACCTTTGCTTTGTTCGCCGACGCCGCGAACGTGTCTCTAGAGGGGAAGCTCAACATCCTCGGCGTCTTCGACGCGCTTCAGGTGGGCGCACTGCCCTCGCTCCATCCTCGTGCAACGCTCGTCGTGCATCTCAAGGGTTCCCCGTCCGACGCGGGGTCGCATCGTGTCACGCTGCAGTGGATGAGCCCAAGCGGATCGGAGCTCTGGAGCAGCGATGGCGAGCTCGGTGTCGTCTCGCCGCCCAATGGCGTGGTCGAGATGGACTTTCCGCTCATCGCGCAGCTCGACCTGCCGCTGGATGTCGCCGGCCGCTACGTGATGCGTGTGGGGCTCGATGGCACGACGTACGCCGAGGTCCCCGTGCAGGTGCGGCCAGTCGCGTCGGCGCCAGTGCCGCGGACGCCGGTGCTGATGAGCTGAGTGTTTGGTGGAGTTTGACGGGTGTGGTCGAAGTAACGTGGATCGTTGGCATCGCGCTGCCTTCGAACAACTCCCAAACGCTTTTCAGCCGAGCGAGTCGCCAGTCAGGATGCGACGCGTCGTCACAAAGCGCTCGTGCAGCTTCTGCACGTACGGATCGGCGGCGTCATCCAGGCGCTCGATGGCGTAACCGCCGCGGCCAAGTGCGAGGTGCACCAGACGACAGTCGCCGAGCGCAATGGCGACGTGCGTGATGTGCAGGTCGATGCGGTCGGAGAAGAAGACAAGGTCGCCGATGCGTGCGTCCATCAGGCTGCCCTCGACCTTTGTGCCCTGCAGCGCCTGCTGCCACGCATCGCGATGGAGCTGCGTTCCGTGAAGCCAGTAGACGGACTGCACGAGGCCTGAGCAGTCACAGCCCCACGGAGTCACGCCGCCCCAGACGTAGCTGGTTCCGTCGAAGTAGAGCTGCGCACTCCGCACGATCGCGCGCACGTCCGATGGGAAGCGCTGGTCCTTTTCTTCGACGGCGATGGCCTCGCCCGCCTCGATGCGCTCGCTCTCGAACAGGTAGGCCCCGAGCGGCATCTTCCTCCGGCGACCGTCGGGTCTCGTTGTCACGCAACCGAGCGAGACGTTGTCGGGTACAGCGTCCGGGCAACTGCTGATGCGCGAGACGTAGCCGCGATGCATCCAGCCTTCGTATTGATCCGGACCCATGACACGATACCAGTCTTCGCGCTCCTCGCAGACGTCGAGCACGCGGCCCGCGAGCAGCTGGGAAATCGGGGCGCTCGCCACGCGCGGTTCGGCAAACAGTGTCGCGATCGGCGCGGTCACTACCAGCTGCTCGGGCTCGTCGGTCATCCTCGAAAGATGTCTCCCGGCGATTGGGTGCGTACCGCACGCTCGATGGCACTCTCGAGTGCGAGCACGGCGAGTGCCTCCACCTGGGCCTGTGGCGCGGACACGCCGCCGCCAACCGGAGACGTTGCGAATACGACATCACCGTCGAAAGCGGACGCCACCGGCGTGATGCGGCGGTAGAGGGCCGCGGTCGCCGACTGGGCCACCGCGCCGAGGTCGACCCGGCTGAGGGCGGCGTTCGTCGCCACCACGCAGAGCGTCGTGTTGCGACCCACCAGCGAATCGAAGCTCAGGGGTGCCTCGTCCGCCCGCGCGATGAATCGTTCGCTGTCGAGCCAGCCCGAGGGCTCGCTTCGCGCGCCGGCGATGATCTGGCCTGCGGCGTCGCGCACGTCGCCGAGCGCATTCACCACCGCGATCGCGCATACGTTGAGGGCTCCGGCGCTCGAATGACCAACGCCGAGTCCACCCTTCATCGCGAGTGCGGGGCCGCTGATCTTGCCAACGGTAGCGCCGGTGCCCGCGCCGACCGACCCCTCCACGACGTCGGCGGTCGCTTCCTCGGAGGCCTCGTAGGCCATCGCTGCCGTGGGCCGCGCGTTGAAGCGCCCGAGCGGCGCGAGATCGAAGATGACCGCGGCCGGTACGATGGGGACGACGCCCTCGCCGACTGAAAATCCGCGTCCGCGCTCCTCCATCCACTGCATCACACCGGCCGCGGCGTCCAGCCCGTAGGCGGATCCGCCCGACAGGAGAATGGCATCGACGCGATCCACCAGATGCGCTGGATCGAGCAGGGCGAGCTCGCGCGTCCCCGTGGCGCGGCCGACCACCCGGACCGCGCACCGGAACGGACCCTTCGCACCGCGCACCACAGTGCACCCGGTGGCGCCCTCTGCATCGGTGGAATGCCCGACGACGAGACCGCAGGCGGCGAACGACGTCACGCCGCGAACATCGCCACTACTCGAGCCACTTCGGTGTGGGCAGGTCCGCGGTCCTGCACGTGCGGCATTTCACCACGCCGCGAATGTTGCAGATCACGCAGATGAACGTACCGCATCGCTCGCAGGGATAGCCCTCGGACGCACGTTCCTCGTTGCCGCACGCGCGGCAGATCATCGCATCCACTTCGTGCAACTGCGTCACACTGCCTCCTGTGCGTGCGCGGCATATCCTTCCCGCTCGGCGAAACCGAACTCGCGAATCTTCTTGATGAGCGTCGCGCGCGATATGCCGAGCTCGCGGGCCGCGCGCGTGCGATTGCCGCTGTGGGTGCGCAGCGTACGCTCGATGTGTGACCGCTCCACCTCGGCGAGGGAGCGGGGCACGTGCTCCTCGAAGTCACCGCCGGGTCCGCGCACTTCGGGCGGCAGGTGCACGAGACCGATCGCCGTTGCACCGCGCGCGAGGATCAGCGCGCGCTCGAGCACGTTGCGCAGTTCCCGCACATTGCCTGGCCACGGATAGCGACCAATGCGCTCGAGCGCCTCGTCCGTGAGCACGGTCGGCGCATCGCGTAGACCAGGACGCAATTCGGCGACGAGCGCGGCGACCGTCTCTCGCAGGTCCTCGGGCGGTCTCGCCCGCAGCGGCGGCAGGTGCAACGGCATGATGCCGAGATGATAATAGAGATCCTCGCGGAAGCGCTGTTCAGTCACCTCGGTCGCGAGATCACGCACCGTGGCCGCGATAATCCGCACGTCGATCGGGACTTCGCGAGTCGCCCCGGTGCGCCGTACCCGACGCGTTTCCAGCGCGTTAAGCAACGTGGGCTGCAGGCTGGCCGGAAGATCGGCAATCTCGTCGAGGAACAGGGTGCCGCCCTCCGCTGCCTCGAGCAGGCCGGGAATGGGTCCACCGGGGCCTGCGTCCACTCCGAACAACTCGGCCTCCAGCGCCTCGACAGGACGAAGTCCGCAGGTCAGCTCATGAAACGGACGACCCGCACGGGGACTCAGCGCGTGAATCGCCCGGGCCACGCGTGACTTCCCGACCCCATTCTCGCCGACGAGCAATGCGGCGGTGCGCTCGCTCCGCGCCAGCAGCTCGATCTGCTCGGCGAGCTCCCGCATGGGGAGGGATGAGCCGAGCAACATATCGGCGACCGTTCGCGCGCTCCGCGCGAGGGCGCCACGGCCCAGTTGGCGCAGGTGTGCCTTCTCGAGCGCACGATCGACGACGGCACCGAGATGCGCGAGTTCGACCGGCTTCGTCAGGAAGCCTTCCGCGCCGGCCTGCATTGCGTGCACCGCCGCCGGGATGTCGCCGTGTCCCGTGATCATGATGATCACGGGGCGCTCCTCTCGCGTGCGCTCGAGCACCTCGAAGCCGGAGATGTCCGGCAGGAAAAGATCGAGCAGCACGACCGCCGGGTGCTCAGTGCGCACGAGCGTCACGGCCTCTTCTCCGGTTTCCGCTCGCAGCACGTCGTGTCCCGAGCGAGAGAAGAAGCGCGCCAGGGCCGACCGGATATCCGGCTCGTCGTCCACGATGAGGATTTTCGCCATCAGCCCGTTATGCTTGCCACGATCGCCGCCAGGTCATCCAGTTGGAAGGGTTTACCGATGATATGCCGCCCCGCTTCGGCAAGGAACACCCGTGCCGCATCACTCTGCAGGTCGCCCGTCACGAACACCACCCTGTGCGCCATGTACGGCTTTCGTACGCAGAGCTCCCGGTAGAGCGCTTCTCCGCCCAGGCCCGGCATCCGAAGATCCATCAGCACCACATCATAGTCGTTTGTCTCGAGAAGCGCCCGCGCCGCCGTACCACTGGCCGCGATCTGCACATCATGCCCAAGCGAGCGAAAGAACGCCGCCATCGCGGCACGGAGGGCCGCCTCATCATCGACCACGAGGATGTGGCGGCGCGCTGCTCCCGACGTCTCCGGCCTGGCCTCCGCCGTGGGTACCACGCTCGGCGGATCGACGCGGGGGATCTCCACGAAAAAGGTCGCGCCCATTCCTGGCAGCGACTCGACGTGAAAGCGCCCGCCGTGCTCCTGGATGATACCATCCGAGATCGAGAGTCCCAGGCCCGTCCCGTGTCCAACGGGCTTCGTCGTGAAGAACGGGTTGAAGATGCGGTCGATTCGCTCGCTGTCGATACCGGGACCGTTGTCGGCGATGCTCAGCAGGATCCTGGAGCCTCCTCCGGTCAGGGCGGTGCGAATCACGATCCTGCGCTCGCGCGATGATTCCGCCAGCGCCTGCTCCGCGTTCACGAGGAGGTTAAGCACGACCTGCTGCAGTTGAAACGGGTCCGCCCAGATCGGAGGAAGGTCGGCGTCGAGCTCCGTGACGACCCGCACCGCCGTGGTGCGCAGCGCGTAGCGACGCAGCTCGAGCGTATCGGCGATGATGTCGTTGAGTCGCGTCACGGCGCGCTCGGTGGGCTGCTGGCGGGCGAAGGTGAGCAGGCTCGACACGATCTTCGCCGCACGCTTCGCCTCATGGTGAATCGTCTCGGCAGCGTGGCGCGCATCGTCATCGAGGCTCGCGGGCCGTGCGAGCAGGAGCTGCGCAAACGCCATCACGCCAGCCAGCGGGTTGTTCAGCTCGTGCGCCACGCCGCTGACCAGCTGGCCCACGGCAACGAGCTTCTCCTGTTGCAGCAGTTGCTCCGCGAGGCGGTGCTCATCGGTGACGTCGCGCAGGATGCCGAGCGCCCCTACGATCTCGTCGCCTTCCAACACGGGCGAGGTGATGACGGACCCGTGACGAACCTCTCCACCCTCGCCGCGGTAGCGGATTGCGCCCCGCGACCGGGCCCCCTCGAACGTTTCCGCGAGGAGTCGCTCCGCGGCCCGCAGGTCGCGCGCGTCCAGCAGATCGGTGAAGCGCTGCCCAATCAGTGAGGCGCGGGATCGGCCCACCCCTTGCTCAAGCGACCGATTGACCGCAGAGAAGCGCCCTTCCCTGTCCACCGTAAAGATTGCGTCCGACGCCGATTCCACGAGGTTGCGATAGCGCTGCTCCGATCGCAGCACCGCATCGCGTGCACTCCGCTCGCCGGTGACATCGCGCAAGGACGCCACGACGCCGGTCACCTCGCCGAGCTCGCGAAGTGCTGCGGTCGAGATGGCGACGATGCGCCGCTCGCCGTCCGGACGGACGATCACACCCTCGTAGCTCTGCGGCTCACCAGCCAGCGCCCGGTCCTCATGCGCGCGCACCTCTGCTCGCTGGTCCGCAGGCACCGACTGTTCACTGTGAAAGCCGATGAGGTCAGCCCCTCTCCCGAGCAGCTCGTGCGCGGCCACATTCGCGAAAACGATCGCGCGCTCGCGATCGGTGATCACGATGGCATCGCGCGATGTTTCCACCACGAGCCGATAGCGCTCGGCGAGTGCGCGATGCGCCGTCACGTCATCGAACGTGACGACCGCTCCGCCAAGCGGGTGGGGCGCTGCGGTCATGTTGAAGACGCGCCCCCACCGCTGGTCGGTGTGCGTGCCCCGCGTCACGCTCCCATCCGCAATCGCCGCGCGATGGATGCATTCGTCGCACGGATTGTCCTCGCCGAACAGCGCGCCATGAAAATCTCGACCGATGACCTCGTCCTCCCGGTCGACCTTCATCAGCGCGCGCGCCTGCGCATTCGTGCGCCGGATGCGGCCATGGTCGTCGAGGAGCACCATGCCACTTCCGATGGAGTCGAATGCCACCGCCCATTCGCGCGTGGCCTCTGCCACCTCCTCGAACAGTCTGGCGTTCACCACCGTCACCGACACCTGGTCGGCGAGCCGCTGGAGCAGCTCCGCGTCCTCGATGAGGAACGGCGCGTTCCGGTTGAACACGGACAGCGCGCCGACGGGACCCTGCACGCTCATCAGGGGCACGACGATCGCATTGCGAACCCTCGCGGCCGCCGCGCTCGGCATGAACGTGTCAGGATCGGAGTGCACGTCATCGCGAATGATGCTCGACGCGGTGCGCACCGCTCGTCCGATCATGCTGCCGTGGAGCGATACACGTGTCCCCTCCAGCAACTTGCCGGCGCCAAGTCCCGCCGTCACCTCGAGGACGTCGCCACGGAGCAGCGTGATCGTTGCGCCCTCGGCGCGCAGAAGCGCGGCGGCGTGGCGGAGGATCAACGGCAGGACGCGGTCGATGCGGAGTGATTCGCCGACCGCGCGCACGACATCCGCCAGTGCTTCGGCCTGGCGACGCTGGCGGAGGCTCTCAGCGTAGAGACGCGCGTTACTGATCGCGGCGGCCGCCTGCGCGGCGATGGTGATGAACAGGTCGGCGTCCGCCTGCTCCAGCGGCTGCCCGGACGTCGACTCCGCGACGAGGACGGCGACCGTCACCGGGCCGATGACGCACGGCACCGCGAGCGCGCCTCCCGTACGCTCGTCGCCCTGCGACTTCGAGGCCTGCTCGGCCAGCGCGCGCAGGGGCATCGGGGTGAAGATCTCATCGACCTCCCCGCCTTCACTTCGAAGGATGCGTGGCCACGGCGGTCTGGACACTTCTGCCGTCAACACGACCACCGTGCGCACCGGAAGCACCAATTCGATCTGGGCCGCAAGCGCGCGCAGGATCGTCGGCTCGTCGAGTGAGCGGGCCAGCGACTTTCCCACCTCGTGCAGGCCCTGGAGGCGCCTCGCGCGGCTCGCGGCGAGCTCCATCAGTGATGCGTGCTCGAGCATCCCCGCCACCTGTTGCGCGAACAGCTCGACCGTGCGCACCCGGGTCAACGTGGGACGCTTTCGGTCGATTGGGTCATCGAGACTCAGGGTCGCGATGAACCTGCCCGATGCGCTGCGCAGCGGCACGAGCAGCGTGTCGCGCGGCGACCACCCCGGATCGTCACTCGAGCCGAGCGTGCTCTCGAGGCTTCCGCCGAACTCGCCAATCACCCACGGGTCCCTCCCCTCGAGGTAGTAGGAGTTGCTGATGCGGAATCGTTCAATCGACGCGAGTCGACGCCTCCAGACGTCGCCCGACTCGGGCGCTGCACGGAGTCGCTCGTCGTCCTCCGGGGACAGGCCGGCGGTGACGATCGTCGCGGCATCGAGATGCTCGTCGCGCAGGGTAATGGTCGCGCGGCCGAAGCCCACGCGGCGGATGGCCTCCACGAAGACGCGCAGCCTCGACTCCATGGTGGGCGCGCGCTTCACGTCATCGAGCGCCTCGTGCAGCAGGAGAAGGTGATCGCGCTCCTGCTGGAGCTGATGCACGGCTTCCAGCGGCACCGCGCCCGCGCTCGTCGCGGTGAATTCAACGCCCTCGGGTTCACGCATGGAGCGTCATCGGGCGGGAACGAGCAGTCGCGCCGCAAGCGGCTCGACGCTCACATCCGCCGGCGTGCATCCGAGCAGCTCACCATCCGCCTGCAGTGGCAGCACGGGAACGGTCTCGATGCGAAATCGCGTACCCTTGCGATAGGTCAGGGCGGGATCGGGACGGAAGTCGCGCCGCGTCACGCGCCACATGATGCGCATGGCGTCCCAGAGGTGCGACGGGGAGAAGATGCAGCAGTCCAGCACGCCGTCATCGACAAGAATATCCGGTCCGAATGAGATGCGATCCTCGAGGATCGCCCCGAAATTCGCGAAGAGCACTGCCGCCGCTCGCCGCTCGATGATCTCGCCGTCGACCTCGACCCGCGCGATGAAGAAACGGCGAAAGAGGACGGCCCGCAATGCCGCGCGCGTCGCGATGATGGTGTACGCGAACACGCCGAAGCGCCGCTTCATCCATGGCGGCGTCTCCGCCACCATGGCCGAGTCGATGCCCACACCGGCCGCGACCGCGAATCGATGTCCCTGCACGACCCCAAGGTCGATGCGGCGAGTCTCGCCGCACATGAGGTCGCGAACGGCGCGTTCCACGTTCCGTGGTATCCCGAGTGCCCTCGCCAGAAGGTTGCCCGTGCCGCCGGGCAGCACGCCAATCGGAATCCCGCTGCCGGCCAGCGCACCCGCAACTTCCATCGCGGTGCCGTCGCCACCGAGCGTGAAGACGACGTCATATGCCGTCGCATGCATTCGCGCCAACTCGCCAGCGTGACCCGAGCGTTCGGTGAGCATGACATCGCACTCCGCGCCGGCGGCGACGATGGCGCGCCGCGAGTCGTCAACGTACTGGGCGCCGCGGCGCGACGCCGGGTTGGCGATGAGCAGTGCGCGCTTCAGAACGCCCAGGAGCGAAAGACCGAAAAACCCCACTGCTGCGGCGTTGCCACGAATCCCCGGACTCGATCGTTGCCGCAGCGAAGGGCGCTCGCGGCGGGTTCTCGGCCGGCACGCAGTGCCAGACGATCGGGGGCGAGCAGCGGGAAGCGATACTCCAGCTTGCCCTCGATCGCGTTCACGAATCCGTTCACGCCCTGCTCCGACGCGTATTGGCTGCCAGGAAGCTGGCAGAGCCCCGTGCTGAAACTGAGGAACAGCCGGTCCTTGATCTGCTTCTCTCCGCCGACACGCGTGCTGTAGAGGAAGCTGCCGAAGGGACTCGACGACGCATCGCCGCTGGCGAGCGGATCGATCGCGGCACCGGACTGGATCTGGATCAAGTCGACGAAGCCACCGAGCTGGTCGCGCAGGGCGCGGCTCACCGCGGCGTTCACGGTGGGCAGAAGAAACTCCGCGGCGCGCTGGGAAGCCGCGACGTCGAGACCGCCCTGCTCGAAGCTCGCGCGACCCGTCACGAGGTAGCTGACGAGATCCGACGGCGAGAGGTACGCATCAGTACTCGAGAGATCGAGGGCCGGCTGCGGATAGAAGTTGCCGAAGATGCGCGCCCGGATACCGATGTCGGCACGATTTCCCTGCTTCACGTTGTAGAGCGCGGTCACGTCGATCGCGGGATTGAAGTCTGGCGTCCCGAAGAACGTGATGCGACCGCTCTGCACCTGGAATTCGCGCTGCACGGCGGTGAGGTCGAGCGTATACGTGCCGCGATCGGCGCTGAGGGATCCGCTCAGCGCAAGCTTGTACCGGGCAGAATCGCCCGTCGCGCCTCTCGCGATCGTCGACCGCGTGGTCTCGCGCTCGTCGCGCGTGCGCGTGACGTTGAGCGAGCCGCCCAGCTTGATGTTCGCCTCGCGCGAGCGCAGCCACACGTCGTCGCCGAGTCTGACGGAGACGCCGCGCAGCCGGAGATGCTCGACGAGCGCACCCGGTGGCTGGGGCATGAGCGACCGGTTGCGCACGTCCGTCGTGTCGAAGAGCTGCGCGAAATCGTCGGGCGTGATGTCCACGACCTGCGTGCGGATCAACTCCGGGATGTAGATGGTGCCGCGGTCGACGTTCACGGCGCCCGCCAGGGTGGCGGCCGCGGGAGTGCCGGTGAGCGTGACGCCGGAGGTGTCGGTGGAAACGTCCAGACGCGCGAGACCGCGCTTGTCCACCGCGCGCAGGCTGTTGGCATCGAGCCGCAGGTCGAGCACCGGATTCTTCAGGTCGCGATAGACCACCGACCCCCTGATGCTCGCCGTTCCGCGATTCACCGGTGACACCATGCGAAGGCCGTGGATGCTCAGCGAGTCGTGCACGGCGTCCACATCGATTTCCCCGTTGATCTGCGCGAGCTTGACGCCGGCATCCGCCATCTCGAACGCGCCATTGACGATCGTCGCATTCCCGCCAAGGTGCGGATGATCAGGCCGCCCGCTCACGCGCAGGTCGAGCGCGACATGACCGGTCGCGTTCTGCATCTTCGTCGATAGCGCCTCCACCATTGCCAGGTCGACGCTGTCGGCGTGCACCCGACCCCGCAGCGAATCGTCGGTCGTCTCCATCGAAAAGAGCGTGACCTTCGCCGGGTAGCTCAACGTCGCATCGAGCACGGACCGGCCGCCGCGCATCATGTTGACCTCGAGCCCGATGCGATCCGCCTCGTAACCCGCGTTGACGGCAACGACTTCCGTTGAGAAGCCTTCATACTTCACGCCCCGCATTCGTGCCGACGCGATGATCGCGGGTTCCGCACGCGTCCCGGTCACGTTGGCATCAAACGACAATCGTCCGCCCAGTTCGCTCGGCAGGCGCCCTAGTACGCCGAGATCCTTCAAGGGAAGGGAATCGGCGCGGAGCCGCACCCGCACCGCTTTCGTCGCGGGGGCATCGATGAAGCCGCTGAGGAGTGCGCCTTGACCATTACCGAGCAGCAGCGTGTCGAGGTGCATCTCAGCGTCTGAGCGCAGGTAGTTTGACGGACGCAACAGCGCCCACCGCGATGCACCGATGGTTACGTCGAGCGTGTCCAGGCGCACCGACGTGCTGTCGTGCGACGACCGGACGTCACCGGCGGTGCGCAACTCACTGCCACTTGCCGCGCGCGCACTGCCGGTAAAGCGGGAGTGATCGGAACTGAGGATGTTCACGGCGAACGCCGCCGTGTCCAGGGGCATCCCGCCGGCAAGCAGCTTTTCGGCGCGCAGGTTGACCGCACCCGAGACGTTCCCGAGCACATCGCGAATGGCAAGTGTTCCGCGCAGCACCTCCACGTGCTGGCCGTACGCCCCGAGCGAGTTGCCGGTCACCGAGCCACGCACGTCGAGCGAGTCGAGCCAGCCGCGCACCATCGCACGCAGGGCCAGCGAGCCGGTGAGCGTGTCTGCGACGGCAGCCTTCGCGCCCACCCTCTTCGGCGCGAGGTAGTCACGCAAACCGCCAAGCGAATCGACCTCCACGGCCACCGCGAGCGAATCGCCCTCGGCGCTGCGCGTGAGGCCGAGCGATCCGCGCGCCAGCAGCACACCCACCCCACCCTGAACGCGCATCGTATCGATGAGCACCACGCCTCGGTCGAAGCGTACGTCGGCGTAACCCTGTGAGATATGCACACTGTCCACAGTGGACGCCGTCAGCCGCACCAGGGCGGGTCCGCGCAGGTTGGCCAGCGAGTCGCCATTGACGTCTATGCGATACGTGCCAGCGAGGCGCGATCCCGGCGACGCGAGTCCGACCAGCGACGCGACATTCAGTCCGTCGAAGAAGCCCGCGCCGGCGGCGCCGTATCCGCCGAGCGAATCCGCATCGGCCTTCCCTGCATAGACGATGTGTCCCGCCGGCCCGGTGAGGTCTGCCTGGACTTCGAGATCCGGCGCGATCCCGCTGACGTGAATCGGTCCCGAGAACGAACCCCGCAATACCATCTTGGGATACGACTTGGCGAGCGTCGTCAGCGAGAGTGGCGATGCCTGGAAATCCAGGGCGTACCGCATGAACTGCGTGCCGTACGTCACCCGACCGCCACCCGTCGCGTGCGTCGGCTCCGTGGGCCCATCGGTGTGCGTGAGGTCGGCCTGCGAGATGCGGATGTCCAGCCACGAGGAGTCGAGCACCGCGCTGCCTTTCACAACCCCCGTCATGCGCGGAAAGGCCGGATAAATGGCCACCAGCGTTCGCAGGTCGAAGCCATCCGTCTGCGCATGGAAGTCGTGGAACGCGGTGAACGCCGGAAAGAGGATGTCCAGCTCGCCGCGCCCCTTCAGCCGAGATACCGCGCCCTGCACGTGCGCATCGCGGAACACGATGTCCGACGCGTCGACGAAGAAGTGAGTGAGCGGGCCGCCACGCGCCGTTACGGTTCCGGTGAGCGTCCCTTGCCAGTCGGCGGGAAACGGCTTGCCGTTCAGCGTCCGCAGCAGGTCGAAGTCGACGGGATCGGCCTGGAGCTTCACGTCGTGCACGGCGAGCACCGGACCTCCGACATCGAAGGTCATCGTGCCTTTCAGGTGCGACTTCGTGCTTCGGATGTCCATGTCCCGCAGCACATAGTCGATCCGCGTGAGGTCGCGCTCATTCACGATGTCGATCTTCATCGTGCCGCCGCCGTTCGTAGGCAGCGTAGGGTAGACCCACCCCACGTCGACGAGCTGTGCCGAGTCTGCCGTGACGTGCACCGCGTACCGCACCGGAAGGTCGCTGCCCCACACCACCTTCCCATCGGCCGATCCGGTCGAGTGCGGCAGGTCCCAGTGCGGCATGACAAACCAGGCGCTGTCGCCGAGCACGCGCGCCACCGCCCTCAGGTTGCGGAAGCGGAACGGCGGCGTCGACTCCAGCACATTCAGCGTATCCACGACCACCTTGATGCCCGCGCTATCGGGATCGGCGATGCGCACATGCGAGATGGCGGCGTACGCATTGGTCCACCGGTACGTCTGGGTGAGCCCTTCCACCGTGTGGCGGATCTCGTGATCCTTGCGCGCCACGTTGGCGCGGATGGCGCTGTCCTTCCGCGCCCCATGTAGCGAGTCATCGGCATGCCACGGGATGGTCACCCGCAAGCTGCCGCCGCGCCGGATGTGCACCGAATCGAGAATGACGAAATCGCCGAAGCCGCGCTCCGGACTTCTCGGCTTTGCCTTGCCGGGCACGATGCCGAACAGGCGACGGTAGTTCCAGCTCCAGTTCTCGTGTTGCCGAAGCACCACGGTGGGATGCTCGAGCTCCACGTTGCGCAGGTACAGGCGACGATCCACCAGGTCGCGCGGGTCGTACTGCACGGTGATCTTCCCGGTCGCCACCACCAGCGAATCCTCGTCGTCACGAAGCTCGAGCGAGTCGATCGTGACGCCGGTGAGAAAATTTCCGCTCACCCGGCCGATGTGGACCTTGCCATGGATCGACGCCTTCACGCGCGCCGCGATCGCCCTGCTCATGGCCTTCTGCCCATACTCCGACTGCGTTGCGAACATGGCAGCGCCCACGACGAGCGCCCCCAGCGCGACGAGCACGCAGAGGCTGACCAGGGCGATGAAGTTGCGGCGCGTCATGCGGCGGGAGACGGACGACTCAGAAGTCGGGGCCGATCGAGAAGGTGATGGTCAGGCGGCTGAAGAACGAGGTAGACTGTCCCGGACGGAACGTGGAAGGACAGCTGCTCCTCGGCAGTTGCTCCAGGTCGCCAGTCGCGTTCGTGACGGCCGGAATCGTGTTTCCGGGGCTGACACAATACAGGGGCGCAAACCCCTTCGCACTCGGCGCCTGGTCGAAGTAGATCGGCCCCTGGGGCCGCGCGAATGGGTTGTACCCCACGTTGGCCTGGAAGGGCCCGACGGGCGTGAACACGCGCACGCCAACGCCCGGCGTCCACTTGAGGTCATTCAGCCACAGGGCAGACACCTTGTGCGGAGTCCCGGCGACGCGATCGCGCTGCCAGACGTCGCCTGCATCAGCGAAGAGCGTGAACTGCACCAGGTCGGGATAATACGGACTGCGCAGCCGCGCCTCGAAGTTTCCGACGATCAGCGAGTTGCCACCGACCGGAACCACGCGACGCACTCGAGCGGTATCCGGAACGTCGAGGTAGGTGGTGTCCGGCGTGCTGCCAGGGCGCGACACGAACGGGCTTTCCGAGATGTAGATCAAGTCGCCGAGCTCGTTCTGCTGATACCCTCGGACACTCGCCGCACCTCCCGCGTACAATCGCTCCTGCGGCGGGATGTAGCCAACCCGATCGCCGAACGAGAGCGTACGCCCCACCACGGCGCCGAGCCGAATACGTGTCGCCAGCGTCATCCATCGCCGAGCCGGAACGTAGAACGATGCATCCAGCAGCCCCTTGATGAACTGGATGTCCTTGTCCGACCCGATCTCCTTCGTCGCGCCACGCAGGTCGAGCCTGAGCGCCGTCCCCATGTGGGGATTGATCGCGTTGTCGGTGCGCAGGCGCTCCGCGTGCGCACTGGCCACCGCGAGCGGTCGATTGCGGTCCGTGATCAGTGCGCGCGACTCTGCGTCACATCGGTTGAAGACGGCGCAGAGCAATGCCGGCTGCGCCTCGGTCCTGCCGTACTCCAGTGAATATGCGAGGCGCAGGGGTATGTCCCGGGCGACTTCATGCGTCAGTGCCGCCTCGCCACCCACCAGCGTGGTGCGCAAAAATGCTTGATACTCGCCGCGCCGCTCACTGTACAGCGAGAAGGTCGGCGACGTCCGCGTCCCGAACAGCGATGGCAGCCTGAGCGTTGCACCCACGAAGTAGTTGAGCTTGACGCTGAACGTGTCTTCGCGAATGGAGTTCGCACACAACCCGCCGTTCGCCAGCCGAGTGGGCTGCCCATACCCGATCTTCGAGACCTGCGCCGTAAGCTCGAGCCGCCGCGCATCGCCCATGAAGTTCTTGTCCACTACCGTAACACGCGCCTTGAAGCAGTCGAGCACCGCCCATCCCTCTTCCGTATCGACCTGCCGGAGATAGTTCTCCCCGACCACGACATTCAGGCCGACGAGCGAATCGCCGCGCGCCGCCCCGCTGTCCGCCGATAACCCCACCTCGACGTGCCGGAACAGGTCGGTCTGGTAGAGGGTGCGCTGCGCGTCGATGATGTCGCGTTCGCGATAGAGATCGCCTTCACGCACGCCGAGGAACTGTCGAATCGTGCGGTCGCCCAGGCGACGCGTCGTTCCGGGCAACGGCTCGTCCGTAATCCGGATCGATCCGATGTGGACGAGCGCTCCCGGTATGATGTCCAGCTTCACGGCCGCGATGCGTTTCGTCGCCGAGTCCACGCTGAATCCCGCGGCCACGTCACCGCGGGGATAGCCGGTGTTTCGCAGGCGGGACTTGATCGAGTCGATCGCGGCCTGGATCGCGGTGACATCGAAGATCATCCCGCGATGCAGGCCGAGCGACGCAGTGTCCGCAATGGGGGCGATGACACCGTCGAGACCGGAGATGCGCAGCGTGTCCACTCGCGCCGGCTCGCCCTCCTGGATCACGAACGCGACCTTCACGCCCCCGAATCCATCGGTGACGGAAGTGACGGACGTATCGACCTTCGTGACAAAGTAGCCATGGCGGCGATAGAAGATTCGCAGGCGACCGACATCGAGTCGCAGCTCGTCGCTGTCGAGGCAGCGTTGCACGCCGCTGATGCGGATCAACCGCCGCACGAACTCGGATGGCTTGGTTGCTACGCGGAGCGCGAGCTCCGCCTGGCTGAACGCGCGCTGGCCCCGGAAATCCAGGGAGCGTACCTCACGATCTCCCGCCGAGCACTCGCTCTGTGCGCGGAGCTCCGCATACGGCGCGAGAGCGATGAGGGCTGCGGCAAGCGCGGTACGACGCCACGCGACCCCGCAGCCCTGCCCTGCCTTCATCCCGGCGCTCGGCCCGGCACGACGTGCGTGCCCCGCCGACGATCTTCCGGCAGCAATGGCGTGCGCTCGAGAAACAGTTGCGCGACGTAGAATGCAGCGAGTCCGGTGACGATCCCCGCGCCAATGGCCGGTATCAGCTCCCGTGCGTCGAGCCGGCGGCGATACACGTAGCGCTCGAGTCGTGCGGTCTGTGGTGATGGGGCCGGCTTGTCTGCCATGCGGGGCTCGGAGTGTGGAATGTGCCTAAGGGACGCAACTTGCAGCTGGAGACAGAAGGCGCCCGCTCGGCAAGTCGTCCGGCGGGCGCGAGTCTTGATTGACGCATCTTCGTGAGACGCGTAAGTTCTCGCGCCTTTGCACCCCTGTCAACTGCTTACGCCAGAACATCATGCGCCGTTGGATCGCCCTGCTTCTGGTTGTTGCCGCGTCCGCTTGCGGAGGTGGTAGCAACGGCCCCAATCGGCGTACGATCATCGACTCGCGCGACAATTACGATCCGCGCTCGCTCGACCCCGCGCTGTCCACCGACGTTCCGACCGGTCGCGCGGTCGGGTACCTGTTCGATGGTCTGACGCGCTTCACCCCGGACGCGAAAGTCCTTCCTGCGCTCGCGACCAGCTGGGACGTGAATGCGGACGGAAGCATCTACACCTTTCACCTCCGGCGCGGCGTCAAGTTCACCGACGGCACGCCCTTCGTTGCACGGCAGGTGGCGCTGAGCTGGCAGCGTGTGCTGGACCCGAAGGTGAAGGGCGGGCGCGGCTGGCCGCTGTATCCGATCAAGGGCGCGAAGGAGTTCGCCGATGGGAAGGCGACCGGCATCGAAGGCCTCGCAACGCCGAATGACTCCACGATCGTCGTCACGCTGAAGGAGCCCTTCGCCATCTTCCCTAAGCTCCTCGCGATGCCCGTCGCTGCGATTGCCCCCGACAAGATTCCCGCGAACTTCGGCGAGAATCCCGTCGGCACGGGGCCGTGGAAGCTCGTGGAGTGGAAACATGACGACTTTCTCCTCTTTGCGCCGAACAAGGCCTATTGGGGGGGCGCCCCAAAGGCCGATTCACTGAAGGCGCGCATCATCGCGGAGCCCAGCACCGCGGTCGCCGAGTTCGAGAGCGGCAACGTCGACGTGCTGCAGGTACCACAGGGCGACATCAGGAGCTGGGAGGAAGACGTGGAGCGAAGGAAGCTGCTCCACTCCACGCCGTCGCTCGAGCTGGTCTACGTGGCGATCAACACCACGCGTGGACCACTCAAGGACTATCGCGTTCGTCAGGCCCTCAATCACGCCATCGACCGCCGGATTCTCGTGCGAAACCTGATCGCCGGTCGCGGCGCGCTCGCCGCCGGCGTTATCCCCCCCGAGCTCCCGGGCGGCGACAAGACGCGCATCGGCTATGCGTTCGACACGCTGCGCGCGCGTCAGCTCCTGCGCGAAGCCGGCTACCCCAACGGGATCGACCTCGACCTGTGGACGTCCACCAATCCGATCTACGTCCGCATCGCGGAAACTCTCCAGGGCTATTTCCAGCTGTCCGGCATCCGAGTGAAGCTCATCCAGCGGGAGAGCGCCGCGGCGCGTGAAGCGGCGCGCAAGGGCCAGGCGGATCTCTTCGTGAAGGATTGGTACGCCGACTACCCTGACGCCGAGAACTTCCTGTATCCGCTGCTGCATAGCACCAACAAGGGCGTTGGCGGAAACGTCTCGTACTTCCAGAATGCGCAATTCGACACCCTCGTCACCGCCGCCCGCCGGGAGCAGGATGAAGCGAAGCGCGTGGAGCTGTACAAACAGGCCGACGCCCTCGCGTTTCGCGAAGCGCCGATGATCTTCCTCTACTTCTACAACGAGCTGTACGCCGTGCAGCCCTGGATCCGCAATTTCACTCCCCCGGTCATCTTCAACGGCCAGCCCTGGACCACCGTGACGAAAGTACCGGGAGCGAAATAGCATGAGCGCGTTCATCCTGCGCCGTCTCCTCCTCTCCATCCCGACACTGTTCGGGGTGCTCGTCGTTGCATTCCTGCTGCTGTACGTGGCGCCGGGCGATCCCGTGATGGCGATGGTTGGCGAGCGTGCAGACGAGGCAACGATTGCGCGCCTTCGCGCCGAGCTGCGCCTCGACGATCCACTTCCGGTGCAGTTCGGTCACTACATCGGCGGCATCGTGAAGGGCGATCTCGGGAGGTCGTACATCACCAACCGTCCCATCAGGAAGGACATCCTCGAGCGATTCCCGAAGACGCTCCAGCTCGCGGGCGCCGCGATGCTGCTCGCAACGGTGCTCGGCGTCACCCTCGGCGTACTGAGCGGTCGTCGTCCCGGCAGCGCAATCGACCGCTTCGGCCTCGCGATCGCCTACCTCGGCATCAGCTTCCCGGTCTATTGGGTGGGGCTCCTCCTCATCCTGTTGTTCGCCGTCACGCTGCACTGGCTTCCCCCGTCGGGATTCGGCGGCATTCGCTACCTCGCCCTGCCGGCGCTCGCCCTCGGGATGCGCTCCATCGCGTTCCTCGCGCGCATGACGCGCTCCGCAATGCTCGACGCGCTCGGCGCCGACTACGTGCGCACGGCGCGCGCGAAGGGACTCAGCGAGTTCGTCGTCGTGTCGCGCCATGCGCTTCGCAATGCGATGATTCCCATCATCACGGTGCTTGGGTTGGACTTCGGCGCGTATCTCACCGGGAGCATCCTGACCGAGACGATTTTTTCCTGGCCGGGCCTGGGGCGTTACGTCGTGAACGCGATCGCGCGGCGCGACCTGCCCGCCATCCAGGGTTCAGTGCTATTCCTGAGTGCCGTGTTCGTGCTCGTGAACCTGATCACCGACGTCGCGTACGCCAAGGCAGATCCCCGGGTGACCTACAATTGAGCGACGGCGCCACGCTCGACGCATACCAACAGTCGGCGACGCGCACGATCAACCCGGCGCTCGACGACCAGCATCGGATGCTCGACGCGGCGGCCGGCCTGGCCGAGGAAGCTGGAGAGGTCCTCGGGCTCGTTCGCAAGCACGTGCTGCAGCAGCGGCCACTCAATCGTGACGCACTCGTGAAGGAACTCGGGGACGCCCTTTGGTGCGTAGCCATCGTTGCGGCGTCCATCGGTGTACAACTATCGGAGGTCGCGAGCGTCAACGAGGAGAAGCTGCGCGCGCGGTATCCGGACGGCTTTGGTACAAGGCACCCTTCCCCCACGTGACCGCGGGCCGGCTTCGCCGCGCCTCGTGCACTGGTGTCGCTCCTTCACGGCGGATACAATCGTGTTCCGCTCCACTCGAGGACCACCCATGAAAATCATCAGAACCACGCTCGCGGCGACGCTTATTTTCGCCGCGGCCGCATGCTCTTCGTCGCCGGCGCCGGGCACGTCCGCGGAACCCGCGTCTGCCGATCGCGTGACGAGAAACGCCGACATCATCACGGCGGCGGAGCTCGCGGACCCAGTGGTTGCCGCGCAGGACGCGCTGACCGCCATTCGCCAGCTTCGACCGGCGTATTTTCGCACGCGTGGGCCGATGACGCTGCGCACCGTCGGAGACCCGAATCAGCTACCAGGCTCGGTGCAGATCTCCCAGGATTTCGGCCCGCTTCGCCCGCTCAGCGAGCTGGCCGGCATCGGCGTCCGGACGCTGGTGGAGGTTCGCTACCTGAATGCAAACGAGGCGCAGGCCCGGTTCGGCATCAATGCGAACGGCGGCCCGGTAATCGTGGTGCTGACCTCCAAACAGTAAGCGTCGCTCGAGCCCTTGGCCCGAGCTCGCTGTCAGACAGTCTGACTGTCTGACTGTCTGATGTCTGACTGTTTCCTCAGTCGTCTTTTTGCCCAAAAATGGCCATGTTGCTGGAATGCCCCGGGGCAACCTTCTTCTCGGGGTACATCCAGTGCACCGCTTGGTTGACCGCCGTCGCCGCCTCGCCGAAGCCGCACGCGATCAGCTTGAGCTTTCCGGGATAGGTCGTGACGTCGCCGGCCGCCCAAATGCCGGTGCGCCCAGTCTCCATCAACTGATTCACCACGATTTCGTCCTTCTGGAGCGTCATGCCCCAGTCGGCGAGCGGGCCGATGTCGCTCACGAATCCGAGCATCGGCAGCACGACGTCCGCCTCGATTTCGGTGGTCGTCTTCGCCTTCACGTCGCGCAGCACGATGTGCGTGAAGCGCTCGCCCTCCGCCTTGCAGAGCACATCGCCGATCTCGTGGAACGTGAACAGTGAGGCGCGGCCCGCCTTCACGTCGGCATCGAACTGCGAGACAGTTGCGCCATGCGCGCGGAACCGATCGCTGCGGTGGACCAGCGAGACGTGCGTGGCCACGCCACCCAACTGCGTTGCCCAGTCGAAGGCGGAGTCCCCTCCCCCAATGATCACGACGCGCTGTCCGGCAAAGACCTTCGGATCCGTGACGACATCATATATCCCCTTGTCATACCACGGCTCGGCGCACGCCTGCGGCAGGCGTCGCGGCGAGAACGCGCCGATACCGGCAGCGATGACGATCGCCTTCGATGCGAAGTCGCCCTTGTCGGTCCTGAGCACGAACTGGCCGTCGCTTTCCTCGAGCCCCGTCACGCGCCGTCCCAGGTGAACTGAGCCGCCGAACTGCGACGCCTGCTCCGCGAGGGCGCGCACGAGGTCCTTGGCGAGCACCTTCGGATAGCCGGCAACGTCGAAGATGTACTTCTCCGGATAGAGCGCAGCGAGCTGACCACCGAGTTCCGGGAGGGCGTCGACGATCTGGGCCGTTGCTCCGCGCATACCGGCGTAGAAAAGCGCGAACAGCCCCGCGGGACCGCCGCCGATGATGGTGATGTCTTTGGATTCCATGTGGAGCAAAATGCGCAGATGGCTCTTTCGCCGCTACATGATGACGGCGCGCGTGCGGCTGCGCCGCGCGCTCTTCAGCTTTTCGGCGCGCATCGGCGGCTCTGCCGCCTCGCTATTCGGCGCGCATCGGCGGCTCTGCCGCCTCGCTTTTCAACCCGCGCGGTGCAACCGCCGAATTGTGCACCTGAAGAGCGAGCGCGTAAGCGCGAAGCGGGCTGAAAAGCGAGCGCGGAGCGCGAAGCGGGCTGAAAAGCGAGCGCGGAGCGCGAAGCGGGCCTTCATCGGCGTGGTACCTTTCCCCCATGAAGATCTATACGAAAACAGGAGACACAGGCCAAACCGGACTCTTCGGTGGAGGGCGCGTGTCCAAGGACGACCTCCGCGTCGAGGCTTATGGTGACGTCGACGAGCTGAACGCCGTCCTAGGAATGGCGCGATGCATCGAGATGATGCCGCGCATCGACGAAGTCCTCGTCCCCATTCAGCGCGATCTCTTCGCCATTGGGGCGCTTCTCGCCACTCCGGATCGCGACAGAATGGCCTCCCACCTCGAGAAGGCGCGTATCGACGAAGGCCGCATCACGGAGCTGGAGCACGCCATCGACGACGGCGAATCCGAGCTGGAGCCGCTCCGCGCATTCATCATTCCAGGCGGTACACCCAAGGCCGCAGCGCTGCACGTCGCTCGCACGGTGTGCCGGCGCGCCGAGCGCCATGTCGTGCGCCTTCAGCACGACGTCGATCTGCCACCGATTACAATCGTCTACCTGAACCGCCTTTCCGACCTCCTCTTCACACTGGCGCGACTCGCGAATCGGCGCGCCGGTGCGGGTGAGGTCACCTGGTAGCATGGTGAGCTCGGTGGACGTTCGCTCCGTGGACGCAGGCACATACGTCGTTCGTATGGGCGCGGGACTTCGCGCCAGCTTCGCCGAGGACATCGTCGCAGCGGCACCCGCCCATCGCTATGCGATCGTGACGGACGCGAACGTCCAGGCGCACTACGCCGACCCACTGGTCGCCGACTTGTCGGAGCATGGCGGCGTCTCCCTGCACGTCATCCCGTCCGGCGAAGAGTTCAAGACGCGGAGCACCTGGGCGCGCGTCACGGACGAACTCCTCGAGGCGGGCTGCGGACGCGACACGACGGTGGTGGCGCTAGGCGGTGGTGTCGTGGGCGACCTTGCCGGGTTCGTGGCCGCCACGTTCATGCGCGGTGTTCCGGTGGTTCAGTGTCCAACCACGCTCCTCGCGATGATCGATGCGTCGATCGGCGGGAAGACCGGGGTCGACACCCACGCGGGCAAGAATCTCGTAGGCGTGTTTCATCCGCCGAGTGCTGTGCTTGCCGACGTCGAGGTCATCGCGACGCTGCCGGAGGACCATCGCCGCGCGGGGCTGGCTGAGGCGCTGAAGCACGGCATCATTTGCGACGCGGCGTATCTCGCGTCACTCGAGTCGCAAGCCGCAGCCATCCTCTCCGGCGATGCGGAAGCGACGCTTGATGCCGTAGCCCGGAGCGTCGAGATCAAGGCCGACATCGTTCGCGGCGATCCGCGCGAAAAGGGCCGCCGGAAGACGCTCAACTTCGGCCACACCATCGGGCACGGCGTCGAGTTGATCAGCGGCTATCGACTGTCGCATGGCGCGTGCGTCGCCATCGGCATGGTGCTCGAAGCTCGGCTCGCGGAGCAGCTTGGAGTTGCGGATGCCGGGACTGCCGAGGCGATCGAGCGGGTGCTCCTCGCCGCGGGCTTGCCCACGGAACTCCCCGAATGGATCGACCGGGGCGCCGTCCTCGCGGCAACCCATCGCGACAAGAAGGCGCGCGCCGGCGCGGTGGAGTACGCGCTTCCGGTGAGGGTCGGCGAAATGGCGGAACATGGGAAGGCCTGGTCGATCCCGGTCGACGACGCGGCGGTGCGTCGCGTGCTCGCGTGACACCAGCACCGCTGACGCCAACAGGCAGCGACGCGGTACCCGGGCGGATAACGCCCGCTGGCACCGTCGTACGTTCGCCGCTCACGCCCTCCCGTGGGTCGGGCTCGCGGCGGCGGCGGAGCCTGTATGGCGCGGCCATGTTCACTACGGTGCTGGTGACCGGTGTCGTCGCGAGCCTGTGGAGGTCAGCGGACACGGTGGTGCCCATACCTCGCGTGCTCTTCGCGCCCACGCTCGTAACCGCCACGCTGAGGCTCGAGGGCGCAGTCGTGCGCGGGGCGCGGCGCGACTGGGCGCTCAATCGCACCTCGGCGCTCGGGTACGGCGAACCGGTGCCGGTGGGCCTGACGGCGTACTGCCTCAAGGGACTCACTCGCCGCGACCGCTACGTGCGTCAGGGAATCGTCGCCGCCGATCCGCGCATGTTCCCGCTCGCGCGCTATCTCGAGATCTACGTGGGCAAGAACTACTTCGGCCGGTTCCTCATCGACGATACGGGCGGGAAGATCAAGGGCAACCGGCTCGACATCTGGACGCCGACGTGCGCGGAGGCGAGGCGCTTCGGCTGGCAGCACGGCACCGCGGTGCTCGTCCCGCGGCCACGGGGCGCAAAGGCGGACACGCTGATGACTGGTCGGCTGGGTGGGGTCGCCAAGAGCGAGTAGCAGCCTCGCGAAGCTTTGGTCCCTTTGTTGCGCACGCTAAGGGGACCCTTTTCTGGACGCGCACTATGTCGGCATTCGGCACCTTCCTCATCGGCTTCATCGTCCTCATCGTCGGACTCGGCATCGCGGCCTACCTGCTGAACGTTCCCACCATGTGGATTGGTGTTGGCGTCATCGTCCTCGTCGGGATCGGCATCCTCATGGCGACCAGCCGCACCAAGATGAAGGATCCGCCGTCCACCTGACGGCTCGGCCGACCACGTTTCGGTCGCCATCCGGCCATTCTAAACCCAATTTGGCCGCTCTTCGGACAATATGACCTACTGTTCAGATATTTGTCCAAATCCGTCGGGTAACCGCCAAAGTCCTGTCATCCAAGCAGTTAGGATGATCACAAATCTGACGACGAGGTCATTCTGGCAAACTGACTGTTGACGGGTTTTTCCCCAGACATTATGCTGGCCGTCCTGCTGACTCACGCGGGCGCCCGGCTTCTGTGCAGCTGGGGTTGCCCGACCACCTTCCGGCACAGGTAAGGGGCGTGTATGGAGCAAGTGACCGAGACCAGGTCCAAAGGCTATTTCCGTTCGTCCCCCTCAACAGCGTTCGACCAGTACCTCCAGGACATCCAGAAACTGCCCTTGATCAGCGACGCGGCAGAGGAACGCCGCCTCGCTCGGCTGGCGCAGAAGGGCGACGAGGCCGCCGCGGAGCGGCTGGTGACGGCGAATCTCCGATTCGTCATCTCCTACGTGAAGAAATACCAGGGTCACGGTCTCGACCTCAGCGAGCTGGTGGCCATCGGCAATGAGGGTCTGCTCAAGGCGGTCCGGAAGTTCGATCCGGACCAGGGCGTCAAGTTCATCTCGTACGCCGTCTGGTGGGTGCGGCAGGCCGTCCTCAAGGCGCTCGCCGAGCAGACGAGGAGCGTCCGGATTCCACTGAACCAGAACTCGCAGTTGATCCGTCTCGCCCGTGCCGAGACAATCCTCGCGCAGGTCCTCAAGCGCGACCCCACCGAGAATGAGATCTCCCGCCTCCTTGAGGAGACGCCCGAGGCCGTTCGCGCGGCGAAGCAGATGTCGTCCACCGAGGTGTCGCTCGATGCCCCGATCGACCGCTCGGATCGCGAAGCCTCCACACTCGGCGAACGCTTTGCCGGCGTCGACGGCACCGAGATCGAGGAGACGACCGACTACAAGCTCATGCGGGAATTCATCGAAAAAGTCTTCCGAAAGTACCTCACGCCTCGCGAACGCAAGATCCTCTTCCTGTACTATGGTCTCGACGAGAGCGGTGAGCCGATGACGCTCGAGAAGATCGGGGCGCTCATGGGTGTCACGAGGGAACGGATTCGGCAGATCCGCGAGCGTGCATTCGAGAAGCTGCGCGAATCGCCCGACGGGCACGCACTCGCGGGGTTCTGGCAGGCCGCCTGACCGGAGCAGCGTCCAGATGCGAGGAGGGGGCGGCATCCTTGGGATGCCGCCTTCTTCGCATCCGGAGGGATGTTCAGGATCATCAGCGACCGTCCGATGATATAGGGTGATGACGACGACTCGGGTGAAAGTGGCGTTGGGGCGCGCGTTGCCGGTTCTGCTTGTGGTGGCTGCCGTTGGTATCGGTGCCACCATGCGCGTGCGCTACCTGCGACACGAGTTGATGTCGCGGTGGTACGGGGCACTCGAGGGCGGAGCGCTCACGACACAGGCCACTGTTGACGAATGGTTTGCCGACCGGAAAGCGGATGCCGACGCGCTGGCGGCGAGCGTCGCCATCCACGCGGAGTTCCCGCGCGCGGGCGACTCCTCTCCCCCCTTCTCGACCGTGCTGGCCCCCGTCGTGCGCCGAGGAAAGTTCACCGATGTCTGGGTCGTTGACGCCGCCGGGCGCGTGATCGCGCAGTCGGCGCGCGACTCGCTTCGCCTGGAGGAGCGCGACGCGATGCGCGAAGCGCTCGCGACTCAGAAGACGAGCCACTCGGCGGTAGCGGTCCTTGGCCCGCATGCGGCCACGTTCGCTATTGTCGCGCCTGTACACCTCGCTGCCGGCGCACTCGTCGGTGCGGGGTCGCCAGCAGTAGTCGTGCTTCGCGCGGATATCGTGAAGGCCTTCGGGCCCTGGGCGGCCGGCCGGCCGAATGCGGCGATGAGCGCGTTCTCGACGCCTGCGCCCGGCGACATCGTCTTGATCAACGCATGCCCGGAACAGGGCATTCCAGTCTGCATCCAGCGGATCACCAATCTTTCCCCCTCCAGTCCTGCCGCGCTCGCGCTCGCGCGCAAGGACACGTTCGGACTGTTCACGGGCCTGGATGGGTCCCAGGTTCTGGCCCTGACCCGGTTCGACGACACGCTTGGCTGGGGTGTCGTGCGACGCGTGGATTACGGCGACGCCCTGGTGCCCTACAACAGCGAGCTCGCCATCGAGGCTGCGTTTCTTTTTGCGCTGGTCGCGCTGCTCGCCGTTGGGAGCTACGCCGCGAACCGCACGGTGCGCGTGCGCCGCCTCGACGCCCAACACGAGGCGACCGTGCGGTTGTCCACCGTCGTCGACGCGTCAACGGACGGAATCATTTCCCTGGACCACGCGTTCGCGATCACCATGGTGAACGACGCGGTGGAGCGGATGCTCGGCTATTCGAAGGCCGACCTCATCGGGCGCCCCGTGTTCATGCTGTTCGCCACGGAGTGGCACGATCACTTGCATGCAACGCTGCGGGACTTCGCTGAGTCCGCGGGGGCGCACGCACCGCTGGAGGCGACCGAGCGCTGTATCGCCCTGTCGGCGAACGGGGTCCTCATGCCCGTCGATGCACGCGTCGGCCGCGCGATCGTGAACGCCGCGCCCGTCTACGTCATGGGACTGCGCGACGTATCCGAACGCGCGCGCACGGAGAATTTCCTGAAGGGACAGCGCCATGTCCTCGAAATGATCGCGCGCGGAGCACCTGCTGCCGATACGCTCGACGCGTTGCTGTCGGTCGTCCACGCCGAGGCGACCGAGCTACGCTGCGCGATCTACGAGCTCGACGCGGAGCGGCAGGTCGCGCGACTCGTCTCGTCCGAAGACTTTCCGGCCGGCATCGCGCTGGCGATTCGGGAATTCGGAGTGAACGCCACCGCAGAAGCGGTTGGCATGGCGATTCACCACGACGAGGCGGTGCTGACCTCCGATATCGAGCATGACCCGCTGTGGAGCGTCACGGGGCGCCTGCTCGTGGCAAACGGAATCCGCGCTGCGTGGACGATTCCCCTGCGCTCCGCGGACCGCAACGTCATCGGCGTGCTCGCCTGCTTCTTCGACACCGCGCGTGAGCCGAGTGCGCGCGAGCACGAGCTGGCCGGAGCGGCCGTGCACCTCGCGAGCATCGCGCTTTCGAGCGCGCGGGACGCCGCGTCGTTGCGTCTGTCGGAAGCGAGCTTCCGCTCGTTCGTCGAGAATACGCCGGCGGCGATCTTTCGCGAGACGCGCAGCGGTGAGCTGGAGTCCACGAACCGCGCGATGTCGGCGCTCCTCGGGTACGAGAGTGCCGCCGCGCTTCAGCATGCCGCGGCTTCGGGAAGACTCTATGCCCATCCAGATGCGCGGGCGCGCCTGGTGCGGACGCTCGAGTCGGACGGCGTGGCGCAGGGCGTAGAGCTCGAGTGGCAGTGCGAGAACGGTTCACGCGTGCGCGTGCGGGTGAGCGCGCGGGCCTACCGCGACGAGCTTGGCAACGTCAGCCTGTGGGAGGGCTATGCAGAGAACGTGACGTCGCTGCGACTGGCCGAGAAAGCGCTGCGCCGCAGTGAAAAGCTTGCAGCGGTGGGGCAGCTCATCTCGGGCGTGGCACACGAGCTGAACAATCCGCTCTCGTCGATCATGCACTTTACAGAGGACCTGCTCGCCGACGAGCGGCCGGCGGAGGACGCGGAGGCCCTCGGCGTCATCCGCGACCAGGCGCGTCGCTCGCGCGCGATCGTGCGTGATCTCCTCTCATTCGTGCGGCAACGGGAGGCGACGACGCTCCCGATGTCGTTGATGGAAGTCGTCGCGGCCACGGTGCGGGCGCTGGCACCGGCGCTCGCGGAAGGCGGCGTCTCGGTGCACATCACCGACGATTCACAGCAGGCGCTCGTACTTGCCGATCGCGCGGGCATCGAGCAGATCGTCACCAATATCGTCAGCAATGCCGTGCAGGCGTCCGGCAAGGGCGGCAGCGTCCGGGTGCGGACGCAATGCGGCGGCGGCGAGTGTGAACTGGTGATCGAGGATTCCGGCGCGGGCATTCCGGACGATGTCTTGCCGCGAATTTTCGATCCTTTCTTCACGACGAAGGGCACGGGAGAGGGCACCGGACTCGGACTCTCGGTCACGCTCGGCATCGTCGAGCAGTTCGGCGGCCGCATTGCCGTGGAGCCGCGCATTGAGGGGTCGGGAGCGCGGTTCATCGTGTCGTTCCCACGTATCCACGAAGAGGCCGTTGTCGCACCCACAATCGCAGTGCAGGTACCTTTGCCCCAGTCCGGTGAAGATGTCGCCAAGCCGATCGTTGCCGCGGCCAAACAGGCCGACACTCAACGACTCGCCTTGATCATCGACGACGAACCGACCATTCGCTCCGCGCTCCGCCGCTACTTCACCCGGCGGGGGTGGTCCGTGGAGGAGGCGGAAGACGGCAGGGCTGGCCTCGCCCGGATCGATGAGCTGGGCGGACGGATCAGTGTCGTGATTTCCGATCTGCGCATGCCGGGCTTTTCCGGGATCGATCTTCACGACCGCCTGGCTATCGCATCTCCGGCACTGCTTCGCCGTTTCGTGTTCAGCACGGGAGACGTCGCGTCCGTCGAGGCCGCGAGCTTCGTACAACGAACGCTTTGCCCCGTGCTGCAGAAGCCGTTCGAGTTGCGCATGCTCGACGAGATCATCGCGGGCGTCATGGACGGCGCGGACGGGGAGCGCGTGGTAGCTTAGTCTAGGCCGCGCAGGACGCGCGGGCCTTCGAGGACCACGCCGCGTCTCTGCATGACCGACCGCAGCCGCCACTCACCGATTTTCATCGATTACAGCGGGAAGCGCTGGCGCCGAATTCAGCGCATAGCACTCGCCGTCGGCGTGCTCACGACCCTGCTCGCCGTGGTGTTGATCGGGTCCATCGTGCTCTCGCCGTCGATGCCACCCGAGCTGCCGCTGGCCACGGCGAACAACCTCACCATCGCGCACGCCACGACGGGCAGGCCTGGGCGCTTCACGAAGGTCGACCGCCTGCGGACCGCATACCGGCGCAAGCTCGCGGCCGCGATGAAGCAATATGCCACCCCCTCGTCTCGCCAGCCCGAGGCGATTCCCGCGCTGAACGTCGGCACCGGGATCCGCGCCCCGCGCAGCGAGGCGATCGTCGCGGGGTTCTACGTCAACTGGGCCGACAATTCCTTCGCGTCGCTCCAGCGCAACTACGACAAGATCGATTGGGTGATCGGCGAATGGGGATTCTTCCCGCGGAATGCCGACTCGCTGTTGCTGCGCGTCAAGCCCCAGGTGATCGAGCTGCTGAACTCGAAGCCCATAGAAACGCGGCCATCCGTATTCCTGATGATCACGAATTTCGTCGTGGAGCCGGGGCGCGATTCAACCACCGGCAAGTTCGACCCGGAAGTCGTCCGCCGTTTCCTGTCGAATCCCGCGGCCCGCGCGAACGCGCTGCGGCAGCTGCAGGCCGCGGTGACGACCTACGGCCTCGCCGGAACAACCCTCGACCTGGAGAACTTCGATCCCGCGCTCCAGGCGCAGGTGCTCGATTTTGCGAAACAGCTCCACGACGCGATGCATTCGATGGGCAAGCTCGCCACCCAGGCCATCGCGGCCGGCGACCCCGATGTCTATGTCCAGCGCGCGGGTAAAGTGAACGACAAGCTTTTTCCGATGCTCTTCGACGAGCATTACGCAGGCGGGGAGCCCGGACCGATCGCGAGTCAGGGCTTCTACATGAAGGAAGCGCGCCGGTTCGCGCGACTCGTACCACCGTCGAAGCTGATCCTCATGATCGGCGCGTACGGATACGACTGGAACGACGCCGAGGCGGTGGCGCTTCACAGGGCGGAATCCTTCGACTTCGCGGAAACGATGAAGGCAGCGAGAGGTCCGTCGCAACCGCGTCCCCGCTTCGATCCCGTCACGCTCAATCCATATATGCAGTGGACGACGCCGGATTCGACCGACCACGTGCTGTGGTACCTCGATGCCGTCACGGCCTACAACGAGATGCTCGTCGGCCGGTCACTCGGCGTCGCGGGCCACGCCATCTGGCATCTCGGCGGTGAGGATCCTTCCATCTGGAACATGATCAGGATCGACGGCACGCTCCAGCCGCCGGACACGCTGCGGGAGATGCGCCCGAGCTACGATCCGGAGTTTGACGGAACAGGCGAGATCCTCCAGATCACCTACTTCCCCGCTGACGGGAAGCGTAATCTCGCCATCGATAGAACCTCGGGGTTCATCACGAACGAAACGATCGTGAAGGTTCCGATTCCCTACGTCCTCGCGCGCACGGGCGGACAGCCGCGCAACGCCAAACGCGTTGCGCTCACCTTCGATGACGGGCCCGATCCGCGCTGGACGCCGCAGATCCTCGACACGCTGCGTTCGCGCGGCGTCAAGGCGACGTTTTTCGTGGTCGGGCAGAACGTGGACACCCATCAGCGGCTGCTCCAGCGCATCTACGATGAGGGGCACGAGATCGGCAATCACACGTACTCGCACCCGAATCTTGCGCTGACCACGGAACGTCGCAGTCGCATCGAGATCGACGCGACGTCGTCGCTCATCGAGGCGGTGCTGAACCGCCGAGTGGCGTTCTTTCGCCCCCCGTATTTCGGAGATGCGGAGCCGTCCACCGACGCGGAACTCCTTCCAGTGGGCATCGCCTCGCGCCGCAATTACTGGACGATCGGTCTGCACGTCGACGCCGAGGACTGGAAGGAGCTGCCGGCGGATTCCATCATCAATCTCGTCCTCAAGCGGCGCGAGCTGCCGAACGACCTCAACGCACGCGCGCAGGACTCCGCCCGCAACGTCGTCCTTCTCCATGACGCCGGCGGCGACCGGCGCAACACGGTCGCGGCGATCGGCCCCTTGATCGACTCGCTGCGGGTGCGCGGAGACACGCTCGTGCTCGTGAGCGAGCTGGCCGGGATCACGCGCGACGACGCGATGTCGCCGCTGCCGCCCTCGAGTGAGGCGACCCGTCTCCTGCGACGCGCGGGTTTCCTGCTGCTCGGTTCGGTGGAGACGACGCTCTTCTGGACGTTTACCGTGGCCGTGGGGCTGGGCATCGCGCGCCTCCTGATCATCGGGTTGCTCGCGATCATCCAGCGCCTGCGACAGCACCAGGCGCGCGGCGCGCCCAATTCTTACGCACCCGGCGTCAGCGTCATCATCCCCGCGTACAACGAGGAGAAGGTCATCATCCAGACCATTTCCTCTCTCCTCAACCAGGCATACTCCGGCGACCTGGAGCTGGTCGTCGTGGACGATGGATCATCAGACGATACGGCCCTGATCTGCGAGGAAGCGTACGGGTCGCATCCGCAGATCACGATCTTCCGGAAGGAGAATGGCGGCAAGGCGAGCGCGCTCAATTTCGGTATCGCGCGAGCCCGGCACGAGATCGTCATCGGACTCGATGCCGACACGATCTTCGATGATGACACCGTCGGCGAGCTCGTTCAGCCGCTGCAGGATGCTCGGGTGGCCGCGGTGGCGGGCAACGCCAAGGTCGGCAACCGCATCAACCTCGTCACGCGCTGGCAGGCCCTCGAGTACGTCACGAGCCAGAACCTCGACCGCCGAGCGTTCGCGCTCCTCGATTGCATCACGGTCGTGCCCGGTGCGGTCGGAGCGTGGCGCCGCTCTGTGGTGCTCGACGTCGGCGGATTCAGGGAGGACACCCTGGCCGAGGATCAGGATCTCACCCTCGACATGCGGCGTGCGGGGTATTCCGTCGCATACGCCGACGGGGCGGTGGCGTACACCGAGGCGCCGGATACCCTTCGCGGATTGGCCAAGCAACGTTTCCGCTGGTCGTTCGGCACCTTGCAGTGCACATGGAAGCATCGAGACGCGTTCTTCCGCCGGAAATACGGTTCACTCGGCTGGATTGCGCTCCCGAATGTATTCCTGTTTCAGCTGCTGCTGCCCGCGATCTCGCCCGTTGCCGACCTGATGTTCGTGTACAGCATCATCTCGGTATACATCAATGCCGCGAGTCATAGCGTCGACGACCGTCTGACGTACGCGCTGGTCGACCTCGAGAAGGTCTTTACGTACTACGCCGTGTTCCTGATCGTCGACTGGCTCGCAGCCGTGCTCGCTTTCCTCATGGAGCCCGAGGAGGACAAGCAGCTCACGTGGCTCATATTTCTCCAGCGCTTCGCGTATCGTCAGGTCATGTACTGGGTGGTGGTGCAATCCTTCGCCGCCGCGCTGAGCGGTCGGTTGGTGGGTTGGGGCAAGCTGGATCGCAAGGCAACCGTCGGACGTGCCTCGGCGCGCGAGAAGCGCGGACTGCTGCAGTGGCTTGCGAGTTTCGGTCGACGTTCACCGCGTACGGACACATAATGACCGATCCGCAACACCAAATTCCTGCCTTCATCAATCCGCTCGCCGGCAGCGCCGACGAAGCGCGGAAGGCGCTCGCTGAGGACGCCCAGTTCGACGTGCGCGAAGTTCCGCCCGACAAGCTCGCTGAGTCAATCGGCGCAGCGGTGACGCGAGGCGCGAAGCGCGTGCTGGTCTCTGGCGGCGATGGCACCATAGCGACGGCGGCTTCCGCGCTTGTCGGCACCGATGCCGAGCTCGCGATTCTACCGGGTGGAACGCTGAATCACTTCGCAACGGATCTCGGCATTCCCACGGATGCAGCGGAGGCAATCGGGCTGGTGGCAAGCGGAACGGCGCGCGCGTCGGATGTGGGCGAAGTGAATGGTCGCCTGTTCCTGAACACGAGCAGCGTAGGCGCATACGTTCACTTCGTTCGCGCGCGTGAATACCTCGAACCGCGCTTCGGATATCGCATCGCATCGGCGATCGCGGCGTTGCGCATTCTCTTCCAGCTCCGGCTGCTCGCCGTGGAGGTGGAGGTGGACGGTGTGCGTCGGATCTACCGGACACCGGTCGTGTTCATCGGAGTGGGCGAGCGGGAGTTGCAGCTTCCGTCGCTCGGCAAGCGCATTCCATCGGGGCGACGTGGACTGCACGTGATGGTCGTAAACGGACGCTCGGCCGGCCGGGTGCTTGCACTCGCGCTGAATGCGGTCGCGCGCGGAGTGAATACGGCCACGCGTTCCTTTGACCTCGACAGCTTCATCGTGGACCGCTGCACCATCACCGTTCGCCGCAGCAGCACACTCGCCGTCGACGGCGAGCTCGTTCGGCTCGGCACTCCACTCGAGTATGAGCTGAAGCGTGACGCACTCCGGGTGGTATGCCCCTGACGGATGGATTCGGCGCCAGGCTCGCGTCCATCGTAGGTGCCCGGCGCGTGCTGGAGCGACGGGGTGAGCTTCGGTCGTACGAGTCGGACGGACTGCCCGGATACCAGTGCACGCCATCGCTGGCGGTGTTTCCCGGCACACGTGAGGAAACGATCGCCGTGGTACGCGCGCTCGCCGAAACGAGTACGTCATTCGTGGCGCGCGGCGCAGGCACTGGCCTTTCGGGGGGCGCGCTCGCGGAAGGCGTGGTGCTGCTCGGACTGCATCGTCTCAAGCACATCCTCTCGCTCGACGGCGACAATATGCGGGCGGTCGTCGAGCCGGGCGTGGTGAACTCCACACTGACCGCCGCCGCTTCGCAATACGGGTTGCATTACGCTCCCGATCCTTCCAGCCAGAGCGCGTGCACCATCGGTGGCAACGTGGCCGAGAATGCCGGAGGGCCGCACTGCCTCAAATACGGCGTCACGCTGAACCACGTCCTGGCACTCACGGTGCTGCTGCCGAGCGGTGAGGTCGTGCACCTCGGCAATCCCGAAGGCGAAGCCGAAGGCCTTGACCTGCTCGGCGCATTCATTGGATCCGAGGGCTGTTTTGGCGTGGTGCTCGACGCGACGATCAAGCTCGAACGCAATCCGCTGTCGATCAGGACATTGCTGGCTGACTTCCTGTCGGTCGATGCGGCTGCGCACGCGGTCTCGGCGATCATCGCGGCTGGGATCGTGCCCGCCGCGCTGGAGATGATGGACAATGCCGTGATCCAGATCGTCGAGGCGTCGATCTATGCGGCTGGGTATCCTGTTGATGCGGCGGCCATCCTGCTCATCGAAGTCGACGGCCCAGGTGCCGGGCTCGATGATGACGTCGCGCGAGTCTCGAGCCTGTGCACCTCCGCCGGGGCGCGTGGCGTGCGCGTGGCGACCGATCCGGCGGATCGCGCGCGCCTCTGGCAGGGGCGGAAGAAGGCGTCGGGGGCACTTGGCCGCATCTCGGCGAATCTCGTCGTGCAGGATGCGGTGGTGCCACGCACGAAACTGCCCGCCGTTCTCGCGGACATTCATCGTATCTGCGACGCCTATCGCGTGAAGGTCTGCAATGTGTTCCATGCCGGCGACGGCAACCTCCATCCCAACATCGGGTACGACGCCAGCGATGCCGACGAGTCGCAGCGCGTCCACGACGCGATGAGTGAGATCATGCATGCGTGCATCGAAGCCGGCGGGACGATCACGGGCGAACATGGCGTCGGCCTGGACAAGCTGCCGTACATGGATGCGCTGTTCAGTGAGAACACCCTGACCGCGATGTGCGCCCTGCGCGCGGCGTTCGATCCGGAGCGCCGGTCGAATCCCGCGAAAGTCGTTCCCGTGCACAGCTGTCGCGAATGGCTTGCGTCGCCAATCGCGCGGGCGAGTCGAGCGTGACTGTTTCCGCGACTGCGCCGGACGTCGCCCTCATCGCCGATCTTATCCGCGCGTCACGTGCGCGCGGTGAGCCGCGCCGAATCGTGTCGAGGGGACACTGGCTCGACGCAGGCTGGCCATGCCCAGTCACCGAGCGTCTCGACCTCGCGGCGCTCGACGGCATCGTGTCATACGAGCCAGGCGACCTCACCCTCACGGCCCGCGCCGGCACATCGCTCGCGGAGATCGAGCGTGTCACCGCTGGTGAAGGCCAATGGCTTACGCTGGACCCGTATGGATCGGCCGACGGCAGCCTCGGCGCGACAATCGCAACCGCCTCGGCGGGTCCGCTCGCCTCTGCGTACGGAACGCCGCGCGACCATGTGCTCGGCTGCGAGTTCATCACGGGTGCGGGTGACGTGGTTCGCGCGGGCGGACGCGTGGTGAAGAACGTGGCCGGCTTCGACCTCGTTCGCCTCCTCACCGGGTCGTGGGGGACCCTCGGCGCACTTACCGAGATGACGGTTCGGCTACGCGCGCGGCCGGAGGTCGACGTCAGCCTCCTGGTGCGCGTTCCGGGTGCGAGTCCCGAAGCAATCGCGACGGCTGCATGGCGGTGGACGCGCGAAACGGACTATCGTCCGCTCTCCGCCGAATTGCTGTCACCTTCACTCGCGCGCGCACACGGCGCCGAGGCTGATGCCCAACTGCTGGTGCGTCTGGGCGGCAACGCCGCCTTTGTGCGCGCGGCCCGAGACTCGGTGGGGTCACTTGGTGATCCCCGCGAACGGCCGACGGACATCTGGGAGGCGCTTCGCACGGCAGAACCTGAGCGCGCACTCGTGTTTCGCGCGAGCGTCCTGCCGGCAAGGATCGGCCGCGTGTTCGCGAGGACGTCAGCGCTTGCCGAGGAGCTTGGAGGTTATGCGCATGCGACCCTCGCGCGCGGTGTAGTGCGATGCGTGATCCCTGACGCAGGCAATGAGGACGCCCGCGGAACGCTCACCACCGCGCTCCTGGAGATCGCGTCCATGGCCAGCATCATTGGCGAGCGCATGCCGGCTCCGCTCTGGCCGAGCCTGACGCGCGCGACCGATACCGCGCCACTCGTCGAGCGGATACGACAGGCCTTTGATCCTGATCGGCTGCTGAATCCCGGACTGCTTGGCGCCGCATGAGCACCGCGCCAGGTGCCTGCGCTATTCCGGGGTCCCCGCTCGCCGACGCGAGCGCAGGGCTCGACGCGTGCGTGCATTGTGGGTTCTGCCTGCAGGCGTGTCCGACCTACCTCGTGCTCGAAGACGAGAACGACAGTCCGCGCGGCCGACTGGTGATGATGCGCGCCCTTGTGGAGGGGACGCTGCCCGTCGACGATCCCGACGTTCGCACGCACATCGATCGTTGCCTCGGCTGCAGGGCGTGCGAAACGGCGTGCCCGTCCGGCGTACCCTATGGGCACCTCCTCGAGGCCACGCGGGCGACGCTCACGGCGGAGCAACCGAATGCGCCCATCGCGCGCGCGATCCTGTTCGTGTTCGGCCGCAGGTCGCTCATGCGCATGGCGATGCTCGGCGGGCGAGTCGTACGCGCGTTGCGTCTCTCGCGATTGCTCTCGCGCGTGCCGGGCCGGCTCGGCTTCGCCATGGCGATGCTCGAGTCGACGCGATCATCGCTTCCCACGCGGAGCTACGCCAGTGCGTCGGATGCCTCACGCGGCACCGTCGCGCTGCTCACGGGCTGCGTCATGGAAGGGCTCTTTACCGGGACGAATCGCGCGACGGAGCGGACGCTGGCGCGGAACGACTACGCGCTTGTGGATGCTCACGGGCAGGTGTGCTGCGGTGCGCTTCACGCGCACGCCGGAGATGCGGAGACGGCGCGCCGGCTCGCGAGGGCGAACATTGCGGCATTCGAGGCGAGCGGCGCCGAGTTCATCGCGGTAAATGCGGCCGGCTGTGGGGCGATCATGAAGGAGTATGGCGAGCTGCTCGCGAGGGATGAGGCGTGGAGGGCACGCGCTATCGCGATATCCGCGCGAGTGCGCGACGTCAGCGAGCTGCTCGCGACGGCGGGCCCGCGTCCGGGGGGACTACTTCCGTTGAGGGTGACCTACGACGCGCCGTGCCATCTGCTGCATGCGCAGCGACTAGCCTCGCCACCACTCAAGGTGCTCTCGGCGATACCGGGGCTCGAACTGGTACCGCTCGAGGGCAGCGAACACTGCTGCGGCAGCGCGGGGATCTACAACCTCGTTGAGCCGGAGACGAGCGATCGTGTCCTGGAACCCAAGCTGCACAGTATCAGGGAGACCGGGGCACGCTATGTGGCGACAGGAAACCCGGGATGCATGATGCAGATTGGCGCCGGCATCCTGCAGGCGCACATCGATGCACGGACGATTCATCCCGTTGATCTTCTCGATGCGTCCTATGCGGCTCTTCCGGATGGATCGTCGTGAGCAGCGGTGAGGCAATGCGTTGATCGTTGGCGATGCGGCAAAGCATGCATCCAGGCCCAACCGCAGAACGGCCGCAGAAATGCGCAGGCTTCGCGAACGCAGAAGGCGCAGAAACAGCGGAGGCACAATCATGCTTCACTGCTGTTGCAGCGTCTTCTGCGATGGCGACGCCTGCGACATTCTGCGGCCGCCGTCGTTTTGCACTGTTCAAGGCGAGCGCCGCTTCGTTTCGCACGGAGCAATTCGCATGGATTCCTCGAGATTCGCGAGATTCGCGTTGCCCACGAATACCGTTGGTTCCAGTCTCCAACAATGACATAGCCAGACGTAGCGCCCAACAAGCCACCCGACTTACTTAACTCTCATGCCAGACGCGCTGCTGCTCGATTGGGAGGACAGCTTAGTCGAGACCTTCACGATGCGCCGGGACGCGCTTCAACGCGCGCTCCAGGACGAAGGCCTGGCCATGGATGCAGTCCACTGCGCCCGTTGCTGCGATGGGGCATCGGTGCAGCGCAGCATACAACGCGCACTCGCAACGCTTGGCATCAACGACGCCGTCCTCGGCGACCTCCTCGCGGTTCGCGCCTCGCGGGTGTTCGCGGAGCGTCTCGGCAAGGGATTTCTACTTCGGAGCGGGGCTCGCGAGCTCGTCGAGAATGCGCAGGTGACATCGCGCCTCGCCGTCGTCACGCTGGCAACGCGATCCGAGACCGAGTTCGTCCTGCGGCTCGCGGGGCTTGATGGCAGCGTGTCCATCATCGTGAGCGCGGACGATGAGCTGCCGCCGCCCCCTTCCGCCGCACCGTTCGTCGCCGCGCTTACACAGCTCTCACGGCGCCGCGAAGCGCGTGCGGAGCGCAGCATAGCGATCTCTTCGACGACCGACACGATCCGCGCCGCTCGCACTGCCGGGCTGCACACGATCGCACTCGGCGCGCCAGCGCACGTCGCGCTCGAGGCGCACGGTGCGGTCGATGCGCTCGATGGCTTCACCGTGACCGCGCTCTCGCGCATCGCCGGCATACCCGCGGCGGAGCGCGCGACGTGAGGAGCGTGCAGGCAGTGAACACTACGCGTGCCGACGTCGCCGGCCAGAACGTGGTGCTCGCGTACGGCAGCGTCGCGGTCGAATACGAATCGCTTCACTCGAACGCCGCACTCTTCGACCGCAGTCATCGCGGACGGCTTCGCGTGAACGGGGACAGGGCGGCGGAGATGGTGGCGGGGCTCGTCACGAACGACGTCGCCGGACTGGTGCCGGGTCAGGGCTGCTATGCCGCCGCACTCACCGCGAAGGGCAAGATCATTGCGGACGTGCGGATCTTCATCGAGGAGGGCAGTGTCCTCACCGATGCGCCGCCGCGCGCGTCAGTCGCCTGGGCGGCCATGGTGAAGAAGTTCATCAACCCGCGGCTCGCACCGCACGTGGACGAGAGCGCGAACCTGCGTGATCTTGGCGTCTTTGGCACCCATGCCCGTCACATCGTTGCGTCGCTCACCAACGTGCAGTCGCCCGCGCTTACGGCGCTCGCGCCGTTGGCGCATATCACGGTCGACGTCGGCGGAGACACGGTGCTCGTGGTCAGCTCACCGGAGCTTGGCGTCGAAGGTTTCGAGCTCATCGTGCCGGCGTCGCGTTTCGACGAGCTCTGGGAGCGCGCGGTGCAGGCGGGTGCGGTTCCGGCGGGGCTCGAAGCGTGGGAGATCGCGCGCGTCGAGGCTGGGCGCCCCGAGTGGGGCATCGACATGGACGACACCACGATTCCGCAGGAAGCGAACTTCGACGAGCTTCACGCCATCTCCTATACGAAAGGATGCTACGTTGGCCAGGAGACCGTTGCGCGCCTGCATTTCAGGGGGCACGTGAACAAGCACCTGCGCGGCATCCGCAGCACGACACTGGATGCGCCCCCCGCTGGTGCCACGCTGCACGACGTTGCCGGACTTCAGGTGGGTGACGTGCGTTCGTCTGTTCGCTCGCCTCGCCTCGGCGGGATCGCCATCGCGATGATCCGCCGCGAAGTGGAGCCCGGCGCGTCGCTCGTTGCGCGCTGGAGTGATGCCGCGTCTCCGGGCGGGCCCCCGCGCGAGAACACCGTCGAGGTCAGCGCGCTTCCCTTCGCCGCCGCCTGACCCTTGCCGACGGCGCTCGTGACCGGCGCAACAGGGCAGGTTGGGCGTCATGTGGTCGAACGACTGCGTCGCGACGGGTGGGCGGTCCGCGCGCTCGTTCGGAACCTCGACGCCGCCGCGCCGCTTCGTGCGCTCGATGTGCAGCTCGCCCTCGGCGATGTACTCGATGCCACCTCGTTCAGCACCGCCGCTGCGGGACGAGACGTCATCTTTCACACCGCGGCGGCCGTGACGCCGAGCGGGGGCTGGGAGGCGTTCAGGCGGCCGAATGTGGATGGCACGCGGAACGCCGTGGCTGCCGCGGCATCCGCTTCCGCGCGACTCGTGCACGTGAGCAGCGTCGCGGTGTACGGCGGCACTTCACGATATCGCGACGGGCTCCTTACGGACGAGACGTCGCCCCTCTCCCCGCTGCGTGAGGGTGATTTTTACGCAAGGTCCAAGCGCGAGAGCGAGGCGATCGTGATGGAGGCCTGCAGCAGTGGTGAGATATGGGCAACCGCCGTGCGTCCTGATGTGATCTACGGCCGGCACGACCGGCAGTTTGTCCCGCGAGTGGCGCGATTGCTTCGCTGGGGATTCGCGCCGCTGATTGGCGACGGCGGGACGACGCTCGCGATCGTGCACGTCGAGAATGTCGTCGATGGAATGGTGCGAGCGGCCACGTCCGATGTGGCGCGAGGACGCGCGTACAATCTTGCCAACGACTTCGACGTCACGGGGGCCGAGTTCTTCCGTCTCGCCGCACAGGGACTCGACGCGAGGATTCACAGTGTCCATGTGCCGTATGGCATTGCGAAGCGCGGAGAGCGTCTCATTCTCGCGATCGCGAAAATGATTCCAGGCGGTCACGTGCAAGCCGTCTCGTTCTCGGCGGTGGCTTTCCTCGGGCGCAACAACCCGTTCACTTCGGAGCGTGCGCGGGCGGAGCTCGGGTGGGATCCTCAGGTACGGCCGGAGTACGGCATACCGGACGCATTTTCGTGGAGCAAGCAACCCTGAAGAGCGTACTTGGTGCTGCGTACCTGCTACGCGCTTCCGTTAGCAAAGAAACGGGGCGGCACACCAGTTGGTGTGCCGCCCCGCAAGACCTGCAAAAGAACGAGCCTTATGGCTTCATCTTCTTGCCGGCGTCCTTCATGGCGCCCTTGGCCTCGTCCATCTTCTTCATGCCAGTGTCCATCTTCGCCTTGGCGGTGTCCATCTTCATGGCAGCGCTGGCTGAATCTTTCATCATCGCCATCGAATCAGCCGCCATTGCGGGGGCGGGTGCTGGTGCCATCGCCGGAGCGGTGGTATCAGCCTTGGGGGTTTCCTTCGTGCTGCAGGCGGCGACGAGCACGACTGCGACAAGGGCCAGGCGCTTCATGTGGATCTCCTCATGGGGTTCGGTGAATGACGCGTTGGTCCGCGCACCTCAGTGCCCGGCTTCATGCGGCGTGAAACTTAGATTTTCGGGGGCTTCTGTCAAGTGTGAACTTGGAAGCGCCAAGTGAAAGCGCGCCAACAGCTTCGTCCACTGTCCAGACATTGTGCGACGCATTTTCGATCCGTCTCCGCGGGCCGCGTTCGGAGAATCCCTCATCGCGTCTGGCAGCACTCGCTGCAAGCTTCTATTCCGCAACTACTTAGCCACTTACTGACCAACCTCGTCCGTGGAATTATTGGCCCCATTTCGTGAGGCATGGTAGCTTCGGAGGTACCTCGGCCCTCGACATCATGATTCCGCAAGGCTCGTCCCACAAGATTGCGATGGAACGCGACGGCGTCGTTCGCGGCGCATGTCCCCACGACTGCCCCGACACCTGCGCGATGCTCGTGACGGTCGAGAATGGCCGCGCCATTCGTGTGGCTGGCGACCCCGATCATCCGGTGACGCAGGGCTTCCTCTGCGCCAAGGTCAACCGCTACATCGAGCGCACGTACCACGACGATCGGCTCACGTCGCCGATGCGGCGCGTGGGGCCAAAGGGCAGCGGACACTTCGAGCCCATCAGCTGGTCGGACGCGCTCGATGAAATCGCTGGCCGCCTGGGTGAGATCGCCGGTTCGGAGTTCGGTCCCGAGGCGATCCTGCCCTACTCGTACGCGGGCACGATGGGCCTCGTGCAGGGCTCATCGATGGACCATCGATTCTTCCACCTCTTAGGTGCATCGCGACTCGACCGAACCATCTGCTCGATGGCCGGCACCGTCGGCATGCGCATGACAGTCGGGGCGAATGTCGGCGCTGATGGGGAGGGTGTGCCGGAGAGCGACCTTGTCCTGCTCTGGGGCACCAACACCCTCACCGCAAACCCGCATCTCTGGCCGTTCATCCTGAAGGCCCGCGAGCATGGCGCTCCGATCATCTGCATCGACCCGATTCGCACGCGCACGGCGCAGCAGTGCGACGAGTGGCACCCCATTCGACCGGGATCCGACGCGGCGCTTGCGCTCGGCATGATGCACGTGATCTTCGCGAAGGGACTCGAGGACAGGGACTACATCGAGCAATACACGCTCGGCCACGAAGACATGCGCCGGCGCGCTGCCGAATGGACACCCGAGCGTACGGCAGAAGTCACGGGACTCGAGGCGGCGACCATCATTTCGCTCGCTGAGCGGTTCGGACGCGCGAAGGCAGCCTTCATTCGCGTGAACTACGGACTGCAGCGCCACGCGGGCGGCGGTATGGCAGTCCGGACGATCGCGTGCCTGCCGGCCATCGCGGGCCACTGGAGGCGCGCAGGAGGAGGAGTACAGCTCTCGACGTCGGCGAACTTCGCCTTCAACAAGGCGGCTCTCGAGCGGCCGGATATCGGGCCTCCGGCCCGCACGATCAACATGATCCGCCTCGGCGACGCCCTCACGCTGCCCGATGCGGGCGTGGGCGGACCGCCGGTGAAGGCATTGATCGTCTACAACAGCAACCCCGCCGCGGTGGCGCCCGATCGCAACGCCGTCCTTCGCGGCCTCGCGCGCGAGGATCTCTTCACCGTCGTCATCGAGCACTTCCAGACGGACACTGCCGATTGGGCGGACATCCTCCTGCCCGCGACGACGCAGCTCGAGCACTGGGACATTCACTTCGCCTACGGACACCACTACGTCTCACTCAACCGACCGGCGATCGCCCCGATCGGCGACGCCAAGCCCAACAGCGAGATCTTCAGGCTACTCGCTGAACGCATGAGCATGTCCGACCCGCTCATGCGGGATGACGATCTCGCTCTCATTCGGCAGGCGCTCGCCACGGAATCACCCAAGCTGCAGGGAGTGACGTTCGAGCGACTGCTCGATCACGGGTGGGTGCGTCTCAACGTGCCGACGCCGTTCCTCCCGTACGCTGAGGGACAATTCTCCACCCCGAGCGGCAAGTGTGAGTTCTTTTCATCGCGGCTGGAAGCAATGGGACTCGATCCGCTGCCGACGTACATCGCGCCATACGAGTCGGAGGAGCGTGAGCCCGCGCTCTTCGCGCGATATCCCCTCACGCTCATCTCGTCTCCCGCACACACCTTCCTCAACACGACGTTCGTGAACGTGACGTCCCTTCGGCGACAGGCGCACGAACCCGAGGTCCTCCTGCATCCCGCCGACGCCGAGCGGCGCGGCATCGCCGTCGGCGTGATGGTCACGGTCCGCAATGATCGCGGAGCATTCCTCGCGAAGGCGCGCGTCGAGCCGGGAATTCGCGAGGGCGTCGCGTGGGCTCCGTCGATCTGGTGGGGGAAGCTGGCCGGTGACGGCGCGAACGTGAACCAGACGACGTCGCAGCGCATTACGGATATGGGCAACGGTCCGGTGTTCTACGACAACCAGGTCGAGATTGAACTGGCGTGATGCTGCGAACGGCGGAACGACGAAACAGCGGGAAACGGCGGGAAACGGGGGACGCAGAAATGCGCAGGCTTCGCAAACGCAGAAGACGCAGTAAAAGCAATTGCCCGTCATTCGCGAAAGCGGGAATCCATTTCTGGGGCTGTCAAACGTGGATTTCCGCTTCCGCGGGAATGACGAACGGCTCTCGAAACGCGATCCCGCCTTCGCAGGAATGACGAACGAGCGTCCAGGTTCGAGGCTGTTGCAGCGTCATCTGCGTTGCGCAGCCTGCGGCATTCTGCGTCCGCTGTTCATCCCTGGCGCGCGCTTGTAAGCACGGGACGCTCGGGGTCGCTCAGGTCGAGCTGATCCCACGGAACGACATACGCATCAGCCGTCACGATACGCAGCGTGTGCAACAGCATTCGTATGAAATAGCTTCCGCCGAGAAACTCGAGGACGCCCATGGAGCCGATGCGGTACTCGCGCACGACATAGTCGTTGCCGCCGTCGTGCAGCTCGACCTCGGCACACAACTCGTGGATGCGACCCACGGTCACCCCGCGCGAGTCTCGGACCTTTCGCCCGACCAGGTGATGCACGCGAACTTCGCGCGCGCTCATTTGCGGTCTCCTTCGGCCCCAGGAATTCTTCGCACGACACGCTCGGAGAGCCAGCGCTCGAGATGCTCCGACGGCAGCGATTCCCCCGTCATCTCCATGAGGAATGCGAGGCCCAACGTGCCGACGACCACGACCCACGCCAACTGGAAGCCGAACTCCGCACCCGCCTGGCTGGTCGTGGCGAGGGAGCCGATCTCCAGGAAGCCACCAATTCCCGTAACCAGCCCGAGCGCGACTTCAGCCCATTTTTCACTGGTCTCTCCCATGCTCGTCCTCGAAGCGGCCTGTGGCGACGTTGGCATTTCGCGTACCGATCCCGGCTGTCTTCCAACCCTTGCGTGGGCAGTCTCACCCACGCTGATTCCCGAGAGAACCCGCACCGCTCCGGAGGAATTGTTGTCGTCGCTCCCGCAAACACTCGGCGCTCTCAAGCGCTCGTCTCATGGCTCGCCCGCTCTTCGCCTTCGCTCCGTGAAGGACGAGATGCGGCAGAACCTGCTCGCGCGGCTTGCCGGCGGCGGACCACTCTTCGAGGGCGTGCTCGGCTATGAGGAGACGGTCATGCCGCAGATCGTCAACGCCCTCCTCTCGCGCCACAACTTCATCCTGCTCGGCCTGCGCGGCCAGGCGAAGTCGCGCATCCTGAGAGCGCTCGTCACACTGCTCGACGAGGCGATGCCGGTGATCTCCGGCAGCGAGGTGAACGACAACGCGTTCGCTCCCATCTCGCGCTACGGAAAGAACTTGATTGCCGAGGCGGGCGATGACACGCCGATCGCGTGGGTGGACCGCGACAGCCGGTTCGTGGAGAAGTTGGCGACGCCGGACGTGACGATCGCGGATATGATCGGCGATCTCGACCCTATCCGTGCAGCTCGCGGTGGGCACGTGCTCTCGGACGAGCTCACGATCCACTACGGTATGCTGCCGCGCGCGAATCGCGGGATTTTCGCGCTGAACGAGCTTCCGGATCTCGCCGGCAAGGTGCAGGTCGGCCTGTTCAACGTGATGCAGGAAGGCGACGTCCAGATCAAGGGCTATCCCGTGCGCCTGCCACTCGACGTCCAGCTCTGCTTCACCGCGAACCCCGAGGACTACACGGCGCGCGGCAAGATCATCACGCCGCTCAAGGATCGCATCGGCAGCGAGATCATCACACATTATCCGGAATCCGTCGAGCTCGGCATGCAGATCACGGAGCAGGAGTCGTGGGTCGAGCGCGGCTCGAAGCCGGTGCGCGTGCCGGACTTCATTGCCGAGGTCGTGGAGCGTATCGCCTTCGAGGCGCGAACGGACAAGCGCATCGATCGCCGCTCCGGCGTGTCGCAGCGCATGCCGATCAGCGTGATGGAGAACGTGGTCTCCAACTCGGAGCGGCGTGCGATCGTCACGGGCGAGGAAGAAGTCGTACCGAGGATCTCGGATGTCTATGCGGCGCAGCCGGCGATCACCGGCAAGATCGAGCTCGAATACGAGGGTGAGCTCGTGGGTGGCCACGCGATCGCGCGCGAGCTCATTCGACGCGCCTCGGATGCGACGTTCAGCGAGCGGGCTGGTGGAGTGAATACCGACGACGTCGTCATCTGGTTCGACGAGGGCGGCGCATTGCAGGTGACGGAAGACGAGCGGGCGGAAGGAATGCAGGCGGCGTTTGCATCGGTGCCGGGACTCATCGAGTTGGTGCGTCACGTCGGTCTCGCCGAGGATGGAGACGCGCCGCAGACGGTTGCGGCGTGTGAGCTCGTGCTCGAGGCGCTCGTCGCCCGGAAGAAGATCTCGCGTTCTGACGGCGGGCTCTATGGCCGTGCGGAGCCCGAGCGGCGACGCCGCCGACCGAACGAGGACTTTTTCGGGGGCGGCCTTTCCGCCTGAGGGCATGTCTACGAGCGTACAGCCACAGTTGGCCGGCGAAGTGGTCGAGTCGTGCAGCGTGCCGCGCGCCGTCGTGCGGCGCGCGACGCTTCGCGACCTCGATGCGGTCATGCAGCTTCGCCTCGCGCTGCTGCGTGAGTATCCGGATCACCCGATTTACGGACGCTTGCAGCCCGACGTGAGTGCACGCGCACGGGAGCTGTTCGCCGCGCAGTTGCGCTCCTCGCACGAGTCGATCTTTCTCGCTTCGTTCGAGCATCAGGTGCGAAAACGCGAGGCGTACGCGGAGAGCGTCGGAATACTTCGGTGCACAGAGTCCACCAGTTCTCCGCTGCTCGAACCGTCGCGCTACGCGTACGTGTCGTCTGTCTTCGTGCGCCCCGATGCGCGCCGCCGCGGCGTGCTGAAGGCGCTCCTTGCAGCGGCGGACGGGTGGTCGCGTGCACGCGGCCTGGACGAAATGCGCCTCCACAACGTGGCCGACAGCGACTCCGCGGGCGTGGCGTGGGCGGCGCTGGGATTCGAGATCGTCGAGCACGTGCGGCTCCGCCGGATGACGGCCTCCGGCGCCTGATGCCGATCATCACCGTCTCGCGCCAGTACGGTTCCGGCGGATCGGAAGTCGCGGACCGCGTGGCGCGCGCGATTGGGTGGCAGCTCTACGACAATACGATGGTGGACGAAGTCGCCAGGCGACTCGGCATCTCCTCCGAAGAGGTCGGGGCGCGCGAGGAGCGCCCGTCGTCACTCATCGAGCGACTCGTGTCGGCCATATCACTCTCCGCGCCGGAAATGATGCCGACGGTCGGCACGCACGAGCTCACGCCGAGCGAGTCGCAGATCGTCGAGATGACCGGTCGGGTGATGCAGGAGGCCGTGCAGGCTGGGCCGGCGGTCATCGTCGGACGCGGAGCGCAGTGCCTGCTTGCCTCGCGTGCCGATGCGATCCATGTGTACTGCTATGCGCCGACTGACGCGCTCGCGGCCTATGCAGTGGCGCATCTGGGCGTGCCATCTGCCGAGGCGCGCGAGCGCGTGACGGCGACGAATGCGCAACGCGCCGAGTACGTGAAGCGACACTGGCATCGCGACTGGCGCGACGTGGCGAACTACGACCTGTGCGTGAACACGGCGTGGCTGGGGATCGACGGATCGGCGGAGCTGGTGACGCGCGTGGCACGCCACCGGTTTGGCGACCTGGCGGCAGCGGCGACTGCGGGCCCCTGATTAGTCTTCGCGCGCGGAGCGCTTGAGCTGCGCGAGGCGCTCGCCGACGGATGCGGGAAGGAACATGTCGTCCGCGATGCCCGCGATCTCCTCGGCGTCCTTCCACGCGGATTCCAGAAGGTGCAGCTCTCCTTCGAGCGCACGTCGTTCCGACTCCTCGTGTGTGGCCATCTCGAGCGCGAGGCGCACGGGTGCAGGCAGAGCGGTGAGCGTGCCGGCCATCACCTTGCCGCTGGCGAGCGTCCATCCACCCTTTGAGCCAGTGCGAGCGGCGTTCGCAAACGCCGCGTCAGCGCTTCCCGCGTCTTCCATTACGCGGACCGCGTCCTGCACGGTCTTCGAGCGTCCAACCAGAGTATTCACGTGCGGAAGAATTTGAGCGGCGGCACGTTGGGCTTCTTCGCCGGTGAGCTCGATGCTGTCAGTGAGATGTTGTAGGCCCTGCTGGGTATACTGGAGTCGCTCGCCCCCACCGAGGTACGGCATGTCGAGCACCCACCGGCCGTCGAGGCGAGACGTCAGCCGCGCTCGGCGGGCATGCATGCGCGCGAGTGAGCGCAGCGCAACGCTTCCGTCTTCCTGGTGCACCCGCACGCGCGCGACCACGGAGCGACGATCCCTCCACTGGATGCCGGCCTGCATCAGCAGCGACCCCACGCTGCCCAGCCCGGCCACGCCCACTAGTGGGAGGCCCCATATCACTCCCGTGAAGACGGCCATCGAGCCAGCACCGTAGAGCACGTTGCGTCTCGTGCGCCGGCCGAACTGGTCCCCGTACCTCCACGCCGCCATCTCCGGGCGCTGCGGCTCGCCGATACGGACGAGGTCCGTGCCGTCCCTCAGACGCGCGAGGCCGATGTGATCTGTCGACGTGCGCAACTTGGTGCCGCGAAACGCGCGCTCGCATTCCTCGATTGCCTCCCACCGTTCGTCG
>JBKJUW010000018.1:0-16857 GCA_046589725.1 Gemmatimonadaceae bacterium
CCCCCCGCTCCCCCGGCGCCACCGCCACCGCCCCCCCCACCTCCGCCACCCCCGCCCCCGCCAAAGAAGTAGTTGCCGGCGATGATCGCATCCCGCCGCACGCCGGACGGGTTCACGTCGAAGCGGAAGGCGTTCCGGCGGTCCAGGAAGGAGTCAAAGCTCACCCGGAACCAGTCGGAGGCGGTAATCGGCATGTCGCGCCGGCCGAGGCGGTTCGTCACCGGCGAGCGGTCGTGCAGCCGCGCGCCAATGTAGATCGCCTCGTTGTCGTACACGATCCGCACCTCGGTCTGCTCGCTCGCGGGCTGCCCCTCGGCGGGGTCGCGCTGCGTGAATCCGCTCACGACAGTGGCGCTGGCCCAGGCCGCGTCGTCAAGGCGGCCGTCGAGCTGCGGGGGGGTGGTTGTGCGCTGGGCGGCTGCGGTCGGGGCGAGGACCTGGCCCCACAGAGCCGCCGGGGCGAGCGCGACCATCGCGAACGGAAGTAGACGCTTCATATTCTTAGCAGAAACCGGAGATCGGGGTTGTGCGCGGGCGCCGGGGGCGTCCGCGTGTGCGGGGACGAAATGAAGGGTCCCGCCGCCCGGATCCCCGCAGGGTCGGACGATCGGGACGGCTTCGACAGAAGGGTGGCAGGCTCGCGAACGGGCCTTCCGCACGTCAACCTTTCGTCTCCCCTTACTACAGATGCGGCGTGTACCCCGTTGGTTCGCTGCCCAGGGACGGGTTCCGACATCCAGGTCCGAGGTCCGTACTTGCTGTTGTGTCCGCCACCTGTCGTCGCACCTCCCGCGGTGAGGAACGGCACAACCGCGACGACAGTTGGCGGATACGCGGAAAGAACGCACGTCGGACCTGACATCGGACAATGACACGCGATTCGCATGCTTGCCGACGGTTTCCGACCTCCAGGTCCGAGGTCCGTACGTCCCGTTCTGTCCGCCACCTGTCGTCGCACGTCACGCTGTGAGGAACAGCACAACCGCGACGCCAGTTGGCGGATACGCGGAAAGAACGCACGTCAGACCTGACATCGGACAATGATGCACCTTCGCAGTCGGGTGGTCGTGAGCTGATGCGACACAGGTGGTGACCAGCTGGTGACCCAGCAATGACCACCTGACCGTAGCCTGCACCCGAGTGCCTACTCAGTCCAGGGAGTTCAATCATGACGGCAGCCAGAATCGCTCGTTCGCATCGGGGCCGAGCCCGCATGAACGTCGGGATCGCCACGCCAGCGCAGCGTGTGCGCATCTACCAGCTGCGACACGACATCTATGCCCACGAGCTTGGGCAACACGTCGAGCGTGCCGACGGCGCGCTCACCGACGACCTCGACGAGCGCAATGTCTACATCACGGCAACCGACCGTGGTCACATCGCCGGGTTCATCAGCATCACTCCGCCAGGCGCGCGCTACTCGATCGACAAGTATTTCGCCCCCGATTCCCTGCCCGTCCCGCGCGACGACGGGCTGTTCGAGATCCGGTTGCTGTCCGTCATCGCCGAGCAACGCGGTGGAACACTCGCGGCGCTCCTGATGTATGCCGCCCTTCGGTGGGTCGAATCGCGCGGCGGAAAGCACATCGTCGCACTCGGCCGCGACGAAGTGCTGGATCTCTATCTGGGTGTCGGATTGCGACAGGTGGGACCCACCGCTCGGTCGGGCGCGGTGCTCTATCATCTGCTCGAGGCGCCACCGGCGAGGGTGCGCACTGCGATTGCGCGGCATCAACGCATTGTGGACCGGCTCGCGCAGGAGGTGCAATGGCAGATGCCGGTTCCGTTCGCCGGAGCGCCGGCATGCTATCACGGCGGGGCGTTCTTCGACGCGATCGGCGAGGAGTTCGACGCGCTCGATCGCTCGACGACGGTAATCAGCGCCGACGTGCTCGACGCATGGTTTCCGCCCGCGCCGAGCGTCATGCGGGCGATCGAAGCGCACCTGCCCTGGCTCGTGCGGACGTCTCCTCCCACCGCGTGCGCAGGGCTCGTGCGCACGATTGCACGCGTACAGGGAGTGGACACGGAGTGTGTGTTGCCGGGAGGCGGATCGTCCGACCTCATCTTCCTCGCGCTCACGCGTTGGCTCGGACGCGATTCGCGCGTGTTGATTCTCGACCCGATGTATGGTGAGTACAGCCACGTGCTCGAACACGTGATTGGATGCCGGGTGGATCGGCTCCTGCTCGCGCGCGACGAGGGCTATACGCTGAACGTCGCCCGACTGGTCGAGCGGATCCGCTCGGCGCGCTACGATCTCGTCATCCTCGTGAATCCCAACAGTCCCACGGGACGTCATGTCCCGCGTGTGGCGCTCGAGCAGGCGATCGCCGAGGTCTCGCGTACGACGCGCGTGTGGGTGGACGAGACGTACGTCGAGTACGCGGGCGCGAACGAATCGCTCGAACGCTTCGCATCGACGCATGAAAACGTCGTCGTGTGCAAATCGATGTCAAAGGTGTATGGGCTGAGCGGCCTGCGTGTCGGCTATCTGTGCGCGTCGCCGACGACGATCACCGCCTTGCGTCCGTATAGCCCGCCGTGGGCCGTCGGGTTGATCGGGCAGGTCGCGGCGGTCTACGCGTTGAACGACCAGGCGTACTATCGTGAGCAATGGGCGGTCACGCGTGGGTTGCGCGATGCGCTGGCGGCGGGGCTCAGGCGCTGTGGCATGGACGTCGTGCCGGGGATCGCGAACTTCGTGCTGTGCCATCTGCCCGCCGAGGGGCCGGATGCCGCAACCGTCGTTCGCTGCGCGCGCGCGCGCAACCTCTTCGTTCGCGACGTCGGGCCCATGGGCAGCGCACTTGGCTCGCACGCCATTCGCGTCGCGGTGAAGGACGCGGAGACGAATGGGCGGATACTGAACATCCTCGAGCGAGTGGTGGAAGGGAACTGACGGGTTGCAGGCGCTCGGCTCCGTCTCCCCAACCGGCGGCCGACATTGCCCGAACCCGCCGATCAGAAGGCCACGTACTATTCACGGTAGCCAGCGCCCGGGTCTTTTCGCACTTCCCAATCCATGAAGCACCAAGCGGTTCGTCGTGAGTACAGCGCGCTTGCGTCGTCCTACGATCGCGCGTGGGAGCGCTACGTGCGCGACAGCACCACCCTCGCGCTGGCGGAGTTTCCGTCAACCCCCGCGCTTCGCGTAGTCGATATCGGGTGTGGCACTGGGGTGCTGCTGCGGCGCGCGTGGGATGCCGACACCACGCGAATGGTCGTTGGGGTGGATATCACATTGAACATGCTGCAGCAGGCAGCGCTGCGATTGCCCAGTACCGTCCCACTGGTATGTGCGTCCGGCGACAATGTGCCGCTTCGTTGCGAGCGCGTGGACGTCGTCGTGTCGACAAGCGCATTGCACTATATGCGCGATCCGATCAGTATGCTGCTGGAGGCACGCCGACTGTTGGTGCCGGGCGGTACGGTGATCGTTGGCGACTGGTGTCGCGACTACTGGACCATGTCCGCCCTCGATCGTGTGCTGCGGTGGGTTGATCCCGCACATGTCGCCACGCTGAGCGGAGAAGACCTCGTACGACTGCTGCGGAACGCCGGCTTTCAGAACGTCCGAGTGTCACGACGCCGCATCGACCGGTTCTGGGGGCTGATGACAGCAACCGCCCAGCGCCCATACGACACCTCGACGTCAGACGCGGCCGACTCGTAAGCTTCTTCGTCGTAGACCTGTTCGTCCTCGCGCGACTCGGGTGCTTCGCGATGGCCGCAGCCGACATCTTCTCGTGGTGAAGACTCCTGCCGCTCACGCCCAACGTCGATGCCTGCTTCTTCCCCCAGTACAGTCGCGACGGTCGCGGTGTGCGCCGCGATCGCGATTTACGCATCCCGTGCTTGCAACGCCGACATGCGCCGGGGTCACGTCACTCGAGCTGCCGCTGAAACTCGAGCTGCCGCTGAAACTCGAGCGCCGCCTGGCGCAGCTCTATTTCGGATACCACCAGAGCTGCGAGATCGATAGCGGTGCGAACCTGTGCGTCGCTCCACGCCTGCGGAACGAAGTCGATCACGCAAAAAGCGCCAATCACCTCGCCGGATAGGAGCACCAGCGGAACTCCGAGGTATGCGGCGACGCCCAGGGATTTCACGGTCGGCACGTTTGCGTAGACAGGATCGGCGCGCGTGTCCGGAATGATCAGCGGGCGCCCACCCTGAATGGTGAAATGGCAAAAGGTCTGTCCCGTGATCTGTCGCTCGGAAGCCAGTGGCTCTCCAAAGCCGCAGTGGCTCACGTAGAAGTCCCGATGATCCTCGACCAGCGAGATGAATGTGGCTGGCGCGTTCAGCGCAGCCGCCCCCAATCTCGTGATGCGGTCGAAACCCGCCGTCGGCGGCGTGTCGAGGAGTCCAGTCGCGCGCACTGCCGCCAGCCGCAGCGGATCCTTCAGGGCCCCGCCCGCAGGCGCCACCTCATCCCGCTCAAACTTCTCCATCCCTTTCGGAGAAATGCCATGTGTCGTGAGCAACCCGAACCTGCGCTCCAGGTACGTCGCGAACGGCATCCACTCACCGTCGTGCATTACGGTGTTCGACCACGCACACAAGGTGACGAGTCCTTCCGTACCTGCCTCAGCAGCTGTGTCGGCTTTCGCGTCGTCGCTCATGCTGAAGTGTATCTACGTGCCGACGATGGGGAGGCAGGCTGCTGACGTCGCCCTCAAGGGGCGGCACCAGGAGTGTTCCCGCGCGACGGCGGGATGAGCCCCACCACGATCGCTTCGACGCTTCCGCGCCGGCGGACTCACTCACGTGCCTCGTGCTCGCGAGAAGTCCCCACGATCCCCTTCATGGCGAAGCCGGTGTTGCAATCGTAGGTTGCGGGATGGCCCCGGAGAAATGCGCTCATAGGTAGTGGCAACCGACTTTACGGAGCACGCATGCCAATCAATTGCCAGCGGTCACTCGTCGCACTGCTTGCTCTCGCCACACTGTCCACCACCAGCAGAGCGCAGGCCGGCACGAGTGAATCGATCCTGACGCCGAACAACGGCCCGACGGCGCTTCCGATGGGCACCACGCGAGGAGAACACTTCGGGCGCCTCGTCATCCGGAACGCGATGGTGATCTCGGGCCGCGGTACTCCCGGCACGAATCGCGGGATGCCGCCCGAAGGGCCCGTGGACATCATCATCGAGAATGGCGTCATCACCAACATGATTCCGATGGATCCGGTGAACGCGTCCGGATACGGCCGCGCCTTCAAGCGCGCTACGGGCGACCGGGTCATCGACGCCAAGGGCAAGTACGTGATGCCGGGACTGGTGGAGATGCACGCGCACCTGCCGCCGCCGGGCAACAACATGGGCCCGCGCGGACTCGATTACGCATACCGGCTCTACCTCGGTCACGGCGTCACCACGGTGCGTGACGCCGGCAGTGGCGCCGGCATCACACTGCTCGCCGAACAGCGCAACGCCTCGGCGACGAACGCCATCGTGGCGCCGAGGCTGGTGTTGTGCCAACGGTGGCCGCTGCCGTTGCGCGCTTGGGACGTGGGCAACACACCGGAGAAGGCCCGTGCGATGGTCCGCGAGTTCCAGCGGCTCGGCGCCGATTGCATCAAGATCAGCAAGAGCCCCGGCCACTATCCCGACGTCTTGGAAGCGGCTGCGGACGAAGGCAAGAAGCTCGGCATGTTCACCATGGTCGACCTCAAGGTATCGGAGACCGATGCGCGAATCGCCTCCAATGCCGGCGTGAAGAGCATCGAGCACTGGTACGGCATTCCAGACGCCGCGCTCACCGGGTCACAGAACTTTCCTTCTGACTACAACTATTGGAGGGAGCTCGACCGGTTCCGGAATGCGGGCATGCTGTGGCTCGAAGCGGACCGGAACCCCGAGAAGCTGAGCGCTGTGATCGATCTCATGATCAAGAACGGCACGAACTGGGATCCGACGATGACCGTGTACGAGGACAATCGCGACTGGTGGAGGGCCGCGGGGCTTCCGGTGAAGGAGTCGCTGATGCATCCCGCCGAAGTGGCCGGTGGCCCGGACACGAGCACGCACGGCTCGTTCAAGACGGAGTGGAAGACGAGCGACGAGATCAACTGGCGTCGCAACTTCGCCGTCTGGATGAAGTGGGTGAAGATCTTTCACGAGCGCGGCGGCCTTCTCACCGCGGGGAGCGACGAAGGCGGTATCGGCGGTATCGCGCTCATCCGCGAACTTGAACTGCTACAGGAAACCGGCATTCACCCGATCGACGTCATCAAGGTCGCAACGACCAACGCCCGCGACGTGCTCGGGATGACGAAGTACTGCGGTGTTCGCGTAGGGTGCGCCGCCGATCTCGCCGTCGTGAACGGCAACCCGATCGACAACTTCAAGGTCATGTATGGCCGCGGCTACGGATTCTACGGGCTCGTGCCGCGTGACGAGCAATGGAAGTACGGCGGCGTGACCTGGACGATCAAGGATGGTATCGTGTTCGACGCGCAGGCACTGCTCCGCGAAGCCGAGTGGTACGTGTTGCAGGAGCGGCAGCGACTCCACGAGAAGCCCGCCGCGACGACGAGCGCGCGCTGACGCGCCTTCCCTCAACGCGGCCAAGGGTTGAGGCACTCGCCATCCACGGCGGTTGAAGTTGCGAGCACGTCTTAGAGTCCCACGCGACGCACGAGTGCCGCGAAGCGGGGATCGGCGCGAATGGGCGCCCACCTGTTGTCCCGCTCGAGCCACACGAGCCAGTGTGATCGATCCGCCACCGCCCGATCCAGCCAGCGAAATGCGTCGTCGGGCTCATGGAGCGCCGCATGCACCAGCGCCACGGCATACGGCGTGACGTATCGTTCGTGCGCGATGCTGTCCAGACGGACCATTGCCGCCCGTGCGGCGGCACGATCCCCAAGCGACGCATCGACGTACGCCGTCGCAGCAATCGTCGGCACCCAGTTCCGGAGCGCTCCCGACTTCGCGTATTCCGCACGAGCACCTGCCAGGTCATTCTCCCGCTGTGCCAAGCGGCCAAGCCAGAAATGTGCGAGCGGAACGTCGGGCGCCATGAGCAGTGCGCCGTCCAATCGCTGACGCGCGACGGCAAGGTCACCCGCATAGAACGAGACCAGTCCTCCGTCCACCGCGGCGGCCACCGAGAGCGGGGCAAGGCGCTGCGCGATGTCGCTTTCGGTTCGCGCCTCCGCGTCCCGACCGGTGGCGATGAGAAGATACGCATACCATTCATGCGCGAGCGCGTAGCGCGGTGCCAACCGCGTAGCCAGACGAAATTCCCGCTCTGCACCAACCCTGTCCCAGTCGTAATACAGGCGCGCGAACGCCAGCGTCGCATGGGCTTCCGGCGCCAGGGAGTCGAGCTCTATGGCGCGCTGCGCGGCGGCAATCGCCTTCGGAAAGGCCTCCGACGGAGGGAGGTAGCTTCCGTACCCGAGGCGGAGGTAGACGTCGCCGAGTCCGGCGTTCGCCGGCGCGTACAGGGGCTCGGCGTCCAGTGATTGTTCGAAGAGCAGCAGCGCCTTCCTGAGGTTTGCCTCGGTCGGCTGTTCGAGGTAGAATCGCGCCCGGCGATACGCATCGATGACCGCCTTCGAAACAGCGTCCGCAGGCACCGACGTGCTGGCGCGAGGACGCGAGCCGCTTAGCAGCAGTACCGCTGCCATCATGATGCCACCCAGCATGGTACGCGCGAACTGCTCGATGCGACGCGGCGTGGACGACGGCCGACGCGCCGGCGGTGTGTCCGTGGCAACAGGCGTGAACGGATGGACCAGATCCGACGGGGCACTCGCCGCGCGTTCGCGGGCACGTACGGCGGCGACGAGGGCTTGCGTCTCCGCGCTCGGACGCACACCGACATCCGCCTCGAGCCACCGTGCCAGTGCGTCATACGCGACGATGGCACCACCCCGTTCGCCCGTTCGATCGAGCGCCCCAATCAGGCGACGAGTCGCGCGCTCGTTTCCGGGGGCAATCGCAATCGCCCGCCGGGATGCTTCGATACACGCGGGATACTCGCCCGCACTCCAGGCCTGCTCGGCCAGCTGCGTGGCCGCGGCCGACGCTCGCTCGCGCAGGCGGGAGCGCGCGAGCTCAAGCCATTCCTGAAAATCGTTCGCCCCGTCGAGAAAGAATCCCGGCAGAAAGTCCCCACCATAGAGGTCCACGGCGTCGGCAAGCCGGCCCTCTCCGATCGCGCGCTCGAACTCCATCGCGTCAGAACGAACGATGGAATCCTTGAGCGAAAGCTCCTCGTCGCCGAGCGAGACCAGGGCACCGGCGCCCAGGTGTTGGCGCAGCACGTGCACCGATTGGCGCAGCGAGACGCGCGCGTGGGCTTCGTCGATCTCGGGCCAGAACAGCGCGAGCAGCTTCTCTCGGCGGAGGGTGGCGCTTGGCCGAGCCATGGCCAGGTAGACGAGCAACGCGAGTCGCTTCGGGCGGCGGAGCAGCGCATCGACGCGCGCGCCGCTGTCGTCCACGAGGTCGATCGTTCCCAACGTCCGCAATAAGATCATGCGCGGTTCACGTGTGGGGATGCCCGCGACCAACGCGCACGCGCCGGATCGTCGCGTCGGCTGGCCGCGTGTAGCATCGCTCAGAGTACGGTGACTGTAAAGCAGGTGGATTGGAAAACACTCGTTGGTGCCGTGACGTCATTCATGAGGCGGAACATCACGTCGAACCTGATGCCGCTGGGCACGGTTGGCACCTTGAACTCGAACGTCGCCGTGCCCTCCCCCGTTGCCGACGTCGTGAACGACACCGGTGTGGTGGCGCCGGGTTGCATGAAGGAGATGAATGCCGGGGCGGCGGGATCCGATGACGACCAGGGTGCAAGGCCAAGCGCGCGCTGGCAGATTCCATCACTGCCGAGCGTGCGGCCGATCTCCGGCGCACGCTGGATAAAGTAGGTGGTGGACGGCCGGGCATTGACGACGTGCACCGCGATATCCGCGGCGAAGTATCCCTCGGGAATGGCTTTGGTCGTTACGCTCACACCTCCGGCGCCGGCGATATCGGCGGACGCGACGGGTGCCTGGACCGTTCCAGCGGGAATCAGCGGCGTCTGCGGCACCACGGCGCTATCCGTACCGCAGGCGACACTGGCCGCGAGGATAGCGGCTGAGAGCGTCTGGGCAACTGCATGGGTGGCTTGACGAGAAGGCATGCGAAGCTCCGGTTTGAGCACGTCCGGCGCGCAGCGGGTGTGGCGCACCAGCATTGTGCAGTGTTCATCCGGAGGATACCTGAGGGGCGTAGACGGGCCGTTAGCGGAGCGTTATCCCACGCCGCTAACCGCCGAGGAATCGTTCGCGCGTTGAGCAAGCGCAGCCGGTCCCCTTGACTCGGCCGCGTTGCCGAGCGTACCCTCGGCAATAATGGGTACGCGGTGCGCTGCGGTGGTGATGGTCGCGGCACGTGACTGTGCGATCCTTGGCGCATGGTCTCGCCCTCACACTGTCCAGGGAAAGGTGCGATATGGCAATGGCGACTGTCACCAAACGGTGGACACTCGACGAGCTTCACTCGCTCCCCGACGACGGCAACAAATACGAAGTCGTTCGCGGAGAGTTGTTCGTGACGCCGGCACCGACCCCGACACATGAGACGGTGTGCGCGCGCCTGCACCGCATCCTCGATCGATACGTCGAGTCCGAGCGGCTCGGACTCGTATACAACCCGCGCGCCGTGCTGCAATTCGAGGATTCGGAAGTCGAACCCGATCTCATGGTGCGCCAGGAACACACAGGCGACAGCAGCACCTGGTCGGCGGCGCCTGTTCCGTCGCTGATTGTCGAGGTCTTTTCGCCCTCCACAAAGCGACGCGACCAGAATCAGAAGCGCGACCTGTACTTGGATGCAGGCGTCGGAGAATACTGGATGGTCGACCCCGAGCGCCGCGCGTTCATCGTGATCCGCAAGGATCGCGAGAACGTTGTGATCACCGATGCAATGGCGTGGCATCCCGACTCGGCAGCGTCTCGGCTCGTGTTCGACGTCGCGCGCGTGTTCGACGGCTGAGTCTTATCTCGGTTGGTCGGCTCCGGTGGGTGGGCGTAGGCAGCGACGCAACGAAGGGCCGGCGCATCCGCGCCGACCCCCGTCACAGCTCCATCATCGCGCCCGGCGCGAGATGACTATGAACACCGCTTGGCGTTGCAGGTCACCGTTTGCGTTGCCGTGCTCGACCCGCCCGCTCCCGTTGCCGTGAGCGTGACCGTGTAGCTCGTCCGCGGTGCGAACGTGTGTGCAACGGTCACTCCGGTTCCGGTGGTAGCATCGCCAAAGTTCCAGCTGTACGACGTCGCGTTCGTGCTGGCGCTCGCGTCGAAGCTGCACGTCTTGTTCGAGCAGCTCTTGGTGAAGCTGGCGACCGGCGGTGGCGCCGCGTTCGACACCGTCACCGACGACGTTTTCGTGCTCGTGCCGTTCGCATCTGTCACCGTCAGCGAGACCGAGTACGTGCCCGACGCTGCGTAGGCATGGCTCGTCGTCACCCCGCTGCCACTCGTCGCGTCGCCAAAGGTCCAGCTGTACGACGCGCCCGCTGCCGCCGTCGAGCTGCTGCCGTCGAAATTGCAGTTGAGCATCGAGCAGCTGGAGGTGAAGTTCGCCACTGGCGGTGTTGGGCCAGCGGATATGAATCCCGAATAGAGCAGCGTGTTCGGCGTGCCAGCCGGGACGGACGAGATCACGTTCGGGGTGCCGTTGCTGACCAGCGCATTGCGCGCCTGCAGGGGGGTCGCGGCCGGATTGGCCTGCAGGTACAGGGCTGCCGCGCCCACCACGTGCGGCGTCGCCATCGACGTTCCGCTGATCGTATTGGTGGCCGTGTTGCTGCCAATCCAGGCCGACGTGATGTTCACGCCCGGCGCGTTGATGTCCACGCACGTGCCAAAATTGGAGAACGACGCGAAGCCGTCCGAGATGTCGGTCGCGCCCACCGTGATCGCGCTCGGTGCGCTGGCCGGCGAATAGTTGCACGCATCGGCCGAGCTGTTCCCGGCGGCGATACCATAGACAACGCCTGCCGCAATCGAGTTCTCGACCGCCGTGTTCAGCGACGCGGAAAAGCCGCCACCGAGACTCATGTTGGCTGCGGCAGGCAGCACGCGATTCGCGGTCACCCAATCGATGCCGGCGATGACGCCGGACGTGGAGCCGGACCCGTTGCAGTCGAGGACCCGCACCGCCACGAGCTTCACCTTCTTGGCGACGCCGTAGACCGTGCCGCCAACGGTGCCCGACACGTGCGAACCGTGTCCATTGCAGTCCGCCGCCGTGCCACCCGCGGTCACCTCGTCAATTCCCTTGAACGCGCGACCGGAGTACTCGGTGTGGGTAAAGTTGATGCCGGTGTCGATGATGTACACCGTCACGCCCGTTCCGTCCGCGCCGTACGTGTACGTGCCGCTCAACGGCAGGTTGCGCTGATCAACGCGGTCGATGCCCCACGTGGCGCCGGATTGGGTCGTATTGATGGACATGACCTGGTCCTGCTCGACGTACGCGACGCTGGGCTCGGCGCGCAGCGCAGCAACCTCCGCATCGGACAAGTCGATCGCCATTCCCTTGAGCGCGGACTTGTAGGTGTGCCGGACGGCGGCGCCGTGGCGGGCGGAAAGCTGGCGGACTTCCCCGTCCACGTCCTGCACGTCGCTCTTGAAGACCACGATGTAGCGTCCCGCGATGGATGCGCTCGCTCCGTCGTCGCGCGAGCGCGAGGCAGCGCTGGGGGGAGACAAGGTCGGGACGTCTGAGCAGCCGGCGAGGAGGAAGACCGCGAGTCCGAGAGCGCTGAAGCGTTTCATGAAGTTCTCCATTGGGGGGGGTGGAGACTGAACCTCGAATTCACCTCAGCTGCGTGCTGCAATCGCCGCTGCCGGTAATTCCTGAGTTCCCACGCAAGCGGCGTCGCTGCACTGGCGCTTGAAGTAGGTGCGCGCGGCTGGCGGGCGTCAAGCCCCGTGCAGGTACGATTTCCCCTTTTCCGCCAAGTCGCGAGTATTGCTCCAACGGCTCCGCGCACTCTGCATCGCCATTCTTGCACGGCCTAACGATCTGCCGCGATCACCGCGTTGAGTAGCACGTCAGCGCCGTTTGCGACGTCCCTGGCGCGCGTCAGCTCCCTCGGCGAGTGACTGATGCCGCCGATGCTCGGCACGAAGATCATGCCGATCGGGGCGACACGTGCGATTTCCTGCGCGTCATGGCCGGCACCACTCGGCATGCGCTGCCGCGTGAGTCCCAGCGCCACCGCACTCGCGTCGATCCATCCCATCACCTGTGCACTGGAGAGCGCGGGCTCACTGTCGACAAGCCGCCTGAAGGTGAAGGTCGTTCCCGTTGCCGTCCCGATTTCCTTGCCGAGGCGCTCGAATCGCTCGGTGAAGTGCACGAGCTTCGCACTGTCGAGGTCGCGCAGGTCTACCGTGAGCACCACCTGTGAAGGGATGACGTTGGTGGTATTTGGGGACACCACGACGCGCCCCACCGTAGCCACCTGACGCCCGGGTTCGCTGCGCACCGCATCGTTCACGGCGACGGTGAACTTCGCCGCCGCGAGCATCGCGTCCTGACGTCGGTCCATGGGCGTGGTGCCGGCGTGATTCGCGAAGCCGGCGATCGTGATCTCGAACCACCGAAGACCGACAATACCCTCCACCACGCCAATCTGTACACCGGCCTGTTCGAGCAATCCACCCTGCTCGATGTGAAGCTCCATGTAGCACGCAACGTCACCGCGATGGAGCACCGCGCTCCCGAGCTTCGTGACGTCGCCACCCACCAGGCCAATTCCTTCGCGGATCGTCTTGCCGGAGCGCGCCACCTTGTCGAGATCCGCGTCGGTGAGGGCACCGATGGCGAGCTTGCTGCCAATTGTTCCCCCTTCCTCGTTCTGCCACATGACGACGTCGAGGGGATGCCGCAGGCGCACGTTGTGGTCGCGTATCGAGCGCGCGACTTCGAGCGCCGAGAAGGAGCCGACCGGGCCGTCGTAGTTGCCGCCGTCGGTCACGGAGTCGATGTGCGATCCGATCATGATGGGTTTGAGCGACCCATCACTCCCGGCGATGCGCGCGTGGATATTGCCGGCCGCATCGATGCGCGGTACGAGTCCAGCCTGCCGGAAGACATCGAGCACGTAGGCACGACCGGCGAGGTCCGCGTCCGAATATGCGACGCGGTTGATGCCGCCCGTGGTGCGACCGATGCGGTCGAAGCCGGCGAGCCAGCCGTTGAGTCGCTCCCCATTCACGTGGAGTGGGGCGCCGGTACGATCCAGGCGCAGTAGTGGCAGCGCGGCGAGCGCTGCCGACTGCTTGAGAAATTCGCGACGTTGCATCACGTGAAGTTAGCGCGCTAGAAGCCGAGCTGCTCCAGCACCGCCTTTGGCGGCCCGTTGAATGACTTCATCGCAACGTTTCCCACGTAACCGATGTCCTTCATGCCCGCCGGCGTAGTGTAGAATCCGCCGGCGGTGAGATCGCGATAGCGCCGGAAGAATGCCGCCGCGTGCTTGAACGCCTCCGTCGCCTTCGGCTCATGGCAGATGTCGTCGCAGATGGCATGCTTCTGCTTCATGGAAAGCCTGGCGAACTTCGCGGTGAATCGTCGCGTGGCTTCCTCGTCCATCCACGCCAGTCCTCCGACGATCGTCGCACGATCGCGCTCGTGCGCGGGATACGGCGCACTGACCCACTCATTTATGAACTCATGCACGGCAAGCGCCGACGCGCTCGGCGTTCCGCCTTCGGCAGGAATGATGACGTCGCACAACACAGCAGCCGTGCGAAGCTGCGTGCGGGTGAGGACGAGCGGCCAGAGGTCGCCGGGCTTGTACGTCTTCAGCAGGTTCGGATCGAGGCCATAGCCCGTGGCCGCACCCATTGGTCCAATAGCTTGCGCGAACGCATCGTGGTCAACGAGCGCCGCCGACGCCGCCGCCGACAGCATCCACTTGACCGCCTCGCGTCGGTCCATCCCGCCGCGCTTAGACATTACCCTTCCGCATCTCTTCGAGCGCATGCTCGGTGGTTCGCCAGGCGAGTGCCATGATTGTGAGCGTGGGATTCTTGTCGGCGTTCGAGCAGAAGGATGCGCCATCCGTAAGGAACAGGTTCTTCACGTCCCATGTCTGGCCCCACGAATTGGCGACCGACGTCCTGCTGTCGGACCCCATGATCGCTCCCCCGACTTCGTGCTTTACGTTGCCGCCGTTCCGGATTGCGTACAACGGATCGGCTGCCGGTGTGTCGCGCTTCGTGCTGCCCATCGCGTCGAGGAGCTCCGCGAAGGTCTTCTGCTGGTGTGCGACCTGGCGCAGTTCGTGGTCCGACCACTTCCAGTGAAAGCGCAACACCGGGATACCGTACTTGTCCTTCACCGTGGGATCGAGCTCGGCAAAGCAGTCGTCGTTCGGAATCATTTCGCCGCGACCCGCGAAGCTGAGTCGCGATCCGTAGTAGCGACGCGCATCGGCCTTGAACGCCTTGCCGTAGCTGCCGCCGGTGAATTGCTCCAGCCCCGACGCGACGCCGAGTCCCGGCATACGTCGCCCGCTGGAGAACTCGATGTGATAGCCGCGAGGAAAATCGAGCTTGCCCGCGTGCTGCTCTGTGTAGAGCCACCACGGGGCGTACACATGGTCAGCCCCTGCCCCGTCCTCGTTGTGCAGTGGAAGGTTCTCCAGCAACGGCACCTGTCCGCTGAGCCCCGCGCCGACCGTGTCCATGATGTTCCGGCCAACGAGACCGCTGGAATTCGCGAGGCCGTTCGGGAACAGGCTCGACTTCGAGTTCAGCAGGATGCGCACAGATTCGGCAGAGCTGGCCGCGAGCATGACGACGCGCGCGTTGACGGTGCGCTCGTTGCCCGTTGCCGTGTCGACGTACGAGACACCCGTCGCCTTGCCATTCTTGTCGACGACAATCTCGCGCACCATCGCTCCGGTGATGATGTCGAGATTTTCCGTCGCCAGTGCAGGCGGCAGGTGCACCGTGGGCGATTGATAGTTGGCCTTGATCGAACAGCCACGTCCGCATTCCGTTGCCCAGAAGCACGCCTGGCGATCGCGCATGGCCTTGGCGAGGACACGCTGCGCCTTTGGGTTGCCGGGGTGGAGCTTCGCGGGGATGGTGTCGGCATCCTGCCGGCGCGTGAGCACGGCGCGATGAATGGGGACGATGGGAATGCCGAGCTTCCGCGCGCGCTGCTGGGCGAGCAGCTCACCCGCGCGCGCTGCCGGCGGCGGAAGCAGGACACCTGGCGACGAGCTGGGTGTGTTCTCGAAACCCTCGTTGGTGCCATAGACACCGATGAGCATCTCGACCTTGTCGTAGTACGGCGCGAGGTCGTCGTACCCAATCGGCCAATCGATGCCGAGTCCATCACGCGTATGCGGCTTGAAGTCGTAGGGGCCGTTGCGAAGCGAGATGCGGCCCCAGTGGTTGGTGCGGCCGCCGAGCATGCGCGCACGCCACCAGGTGAACTGGCGCTTGGGGTCAGTCGAGGCGTTGGTGAATGGCTCGCCGGGGAGATCCCATCCTCCGCCCACGGTGGAGTCGTAGAAGCCAAGTGGTTTATCGGGCGTGCCGGCCGCACGGAGGGGCGCCTGCGAGTGCACCTGGAACATCGGTGTCTCTCGCACGGGGTCGTAGTTGCGCCCCGCCTCGAGCATGAGGACCTTGGCGCCCTCCATGGCGGCAACGTATGCGGACTGGCCGCCGCCGGCGCCCGATCCGATGACGATGATGTCGTACGCAGCTTGCGACTTTGGGGCGGTGATGACGGGCATAGGCCAAGCTTATGTCGGCGTCTGCACCCTGTCGATGGGAACTGCTCGGCTTGGGCGTCGGCATCCAACGCAGCGAGGAGGACGCGCCGCTCCTCTACATCGCCGAGCGCTTGAGTGTCGCTACTCCGCGATGCGGAGCCCGAATTCCGCGAAGCGGCGGAAATGCGTAAGGTCGTTCGTCGCGATCTCCGCGTCTGAACGAATGGCCACCGCCGCGATGATACAATCCGCGAGTGAGCCACGGCGCCGCCCAGTGGCGTTGAAGAGACGCGCGGCGTGCGATGCGTCCTCCGTCGTCACTGGCACGCTCTCTCCGAGGACTGATGTGATGCCCGGCAAGATTTGGTCGGGCGAGGGACCGCAGAGGAACTCCGCCCACGCCATCGCGGACACTGCGACAGTATTCCCCGATACGATCCACCGCGCGAACCTGCCTGCTTCGAGAGATCCTTCGATTCCGACCGCCGCGATGAAGTTGGAATCGAGATGGATCGTCGTCACCCTATGCCTCGGATCCCGAGTCGTTGTTCTCCGGCGGTCCGAAAGACTCATGAATCTCGCGGAGCTCCTTCTGCCAGTTCGACCAGACGCCTGGCGACAGTTCGCTCACGGCTCGTTGATAACTGCGCAGCGCATCGAGCTTTCTCCTGACCTCATCCGCCAGCACCGCCTCTTCCCCCTGATTGATCAGCCGAGACAGCGCGTCGGACTTGGAGGTATCCCATTTCCTAGCGATCTCCGCCAGCTTCTTCACTGTCGGCTCGTCAAGGGAATACGTCGCCTTGATCTTGGGTATGGCCATACCGTGAAATGTATGGCCATATACTATGCATGTCAACTTAAGCTATTGCTACAGATACATTTGTGCGACTTGACACGAGATTCATCTAGCTTCGCAGCGGCGAAAACGCCGTCAAGTCTGCGCGTGCTAGGGACAGCCCAGCGAAGTCCTCATTCGCTATGCGCTCAGCCGACGCTCGACGTCTCTGGTGCCGCGTCGGCGGGCGAAGCCCCGGGCTCGAGCAGGTCGTGCTCACCGGGCTTGCGAGCTTTGCGTGCCTGTTCTTCGATCATCCC
>JBKJUW010000038.1:0-24800 GCA_046589725.1 Gemmatimonadaceae bacterium
TGGGGCGGCTGGGGCGGCTGGTCGAACTCGCGCAACACCGTGTAGAACGAGTCGCGCTCCGCAGGCGTCTTGCCCGCGCCGCGAATGAGGCGAAGAATCTCGTCCAGCGACATGGCCTGCGACGTATGTGCGCCGGCTTCATGGTAGATCTTCTCGCGTACAACCGTGCCTTCCAGGTCGTTCACACCGAAGTGCAGCGACATCTGCGAGATGGCTGGCGTGACCATGATCCAGTGGGACTTCACATGCGTGAAGTTGTCCAGGAACAAGCGCCCCACCGCCAGGTTCTTGAGGTCATCGAATCCCGTCGTGGCGGTTCCGGTGCGCCCCAACTCGACGCCGAGCTCGTTGTTGTCCGGATGATACGCGAGCGGAATGTAGGCCAGGAACCCGCCGGTCTCGTCCTGGAGGTCGCGCAGCATGCCGAGGTGGTTGATGCGATCCTCGTACGTCTCGACGTGCCCGTAGAGCATCGTGCAGTTCGTGCGAATGCCGAGTTCGTGGGCGGTGCGATGCACGTCGATGTACTCGGTGCCCGACAACTTCTTCTCGGCAATGGTGGCGCGGACCCCCGGACTGAACACCTCGGCACCTCCGCCAGGCATGGTGTCGAGTCCGGCCTCCCGGAGGCCGATCAGGACGTCACGTACGGACATCTTGTCGATGCGCGCGATGTGCGCGATCTCCACGGCGGTAAGCGCCTTGATGTGCACTTGCGGATGCCGCGCCTTGAGGCCGCGAAACATCTCGTCGTAGTAGGCGAAGCCCGCCTGCATGTCGAGGCCGCCCACGATGTGGAATTCGCGGGTGATGTCCCCGTCCACGCGCGCCGCCTCTTCCCACACCTGCTCCATGGTGTACCGGTACGCACCGGCCTCCTTCGGCAGGCGCGCGTAGGAACAGAACACGCACGTCTTGCGCAGGATGCAGACGTTCGTGGGGTTGATGTGCTGATTGGCCGCGAAGGTGACCTGGTTGCCATTGCGCACCCGGTTCGCCGCGTCCGCCATGGCGCCGAGCCCGAGCAGATCGGGCGTGGCGAAGAGCGCCACGCCGTCCGCATGCGAGAGACGCTCTCCGGCGATGACCTTGTCGGCGATGGCCACCAGCGACTGGTCGGAAATACGCGAGCGGTCGAACGGTACGGCGATAGGCACGACGCTACTCCTGATAACTCTTGACGACGATCGAGACGTTGTGACCGCCGAACCCGGCGCTGTTGCTCAGCACCGCGCGCACCTGGCGCGGCTTGGCAGTATTCGGCGTAAAGTCGAGTTCCCCGCAATCGGGGTCGGGCGTCTGATAGTTGATCGTGGGCGGTATGATCTGGTCGCGCATGGCGAGCGTCGCCGCGATGAACTCCACCCCACCTGCGGCACCGAGCATATGACCGGTCATCGACTTCGTGGAGGAGATGCTGATCTTCCCAGCCGACTCCCCGAATACGGTGGCGATCGCCTGCGCCTCATTAGAGTCGTTCAGCGGCGTGGATGTTCCATGCGCATTTACATAGTCCACGTCAGCTGCCGTCAGTCCCGCGTCGGCAAGTGCGCCGCGCATGGCGCGCTGCAGCCCCTCGTGCTCGGGTAGCTGGCCGGTGAGGTGGTAGGCGTCACCCGTCGCACGGTAGCCGCCCATCTCGCCGTAGATCTTCGCGCCGCGCGCGAGCGCGTGCTCGAGCTCCTCGAGGATGACGATGCCTGCTCCCTCACCCATGACGAACCCGTCTCGATCCTTGTCGAACGGGCGCGAGGCGGTCTCGGGGCTCTCGTTGCGGGTGGAAAGCGCCGTCATGTTGGCGAAGCCACCGATCGACATTGCCGTCACGGCAGCCTCGGAGCCCCCGCAAATCATCACGTCCGCATCACCATACTGGATGGTGCGGAATGCATCCCCGATCGCATGCGCGCTCGTGGCACACGCCGAGACGGTGGCGTAATTCGGTCCGCGCGCGTTGAACTTCATGGAGACCACACCCGCCGCGATGTCGGCGATGAACATCGGGATGAAGAACGGGCTGATCTTGCTGGCGCCGCGCTCCCGATAGGTGTCGTGTTGCTCCTCGAAGCTCTTCAACCCGCCAATGCCGCTGCCCACGATCACGCCCAGCCGGTCGACGTCGTAGTTGCCGTGCGTGAGCCCGGCATCGGCCATGGCTTCGACCGACGCCGCCACGGCGTACTGCGTATAGGGATCTGCACGCTTCGCTTCCTTCCGCTCCATGGAGCCGAGCGGATCGAAGCCCTTCAGCTCACACGCGAACCGCACCGGGAACGCGGATGGATCGAACTTGGTGATGGCTGACGCGCCCGATACTCCGTCCAGCAGGGCGCGCCACGTCGTCGCCACGTCGTTCCCGACGGGCGTTACCGCACCGAGACCAGTGACGACGACCCGACGTCGCACTACGCGCCGACCTTGCCGTCCAGGTAGGCCACCGCATCGCCGACCGTCCGCAGCTTCTCCGCGTCCTCGTCGGGAATGTCGATGTTGAACTCCTTCTCGAATTCCATCACCAGCTCGACGATGTCGAGGCTGTCGGCCCCGAGGTCTTCGATGAAGCTTGCTTCGTCAGTCATCTTGTCTCGCTCGACGCCGAGCTCCTTCTCGATGATGTCACGGACCTTCTTGGCATTGTCGGCCATGGAACTTGGCTCCTGTTGGGTGAAGAACGCGGGAAAGTTAGCGAAAGGTCAGCGAGATTGTCACGTACGAATACAGGAGATCACATGACCATGCCGCCGTCCACCACGAGCACCTGGCCCGTGATGTATGACGCATGCTCGGACGCCAGGAAGGCGACCACGCTGGCGATGTCCTGTACCTTGCCCAGCCGATCCAGCGGAATCTGGCCGGAGAGCGCGGCGCGCGCGTCCGGCGTCAGGGCCGCCGTCATGTCCGTCTCGATGAATCCGGGCGCAACCGCATTCACGAGGATGTTGCGCGAGCCCAGTTCCTTCGCGACGGACTTGGTGAGGCCGATCAGCCCCGCCTTGCTCGCCGCGTAGTTCGCCTGCCCCTTGTTGCCGGTGATGCCGACGATACTGGCGATGTTGATGATCCGTCCCCAGCGACGCTTCATCATGCCGCGCGCGGTCGCGCGAATGGCGACGAAGGCCCCGCGAAGGTTCGCGTCGAGCACCATGTCCCAGTCGTCGTCCTTGATCCGGAACAGGAGGTTGTCGCGCGTGAGCCCCGCATTGTTCACGAGGATGTCGATCTGCCCGAAGGCCGCCTCGACGGCCTCCACCAGCGCAATGACCGCCGCAGGTTCGCTGACATCGGCCGCGAAGCCCAGCGCCCCGCCCCCAATCTCGGCGGCCACCGCACTCGCCCGCTCCTGATCGCGTCCAACGACCGCAACGCGAGCACCCGCCTCGGCGAGCGTGCCCGCGATTGCCCGACCAATGCCGCGCGTGCTACCCGTTACGAGCGCCGTGCGCCCCGTGAGATCGACCTTCACGCCGCCACCGCCGCAAGGAAAGAGTCCACGTCCGCCGCGCTTCCACAGGTCAGCACGGTCACGCTCGGTGCGATCTTCTTCATCAGTCCCTTGAGCACCGAACCCGGACCGATTTCGACATACAACGCATCTGGGTGCAGGAACGCCAGACCTTCCATTTCACGCGCCCACTGAACTGGCGCTGTGAGTTGCTCCACGAGGAGTCGTCGCGCAAGTGCAGCGTCCGTAACTGGTTGCGCGTTTACATTCGCGTAGACCTTGAAGCGCGGATCGGCCAGATGGACATGGTCCATCGCCGACGCGAATGCGGTCGCGGCCCCCGCAAGCAAGGGCGAGTGAAAGGCTCCGCTCACGTTCAGGCGAATGGCGCGCTTGGCGCCATGCTCCTTGGCGAGCACCATCGCGCGTTCGACACACTCGACATTGCCGCTGATCACCAGCTGACCCGGGCTGTTGTAGTTCGCTGGTACGACCACGCCCCCGGAGGACGCGAGGCGACAGAGTTCCTCGCCGGACACATCCATATCGCCCAGGATTGCCGCCATCGCGCCAGGATGCGCATTGCCTTCGGCAAACATCAGTTCGCCCCGGCGACGAACGAGCGCAACGGCTTCCGGAAACGCCAGCGCGTCGGCAGCGTGGTACGCGGTGAACTCGCCGAGCGAATGGCCGGCGGCCGCGACCACGCGATCGCCGATCTGGTCGCGAACCACGGCCCAGACGGCCGCTCCGTGCGTGAGCAGCGCCGGTTGCGCATTCATGGTGAGGGTCAGTTGGTCCGCCGGCCCTTCGAAGCACAGCTGCGTCAGTCCAACGCCGAGCGTGTCGTCAGCCGCCGCGAAGATGTCACGCGCGGGGGCATAGGCGGCGGCGAGGTCGGCACCCATGCCGGGTACCTGCGATCCCTGTCCCGGAAACAGCAGCACGATGTCGCGCATGTTAGAAGCGGACGACCATGGAGCCCCACGTAAACCCCGCGCCGAACGCCACCATGAGTGCCGTGGTTCCTTCCTTCACTCGGCCCGTCTCGATGGCTTCGTCGAGCGCGATGGGGATGGAGGCGGACGACGTGTTGCCGTAGCGGTCCACGTTCACGTACACCTTGTCCATCGGGATATTCGCGTACTTGGCGGTTGCCTCGATGATGCGCACATTCGCCTGGTGCGGGATGAGGATGTCGATGTCGTCCGCGCGAAGCCTGGCGCCGTCGAGCGCGCGGTCACACGCCTCGCTCATGGAGCGCACCGCGTGCTTGAACACCTCGCGCCCCGCCATCTTGACGAAGGTGGAGCGGTCGTCGAGGACCGCTTCACTGAACGGCACCTTTGCTCCTCCACTCGGACGCCAGAGGAGCTCGGCGAGCGTCCCGTCGCTGCGCATGAACGAGCTGAGCATGCCCTTTTTCGGATGGAGCTTATTGCGCTTCAGGACCACCGCACCGGCGCCGTCGCCGAAAAGCACGCACGTCGCGCGGTCCTTCCAGTCGACGATGGAGCTCATCTTCTCCGACCCGACAACGAGCGCCGTCTCGATGACGCCGGCTTGCATCAATCCCTCGGCCACCGTCATTCCGTAGATCCAGCCGGAGCACGCGGCGGAGAGGTCGAAGGCGGCGGCACGCGTGGCACCAAGCTCGGCCTGGAGATCCACCGCGGTGGATGGCAGTAAGCGATCAGGGGTGGCGGTACTCAGCACGATGGCGTCGATCTCGCCGGGCTGCACGCCCGCCCTCGTCATGGCCGAGCGCGCGGCGTTCGCCGCCATGGTGCAGGTCGTGTCCGCGTCCGACCCGATGTGCCGCTGCACAATGCCGGTGCGTTCGAAGATCCATTCGTGCGTGGTCTCGATGCCGAGGCTGGCAAAATCATGATTGGTCATCACGCGATCCGGCACACTCCGGCCCGTGCCGGCGACGTACGCAACGGGGCGTTTCACGCCACGCTCTGTGCCGCGGTGAGGCGCTCGCCGATGCGATCGTTCATCCCGCTCGTGACGGCTTGTGCGGCGGCCTTGAGCGCGTTCTTGAGTGCGCGGGGCGAAGACTTCCCATGCGCAATGATGCTCACGCCCTTCACGCCAAGCAGCGGTGCCCCCCCGTGCTCGGAGTAGTCGAGGTGCTTGAGCGCTTCCTCGAGTTGCGCGGCGTCCACGCCCGCGTTGCGGAGCGTCTCGAACATCATGGGTGCGATTCCCTCGTAGAACTTGAGCAGCACGTTGCCGACAAACCCGTCGCAGACGACGACGTCGATGTCATGATGTTCGGTGGCGCCGTTCGGAAGGTCGCGGCCCTCCACGTTCCCGATGAAGTTGAGCCCAGACGTCGTGAGGAGCGCGTGCGCTTCCTTCGTGACGGCGTTCCCCTTCTCCGGTTCCTCGCCGATACTCAGGAGGCCCACGGCGGGATTCACCCGCCCCATGACGCACTCCGCGTAGGTGGCGCCCAGCCGCGCAAACTGGATGAGCTCCTCGGGCGAGCAGTCCACGTTCGCTCCGCTGTCGAGGACCACGAGCGTGTTCTTGCGCGTCGGAAAGAAGGTGGCGATGGCCGGTCGTTTGAGTCCCGCGTGCAGGCGCAGGAGGACCATCGACGACGCCATCTGCGCACCTGTGCTTCCGGCAGAGACGAACGCGTCGGAAAGGCCGTCCGCCTGCAGCCGGAGCCCGACGGCCATCGAACTGTTCGGCTTGCCACGCACGACGGCGCTCGGCTTGTCCGTCATCTCGACGACGTCAGGCGCCTCCACGACGGAAATGCGACCACGGTAGACCTGGTGGCTCGCCAACTCGCCGTCGAGGAGGTCGCGCAATTGCGCGTCCAGGACGGAGGTGCGACCGACCAGCTGAATAGTGTGTGCGGGATCGAGCTCAGCGAGCGCCAGCAGCGCGCCGGCAACGGTCGCCCGGGGAGCAAAATCGCCCCCCATGGCGTCCAACGCGATCCGCGCCAAGGTCAGGCTTCCTTGGCTGCGACTCGCTGCTCACCTGCATAGTACCCGCACTCGGCACATACGTGATGCGGGCGCTTCATCGCCTGACAGCGCGGGCACTTCTGGATCGCGGTGATGGGTGCGGTCTTGTGCGTGTTGCGGGCGCGCTTCTTTCTCTTGCTGGTTCTGCGCTTCGGGACGGCCATTGTCTGGTCGGAAAAGGATTAACCGGGCGACTCAGCTCTGCCCGACATGCGAACACGGTCCGGCGTTCAGCTCGGCCCCGCATGTCGGGCACAACCCCTTGCAGTCGTCACGGCACAACGCATAGCGTGGAACGTTCAACAGCCACTGCTCGCGGATCGCCGGTCGCAGGTCCAACTCGGACGAGCGATCATCGAGCAGAAACACATCGGGATCGTCCTCGACGCCTTCCGATCCCGCTTCCGCGAAAATCAGATGCGCCTCGTCCGATACGTGAGCTTCGGTGTTGCCCAGACAGCGGCTACACGGCAGCTCCACGTGTCCCCCGATGGTGCCATGCCAGTAAAAACGGCCTGGCCCGGCGGACGACAATCGCCCCTTCACGAGAAGCGGCGTTGACGGCGTCGGGTCCGCCTCCTCCCACACCGGATCGTCGGCCGAGAGAGTGTCGTCGACGGTGACGGCATGTTCGGTCAGCGAACGAATGTCAAAGGACAGCATAGCCACCAAAACTACTCGGAATCTCGGCGCATTACAAGTCCGCGCGGGGTGAAGAGTTAGGCGACGCCCGGGATCAGCGCACCCACTCGCATTCAGCAAAGAAGAAACGCGCCTCGCGCGCGGCGTTCTCGTCGGAATCCGAGGCATGAATGGCGTTCCGGCCCTTCGACTCCGCATAGAGCTTCCGCACCGTGCCGTCCGCCGCTTCTGCCGGATCCGTGGCGCCGATGGCATCGCGCAGCGATGCAACCGCGTTGTCTCTCTTCAGGACAAGCGGCATGCACGCGCCCGACGTCATGAATTCGACGAGCTCAGCGTAGAACGGCCGCTCACGATGCACCTCGTAGAACTGCCCTGCCTGGTCCCTGGACATGCGCATCGCGCGCGCCGCGACGATGGAGAACCCCTTCTCCTCGAGGAGCGCAATGATCTTTCCGGCCTTGCCTGCCCCGAATGCGTCGGGTTTGACGATCGTGAGGGTGTAGTTACCAGCCATTCGTATCAGCTCCTTTAAGTTTGCCCAGGGCACTTGCCCGCTTATGACCCAATCAATTTACGAACGATGTCACCACGCGTGAGAAATCCCACCAGCTTTCCGTCACTGACGACCGGCACACGATCGACGTCCTTGTTGCTCATCAGCGACGCCACCTCGGCGAGCGGCTGGCCCGGGGCGACGCACAGCACCTGCCGCGACATTACGTCGCGGACCGTTTTCTTCCCAGGCAGGTTCGGGGCGGCGACGCGGGCGTCCGGACCCGTGAAGGCCTGGACCGTGAGGAGGTGGCGAATGACCTCTCGCTCACTCACGATGCCGAGCACCCGGCCGTCCTCGTCAACCACAGGGAGTGCGCCGAGACCGATGCGGACCATCGTGCGCGCGGCGTCCTTGAGTGAGGAATCGACGCGAACCGTCACGGGCTGATCAGTCATCACGTCGCGCACCGTGAGTTGCTCAGGAAGCTTGTACGACGCGAAGCTGTCCAGGCCGACCAACTCTGCGGCGGTGCGTGCCCCGAGCATCTGCGCCACGACCTGCGGATCGCGGAGCAGGCGCGCGAACGCGCCAACGACCTGAAGATATCGGGCGGCGTGGCGAGGAGGCGTCAGGACGAGGAGGACGATGCGCGCATACCGATCGTGGTTCTCCTCATCACGATGCCTGATCGGTTCCAGCGCGACACCGATTCCCACGAGCAGTTTCCCGACGGCATTCGTGCGATGGTGGAGCAGGAAGGCGCGCTCCCCCATCGCGACGACGTCACCTGCCGTTGTGCTACGCACGCGCTGCGTGAGCTTCTCCGCGTCGATCACGCCGTGGGCGGAGACCACACGCTCCAGAAGTTGGGCCGCAGCCTCCTGGAGCAATCCGGCCTGCAGCGGAACGAGTGTCCGCTCGGGTGCCAGAAACTCGCGCAGCTTCACGTGCGTCCGCTCACATGCGCGCCTTCAGCTCCCTCACGAAATCAATTGGGCGCTTGGCGATGCCCATTCCGGCCTTCTCGAAGGCGTCGAGCTTCTCCGCCGCCGTGCCGGAAGACCCGGAGATGATCGCGCCGGCATGACCCATCCGGCGGCCCGGCGGTGCGGTCTGGCCGGCGATGAATCCCACGACAGGCTTCGTCATGTGTTGTGCGACGAACTCAGCGGCCTCCTGCTCATCAGTTCCGCCAATCTCGCCCATCATCGCCACGGCGTGGGTATCCGGATCCTTCTCGAACGCGGCAAGGCAGTCGATGAAGTTGGTGCCATTGATTGGATCGCCGCCAATGCCGACGCAGCTGCTTTGCCCCATGCCGGCGCGCGTGAGCTGATAAACGATCTCATACGTCAGCGTTCCGGAGCGACTCACGACACCGATGTTGCCGGGTGTGCAGATACGCCCGGGAATGATGCCGACCTTGCTCTGGCCCGGCGTGATGAGGCCGGGGCAGTTCGGGCCCAGCAGGCGTGCTCCTTTTTCCTTCACAAATGGATAGACGCGCGTCATGTCGAGCACGGGCACGCCCTCGGTGATGCAGACGATGAACTGCACGCCCGCATCCGCTGCTTCCATCATCGCGTCCGCCGCATACATGGGCGGCACGTAGATCACGCTCGTGTTGGCACCGGTGGCCTTCACCGCCTCGTGCACGGTGTTGAACACCGGGACGCTGTTGTCGAACTTCTGCCCGCCTTTTCCAGGCGTGACGCCGCCGACGACCTTGGTGCCGTACTCGATCATCTGCTTCGTGTGGAAGCCACCATCACGCCCAGTGATTCCCTGCACGATGAGCGTCGTGGAGTTGTCAATGAAGATGCTCACGCGGCCTTCCCTCCCTTCGCCAGCGCGACCGCCTTCTGCACCGCCTCGTCCATGTCGGACGATGCGCTGAAGCCGTTTTCCGTCAGGATCTTCATGGCTATTTCTTCGTTGGTGCCGGTGAGGCGGATGACGATGGGAATCTTGAGCGGATTCGCCTTCGTCGCGGTGACGATGCCGTTCGCGACGTCGTCGGTGCGCGTGATGCCGCCGAAGATGTTGAACAGGATGACCTTCACGCTCTCGTCGGCGGTGATGATGCGCAGCGCATTGACGACCTTCTCGGGATTCGACGAGCCGCCGATGTCGAGGAAGTTCGCGGGCTCGCCGCCGTAGTACTTCACGAGGTCCATCGTCGCCATGGCGAGACCGGCCCCATTCACCACGCAGCCGACATTTCCCTCGAGCTTGATGAACGTGAGGTTCGAGTTGCGTGCATCGACTTCACTCGGCGCCTCGGCCGTCTCGTCTCGCAGTGCGGCGAGATCAGCATGGCGGTCCAGTGCGTTATCGTCGATCGAGATCTTGGCGTCGAGCGCCATCACCTCGCCGTCGGGGGTGACGACGAGCGGGTTGATCTCGGCGAGCGACGCATCGCTCTTCATGAACGCCTGGTAGAGCGCCATCATGATCTTCGCGGCAGCGCGGACCTTCTTCACGTCGTCGAAGAGGAAGAAGCCGAGCTCGGACGCCTGATACGGCTGCAACCCGTAGCGCGTATCGATCGGCAGCTTGAGGATCTTCTCCGGCGTTTCCGCCGCAACCTGCTCGATGTCGATGCCGCCGGCCGGACTCACCATGAAGACCGGCTTGCGAGTGGCGCGGTCGAGGATGATGCCGACATACGCCTCGGTCGCAATGTCAGCCGCCGCTGTGACGAGCACGGTGTAGACCGTCAGTCCGTTGATCTTCATCCCGAGGATGTTCGAGGCAATCGCCTTCGCCTCGGCGGGCGTCTTCGCGAGCTTCACGCCGCCGGCCTTGCCGCGGCCACCGGTGTGCACCTGCGCCTTGACGACCACCATGCCGCCAAGCTTCGTGGCGATCGCCTCGACCTGCTCGGGCGTGCTTGCAACTTCACCTGCCGGAATCGGCACGCCCTCGGCGCGCAGGATGTCCTTTGCCTGGTATTCGTGGATGTTCACGCCTTCTCCGCTGTGATGGTCGTTCCTGCCTCGCCGCGCACCGCCTCACGACCGCGACTGAGCTCGGTGATGATCGCTCGGCCGCTCGTGCGGCGAACGAAGTCGATTGCTGCGCGAATCTTCGGCGCCATGCTGCCTTCGCCGAAAGCCCCTTTTCCGTCCAGGTCCTCCGCTTCGGACACCGACAGCGTCCGAAGCGCGCGCTGATGCGGCGTGCCCCAATCGGTGTACACCGCATCCACGTCGGTCAGGATCAACAGGAGCGCTGCCCCAAGATCGCGGGCGAGCACCGCGGCGGCGAGGTCCTTGTCGACAACGGCGTCGATCCCCTCCCAGCCGGTGACCGGATGCTGGTAGATCGGTGCTCCGCCACCGCCGCACGCAATGACGATAGTTCCTGCGCCGACCAGCCGCTCGATCACGTCGAGCTCATGTACGGCTTGCGGGATGGGACTGCCGACGACCCTGCGCCAGTTGCCACGCCCGTCCTGGCGTACCTCGAGCCCTTCTGCGCGCATCTCCGCGCACCGCTCAGGAGACAATGCGTTCCCGATGAACTTCGTGGGGTTGCCGAGCGCGGGATCGTCGGCGCGAACGTGCACCTGGGTGATGATGGTTACGACGTTTCGGCTCGAGCCCACGCGTCGCAACGCGTTCTCGATCGACTGCTGGATCATGTAGCCGATCCAGCCGGCCGTCGCTGCGACGAGCACCCCAAGGGGGAGCGGGCTTGCTTCTGCACGAGCCATTTCGTTTCTCGCCAGCTCCTCCCCGACCTGTGGGCCGTTTCCGTGTACGACGCACACGTTCCATCCGTCGACCGCCAGGTCCACGACAGGCCCGAGACTCTCGCGGGTGTGGCGAAACTGGTCATGGATCGTGCTCCGCTCGCCCGCAGGGGCAAGGGCATTTCCCCCAATGGCGATCACCGCGGTTGGTGGCCGTCCGGCTGCGTGGTCAGCCGCAATGCTGGAGCCTGAAGTCGCAGCTTCGTTCATCTCACCGCCTTCCCGTGCCGAGCACGTTGCCGAGTGCGTCGAAGGCGCGGCCGAATGCGGCCCAGTCCCCTCGGCCGAGCGCATCGCGCATCGCGCGATAGAGGCTGTCGGCCTTGGGGCGGGCAGCGGATCCGCCCACCAGCGTGGTGGCCACAGTATCAATGGAAACGCCGAGCGCGCGCGCGAGCGTCGCACCGCCCCGGACGCTGTCTCCCCGTGCGGCAATCACGCGAAACAGCGTGGGATTCGCTCCCGGTCGCCATTCGAATGTTGGCTGGATGTACAACGCCTGTGACCCCAACGGGACCACGCGCAGCGGGGCGCGCACCAGTCCGCCGTCTCTTCGCGTGGTGTCGGCGACGCGAAGCAGGTCGACGACGGCTCCCCAACGCTTGCCGTCGCTGGCGACGGGCAACCAGGACGTGCCGCGGGTGAGGCCGCTCGTCGACACCACGACGCCGCGCACGCGTTCTGTTGAGTCGAGTAGCGGCCAGACTTCCGAGACTCCCGTGAACGGCGGGAGCACCACGTGCGCGGGTTCGCGACCAGCGGCGGACGAGTCTGCGCCGTCCGGGCTCGCGAAGTGGCGAACCTCGAGCGTGGTATCGCGAAACCCCGCCGCCGCGAAGGCGAGCGCCTGCGCGCGCGCGAAATCGGTGATGGCAGGCAGCAGGGCCCGCAACCCTGGCGCAACTGCGTTAGGAGACACGAAGACCGATGGAAACGCCGCGACCCAACTGCGTGCGATGGGGTCGGGCGCAGGGTCAGCCAAGAACGTGACTCGTCCAGATGCGGCGTGAATGAGTGCGGTCGCCGCGTGCTGGAAGTAGCTCCGTTCCTCGCCAAGCAGCGTGAATCGCTGCGAGAGCGGATATGTACCCGACGTCGCGTATAGCTCGAGCACCCAATAAAGCGTATCCCCCGAAACGAGGGGCACGATTTCACTACCCTGCTCCAGGAACGGGACGAGCGCTGTCACCCGCTCGCGCACGGCGCGACGCTGCACCATCACCGGGCGGTTCGCCGGCATATCCCCGAAGAGGAGCCTGAAGTTCTGAAGGCTCCACGCATAGAGGAGCCGCGAGGTGGTGGTGACCATTTCCACGCCCGCAAGCTGATGCCCCGAATCGGAGAGTACGGAATAGCTCGGCGCTGCGTCGTACACCGCCGGCTCTCCTCCCGCGAGTTCCTCAGCGCCGTATGAACCATGCGGCAGGTTAAGAGGGAGCCCGTGGTCATCTGCGCTGGTCGGGTCGTATCGCCCTGCGCTCCAGACCTCGGGCCCGTCGACGTTTCCCTCGACGCCGCGCTGAACCAGCAGGGCGCTCATCCCGGTGCTCGTGGCCTGCCACGCGGGTCGATCCCCGACCACGTGCACGCGCGGCAGGCGCTCAGCGGCGCGCGCCAGCAGTGGGCCGTCCCACACCGCCACGCGCTGCGCGGCATCGGCAATCGACGCGAAGCCTGATCCGATCGGCTCCGCGTGCATCCGGTCGACGCCATATGCGCGGCGCGTGAACGTCAGCCGCGTGCCGACAAACGGCGCCTCGGCCTTATCCCTCGCGGCCGGATCGGCCGATCTGCGCATCGCCAGCGGTGCGATGGTGCGACTCACGAGCGACAGCAGCAGCACCGTGGTGACCGCGCCGAACGCGAGCCGCATCTGTCCGGTCCATCCGGCCCAGGCAACGACAATCGCGGCGCAAACGGTGACGACGGACAGCAGCAGCATGAAAGGAATGAGGCGGCTGTCGACACTGGTAAACACGCCCGCGGCGCTGCCACTGACGGTGAGGCCCCGATACATCCCGAGTCGATAGCTCCACGCCAGGATCAGCATGAGCACCGCGCCGAGCATCGTGAAATGGCGCCGCACGTAGGCCGACACGACCAGTGCGCCGCGGTCCCAGCGCAGACTTGGCGTCAGCGCGTAGAGCGCAACGACGAGCGCCGTGACGGCGGCAAGTAGGACGATCGCCCAATAGTGGAGCGTGGTCTCGAATGGCAGCCAGTACACATAGAACCCCAGGTCGGCGCCGAAATATGGATCGGTTTCGAGAAAGGGCCTCCCTGCCTGGGCGAGGACCGCGTCGTACCAACGATCCGAAGGAAATGTAAGCAGCATTCCCATGATGACCGAAATGGTCACGACCGCGGTCGTCAGGTAGCGGCGCGGCACCTCCTCGCCGATCTCGATGTTCGCGATGCGCCGAGGCAGCACGAGCTGGACGACCGATTGCCGCACCGCCCACACGTTCACCAGGCTGAACGCCGTAGCGAGGGCGAAGGACGCGCCAACGAGCACAATGGTGGCCGATACTTTCGCGCGCCAGACCTCGAGTGCACCGAGCGACGCGTACCAGAGGTAGTCGCTGTAGAGCCCTGTCCCCCACCGGCCCAGCAGCAATACGAGCGCTATGATGGCGAGCGCACCGCCAAGGATGCGGCGCCCTGTCACGTCAGATGCTTACGCCCTGCGCGCGAATCCAGCTCTCCATCTCCGAGCGAATCGCTTGCAGCCGGTCGGCGGAGCGGGCCTCGTAGCGCGTGACAAGAATCGGCTGGGTGTTCGACGCGCGGATCAGCCCCCATCCGTCGCCGAAGAGGACGCGCACGCCGTCGACGTCGATGACGTCGTGCGTGGCCGTGAAGTGCGCGACCGCCTTGTCGACGAGCTCGAACTTGCGCTCGTCGCCGCACTCCACGCGGATTTCCGGGGTGCTGACGAACGGCGGCACGTCCGCGAGCAGCTCGCGCACGGTCTTGCCGGAGCTGGCCACGATCCTCAGCAGGCGCGCCGCCCCATACAAGGCGTCGTCGTGGCCGTAGAAGCCTTCGGTGAAGAACATGTGCCCCGACATCTCGCCTGCGAGCGGAGCGTGCTCCTCCTTCATCTTGTCCTTGATGAGGGAGTGGCCGGTCTTCCACATGACTGCGCGGCCGCCGGCACGCGTGATCTCGTCCGTGAGCGCCTGGCTGCACTTCACGTCGAAGATGATCGGCTGCCCCTTGCCCGTCCGCTCGATCACGTCACGCGCGTAGAGGATGAGAATATGGTCGCCCCAGATGATGCGCCCTTCGTCATCCACGAGTCCGATGCGGTCGGCATCGCCATCAAACGCCACGCCGAGCTCCGCGTCCTCCCGCTTCACCGCCTCGATGAGTGCCTCGAGATTCTCCGGGACCGTCGGGTCGGGGTGGTGATTGGGGAAGGTGCCGTCGCTTTCCGTATAGAGTCCGACCGCATCGACGCCGAGCCCCGCCATCAACTGGGGCGCGACGAGTGCGCCGGCCCCATTGCCGCAGTCGTACACGATCTTCATCGGCCGTGCGAGTGGCCCTGTGCGCTCGACCACGTCGACGACATACTCATCGATCGGTGATGCGAAGCGCACGCGGCCGGCGCCGTGCGGCGCGGCGTTCGAGCGAATGAGCGCGAGCAGATGCTGGAGCTCGTGGCCGTGCACGGACTCGGTGCCGAAGCAGATCTTGAAGCCGTTGTACTCGGGCGGATTGTGCGATCCCGTGATCTGGATCCCTCCGATGACCGGGAGATGATGGAGGCTCCAGTACAGTACCGGTGTCGGGACGACCCCGATGTCGACGACGCCCACGCCCGCCTCAGTCAGGCCCTTGACCAGCGCGTCGCGAAGCTTGTCGCCGCTGGGGCGATTGTCGCGACCAACCGCCACGTCGCCCGTGACCCCGCGCTCACGCATGAGCGCCGCGTACGCGCCGCCGATCGCCTGCGCGGCTTCGACCGTGAGGTCGTCGTCGACGATACCGCGAACATCGTACTGACGAAAAATGCCCGCGGAAATGGTCATTGGGTGATTCTCGAGAGAGCTTAGCGCCGGTGGCGCGGGGTCAGCGTACGGGTCCGGAAGGCGCGACGGCCGAGACATCCGCCGGGGCGCTCAGGCGAGGAATGCCGACCGACGCATACCGCACCGCCAGATCCGGCACGAGGCCGAGGAGGAGAATGGCGGCGACGGTTGTCATCATCACAGCCCTGGTCCATCCCTGCGTGGCGCCGAGCACGGGCGCATCCGCGCGCCGCGGCCGCATGAACATCACCATGATCAGGTACAGGTAATAGCCAGCGGAGATGACCGTGGTGAGCACGAGCACCACCGCGAGGAGTGTCTGGGGCACAGGGGCCTGCAGGGCCGCCTTGAGCACATACCACTTCGCGAAGAAGCCTACGCCACCGACGATCGGGAACCCCATCAGCGCGAACATGAACACCGCCATGCTGAGGGCGAGCCACGGACGAACCATCCACAGGCCGCTCACATCGTCGGTCGTAACCGGCTCGTCGCCGCGCGACAGCACGATGATGACCGCGAAGGCGCCGAATGTGGCCAGCGTGTACGCGAGCAGGTAGAACAGCATGGCCGAGGCGCCCTGCGTGGTCCCTGCCGCGATAGCGACGAGAATGAATCCCGCGTGCGCGATGGACGAGTATGCGAGCAGTCGCTTGATATTGCGCTGCACGAGACCAACCGCATTGCCGACCACCATCGTGGCGATCGCGAGCCCGACGACTGCCTTGTGCCAGCTCGCGAACTCGCCGCTGAACGCTTCGAGCCACACACGCAGGAAGACGGTGAACGACGCGGCCTTGACCGTCGCCGCGAAAAAGGCGGTCACCGCATTGGGAGATCCGTCGTACACGTCCGGCGCCCACATATGGAACGGAACGGTGGACACCTTGAACCCGAAGCCAACGAGCATCAACGCAATGCCGATCAGCAAGAGGGGACTGCTGTAGAGTGCATTCTGCAGCGCGCGCATGCCGATCTGGTGCAATGAGGTCGTGCCGGTCGCACCGTATACGAGCGCGATGCCGTACAGCAGGAACGCCGTCGAGAACGCACCGAGCAGGAAGTACTTCAGGGCTGCTTCGGCAGAGCGCCCACTCCGTCGATTCAATCCCGCGAGCGCGTAGCTCGAGATCGACATGATCTCGATGCCGAGGAACACGATCATCAGGTCGCGAGCGGCGGCCAGCAGCATCATGCCACTCGCGGCAAGCAGGATGAGGACGTGTGTCTCTGCGGTCGTGGTGCCCGCACGATCGTTATCGTCGATACCGAGAGCTAGCGCGCCGATGGTACCGAGCAGGATGATGATGTCCGCCATCCACCGGAAATTGTCGACCGCAATGGGGCCGTCCGTGGCGACTGCGCGCTGCGACATCATGAGGCCCACGGCAATCATGGTGGCGACGCAGAGCCCGATGGAGAGCACACCGACGTTGCGTTGATGCGCGGCGGACTCCTTGCGCCAAACCGCCCACAGCAGCAGCGCCATGGCGCCGCCCATGAGCAGCAGGTCGGGGACGAGCGCCGCCGTGAGCTGCGATGGAATCGCCAAGTCAAAGGTGCGCATCAGCGACCTCTTCCTGCGCTAGCGTTCGAGGACGCAGAGCGCAGCTCGACCGTCCGGACGAAGTTCTCGGCCGCCGGCTGAAGGCGGCGCAGGACGGGCGCCGGGTAGACGCCGAGCCAGATGATGCCCGCGAGGAGCGGAGCCATGAGCAGCAGTTCCCGCCGATTCATGTCCGGTATGTGCTCGTTCTCGGGCTTGTCGAGCGGATTGAAAAGGATGCGCTGCACCGCCCAGAGCATGTATGCCGCGGCAATGATGACGCTGCTCGCTGCGATCACGGCGAGCACGGGTGTCGTGCGATAGGCACCGAGAAGAACCAGGAACTCACCGATGAACCCATTGGTGCCGGGCACGCCGATGGAGCTGAGCGAAACGAACACCAGTATGGCCGAGAAGAGCGGGACCACGCGCGCAATGCCGCCATAGGCCGCGATCAGTCGCGTGTGACGTCGCTCGTAGATCATGCCGATCAGAAAGAAGAGCGCGCCGGTCGACAAACCGTGGTTGATCATGACCATCAGCGCGCCCTGAACGCTCTGCACGGTGAGTGCGAAGATGCCGAGCATGACGAAGCCGAGGTGACTGACGGAGCTATAGGCGACGAGCTTCTTGAAGTCGGGCTGGACCAACGAGACGAGCGCGCCATACACAATGCCGACGACGGCAAGTGTGAGCACGATGCCTCGAATCGTGGGATTCATGGCGGCAGCCGGAAAGAGCGGCACGGCGAGCCGAATGAAACCGAACGTGCCGAGCTTCAGCATGATGGCCGCCAGCACCACCGAACCCGCCGTCGGCGCTTCCACGTGTGCGTCGGGAAGCCACGTGTGGAACGGGAACATCGGGACCTTCACGGCGAATGCCAGGAAGAATGCGCCAAAGAGCCACATGCCCGCCGCCGGCGTGAGCTGCACCTGCGACATGATGGCGTCGTAGGAGAAATTCGGGCTCATGTCCACGACGCCGTTGATCACCACCGGCACACCGTTCACGAGATGTGGCTGCTCGGCCGCCAGGCCGAGGTAGATGATCCCGACGAGCATCAGCAGTGAGCCGAGCATCGTGTAGATGAAGAACTTGAGGCTGGCGTAGATGCGTCGCTGTCCGCCCCAGATTCCCACGATGAAATACATGGGGATCAGCATCACTTCCCACATGATGTAGAACAGGAAGAGATCGAGGGCCATGAACACCCCGAGCATGCCGGTCGTCAACACGAGCAGCAGGGCGTAGTACGACGACGCCTTCTGCCGCACCGACGTCCAGCTCCCGACGGACGCCAACAGCATGATGAAGGTGGTCAACAGCACCATCATCATGGCGATGCCGTCGAGACCGATCGTAAAACGCGCGCCCCAGGAAGGGATCCAGGCGATATCGAAGCGTTGCTGCCAACCCGCCACGGCAGGATCGTACGCCCACCACAGGCCTACGGACAGCAGGAACTCGAGCGCAAACGCGGCGGTCGCAAGCACACGCGAACGACTTGCCGCACCGGACGCGACCTCGTCTTCACCCTCGGCTTGACGACCGCCGGCCAACACTGCGAGCGCTCCCAGGATCGGGATGATCAGCAGCGCCGGAAGGATCCAGCGGTCATAGCCCACAGCAAGCAGAAACTCGCGCATCTCGCCCTATCTGAAAGTGAAGGCGCCAAGCACGAACAGCACGCCGACGACCAGAACCCACGCGTAGGTGCCCACCAGTCCGGACTGCAACTGCGACCCCATCCAGCCGACCGCGCGTGGCAGGAGCCCGCCCATCGGCACCGAGGCGCCCGGTGCGCTGTCGTCGTCCTTGCTCTGGATGATCATGCGCGTCATGCCATCGATGAGCCCCACGTCGATACCGCGCCAAAGAAGGCCCCGCGACGTGGCAACGACGGGATCAACGATGAGCTTGTCGTACGCTTCGTCGACGAAATACTTGTTCGCCAGGACGCGCTCGACGCCATGCTCCGCCGGCGCGTCCTTCGCCGGCACCAGCGTGGCGGGCTTTAACCGGGCGAATGCGAGTGCAATGCCGGCGATGGCAATGACCACCGCAGCGCCGACCAGCGCGATCTCGGTGCTGTGGCTCGTCTCGAGGACTGCACCGTTGGTGACGCGCAGCATGCTCTCGCCGACGACCGGCTCGAGCCACTTGTCCAAGGCGCCAATAGGACCGATCGGGATCAGCGACGGAAGGTTGAACCAGCCACCCAAGACGCTCAGCACGCCGAGCACCACCAAGGGGCCGGTCATGACCCACGGTGCTTCACGCAGGTGCGCGCGCTCATTCTCGCCGGTCCGATTCGGCCCGTGGAAGGTGTAGAGCATCATGCGCGTCATGTAGACCGCCGTCATGAACGCCGCGGCAAGGCCGAGGACGTAGCAGAGGAGCAGAATGGCGCCGCCTGGAATCCCGAACAAGTGCGCACTCGCGAGTGTCGACCCCGAATGGCGCGTGAACACCGAGCCGAGAATCTCGTCCTTCGAGAAGAAGCCGGCGAACGGCGGAATACCCGAGATGGCGAGCGTCGCGGCCCACATCAGCGCCCACGTCACGGGCATGTACTGCTTGAGACCGCCCATGTTGCGCATATCCTGGGCGTCTTCGTGGTTGTTCGTGTGATGATACGCGGCGTGCATGGCGTAGATCACCGAACCGGCCCCGAGGAACAACAGGGCCTTGAAGAAGGCATGCGTCATGAGGTGGAACACACCGGCGACGTACGCGCCGGAGCCCACGCCCATGAACATGTAGCCGAGCTGGGAGACGGTGGAGTATGCGAGCACCTTCTTGATGTCCCACTGCTTCAAGCCCACGGACGCCGCGAAGAACGACGTCACGGCGCCGATCAGCACGACGGTCAAGCCCGCCACTGGCGCCATCGCGAAGAGCACGTTGCTGCGCGCGATGAGGTAGACACCGGCCGTCACCATCGTGGCCGCATGGATGAGCGCGGAGACTGGCGTTGGACCCGCCATGGCGTCCGGCAGCCAGACGTACAGCGGAATCTGCGCGCTCTTGCCCGCGCAGCCGAGGAAGAAGAAGAGACAGATGGCTGTGATCACCACGCCGCCAAATGGCATCCCCGCGACGGCCGCGTTCACACCGACGTAGTCGAGGGCGCCAGTGTTGGCGAACAGCATGAACATCGCGATGAGGAACCCGAAGTCGCCGATGCGATTCACGATGAACGCCTTCTTGCCGGCGTCCGCATTGGCCTTCTCGCTGAACCAGAAGCCGATGAGCAGGTACGAGCACAATCCAACGCCTTCCCAACCCACGAACATGAGCGGGTAACTGGAGCCGAGGACCAGCACCAGCATGAAGAAGACGAACAGGTTGAGGTACGCGAAGTACCGCGGATAGCCTGGATCGTCGACCATGTAGCCGACGCTGAAGATGTGGATCAGCGTGCCGATACCGGTGATGATCATCACCATGAGCATCGAGAGCTGGTCGAGATGGAACGCGGCGTCGACCTGGAGGTCGCCAACGGGCATCCAGCTGAAATACCGCTGGACGAACGGTTCGTGCGCGCCAGCTGCGCGCATCGCCATGAAGATCGCCGTGGCGAGCAGGAACGAGAGCAGGAGCACGCCCGGCCCGACGATGCTCGCGAGGCCAGCGTGCCTGTGCCGAACCACGGGATGGTGGTCATCGCCATGCGCGCCACCACCCGAGTCGTCCTGGGCGTGCGCGTGCGCGCCATGCGTGTCGTCGTGGCTCGCGCTGGGATCGTCCGGCCCGAAGTGAACTGCGCTCGTGAGCGAGAGCAGCCCGTTGATCACGAAGCCAAGGAGCGGCAGCAGTGGCAGCAGCCACATATACTGCGCCACGGTGCCGCTCAGGGGGTGTGCACCCGCCGCTGCTGCGTGCTGGAGGAGCATCATCCCTTGAGGAGATTGATGTTCGACAGATTGACCGTCTGGCGATGGCGGAATAGCGCGATGATGATCGCGAGTCCCACGGCAGCTTCCGCCGCCGCCACCGTCATGACGAAGAACACAAAGATCTGACCCGCCACGCCGTACACCTGGGCAAACGCCACGAACGTGAGGTTCACCGCGTTCAGCATTAGCTCCACGCACATGAAGATGATGATCGCGTTGCGGCGCGTGAGCACGCCGACCACGCCGATGGTGAACAGCACGGCACTGAAGAAGAGCGACTCAGTCAGCATTGACACGCTCCTTTCGCTTTCCCAGGACGACCGCCCCGACGACCGCGGCGAGGAGCAGGATGCTCGTCACCTCGAACGCGAGCAGGTATTCATGAAAGAGCGGACCCGCCAGCGGCGCAATCGCCCCGTCGCGAGCCACCTGATTGGCTATGGTGTTCTCGGGCAGCACCAGCGCTTCCGTGAGCTTCGCCCGTGTGAGCGCGAAGATCTGGGCGAGAAATGCCAGGCCAACAGCACCCGCCGCCAGTTTCCACCAGAGACCGCGCACATCCGCAATCTCCGAGGGGTGGCCGAGGTTCAGCAGCATGATGACAAACAGGAACACCACCATGATCGCGCCGGCATATACCAGCACCTGCATGGTTCCGATGAACTGCGCGTCGAGCATCACGTACAGGGCGGCGAGGCTGAACATGACGCTCACCAGCCACATCGCGGCGGCTACCGGGCTCTTGCGCGTCACGAACGCGACCGCCGAGATCATCGCGACGAGGCCGAAGAGGTAGAAATTGAAGACGTAAAAGAGCGGGAGCTCGTTGTGCGTCATCACTCCCCCTTCGGGTCGGCTGGATCCCACATCTCGCACACCGGATGCGTCTGTGCCATCAACCGCTCGAGGTCATACACGAACCCCTCGCGGCTGTACTCGGCGTTCTCGTAATGACGGCCCATGTGGATCGCCTCTTCCGGGCACACTTCCTGGCAGTAGCCGCAGAAGATGCAGCGGAACTCGTCGATCTCGAACACAAGAGGATAGCGGTTCCCCTGCTCGTCTTCACCCGGGACGAGCTTGATGCAGTTCGCCGGGCAGATGGACGGACACAGGCCGCACGCGACGCACTTGGCCTTGCCGTCTTCCGTCGTGAGCATCCGATGCGTGCCGCGCCACCGCTTGGAGATCGACTCCTTCTCCTCCGGATACTGCGTGGTGACTTTCTCCTCGAAGATGTGTCGCAACGTGCGCTTCATGCCACCGAGGGTGGCGCGCACGTAGCTGACTTCCTCGATTGGGCGGGTGACGACCTTGACGCCGATGGACATCAGTCTCCGGACTCCGGTGCAAGTGACTCAGGGGCAAGCGGCGCCCGCCTCTGCGTGCTCACGGCGCGCAGCTTGTCGAGATCACGGCGATTCAGGCGCGAGAATGCGGGACTGATGATGCGACCCCGGTCGACGATGTTGAACAGGATCACGACGGCCGCGAGGTTCAGCAGGATCAGCCCCGTGCAGAACGGCACCGAGCCGCGCGCGAACCCGAGCGCATCGAGCGTCACGATGGTGGACGCCACGGCGACGATGTAGCCGAGCGACAGCGGCAGCAGCAGCTTCCAGCCGAGCGACATGAGCTGGTCATAGCGGAAGCGCGGCAGTGTCCAGCGGATCCACATGAAGAAGAAGACAAAGAAGAGGGTCTTCGTCGCGAACGCGCCGAGCGTCAACAGTGTCTTGAGTCCGGTGTGCGGCGCGAGGTTGTCCCACAGCGTGAACGGAATGTCCCAGCCCCCGAAGAACAGTGTCGCCATCAACGCGCTCGCCGTGAGCATATTGCAATACTCGGCGATGAAGAACAACGAGAACTTCATCGCGCTGTACTCGGTGTGATAACCCGTGATCAGCTCCGACTCCGCCTCGGGCAAGTCGAACGGCAGGCGGTTCGTCTCCGCGAACGCCGCGATGAGGAAGACGAAGAACGCGACGGTCAGGTTCAGCACGTTCCACGTCTCGAACGCCTGCTGATTCACGATTTTCGACATCGAGACGTTCCCGGCGAGCAGCAGCACGGGGATCGTACTCATCCCCATCGCGATCTCGTAGGACACCATTTGTGCGCTCGACCGGATGCTGCCGAGCAGCGCGTACTTGTTGTTCGACGCCCAACCCGCGATCACGATGCCGTATACGCCCACGGACGAGAACGCAAGAATGAACAGGAAGCCGACAGGCATCGGCGCGAGCACCATCTCGATGACGCCCCAGCGTGAGCCCCATGGTGCCGCGAAGGGAATGACTGCCCACGTGACCAGCGCAGGAATGAACGACAACACCGGCGCCAGGATAAACAACGGAAGGTTGGCTGCGTCCGGGTACGTCTCTTCCTTGACGAAGTTCTTTACGCCGTCCGCAATGGGCTGCAGCCAGCCCTTGCCAACGCGATTCGGACCATGCCGGTCCTGCATCCACGCCGAAATCTTGCGCTCCGCGAGTGTAAAGAGGGCGGCGCCGAGCATGTACAGCGTGAAGACGACCAGCATCTTGATGACCGTCGCGAGCAGCCACACCCCGAAGTGCGGTTCTGTCGTGGGGCCAACAATCTGCAGCAGCGGATAAAGGGAAGTCACTTCGACGCCTCCGACAATGCGCCAGCCGTCAACGCGCCCTTGAGTCCGAGCTTGTCGTATGACATCCCCGCGAATTCTCCATGCGATGCCGCAAGCGCGTCGAAGGTCTGCGACGCCGTCCAGTAGCCTGCACCGTCCCCGACCGCGGCGAGCAGGTCACCGATCGCGAAGAAGCTTGGTCGCGCGACGCCAGGAGCCGCCTTCGCCTGCATGAAGCGCTGGACACGACCGCGGAGGTTCGTGAACGTGCCATCCTCTTCGGCAAAGTTCGCGATCGGCAGGACGACGTTTGCACCATGACGCGCCCAGGCGGGCAGCGTGGTGCCAATGACGAGGACTGCGCCAGCCTTGGCGACATCAGCCGCGTCTACTCCCTCAAGCTCCTCATCGGCGACGACCAGCACGTCGCCCGCTTGCAGACCGGCGAGTGGCGAGTCAGAGCGCGTGAACCCGGCCAGCTCGGCACCGCGGACGTTGGCGGCGCGATCGGCGCGCAGGGCGAGGTCTTTGACACCCGGCAACGGAGCCTCCTGCCCCTCGTTGACGCGGAATGCCCCTGCTCCGCCGGTCTTCGCCACGAGCTTCCCGAGCAGGAACAGCGCCTCGTTCGAGAGGTTCGGCGACGCCAGCACGAAGGCGCGCTTTCCGGCGAGCATCGTGGCGGCCGCGCGCAACGCAACCTCCCAGTCCGCTGTCGCGAGTGTTCCGTTCTGCCGCACCATCGGTGATTCGACCCGATCGGCACGATTGATCCAGCGGTAGTTCAAGCGTCCGTGGTCGCACATGTAGAACGCGTTCACGTCCTCGTTCGGCCGCGGCCGAAGGCGCACGACCTGATTGTCGCGCGTCTCGACGATCATGTTGCAGCCCTGTGAGCAGTTCGGGCACACGGACGCCGAGCGATCCATCTCCCAGGCGCGCGCCTTGTTGAGCGAGTCCTTCGACAACAGCGCGCCGACGGGGCAAAGGTCGATGACGTTGCCCGCCCATGCGTGCGTCAGGTCCTCGCCCTCGAACTTGCCGATCAGTGCGCGGTCGCCGCGCTCCACCACCGCGAGGACCGGATCGTGCGCGACGTCATCCATGAAGCGCACGCACCGCGTGCAGAGGATGCAGCGGTTCGCGACGTACATGACGTCGCCGCCGAAGTCCTCGACCGGGTTGAAGCGCTTCGGCTCCATGTACCGGGAATCCTTGCGGCCTTCGGCGAAGGTGTAGTCCTGCAGCTCGCACTCGCCGGCCTGATCGCAGATCGGGCAATCGAGCGGATGATTGATGAGGAGCATCTCCAGCACACCCTTCCGCGCCTCGAGCGCCTTCTCGGAATGCACGTGCACCACCTGCCCCTCGACCGCC
>JBKJUW010000138.1:0-9694 GCA_046589725.1 Gemmatimonadaceae bacterium
CGGTTCAGCTTCAACGCGCTGGTCGCCGTCGGCGACGGGCAGGGGAAGGTGGGCTTCGCGAGTGGCAAGGCGAACGAAGTGTCCGGGGCGGTCCGCAAGGCCGTCGAGGCCGCGCGCCGCAGCCTGGTCAGCGTGCCCCTCACGGGCGCGACGATTCCGCATGAAGTCACGGGCAAGCATGGCGCGGGCAAGGTCTGGATGAAGCCCGCCGCGCCTGGTGCCGGTGTGATCGCTGGTGGCGCGGTGCGCGCCGTGATGGAGTGTGTCGGCATCAGCGACATCCTCACGAAGAGCCTCGGCTCCACCAATCCGCATAACATGGTTCGCGCGGCGATGGATGGACTGGCGCAGCTGACGACGGTGGAGGCGATCGCGCGAGAGCGCGGCATCGATCCGGCGAAGCTCGGCTACCGCTCGCGCGGCAAGTCGAAGGTGACTGTCTAATGCCACGCACGTTTGTCTGGCACCCGAGCAAGGGGCCGAAGGTCACGGGCAAGAACGAGCTCACGAGCGGCCGGGTCCGGATCAAGCAGGTCCGGAGCGGCATCGGTCACTCGTGGCGGATGAACCTGACGCTCAAGGCGATCGGGCTGAAGCACCACCAGGCCGAGGTGATCAAGCAGGATTCCCCCGCGCTTCGTGGACAACTCAAGCAGGTGCGCCACCTCGTGGTGGTCGTGCCCGTCGAGGAGTAGAACAGTGACGACGGACAAGATCGGCCTCCATAATCTCTCGCCTGCACCAGGCAGCCATCGCGACCGCAAGCGTCTGGGACGCGGTCCGGGCTCCGGCACAGGCAAGACCTCTGGCAAGGGCCACAAGGGAAGCAAGGCACGCGCGGGTCATCACGGCCCGGGTGGCGGCAAGCCGCAGTTCGAAGGCGGCCAGATGCCGCTGACCCGCCGGCTGCCGAAGCGCGGATTCACGAATCCATTTCGCGAGGAGAACAACGTCATCCGTCTCGACCAGCTCACGTTGCTCGACGGCGAGGTGACTGAGGAAGGGTTGCGCGCGGCGGGCCTCGTGAAGCGCAAGGGAGCGGTGAAAGTGCTGGCGAACGGCGAGCTCACGACGGCGGTTACGGTGCGCGGCCTGAAGGTCAGCAGCGCGGCGCGCGACGCGATCGTTGCCGCCGGTGGTACGGTCGAGGAGTAACGAAGTACCCCCCGAGGATCTTTCATGGCGCAGAACAATGCCGCAGCGGCGGTATCGAGTGTCTTTCGTACGCCGGAGCTGAAGGACAAGATTGTCTTCACGCTCCTGTGCCTCCTCATCTATCGCATTGGCGCGCACATCACGGCGCCTGGGATCGATACCCAGGCGCTGATCGACTTCTTCGCGAACCAGGGCAAGTCGGGAAGCGGCGGGCTGCTCGGACTGTACGACCTGTTTACGGGCGGACAGCTGTCGCGCGCGACAGTGTTCGCGCTCGGCATCATGCCGTACATCTCGGCGAGCATCTTCCTGCAGATCGCCGGTGCCGTGGTGCCGTCGGTCGAGAAGATGCAGAAGGACGAGGAAGGCCGTAAGAAGATCAACCAGTGGACACGCTACGCGACCGTGGCGCTCGCGGCCGTGCAGGCGTGGGGCTTTGCGCTCTTTACGGAGTCGCTCACCGGTGCCATTGCGCACCCGGGAATGGCGTTCCGCTTCCAGATGACGTTCTTCCTTACAACAGGCGCAATCTTCGTGATGTGGCTCGGCGAGCAGATCACGGAGCGTGGTCTGGGTAATGGCGCCTCGCTCATCATCTTCTTCTCGATCGTCGAGCGTATCTGGCCGAGCATCGGCACGACGTTCGGGTTCGTGAACACGGGCGCGATCGGGTCGTTCTCGCTGCTGGTGCTCGCGGCACTGATGGTCGCGGTCGTGGCGGGCGTCGTCGCGATCACGATGGCGGCGCGCCGCATCCTCATCCAGATCCCGCAGCGCACGATGGCCCGGGGACGGATGCGCGAGGCGGCACGAAGTTTCATCCCGCTGCGCATCAACACGGCGGGCGTGATGCCCATCGTCTTCGCGCAGTCGATCATCGTCGTGCCGGGCGCCTTCGCCCAGTTCTTCAAGAATGCCAGGGCACAGCAGCTCGCGGAACTGTTCGCGCCGGGCAGCGCCTGGTACCTGATCGCGTCGGCCATCCTGATCATGTTCTTCACGTACTTCTACACGTCGATCATCTTCAACCCGATCGACCTGGCGGAAAACCTGAAGAAGCAGGGCGGCTTCATTCCCGGCGTGAAGCCGGGCGCGAAGACGGCCGAGTACATCGACCAGGTCGTGAGTCGCATCACGCTCCCCGGAGCGCTGTTCCTCACTGCCATCGCCCTGCTTCCGGTGCTGATCTCGCGCCTGATCAACGTGCCGAACAGCGTTTCGTTCGGTGGCACGTCGCTCCTCATCGTCGTCGGCGTCGCGCTTGACACGCTGGCACAGGTGCAGCAACACCTGCTGCTCAGGAAGTACGACGGCTTCATGAAGAAGGGAAAGCTCAAGATCCGTGGTCGGCAGCAGCCAGGTCCCGGCGGCTTCTAACCGCTCGACCAGCAATACTCCCTGATGATCATCGTCCTCTTCGGAAAGCCAGGTGCCGGAAAGGGAACCCAAGCGCCGCTGCTCGCAGCGGCGCTTGGCGTTCCGACGCTCGCCACGGGTGACGAGCTTCGCGCGGCCATCCGCGCGGGCTCCACGCTGGGCCTCGAGGCCAAGGCCTTCATGGAGCGCGGCGACCTGGTGCCCGATAGCGTGATCCTTGGCATCATGAAGCAGGCGCTGAGCGAGCCGCGTGCGAAGGGCGGTGTGCTGCTCGATGGCGTGGTGCGCACGGTGCCGCAGGCGGAGGGACTGTCGAAAGTCTGTGAGGAACTCGGGAAGCAGGTCGACGCGGTGCTCTGCTTCGAGATCGACGACGAGGAGATCGTCCACCGCCTGGCGGGTCGGACGGTCTGCGATACGTGCCAGACGCCGTACACAGGGCGCGAGCCCGGTGAGAAGTGCGAGAAGGACGGCGGCACGCTCGTCCGCCGCAAGGACGACGAGCCCGACGCTATTCGCAATCGGCTCGCGGTCTACGAGAAGCAGACGGCACCGGTGCTCCTGTGGTATCGCCAGCATGGCACCAAGGTCGCAGTGATTGATGCGGTGGGCACCGTACAGGACGTCACCGGCCGCGCACTCGGCGCGCTGGCCTCGTAACCCATCGTGAGAGGCGCGTGATCCAGCTCAAGAGCAACCGCGAGATCGAACTCATGGCCGAGGGGGGCAAGATCCTCGCGGCGACGCATGCGCTCATGCGCCGTGAGGTGCGCGACGGGATTTCGACGTTCGAGCTCGACGTGATCGCGGAAGAATTCATCCGTTCGCATCCCGGAGCGACGCCCGCGTTCAAGGGCCTCTACGGCTTTCCCGGATCGCTCTGCGCCTCGATCAACAGCGAGATCGTGCACGGCATTCCGTCGAAGAAGCGGGTGCTGAAGAATGGCGACATCATTTCCATCGACCTGGGCGTCGGCTTTCAGGGATACTTTACCGATGCGGCGTCGACCGTCGCCGTTGGCGCGGTAGATGACGAAACCCAGCGCTTGCTGCAGGTCACCGAGGAGTCGCTCGCCGCGGGAATCGCGGCCGCCGTCCCGGGCAACCACCTTGGCGACATCGGCGCGGCGGTGCAACGCGTTGTCGAGGCCGCAGGCTTCAGTGTCGTCCGCGATCTGGTCGGCCATGGGATCGGCGTGCAATTCCACGAGGAGCCGCAGGTTCCCAACTACGGCAAGGCAAAACGCGGCCTCAAGCTGGTCCCGGGCCTCACGATCGCGATCGAGCCGATGGTGAACATCGGCGGTCCGCAGACGCGCACACTCCCCGACAAGTGGACGATTGTGACGGTCGACGGCTCCCGCTCGGCTCACTTCGAGCACACGGTCGCGATCACGGATTCGGGAAACAGGATTCTGACAGCAGCCTGATTCGAAGTCTGACAGTCGGACGGTCTGACCCGCTCGCCGCTGCGCGGCTGCTCGCCTGACAGCGGGTCAACTGCGGTCTGACAGCTATACGCTACACGGCTGGGCTCCTTGGCTGAATGCTGCGTTGCGTGGACCGGCTGGTGGCCAAGGCAGCTTATCAACCGAGTTGTGTAGATCATGACCGTCTGATCGGCAGTTGACCCGCAGTCAGACGAGGACGCCGGCGAAGCCGGCCGCCGGGGTCAGACGGTCAGACTGTCGGAGGGTCGGAACGTCCTGGCACAACGAAGATCGCTCAGCGCACGTTTCCCTAGAGGTCTCAAGCACCCCACCGCGGCGCGCGCCCTCCTTGCGCCGCAGACTCGGCACCACGGAGAATGCATGCTGGGAATACCCACCACGACACGCCGTCGGCGTACAGCTCGATTCGTCACCGCCGGCATGATCGCGCTGTGCGCATCAACCGCTGCAGCGCAGGGCACGATCACCTCGCCGAAGCAGCAATTCGGCTTCAACATTGGGGACGACTACAAGCTCGCGACCTATTCGCAGTTCGAGGCCTACTGGCGGAAGCTGGCGCAGGAGTCGAACCGCATGAAGCTGGTGGAGATCGGCAAGACGGCCGAGGGGCGCCCGCAGCTGATGTCGATCATCTCGTCGCCCGCCAACCTCGCGAAGCTCGACCACTACAAGGAGATCTCCCGCAAGCTGGCGTTTGCCGAAGGCGTGACTGAGGCCGAGGCCCGTGCGCTGGCGAAGGAGGGCAAGTCGATCGTGTGGATCGACGGCGGCCTGCACGCCACCGAGGTGCTCGGCGCCGCGCAGCTCATGGAGACCGTGTATCAGCTCGTGTCGAAGAATGACGCCGAGACGATGCGCTTCCTGAACGATTGCATCATCCTCGCGGTACATGCCAATCCGGACGGCATGGAGCTCGTGTCGAACTGGTACATGAAGGATGCGGACACGCTGAAGCGGAATACCAACATCCCGCGCCTCTACCAGAAGTACATCGGCCACGACAACAATCGCGACTTCTACATGTCGAACCAGCCGGAGACGCAGAACATCAATCACCAGCTCTACTGGGAGTGGTTTCCGCAGATCGTCTACAACCATCACCAGACGGGTCCTGCGGGCACCGTGATGTTCGCGCCGCCCTTCCGCGATCCGTTCAACTTCAACTTCGATCCGCTCATCCCGGTGGAGCTCGACCTCGTCGCTGCGTCGATGCATTCGCGGTTCGAGGCCGAGGGCAAGCCGGGTGTGACGATGCGCTCCGGCTCGAGTTACTCGACGTGGTGGAATGGAGGTCTTCGCACCACGGTGTATTTCCACAACCAGATCGGGTTGCTCACGGAAGCGATCGGCAACCCCACGCCGGAGACAATTCCCTTCATCCCGGAGCAGCAGCTTCCGCGCGCGGACCTTCCCTATCCGATCGCGCCGCAGCGCTGGCATTTCCGTCAGTCGATCGAGTATTCGCTGACCGCGAACCGCGCAGTGCTCGATATTGCGTCGCGCGAGCGTGAGAACCTGCTGTTCAACTTCTGGCGCATGGGCAAGAATTCAATCGACCGCGGGAACAGGGATACGTGGACGGCCAGCCCAAGCCGCATCGACGCCGTAAAGAAGAGGATCGAGGCGGATGCTGCAGGCAGCGACGGGGGGCGTGTCGGCGGTCGTAGCGCGAATGCGGGCGAAGCTCTGGCTGCGGGCAGGGCAGCGGCTGGCACAGCGGCCCCACCGGCAGCGGGAGCACCCGTTGGCGACCCGATCTTCCAGTTCGGCCGTGGTGCGGATCTGAAATACTACACCGAGGTGCTGCACGCGCCGGAGTTGCGCGATCCGCGTGGCTATATCCTTCCGAGCGACCAGCCGGACTTCCCCACGGCGACGAAGTTCGTGAATGCGCTGCTGCATGCCGGCGTCATCGTGAATCGCGCGACCGCGCCGTTCGCAGTCGCGGGCAAGCAATATCCCGCCGGCTCGTACGTGGTGAAGAGCAACCAGGCCTTCCGACCCCACGTGCTCGACATGTTCGAGCCGCAGGATCACCCGAACGACTTCGCCTATCCGGGCGGGCCGCCGAAGCGGCCGTACGACAACGCGGGGTACACGCTCGCGTTCCAGATGGGCGTGAAGTTCGACCGCATTCTCGACGGGTTCGACGGGCCCTTCCAGCCGATCAAGGGACTGGCGTCGCCGATGGCGGGATCGGTTGCCGGCGCATCGGCACCCGCGGGCTATCTCCTGAGCCGCTCGGTGAACGATGCGTTCGTGGGCGTAAACCGGGCATTCAAGGCAAACGCGGAGGTGTTCGCGCTGCGGTCGCCATTGACGGAAGGCGGGAAGACCTATCCGGCCGGCACCTTCTACATCTCCGCGTCGCCCGCCTCCACTGCCATGGTACGCGACCTCGCGCGGAGCAAGGGAGTATCGGCAGTCGCGGTGACGAGTCGTCCGCCGGCGAACGCGCGGCGCCTGCACTCGATGCGTGTCGCGCTGTACGATGTCTACGGCGGCTCGATGCCGTCGGGGCACACGCGCTGGCTGCTCGAGCAGTTCGAATTCCCGTTCGACGTCATCTATCCGCCGACAGTCGACGCCGGGAATCTCGCGAGCAAGTACGAGGTGATCATCCTTCCCTCCGGCGCGCTGCCGCGAGCGGGACAGGGTGGCCGTGGCGGCGGGCTCGGCGGAACAGTCGATACGTCGAGCGTCCCTGCTGAATTCCGGGTGCGCATGGGTCGCTTCAGCGCGGAGCGGACCGTGCCGGCCTTGAAGCAGTTCATGGAGGCAGGCGGAACGGTCGTCGCCGTTGGCACGTCCGCGAACCTCGGCATGAGCCTCGGGCTCCCGATCACCAACGCGCTCGTCGAGAAGACCGCGGCGGGTGCGGACCGTGACCTGCCGGGCGACAAGTACTACGTACCGGGCTCGATCCTTCGCGTGCAGGTAGATACGACGGCCGATATCTCTGCCGGGCTGCCGCGCAATCTCGATGTCTTCTTCGACAACAGCCCCGCGTATCGCCTCGGACCGGATGCCGCGGCGAAGGGACTGCGGCCCCTGGCGATCTTCCCGAACGCCACCCCATTGCGCAGTGGATGGGCGTGGGGGCAGTCCTACCTCGACGGTGCCGTCGAGGCGGCGGAGGCGTCGATCGGCAAGGGCAAGCTGTACATGTTTGCCCCCGAGATCACGTTCCGCGGCCAGCCACATGGGACCTTCAAGTGGCTGTTCAACTCGATCTATGCCAGCGTTGATTCCGCGCCGGTACCGTAGGCGCTCGACAACTGAATCAATCTCTCTTCTTCGGCAACTGACTCAGCGCGCCTTTTCTCGGCAACAGATGCAACGCGGATCTTGCGGATTTGCAACTGCGATCATCGCGGATTGTTCGTGAGAAGGGCTGGTCTCCGATTGCGGAGGCCAGCCCTTCCTCGTTCACGCGGGCCGAAGCGCGGTCACCCGCTGCAATAGGTGCAGCCTTTCTCCTGCGCACGGTTTACGGCGAAGACACCCGACGGCACGAGTGTCACTCCCGGGAGAAGCCCGGCGATCCACTCGGTCTTGGCGACGTCTGGCGGTACTCCCGCGTTCTTGGCGAGCAGTCCGCTCACCGCGGTAATGGCCACGTTGCAGCAGGTGAACTGCACACCGCGGGCGACGAGCTTGTCCAGCGAGGCACTGGGAAACATCATGTCGCCGTCGTGCGGGTGGTTGAGGTAATTCCGCATGTACGGCGACTTGGTGGACGGATCCATTGCCTGAACGAACTCGGCAACCTTGTACCGCGACCAGATGTCATCCGACAGCGCCGTTGCGATGGCAAAGTGTCGCAGGCCGACGACCGCGCTGAGGTTTGCGTCGGGAACCTTGTACACCTCGTTGTAGCTGTTGAGGAAGTTCATCGCGAACACGAGCGCGAACTGGTTGGTGGTGGTGGCGTCGAAGAACTGTCTGTGCTTGCCCGTCAGCTTGGCGAGCCACGCCTCCGAGTATCCCGGGGCGTTCGCATCATGCGCAAACGCCTCAGTCGCCGCGCTGTGCAACCCCACTCCCGCGATGGCAACGGCAGTGGATCCGGCGGCAAGGGATCCGAGGAACGAGCGTCGATCCGTGATCTGGTTCCCGGTTGCTGACATGGACTCCTCCGTGAGAAATGAACAGAAACGGCCGAGATCATGGATTCTGCGCTAAACAGTTGGAAAGGCAAGGGACGCGGATGATCAGGACTGAATCGATTGCTCCACGAACTCATGTGCCCGCCGAGCCGCGGCCTGCGCCCGTGCGACGCAAGCGGCGGCTTCCTCGCCAAGGCGTGTCCCGCGTGACTTGTCGCTGAGCGATGCCACATTGATTCGCACGTTGTAGCTGGCGCCCACGCAACCCGCCTCGGCGAGCAGTGCGGCGACGCCGGCATCACTCGCCGCGTTGGTGTTGCCCTTCTCGGCAACGAGGAGCGCCAGCTCGGCGACATCGGCGCACGCGCGCGCTGTCTCGAGTGGCACGTCGGCCGCATGCAGCAACGCCTCATCGATGCGCGCCGTCTTGTGCGCCTTCTCGGCGTCCGTCTCCGCCGTGATCTTGTAGGCGGCGGCAACGATTGCGTACGCCGCCGCGTCGCGCGCCACGAGCGTCGCCAGCGTGTTGCCGACCGCCGCCGCACGGACAGCGATGTCGCGCATCTCGGCGTCGACCGCCGCGTACTTCTTCTTGCCGATTGTGAGGCCAGCGACCATCTGCGCGAGCGCGGCACCGAGTGCGCCGACGTGGGCGGCGACGCTGCCGCCACCTGGTGTCGGGCTCGCCGAGGCTATCGACCCAACGAAGCCGCTGAGCGATTCACCGCCGGAGATAGCGTCGCGGACCTTTCGGTCGAGCACGATGTCCGGCGTGAATTCGCGCAGCTGGATATGTCGAGCTGCGGCCGCGAAGAGGACGCGCTCAGGCACCAGCCCGACGATCTCACTCCATGTTGGCGACACACCGCGCGCCTCTGCCTCCATCTTGACCATATCGAAGACGCGGTGGAGCGGCGTCTTCTCCGTATCGACGAGATTCATCGAAACCTGGGCCTGTCCGTCGACCTCGAAGCCCATGGCCTTCACGTACCGCAGGCCGCCGGACGAACCACGGAGCGCCTTTGCGACCTCCCGTGCCACGGGCATGTTCGCCGCGGGACCGAGGTAGACGTTGTACGCCACGAGGAAAGGGCGGGCGCCGATGGCCACCGCTCCGGCGGTTGCATGCACGGCCGAAGGGCCGAAGTCGGGTGTGCGCTGTGGGGTAGTTCCAATGTCGACACGAATGCCCTCGAACTCCCCGCGACGAACGTCGGCGAGGTTCTCGCGGTCGGGGCGCGTGGCGGCACGCTCGTAGAGGAACACGGGAATGCCCAGTTCGTCCCCCACACGCGCGCCGAGCTGGCGCGCGAGCGCGATGCAGTCCTCCATCGTGGCGCCATCGAGCGGGATGAACGGCACCACGTCCGCGGCGCCCATGCGGGGATGCTCGCCGGCGTGCGAGGTGAGATCGATGAGGCCCTGTGCCGCGCGGATGCCCGCGAACGCTGCGTCGACGACGACGTCGATTGGCGCGACGAAGGTGATGACGCAGCGATTGTGGCTGGCGTCGGCGCTGGCATCGAGCACGTGGGCGCCCGCCACGGCCGAGATGGCGTCGCGGATGGCGCTCACGACTTCGGGGCGACGACCTTCAGAGAA
>JBKJUW010000034.1:0-19205 GCA_046589725.1 Gemmatimonadaceae bacterium
ACGAGCGCGCCGGCGAGCGGCAGCAATGGAAGGAGCCAGACGGTCACGCGTGACGACCCCTCGGTAAGCGCGCGCCGCTCGTCATCCGCGCAGCGCCTTCAGCTTCTCGGTGATGTCGGCCTTCCGGATGCGGTAGATGTTGGTCACCAGCGCAAAGCCGACCGCGGCCTCCACGGCCATCACTGCCATGACGACGACGGCCAGGAGCTGCCCTTTGGGCGAGCCACCGGCCGAGCGTGCCCAGAATGCGACCGCGGCGAGAATGGCGGCGTTGAGCATGAGCTCGAGGCCCATCATGATCATCACGAATGACTGCTGGCTCAGCGCGCCGTAGACGCCGATGCCGAACAGTGCGGCGGCCACGACGAGCAGACGTGGGAGCGTCATGGCGTGCCGCCGCTCGCGAGCTCGGCCGGCGGCTCGACCGAGCCGTCGTCAGCGGTCCCGTAACGTCCGCGACTGCTGGCGATGGCGATCGCGCCGATCATCGTCGCGAGCAGCGCCACGCCCGCAGTCTCGAAGATCAACATCGAATCGCCAAGCAGCTCGCGGCCGAGCCGGGCCGTCGTGTCCGGCGCCGGCAGCGCGGGAGCCGCAGGGAAGGCACCGAAGAGGCCGACGGCGGCGAGCCCGAGGAATGCGACGATTCCGGCCACGATCGACGTGCGATGCTGGTGCACCATCATCATGGGATTGAGGCCGGCGGGGTTCATCATGAACATCACCATGAAGACCGCCATGATGGTCATCTCGCCAGCCATCATGAGCAGCAGGACGAGCCCGAGGAAGTCGGCGTGGAGCAGGACGAGGATGACGCCCACGGCGACGAAGGAGGCCATCAGCCAGTAGGCCGCGCGCACCATCGAGTCGGTGCGGAAGACGCGCCATGCGGTGACGACGGCCGCCGCCCCCGCGAGCCAGAAGAGGACATCGCTCAGCACGCGGTCACCGCCCTGCCCCACGCAGCGCGAGGAGCCCCGACACGAAGATGTCGACGAGGGCGAGCGGGATGAGCACCGTCCACGCAATGACCACGAACCGCTCGAGCCGCACGCGGGCGACGAGATGTCCGGCCGTGAGCAGCACGACGATCAGCGCGAGCGTCTTGAGCACCATCCACACCGCGCCAGGGAGCCACGGTCCGAGCCAGCCACCCAGGAACGCCGCCGCTCCCATGGCGGCGACCGCGACCAGCACGGCCGATCGTGCCGCGTGCCAGAGGAGGAGCGCCGCCCCGGACAGTTCCGCGCGGGTGCCGCCCGCGAGGTCTGCCGCATCGGGAAAGTTGAGCGGCCCCCAGAAGGCGAGACCCAGCCCCGCGATGAGGTAGAGCGGAAGTCCGAGGGGCTGTCGCACGACGTTCCAGGCACCCGTCTGCGATCGTACAATGTCACCCACAGACAGGGATTCCGCAGGTAACGCCGCGGCGATCAACACGAGGGCGAGCGGCATCTCGTACGAGAGCGCCTGGGCGACGAACCGGTATCCGCCGATCAGCGGGAAGACCGAGTTGGCCGCCCAGCCGTGGAGGTACACGGCAACCATCACCATCGCCATCACGGCGCCGAAATAGACTATCCCCGACCCGATGTCCGGTAGCGCGAACGCGGGACTCAGGGGGATCGCAACAAGTGCCGCGGCCGCGAGCGATCCGAGCAATGCTGGCGCGAGCGCCCATGCTGCCGCGTCGGGGCGCTCGGTCACAGTCCGTCGCTGCAACAGCAGCAGTGCCGCCTCGCGCGCCGGCGCAGCTACTGCGTTGGCTAGCGCCAGGGGCATGCGCGCCACCGCGCGCGCCACGATGCGATCGAGCACCGCGACTGCGTACACGCCTCCTAGCAACGCTGCGCCCACGCCGATGACGGCAAGGGACAGCAGACGAAGCACATCGGCGGGGTCACTCACATTCCCCCCATCGCGTGACCCTGCTGCGTGTGGTCGTCCTTGCCAGCCATGCCGGCCGCGCCGGCGATCTTGTCCATGCCGGCCATCCCGTCCATGCCGGCCATCCCGTCCATGCCGCCGCTTGGCTGCGGCGCGGGAGGTGGGCCGAGCGGCGTCGCACCGGGCGCCAGCGCGGCCTCGCGCAGGTCGAGGTCGAGACTCACGATCGTCGTTACGGCGGCGCCCCACTCCTGACCGCGAAGCAAGTCCGGCAACAGATCGAGCAGCATGGCCGACGGGAATACACGCGTTCCGTTTCGGGACATGCGACCACGCACTCCCTCGATCGGCCGGCCCTCACCACCGGTGCGCCGGTCGCCGGCTCGCGCGGCGAGATCGAGGCTCTGCGCGGCTTCGCCGAGTCGCTGCCGCCATCGTGCCCGTGCGTCGCCCACCGCAGGGTGTGCATCGCCACCAGCACGCCCCTGCACGACGGGCGCGAATCCGAGCTCGACATACGCGGGGTCGTCGATTCGTGCATCTTCGGTGAGCCCGGCGGCGCGGGCGACGGGACCGAGCCCATGACCCGTGACGAGGCGGGGGTCGACGACGCCGACGTCGGCCGTCGCCCAGCCGAGCCCGCGGGTTCGCTCCAGCAGCCGATGGAGTGCGCCGACGTCGCTCGCGGCACCGCGCGGCAGGCTGTCCGCGAGCGATGCGGCCAAGGCGAGGGTCCGGTGCCCCAGTGCATCGAGCCCGTGCACGCGCAGCATCCGCGCGAGCCAGTACAGATGGTGACGCGCTCGGGCACGTTCGAGATCCGCGATGCGGATCGGTTCGCCGAGCGCCGCGTGAAACGGATCGCCCATCCCGCGCACCGTGGTTCCGCTCTCCCCGGACGCCGTGAAGGGATTCCCCGAAACGGCGACATCCTGGATGACGTCGCCCTGCAGGGTAATGTCGAGCACGAGTCCCGCCGGGAAGGGCGCGAAGAACGGACCGACGCGCACCGGAAGCTGGTCCAGCTCGAGGCCGTCGCGATCGGGCGCGCGTCCAGCGAGCGGGCGACCGTACGGCACGCCGCCGGTCATCCCCGTCCCGCCCTGGCCATACGGTCCGACGCCGCGCCAGGGCGCGGGATCCACGTCGGCGAGGAGCGCCGGTTCCGACGGGCGCGTCGCGCGGAGCAGGTCCGCCTGCATGCGAGCAAACATGCGGGCAACCGTCGCGATGTCGGCCGGCGAGCCATCCGGCTCTGCCGGTACGACCGTTGCTTCGGGAAACGGGAGCATCGCTCCATCGCCGGGTGAGAGCGTCCAGCAGACGGTGGCGCGCGGTTGCGCCATTGCATCGTGCGCGCGCCGCGCCGGCTCGTGCATCGCGTTGGGCAGCCTGCCGGCGACGAGCAGCACCGTCGCCGAGCGCGGCGTGTCGACGAGGATGATGTCGGGTTGGAGCCGAAGCACGTCGAGCGCATCTGGAGCGCCGAGACCTTCGAGCACGAACACCCTGGCTGGCGCGGCGGCGGCGAAGCGCGCGAGCGCATTTCGGAGCCCCGAGCGCGAGCCGGCCAGACCACGTGCGGGCGCGGGCCACGGACGAACTGTCGTCGATGTCGTCGTGGTACTCCCGCTCACGACCACGCGAGCGCCCGCTCCCTCCAGGCGTAAAGGATGCCCAGCAGCAGGATCGCAATGAACATCAGCATCTCGACCAGTGCCTTCATGCCTTCCGCCACGAAGACGACCGCCCATGGATACATGAACACCATCTCCATGTCGAAGGCGAGGAAGAGCAACGCCATCGCGTAGTACCGCGCGTGGTAGCGGCTCCACGCGTGGTACGCCGGCGCGTAGCCGCCCGTGAACGGCACGCGCTCAGGCGCCGTCGTGCCGGGCGGGCTCAGTGCGTCGCCCACCCAGCGGAGCACGAGCCAGGCCCCTGTGCCCGCCAGGAAGACGGTCAACGCGCCACCCAGCGCGAGCAACAACGTCGCTCCGGTGCGCTACGCCCGCTGGGCGTAGTCGTCGGGGTTCTCGTCGAACTCCACCTTGCAGTCATTGCTGCAGAAGAAGTATTGCGTGCCCTTGTACTGGGATGTCCCGACGGCGCTCTTGTCGTCGATCATCATGCCGCAGACCGGATCCTTGACCTGTGCCATTGTCCCCCTCACTTGGTATGGTGTGCATGGCGCGCGACCGCGCGCCGATGTTCGCGCCCGCCCCGACAACTTATAGCAACCATCCTCGGCCCCATACACATGGGCGGACTGAGTCGGGCGAAGGAGTGAGGTCGCTGAGAGCGACCCAGAATGGCGCGAATCGGTTCGTCGGCGCGAAGCGCTACGGCGCGGGAGCGCCCCAGTCGCCGCCCGGGAACAGCCGCCGAAGTCCGAATGAGTACGCCGTTCCGAATGTGATGTACCATCCTTCCCCTGGACCGTTCAGCCGACGGCCGGTGCCAGCATCGAGTGCGAGCATTGGCGTCGCCTGATACCGCACTCCCGCACCCGTGGTGTAGTCAACGCTTGCGTTGGGGTCCAACGGTGCGCGGCCATATACCTCAGCGGTAATGAGGGTCGAGCGCAGCGGCAGCGCATGGTCGACGGCGAATCCGGTGAGCCATCGCGAGATCTCCACGCCGCCCCGCTCCAGTGTTCCGGCCGAAGTGCTCTGCGTACCGAGGCCTCCCGATCCGAAGGTGTATTGGCTGTTGGCGTGCACGCGTCCCCACGCGAAGGACCGCGTGAGCAGACCGCTCAGTGACGTTGCCGCGCGGTCGCGTGCGAGGGCGCCGACTGGCGCGAGGACGTCGGCACGAAGCGCCAGCGCCGGCCAGTGCTCTGTCTCGGCATTCAGATTGTGCATGACGGACAGCGACAAGCCGGCGACGCCCGAGCGGCGCGCGCCATTGATCGTCGTCGTGCTGAGCGGCAAACCGATCTCCAGCTGCGTCCGCGGGAGGAATCCATAGGCGAGCTCCGGCTCCACGCCAAGGCTCGAGCCCCCTCCACGTGGCAGTTCGAGCCGGAGCGGCGCAAGCTTCAGCTCCAGGTTGTAGCGCTCGGTGACATATGCGTCCTCGATCTGCACCGGACGGGCCCGGTCGGTGTTGTAGTAGTCTGTCTGCGCCAACACTGGACGGGCCATCACGACGGCAATCGTGAAGAACGTCCGCGCTGCATAGTGGGCTCTCATGGTCAGCGCCATAGCCGCAGACCGAGCACGAACTGGTTTCTCGCGATCGCCTTGGCCGAACCTACCTCCGCCTCGGCACCGTCACCACTCCGGCGCGATCGGGTGAGGCCGATGTACGGCGCGAACTCACGTCGAAATTCATATCGCATCCGCAACCCCAGCTCGTAGTCGTTGAGTCCACGCGTCACACCATACGCCGGTACCTCCTGCATCGACGCGTTGAGCTCTACCTCCGGTTCCAGCATGAGCTGCTGGGTAATCGCGAGAGCATAGGCGGCCTCGAGGCGCGCCGACAGCTCTCCCTTCGTGCTGACGAAGAGCGTTGGCGACAGCTCGAAACGATAGGGTGCGAGGCCAATCAGGCCCACTGCGAGGTATTGACGGTTGGGATTCGTCCGTCCCCAGCCTCGGTCGGCGCGTACGCCGACCACGGCATCCCAGAAGGCATCGACCAACCGGCCGTACAGCACCTGCGCCTCGGCTTCTCCTTCATGCCGAGTCGTGGCGATGTCGCCCTGGGCCCGCACCCAGAGTCGCTGGTGCGAGCTTCCGTACCAGCTCATGATATCGAAACCCACGGGCCGCCCATCCTCGCCGGGCGATGCCTCGAGTTGGTCAGCCAGGATGAATAGCGTCGGCTCCCACGACATCATCTTGCTGTTGCGCATGTCGCCCATCTGCGCACGGGCAGTGGTAGCCGTGATCGCGCTCGCCGCGAGCGTGAGGGCCATAGCGCCCACACACCGACTGGTCCGACCCATCATGTCAGCGAACATCGGCCAGCTCGGCTGCGCTGAAGGGATGGCCGGGCTCCGACACTTCGACGACGCGGAACATCCCCGAATCCATGTGATACAGGATGTGGCAGTGGAACGCCCAGCGCCCCGGTGCGTCCGCATTGATCAGCAGGGAAAGACGCTCCGCGGGCTTGACGTTCACGGTGTGCACGCGTGGGATCAACTCCCCATGCCCATTCTCGAGTTCCATCCACATACCATGCAGGTGCATCGGGTGGTTCATCATCGAATCATTGACCATCGTCAGCCGGACGCGCTCGCCGAAGTTCATGCGCATGGGGGGCAGGTCCTCGGTGAACGGCTGACCGTTGATCGACCACATGAAGCGTTCCATGTTGCCTGTGAGGTGGATCTCGATCTCACGCTCCGGTGCCCGAAAGTCGGCGCGAGGGGCGATGGCCTTGAGATCGGTGTACACGAGCACCCGCCAGCCATCATCGCCGAGGCCCGAGCCGGGTTCGGAAAGGCGGGTGCCCACCTCCATTGGAATGGCCGAATTTTCAGGCCCGTGCGAACCCGGTTCATGTTCGATCGTTCCAGGGAGCGTACCCGGCGGGCGAAGCCCGCTCGTCCGCGAGATGCCGGCCACCGCATACTTCGCGCGATCGCCGCCGGAGGCTGACATCTCTGGCATCGGCGTGTCCTTCGGCGTTGTCGACGACATGTCCTTTCCCGGCACGCTGGTCGCTGGGGCCTTCTTGCTGTTCGACATGTCCATGCCCGCCCTGCTGTCGCCCGGCTTGCCGGCGCTCGACATGTCCATGCCGGACATGTCGCTCTTGCCAGTCTTCTCTCCCATGTCCATGCCGGCCATCCCACTCATGCCCGACATCGACATACCCATGTCCCCCATCACCAGCAGGCGGCGCTTCCGCCGTGCAGGCGTCGGCGCGTTGAATCCCTCCTGCGTGGTGAGCGTACCCTTCGCGTAGCCGCTTCGGTCGGTCGTCTCGGCAAAGATGGTATATGGGCGAGCCTCGGGCGCCACGATCACGTCGTACGTCTCGGCATTCGCGATCCGGAATTCGTCCGTCTCCACCGGCTGTACGCGCTGGCCGCTGACCTGGACGACTGTCATCGGGAGGCCAGGCAGGCGTACATCGAACGTGGTATCGGAGGCCGCGTTGATGAAGTGCAGGAGCACGCGCTCGCCGGGCTTGAAGAGTCCTGACCAGTTGGACCCTGGCGCCATCCCGTTCATCAGGTAGGTGTATGTCGACGCTGTGACATCGAGGATATCCGTGGGATCCATGCGCATCTGGAGCCACATCAGCCTCTCGCGGACTGTCGGCATGAAGCCGTCACGGCCGATGTCACGGAAGAAATCGACGACGGTACGACGCTGGTAGTTGTAGTAATTCCCCTGCTTCTTCAGATGGTCGAGGACGTGATACGGATCTTCGAACGTCCAGTCCGACAACACGATGACGTATTCGCGATCGAAGGTGTACGGATACGCTTCTGCCGGGTGAATGATCATCGGACCGTAGTGGCCCGACTGCTCCTGCAGACCCGAGTGGCTGTGGTACCAGTACGTTCCACTCTGGCGGAGGGGAAACCGGTATTCGAAGGTCGACCTGGCGCGAATGCCGGGGAAGCTGACGCCGGGCACACCATCCATCGCCATGGGCACGAGGACTCCGTGCCAGTGAATGGAGGTGTCCTCGTCCAGGCGATTGTCTACGCGGATGACGGCGTTCTGTCCTTCGTACAAGTGCAGCAGCGGTCCGGGTACGGTCCCGTTGATCGTGATCGCGGATGCCCGCCGTCCTGCAATGGCGAGCCTGGTTCGGTCGATGACCAGATCGTAGATCGCGTCATCGCCCACCATGCGTGGCTGGAGCGATGCGCCGCTGGCGAGGGATGCGGGAGCGCTCCAGGCATAGGCGGGACGCAGCGCGTCCAGACCGGTGATGAGGCCGGCGGCGCCTGCCGCGCGCATGAAGTCGCGCCGTGAGACTGCGGTGTGAAGTGCCGAAGGGATCTTGTCCGTCACGAGCGCTCTTCTGGTATGTGGAAGGAGTACTCGGTGTGAACACTGCTCACGCGCTGAGCGTCATTCATGGAGCTGTCAGGATCTTGCGGACCCCACTGTCCCGCCAGCGATCGCGGAGAAGTGTGTCAGACTGGATTCGTTGCCGCACCACCGGGTCCGCAAGCAGTCCCGCGACGAGACGTTGCAGCTTCGCGGATGCCGAATCCGGCATGCCGGCCATGCCGGCCATGCCGGCCATGCCGCTCATGCCACTCATGCCACTCATGCCACTCATGCCACTCATCGCGCTGCCGTTCTCTGCGGAAGAGCGGGCGCCGGTAGAACCTTTCCGGGAGGATGGCATGTTCAGCTGCATGTCTCCAGTCATGACCGGCATCGATGACATCCCCTTCATTCCAGACATCCCTTTCATGCCAGACATGTCAGCCCGCGTCGGTCGAGCGGCAGCGGGTGCCATCCCCGGCATCCCCGCCATGCTGTTCGCACTCGACGCGTTGCCTTTCGCCTTCGACATGCCCGGCATGGACCCCATTCCGGGCATGTCGGCCATTCCGCCACGACCCGATGCAGGAGCGACAGTCCCGCCACTCGTGTTCGCGTCTCGAATGCTTGCAGGCGAATGGGACGAATCCATTCCAGCCATTCGCGGCATGCTCGCCATCGCCTTCGTGCTGTCCACCCCCCGAGCCTGCATCGGCGCAACACTCGACGATGGGGTGACACCGGTGCTCTCAGGCCGGCGGGCATCGCTCGCTGGACCCTCACCTCCTGAGCAGGCACAGACGAAGAGAATAGTCCCGAGGCGGGTCACGTTCTTATCGAGCAGTGACATCACCACACTCCGCATGTTTCTGCTCATGGATGTTTGTGCGCCGGCAACGAGTCCGGACGCGCCTTCGGCATCGACGGCATAGGCGCCATGACCGAATCGCGCTTGCCCGCACCCGCCGCTGCTTGTTCGCGGCGCAGCTCGGCGAGGCGCCGCTGCACGTCCGCATCCGCCCAAAGCTTCTGCAGGGCGGGATCTGAGTGAATCCGGCTCTCCACCGTGGGATCCGCGAGCATCCGCACGATGAACTCGGTGGCCTGCCTGCGGTCATCCGCGGTCTCGGGCATCGGTCTCATGCCCGCGTTACCAGGCATGCCCATTCCCTTCATGCCGGGCATGTTCATTTCTCCGCGGGCGGTCCCCTGTCCCATCGCGCCTGGCATCTTCATCCCCGGCATGGGCTGACCGGAGGTCATCTGCTTCATCATGCGCTGAAGCACCGGGTCGGTCATCATTCGTTCGCGGATGACCGGGTCCGCCATCATGCGTTCGTGCATCGCCATCATTGCCGGCATCGTCATGCCGCTCATCGATGTGTCGCCGGACATCGCCATGCCCATCGCGCCGCGTGACGACCCTCCCATGTTCATCCCGGGCATGTTCATCCCGGGTGCGCCCGTCTCCGCGCGCGCATGGTTGCCGGCCGCCATGCCCGACATACCGGCCATGCCCGATCCGGATGTCGCGCCATGTCCCGCACCCGCCCCGCCATGCTGCATTCCACTCATACCCACCATGCCGGCCATCGAGGCGCCCCGGGCGACCGTCGGTTGTGGGAGCGCCGCCGCGAAGTGCACAGCTGGCCCGCCCATGTTGTTCACGCCCATGATCTCGCCCATCTGCAACCAGGTCTCGAACGGGATCGCAAACGCCGTGTCGCTGCGGAACGTGGCAGCAGCCTCGAGAATCTCTTTCCGCTTCGCGCTCCGCGGGACCTCGGGCGAGGTCAGGATGTCGGAGAGGACGTCGTGCATCATGTGGAGATTGTCGAAGATCGCGCCGGCTTCCGGATATCGCCGGGCGAAGGTCGGCGCAATTGCCGGCGTCATCGGCATGAGGTACGGCGTCGAGGTCGGCGCATTGCCAAGCATTTGCCGGAGGCGACCAACGGTCGCGTCGACGAGCTCGGCGCGCTCGGTATCGGTGCGTCCGGTCAGGAGCGGCTCGTATAGCCCGATCTGCATCCAGTGATAGGCCCAGATGAGACCATTGAACTTCGGATACTGCTGACGGAACGCGAGTGAGTAGAAATGCCCGTCCATCACATCCATGCTCTTTGGCCGAGCGCTGAATGCCAGATCCTTGCGGCTGCGGTAGTAGCGCACGAGCTCCGCGACCTTTACGTCCTTGTCGGCCACCGCGATCGAGGGATCAGCCCAAACGTCGTAGATCTGCCGATGCAGCAGATGAGCCCAGTCGAGCATCGCCTTCGCTTCCGGGGCCAGCTTTGCAAAGTTGGGCTCGATCGCGCTCTCCACCAGCGGCAAGCGGGGCGGGTTCGGTAGCAAGTTGGTGGTGATGAAGTCGAACTCCTTCGTTTCAAGCGGCGCGCCTGCCTGGTTGGGCGACGTCCACAGTGTTTCGTAGAGAATCGCGTGTCCGTAGTCGAACGCGTTGAAGAGGCGGTCTGCGGCAGGATACCGCGCGCGGAACTGCCAGTTGAAGCTGCCGGGTAGGTAGGTCGACTCGTACGTGCGCGACCATTGCGCGGACGCCGGTCCCGCCATCAGCGCACTCGTCGTTCCGATGGCAGCAGCAAGCACCGTGAGTCGAACTCCAACTCGGCAACCGCCCATTCGCGCTAGCGAACTCAAGCTGTCCCTCCGCCGTTTCACCCTTTCGCGCCAGTACACCCGCCCACACGGACAGTTGCGCGCACGCGCATTTTATGTATCGTAAAGTATCGTCCGCACCATGGCAACCGCACAGCGACGACAGTTCTGATCACGTCGGCATCTCCCCTCCGGTCTTGCCCGCCAGCACTGCCCGCGCGTACCGTCGAGAACGAGCGGCGCGGCCTTTACAGCCCGTAAATCGACCCACCCCACATCCTTGCCCCCATGATTTCGTGTGACATCCTCAGGATCGGGAGCGCAGTCGTATGCCTCGCCCTGCCAGTCGCCGCCTGCGCCCCGTCGGGGCGCGACGTCGACTCGACGAGCGCGTCAGCGGGCGTGAAAACAACGAAGACGATCGACTCGCCCATCGCATCACCAGTGTCGGCACTCGATACTGGCCGTTCCTTGGCTCCCGCTGAAAAGCCAGCGCTGGACCCGGACCAGCGCTTCCTTCGACAACTGCTTGATGAACACGAACGCCTGGCGGCGATCGTGCACGAACGCATGATGATGCGGCATGACGATCACGAGATGGCGCCCGGTATGTCGATGGACCCGGCGCGCAACACGAGCGGCCTCGACTCCGACTTCGACGCGGAGCGCACCGCCATCGCGGATGTGCTTCGACGCGTCTACGGCGATTCCCATACGCCGGTGCTGGCGCCGCGGGGCCTGCGCACGGCCGATTCGCTCGCCAGGAATGCACCGGTGTCGGGCGACAGCGCGTACCGTGCTCAGCTGCTCGGTGGTTTACGCCGTCAGCAAACGTTTGTGACCCGGCAGTCGCCAAACCTGCATCGCTCGGAGGTTCGGCGCCTCGCGATGATGATATCAAAAGCCGCGAAGGACCGTGAAAAGATGCTGACCGCGGCGCATTAGAGGCCAGACTGACAGGCGTCGTGCGCGACCGTCCTAGGAATGGCTCGGCGGAAAGTCGACGGCTCGCTGGCCGCTGTGCGGGCACAGTGTGCCTGCTGCGTGGTGATTGAACCCCAGGCAGAACAAGTGCGCGATCGCCAACTCGCCCTGATGATGGCAGTGTTCTCCCGGAGCAGAGATGAAACCTCCCCGAGAGTGCGACGCGGGAGCGGCGTGAGCGCCGGACTCCGGCTCGGCCGGCAGCGGGTGCGCCATGATCAGCCCCGAAAGCGCGATGACCGTCAGGAGCGCGCCCGCCCCGGCGAGGGAGCAAGCCGTCACGTGTGATCTGATGGGGACGTCTTCACCCATCAGGCGGCGCACCCGCCGGTCAATCAGACCGAGGCCTTGAAAGCCAACCGCTACCGCCGAAAGCGATGCGGCGGCCGATGCGCGTTGGTTGCTCCGTCCCGAAAAAGCGGTCGCGAGCACGACCAGCGTTTCCGCCAGGACGAGCGGCTGCTCGCGCGCCGCAGCGTCGTCCGCCAGAATCTCCGCTTCGTCGGCTGCGTCTTCAGCGAGCCTCCAGAAGGTCGGGAGGTAGAAGAGCGTGTGCGCGAGGAACCGTAACACGGAAAGGCGAAGAGGATCGCGCCGCGCGAGGTGCGCGGCCTCGTGCGCCAGCACCGCGGTCAACTGCGCTTCGTCCAGCACGTCGACGATCTCGGCCGCCACGTACACGCGTGGACGCCACCATCCAGCGGTGAATGCGGGATTGGGAAGGCCAGACACGACGAGTACGTCGTCTCCGGACAATCCGGCCCGTACGGCGGCACGTGAGATGACCGAGCCGTCGGGCGCGGCGTGACTGTCGAGCGCCCCGAGCGTTCTGCGCGCCGTGACGACTGCCCTCAAACGATCGACGAAGGCGTACGTGAGCCCAAGCGTAAGCACGATGTGAAGTCCCAGATGGACCGGCGCCAGCAGTTCATGCAGCGCAATGAGGCAGATGCCCGCGATATGATCGCGACCAATGAGAATTGGTACCGTTCCGGACAGCACGTGGTGTCCGAACACTGGACTCGTCCCGAGCACGATCAGGGTGCCAATGCCGAGGAGGATCGCACGTCGCCGCTGCTGCTCCCGCGCGAGCAGTGTCCGGCCAACGAGGGACCTCCTGCCTGCTACGCTACTCATCGAGGTCGCGCAGTTTCCGGCGCACCAGCCGACCGAGCTCGGCGAGTTGCTCCGGCGCCGCTTCGGCGAGCACATCGACCAGTGACGACGCAACAGCGGCAGACCCCAACCCTACGATGCGCTGGACGACATACCGCGATGCGTAAGCGGCAAACTCCTCGCGCGACATCGTCGCCGCATAGTGATACAGCTCGTCCTTCTTGTCCCGGCGGAGCAGATTCTTCTCGACCAGGCGGTTTGCGACGGTGACACACGTGATGTAGACGACATCGTGTGTACGGGCCACTCGTTCGTGGATACCGCGGGCCGTCATCGGGCGCTTGACCGACCAGACCGCCTCCAGGACCCGGTGCTCGAGATCACCGAGCATCATCCCGCTCCCGGCGGCTGACAGGCGCAGCGTGTCCTGGAGACGAGGCGTACCGCCCGGCTGCTTGTCTTCTGATCGGTCGCGCGGCGCCATTCGAGCTCACTGGATGCGTTGAGGTATGATACCGCGCCTCCCGGTGGACGCCAATGCCGCCGATCGCAAGAGGAGGCTGCTCAACCGGTATCGCGTACATTTCCTGCTAGGCTTACCACCCCGGATTCGGTGGCCAGATCGGGCTGCCATCCCGCATGCGTGGGCCTTTCTCTCGTATGCGAGTTGGTGTCCGGAGCGATGGCGAGTTTGGCGGACGCGAAGAACGACAGTAGACGCTACTGCGTAGCAGCGCGAATGGTGTGTATGTGTGACGGATGCAGCACGTCGCGAACCCGTTCGCGGATCGACGCGTCAGCGGTCAGGACCACGATGACCATGTTGTTCGCCGTAACGAGCGCGGGCGGCTTCTCCCACATCAGCGCCCCGTCAGGCATTCGCATGAGCCGGTCGAACCGGTCAATGTCCTGCGCAGTCGCGTTAGCGTCACCGTAAAGGTACACCTCCAGCTCCGCACCCGGGATGAAGACACGCGTACCGGGCACCGCCATGTGCTTCCTCTGGACAGGCCCGGCGAGTTTCGGCGAGAGGCCGGCGCTCGACAGGCGCTCGAGAACGAAGTCGACGGTCCAGGTCACCGGGTGCGCGCTGACCGAGTCACGCGCCGGCACGGCCGAGAGGACCGGATTCGCGACCGGCATCGGCTTGCCCTTCGGGTCCGACGCCACCGTGTCCGCGCGTCGGTCCTGAGAGTCACGGCCGCATGCGAGCTGCATGACGAGCAGGGCGGCGCCGGCCGCGGCCACAGCCACAGCGTTGTGTATCATCGGGCGATCACATCTTCATGTTCTTCGTCATCGCCTGATGCATCTGCATCAGCCGCATCATGCGCGCCTGATGCGCGGGCATGACGTCCGCGAGCTCGCGCGCACTCATCTCCGGAAGGTGCGTGAGATCCTGACGGACGGAATCGGCGAGAGCATTCCAGCCGGCATCGCCGGACATGTTCATCTTCTTCATTTCTGCGTTCATCTCCGCCAACATGTTCGCGGTCATCTGACGGTGGGCGGGCATCATGCCCTTCATCTGCTCACCACTCGCTTTCATCATGCCCTGCATGTGCGTGTTCATTTCGGTCATCATCCCCATCATGCCGCCCATACCGTTCATCCCGCTCATGCCGTCCTTTCCCTTCATGTCGCTCATGCCGTTCATGCCGTTCATGCCGTTCATGCCGCTCATGCCCTCCTTTCCCTTCATGCCGCCCATGCCTGCCATTGGCATGCCACTCACCTTCGCACTGTCGCCGGTCGCCCCGGACGTCATCATCGCGCTCGAGGAGTCGGCCGGTTTCGCATCGCGTGAACAGGCGGCGAGGAACAGCGTGAGTGCCAGGGCGCCCAGCGCGGCGATCGCCCCGTAGCCAAGCAGACGCTGGGTGGGTTGTTCTCCGGGAAGGTCGTGCGAGGCGGTCCGGGACGTGGGGGCGGTCGCGGAATGTGATTGCGTCTTCATGTGGAGATCTCCGAAGGGGGTGGAAACACGATGACTCCGGCGAGTCGCCGAGTGAGCCAGAGGGTGAACAGGGGCAGCACGATCCATTGTGCGATGGGAACGACTCCGATTCCTGACACAAGTGGCATGGCCGGCGCGTACGACCAGCCGGCAAGGCGATACACGCTGACGTGCTCGAACAGCACCGTGATGCCAATCGCAACGACCACAAATCCGATTCGCGAACGGGTATCCGGAATCATCCTCCGGTCAGTCGCCGAAGACATGACCCGCCTCCCCACGCGCAGTTCGGCCGTCGTCCGTTGACACCGGTCGACTCGCCCGCGCCAACGCCTTGACGAGCAGGCGCTCCTTCCACAATGAGTAGATCGACGGGATCACCGCGAGCGTCAACACCGTGCTCGTCAGCATCCCGCCCACCATCGGCGCTGCGATGCGCTTGAGGACGTCCGCGCCCACGCCCTGACTCCACAGGATGGGGATGAGCCCGGCCATGATCGCGACGACGGTCATCATCTTCGGCCGCACGCGCTCCACGGCCCCGTGCTCGATGGCGGCGTCGACGTCCTCCCGTGACTTGAGCGTGCCGGCGACCTCTCGCGCATGGTATGCGTGATCGAGGTAGATCAGCATGATCACCCCCGTCTCCGCGGCGACGCCGGCCAGGGCAATGAACCCGATGGCCACCGCGACGCTCATGTTGTACCCGAGCAGCCACATCAGCCACACCCCGCCAACCAGGGCGAACGGCAGCGAGAGCATCACGATCACGCTCTCGGTCACACTGCGAAAATTGAAATACAGCAGGCCGAAAATGATGGCGAGGGTAATCGGGACCACAATTTTCAGGCGCGCCTTCGCCCTCTCCAATGATTCGTACTGCCCCGACCACTCGAGGCGGTATCCCGCAGGGAGGCTCAGCTTCGCGGCGAGGAGCTGCTTGGCCTCATTCACGTAGGTGCCGATGTCGCGGCCCTGCACGTCCACGTACACGATGTTGTTCAGGTACGCGTTCTCCGACTTGATCAGCGTCGGTCCCTTGACGGTGTTGATGCGCGCCAGCTGACTCAGCGCCACCTGCGAGCCGGCGGGTGTGGCGACCAGGACGGCGCCAAGCTTCTCGGGATCATCGCGAAGCTCGCGCGGATATCGCACGAGGACGTTGTATCGCTCGCGCCCGTCGATCACCTGGCCCGCGTCCATGCCCCCGATCGCAGTCGCGAGGGCCATCTGCACGTCGTCGGCGGTCATGCCGTACCGCGACGCCGCCGCACGATCGATCACGACGTCCAGAAACCGGCCGCCCACCGCACGCTCGGCAAACACCGTGTTGGTACCCGGCACCGCAGGCAGGATCCCCTCGACCTGCCTGCCGATGCGGTCGAGCACCGCCAGGTCGGGGCCGAAGATCTTGATGCCCACGGGCGTCTTGATCCCCGTCGCGAGCATGTCCAGCCGGTTCTTGATCGGCATCGACCACATGTTGCCGACGCCTGGCGTCTTCACCGTGTTGTTTGCCTCCGTGACGATGGAGTCATACGTCACCCCCGGACGCCACTCCTTCTTGTCCTTGAGAATGGCGATCGTCTCGATCATCGACAGCGGCGCCATGTCGGTTGCACTTTCCGCACGACCGATCTTGCCCATGACGGTCTCGACCTCGGGGATCCTCGCGAGAGCGGCATCCCGTTGCTGCACGATCAGCCTGGCCTGCGACGCACCGACGCCGGGAAACAGCGATGGCATGTCCATGAACGACCCTTCATTCAGGGGCGGCATGAACTCGCTGCCGATCCGGGACCACGGGTACCACGTCACCGCCAGCATCACGACGGCAACCATGATCGTCGGCCAGCGATGGCGCAGCACGAGCTCGATCACGGGCCTGTAGGCCCGGATCAGCACACGGTTCACCGGATTAGACGCTTCCGGCTTCACGCCCTTCCGCACGAACAGTCCCATCGCCACCGGCACGAGCGTAATCGAGAGCAGTGCCGCCGAGGCCATCGACAGCGTCTTCGTCCATGCCAGCGGCTTGAACAGCCTCCCCTCCTGATCCTGGAGCGCGAACACCGGCAGGAACGACGCCGTGATGATCAGCAGCGAGATGAACAGCGCGGGTCCCACCTCCTGTGCCGACTCGATCACCAGCGTCCAGTGATCCTTCGGCGCCCCCTCGGCGTCGTTCCGCTCCATGTGCTTGTGAAGATTCTCGACCATCACGATGGCGGCGTCGATCATCGCGCCGATGGCGATCGCGATGCCGCCCAGACTCATGATGTTGGCATTCAACCCGATCAACCGCATGGCGAGGAACGCCATGAGGATGCCGATGGGCAATGTGATGATTGCGACCAACGCACTCTGGGCGTGCAGGAGGAAGATCACCGTGACGATGGCGACGATGATCGACTCCTCGAGCAGCTTCCCCTTGAGCGTCTCGATCGCCCGCTCGATGAGTCCGGACCGATCGTAGCCCTGCACGAACCGCACGCCCTTCGGCAGCGCAGCTTCAATCTCCGTCATCTTCCGCTTCACCGCGCCGATCACCGCCAGTGGATTGGCGCCGTAGCGCATCACCACCCAGCCGGTGACGACCTCGCCCTTGCCGTTGAGATCGGCGATTCCACGCCGGAGACCCGGACCGATCTCCACCGTCCCCACGTCGCCGACCGTGATCGGGGTGCCGCCGGGGCCGGAGGCGACCGCGACGTTGCGAATATCGTCGAGGGAGTTGAAGCGCCCCCGACCGCGAACGACGTACTCGGATCCGTTCATCTCCAGCACGCGGCCGCCGACATCCGCGTTCGAGGCGCGCACCGCGTCGGTCACCTTCTGGATCGGCAGATTGAAGGCGAGCAGCTTCGCCGGGTCCACCGATACCTGGTATTCCTTCTGGTACCCGCCGAACGACGCGATCTCGGCGACGCCCGGCACGGCCGTCAGCGCGGGACGCACGGTGAAGTCCTGCAGTGCCCGCAGGTCGCCCAGGTTGAGTGTCCCGCTCGTGTCGGCGAGCACGTACTGCATCACCCAGCCGACTCCGGTCGCATCGGGACCGAGCACAGGGCTCGTTCCCTTCGGCAGCTTCGACGAGACGCCGTTGAGATACTCGAGCACGCGCGAGCGGGCCCAGTAGAGGTCCGTCCCATCCTCGAACACGACGTAGACCGCGGAGAGCCCGAACTGGCTCATGCCGCGCACGAACTTGATCTTCGGGACCTTGAGCAACTCCGTCTCGAGCGGATAGGTGACCTGATCCTCGACGATCTGGGGCCCCTGGCCAGGCCATTCGGTCATGACGATGACCTGGGCGTCCGAGAGATCCGGAATCGCGTCGACGGGGGTGTTGAGCATGGCCCAGACACCGGCGAGCACGAGGGCAAGCGTCCCGACGCCGACGACGAGCTTGTGGGTCACCGACCACTCGATGATGCGCTTGAGCATCGCCGTTACCTCGGCTTCGTGGTAGAGGTCGCACTCTTCAGTTCCGTGCCCCTCATGTCCATGCCCTTCATGTCGGCGGCATCACTTGCGCTCGGCGCCGTGCTGCTACCCTTGCCCCCACTCATACCGGCCATGCCGCCCATGCCGGCCATGCCTTTCATCACCTCGGCGAGATTCGATTCCGAATCCAGCAGAAACTGGGCGGAGGTCACGACCCGCTGGCCAGGCTCGAGGCCCGACAGGATCTCGACGTACTCGCCGGCGATCTTTCCAATCACCACGTCGACCGGCTTCAACGTCCCGTTGCCCATGTCGACAAAGGCCACGGCGCGTTCCCCCGTCTGGATGATCGCCGTCCGAGGTGCCGTGAGCGCCTTCCGGGTGGGGGAGCTCACGCTGACGGTCGCATACATGCCGGGCTTGAGGCGTCCGTCAGCATTTGCGACGGACACACGAGCGCGAATGGAGCGCGACTGCTCCGTCACGGTCGGATAGACGAAGGAAACGCGTCCCTTGAACGGGCGCCCCGGGAATGCGGCGAACTCGAGATCGACCGTGGAACCGACGTTGACCTGCCCTGCATCGGCTTCACGAAGCTGGACCTCGACCCACACGGCGCTGAGATCGGCCACCGAGTAGAGCATGGTGCCGGCCTGCACCGCCTCCCCCACGGTCACCTTCTTCTCCGTCACGATGCCTGATACTGGCGAATAGAGCGTCACCGTGCGGCGGGGTCGGCCGGTCCGGAGCACCTCGTCGATCTGCGCATCGGAGACGTCCCACAGCCGCAGCCGACGCCGGGCCGCGGCGAGCAGATTCCCTCGCGACGACGGGACGCCTGGAACAGAGCTCTGTCCGATACTCCGATCGAGCCCGCGCGCGAGCAGGAGCTCTTCCTCGGCGGCCAGCAACTCCGGGGAAAACACTTCGGCGAGCGCTTCCCCGCGCCGCACCGGCTGGCCGGTCGTGCTCACGTAGAGACGCTCGACGAAGCCGTTGATCTTGGGCGTCACGGACGCCATCCGTGACTCATCGGTCATCACCGTCCCCACCGTTCGGATATCCGACGTGAGCGTTCGCTGGTCGACCGTGCCGTACGTGACGCCGAACTCGCGCACCTGGCTCGCGGTGAGATGGACCTGACCGTCGGAACTCATGCCGGCCATGCCCTCCATGCCAGCCATTTCCCGGCTGCCGCTCGCCGATGCGGTCGAGGACCCCCCTCG
>JBKJUW010000067.1:0-14034 GCA_046589725.1 Gemmatimonadaceae bacterium
GATGCGTGCCGAGCAGCCGCATGCGCTTGCAAGCCCGACGACGATGAGGAGACGCAGGGGCGGTCTGATGTACACGTGGCGAAGATAAGGGTGCGTACTGAATGAGGAGCGCTAAACCGTTTGCTTGCCTGTTGTTCCTGGTTGCCAGCGTGGATCCACGCGGAACTGACCACGCCTCAAATTCCTGATCCGTCGCAGCGCCGGCACGCCGGCTATGCGGCTATATGGGTGCGGAGATACAGCGCTCAGGCGTTCAGGGGTCAGCTCCAGCTCCAGCCTTCAGCCTTCAGCGGTGTGGCGTGCAGGGTCATAAGACCTTTGGCGCCACGCCTCTGAGCGCTGTGGCTGTGGCTGATTCCTACTCTGCCTTGTGCCCCCGCGCGGAATCGCAGACGTCCCAAACCTATCGCCAGGGGCGAGCCAAATCGTACCTTGAATCATCTCTCACCCCCTTCTCGATGCGTCGTCCTTCGATAGCCGCGTTCCTGCTCGTCAGCGCTGTACCAGCATACGCGCAGGTGTCGAGCGCGCGGTCGCCCATCGACTGGTCGGCACTGCAGGGCGAGAGTGTGCGGCACCTTCAAGAGTACATTCGCGTCAACACCAGCAATCCGCCTGGCAACGAAATTGAAGGTGCCCGACTCCTGAAGGCGATCCTGGAGCGCGAGGGCATCGAGGCATCGATCCTCGACACGGCAGCGCTCGGGCCGGGTCACGCCAACCTGTATGCGCGACTCAAGGGCAACGGCTCGAAGAAGGCGATCGCCCTCGTGCATCACATCGACGTCGTGCCCGCGGTCCCCGCGTACTGGACCAGCGACCCCTTCGGTGGGGAGATCAAGGACGGCTTCGTCTACGGCCGCGGCACGCTCGACATGAAGGCGCAGGGTATCGCGCACCTGATGGCGATGATCGCGCTGAAGAGAAGTGGCGTGCCACTCACGCGAGACATCGTGTTCATCGCGAACACAGATGAAGAGAACGGTGGGACTGGCTCGGCGGCATTCGTCAAGAATCACGCGGACCTGCTGCGCGACGTCGAATACCTCTTTACCGAGGGTGGCGACAACCCGGTCGTCAACGGAGCCACGCGCTATTACGGCGTCGGAGTGGAAGAGAAGCGGCCCTTCGGTCTCAGGCTCGTTGCGCGCGGCGTGCCCTCGCACGGCTCGAGGCCAACGAAGCAGAACCCCGTTGTTCACCTGGTGGCTGCGCTCGACCGGCTCGCGCGCTACGAGACGCCGCTTCACGTCGTCCCGGGGGTTGCGCGCTATTTCGCCGCGCTCGCGCGCGAATACACCGGCGAAAAACATCGCTGGTTGTCGGATGTCGCTGCCGCCATCAAGGTGCCCGCTGCCCGGGCATGGCTGACGAAAGACCTGTACTGGAACGCGATCCTGAGGAATACGCTCTCGCTCACGGTTGTCACCGGGTCGAACAAGAACAACGTCATCCCGCCGGAGGCATCGGCGGTCGTCGACATCCGGCTCCTTCCCGACCAGGATCCGCAGGCGTTCCTGGCCGACATTCGCCGCATCGTCGCGGACACCAGCATCGAGATCATTCCGCCCGGCACGCTGAAAGCGCGCATGGACAACCCGATCGATACGGACCTCTTTCGCGCCGTCGAGCGCGCAACGCATGAGCGGGAGCCGAGTGCCCTCGTCACGACGCCGATGTTCACGGCGGCCAGCGACCGGCCCTTCTATCGGGCGCTGGGCATCATCACGTATGGCTTCGATCCGTTCCGGGTGCCGAGCGTGGACATGCAGAAAGGGATGCATGGCAACGACGAGCGCATCTCGGTGGAGAACATGGGGTTCGGCGCGCACTATCTCTATGATGTGCTGAGGTACGCCCAATGAAGCAAGTCGGACAGTCCGACCGCTTGACAGTCTGACCGGACAGCCTGAGCGAGCTCAGAGTATCGGCGCCAACAGAGCGTGAGCGGCATCACTGCACCGTGGCGCGCGATTGCCTACTCCTTGTCCATGCGGACCACCGAAGGTTTCGTGCACGCCTGGACGATGGGCGCTGAAATTGACGCGGCGCCGTGGCATGCGATGCACGCCGACTTGGTGCTGGTGTTGCGCGCGGCGAGCCGAGAACTGGAACGCGGACGGAGCGACGACGCGCTTGCCGTGCTGCGCGGACCCGAAGGGATCGGTCACGTGCGCATCGATCCGCAGACCATCGCGTTCAATGGCAACGCATTCCTCGGTGAGGCCGCCGAGTCGTTCTCGATCGAGCGCGTGGCAGACCGGGGCATCATCGCGCGCACCACGCGCGGCGGATCGCGGCGCGTGGTCCGGCGATGCGATACGCTGGGGCATCCGTACGATCTCGCTGTTTGCGCGGTGCTGCTGACCGTCCTCCACCACCTGGGCACGGAGGCGCGGCTTGGCACCTCGGGCTCGCCACGGCAGGGATGGTCGCGCGCGGCCAGCATCGTGCGCGCAACGCTGGGCGACTGCGGTCAGCTCGTGCAGATGGAGACGGGCTTGCTCCGGTGGGTGAGCACCATCGCTTCGTTCGACTCGCGTACCACGAGGTCGAGCGCCTCGTGAGCGCTCGACGCTGGCCGACGGATCAGTTCTTCTGGAACGTCTGCGTGAATCCGCCCACAATCTCCGTCAATACGGTGCCGCTCAGCGAGGCCTGATACGTGATGCCGGCCGTCACGTCCGTGAACGTGATGGAACCGTTCAGGTTCGTGTAGTAGCCGGTGTCGGTGCTCGTCCGGCCGTTGCTGTACTGCGAGGTATCCGTGAATGAGCCATCGGTACTCAACACGAGACGCTCGCTGGTCAGCTGCAACCCATTGGAAAACGTGTACGGGAGCGTCGTTCCGTTGACGGTCCTGAGTGCGTAGCTGCCGTCGACAGACGTGGTGGGCGCGGTGGCATCGTTGGCGCAGGCCGCCAATCCGAGGGCCAGTACGAGAGTGGCAATCGTACGCATGATCATTCACCGGAAGAGATGTTGAGTCGCGTTGCCGTGAGGCAACTCCGTTGCCCGCAGGGGCGCGGGTCATCGACTTCTACCCCGTCCGCACGCTCGGGTTTCCCGATTCCCCTTTGGTGACCGGCGTCACCGGCGGACATCGCGCGCGGCCTCTCATCCGTCCGCGGTGGGTAATGCGGGACCGATAGGATTCTTCCAAGGGCAGGATTGTGATGGCCTGTGTGAAATCCCCCACTGGCTCGGCTAAATGCTGCAACGACACTTCAACGTCGCTCGACGCGCGTCCTTCGCTGAGGCACAGGCGACAAAGAGGGGGCGGCGCCTCGCGGTGCCCGCCCCCTCTTTCGCCCGATAGGCTCAGTGTTACGTGCCCCCTCTACGAAAAGTGCACAGAACCGTCTACACCCACTCTCGCTGCAGCATGGCCCTGCGTCAGATGTCCAGATTCGACGCGAAGCGTGCGTTCTTCTCGATGAACAACCGCCGCGGCTCGACTTCGTCGCCCATCAGCGTCTGGAAGATGTCGTTGGCCGTGATGGCGTCCTCCACGTTCACCTTGAGCAGGGTGCGCGTGTTCGGATCCATGGTGGTGTCGAACAGCTGGTCGGCGTTCATCTCGCCGAGTCCCTTGTACCGTTGGAGGTTGATGCCGGTCTTGCCGTCGGGCGACATGCGCTTCGCGATCTCGTCGCGCTCCTTCAAATCATACGCGTAATACGCCTCCTTCCCCTTCGCCACGCGGAAGAGGGGCGGCTGCGCGATGTAGACGTAGCCGGCCTCGATGAGCTCCGGCATCTGTCTGTAAAAGAATGTCAGCAGGAGAGTCCGGATGTGCGCTCCATCGACGTCGGCGTCGGTCATGATGATGACCTTGTGATAGCGCGCCTTCTCGATGGTGAACTCGTCCTTGATGCCGGTGCCGAGCGCCGTGATGATGGTCCGGATTTCCTCGTTCGACAGGACCTTGTCGATGCGCGCCTTTTCGACGTTGATGATCTTGCCGCGGAGCGGCAGGATCGCCTGGAACTCGCGCTTGCGGCCCTGCTTGGCAGAGCCACCGGCCGAGTCGCCCTCGACGAGGTAGATCTCGCAGAGCGCGGGGTCGGTGAGTGAGCAGTCGGCGAGCTTGCCGGGCAGGTTGCCGACGTCGAGTGCGCTCTTGCGGCGGGTGAGGTCGCGCGCCTTGCGGGCGGCTTCACGCGCGCGGGCGGCGGACATGGCCTTGTCGATCACGATGTTGGCTGTGCGCGGGTGCTCCTCGAGGTAGGCGGCCAGCCATTCGTTGACGCAGGTCTTCACCGCGGACTCGACCTCGGAGTTGCCGAGCTTCGTCTTGGTCTGCCCTTCGAACTGCGGCTCGTGGACCTTCACCGAGAGCACCGCCGTGAGGCCTTCGCGCACGTCGTCGCCGGACAGGGTCGTCTCCTTGTCCTTCTTGGAGAGCGACGACTTCTGGATGTACTGGTTGATGACGCGCGTCAGGGCGCTCTTGAAGCCCGTGAGGTGGGTGCCGCCTTCGTGCGTGTTGATGTTGTTGACGAAGGAGAAGACGCTGTCCTGATACGCGTCGTTGTACTGCATGGCGATCTCGATGCCGACGTCGTCCTTTGTGGTGTCGAGATAGATGACTTCCTGGTGCAGCGGCTTGCGATGCGCGTTCAAGTGCTGGACGAATTCGCGGAGGCCGTTCTTCGCAAGGAAGGTTTCGTCCTTCTCCTCGCCGAGCCGCTCGTCCTTGAGCGTGATCGTGACGCCCTTGTTCAGGAACGACAGCTCGCGGAGGCGGGACGCCAGCGTGGTGTAGTTGTAGACGAGTTCCGTGAAGATCATGTGGTCGGGCTTGAACCAGACCTTGGTGCCGGTCTGCTTCTTCGGCACCTCGCCGATGACCTTGAGCTTCGTCTGCGTGTCGCCGCGGATGAAGTCCATGTAGTACTCCTTGCCGTCGCGCTTCACCCACACCTTCAGCACTTCGGACAGCGCATTCACGACAGAGACGCCCACGCCGTGCAGCCCGCCGGACACCTTGTAGGAATCCTTGTCGAACTTGCCGCCGGCGTGCAGCACGGTCATCGCCAGCTCGACACCCGGGATCTTCTCGATGGGATGGAGATCGACCGGAATTCCGCGCCCGTTGTCCTGGACGGTAATGGAATTGTCAGCGTGGATCGTGACGTTGACGAGATCCGCGTGACCCGCGAGCGCCTCATCGATGGAGTTGTCGACGACCTCGTACACGAGGTGATGCAGTCCTCGCTCCGACGTGGAGCCGATGTACATGCCCGGACGCTTTCGAACCGCCTCCAAGCCCTTCAGTACGGTGATCTGACCTGCGCCATACTCCTTCTCTGCCGGCTTGTCGTTCGACTTGGACATGCACTCCTACTCGCGAAGAGACGAAAAAAGGGTGCGAACAGAAACCGAAAATGCGGGCCTGTCACAGACTGGGGAATCTAATCCTTTTCGACCTCGGACGCAATAGTTCAGGAGGCGTGTAAGTCGTTATCAAACAACAACTTGCAGTGCTGGCAAACTGGATGCATTCCGGGCGTGTGAAAAACGTCGACAATGCGTTGTTCGGGGGTTATCGCGAATCTTGCGAATCCAATCGAATCCACACGAATCAATGGTGAAAAGCTCCCACGTTTGTTGTCGCCGATTCGCGGCGATGCGCGTTGGATTCGCTGGATTCGCGATGATCACGATCAACGCTCTTCAAAGCTTCCAACTTCAAACTCTTCAACCTCGCACGATTCGCTGAATCAACGCTGCTTCAACAACCACCGGATCTTCTTCACCGGCATGCGCCCCTCCTTCGCATTCAACGCGCGCAGCAGCTCGGGCTCCATCAGCGACAACTCCATCATCCACGCATTCGTTGTCACACCCACGAAGAGCGTTCCATCCACGGCAATCGACTGCGGATCCGTCACGCGCGCGATCGCGGGCCCCACGAGCGTGCTCCACTCCGGAATGATCCCCGCCTGCTCGACGCGCTCCGCAATCCCCGACGAACGCATCACCTCCGCAAGCACATCGCCGAGCGCCGAGGGCTTCTTCTTCGCCGGCATCAGGCCGCTCCCGCTCGTGCCGGCGCCTCGTCCACCGTCACGATCCCATCCGCGATGCGCCACCGTGCGAGCTGACTCAACTCCGGCGGAATGTCACTTTCGCGCGGCACGGTCAGGAGCGTCTGCCCCATGGACTGCTCCGCGAGCAACGCGAGAATGCGACTCGACCGATGGATATCCAGCTCGGCGAAGGGATCGTCGAGCAGCAACATCGGTGTGCGGCCGAGTCGTTCACGGAGCGTCTCCCCCTCCAGCAGGCGAAGTGAAATCGCGCCCGTCCGCTGCTGTCCCGCCGAACCGAACGCGCGCAGCTCGCGGCCACCCAGCGACAGCGCAAGATCGTCGCGATGCGGCCCGGTGTGCGTCAGACCACGCCGGATGTCGAGCGGTCGTCGTTCCTCCAGTCCGCGTGCGAGCGCCGCCTCCACGTCGGCCATCTCGTACGACGCCGGCTCGAGCGACGTTGCATACCGCAACGACACAGCCGACACCTCGCCGATGCTCGCGCACATGCTCGCAAAGCGCGGTGCCGCATGCTCGGCCCACTCCACGCGCTCGCGCCAGAGCGCGGCTCCGTGCTTCGCCAACGGTGCTTCCCAGACGGCGACGCGCTGCTCGCTGGCCGAGCCCGCCGACCGAATCGCATCGCGCAGTGCTGCGTTGCGCTGTGCGAGCGCATGCCGGTAGCGCTGGAGCGCGCCGAGGTACGCGCGCGAGGAAAGCGCCAGCAGGATGTCGAGATAGCGCCGACGCGCGCTCGGCGCTCCCGCGACGAGCTCGACGTCGGCGGGGGAGAAGAGTACGCAGGGCAAGGCGCCGAGTGCGTCACTGAGGCGCGCTGGCTCCGCGCCGTCGAGCTTCAGTCGTTTGCGTCGACCCTGTCGTTCGAAGCCCGCGCTGAGCTCGTGGTTTACGCCGCCGTCCGTGCGTGCCGCAATGTGAAATCCCGCGGCGCCGAATCGAACGACGTCCACGTCACGCGCGCCGCGGACGGAGCGCAACAGGTGGAGATAGTAGATCGCCTCGAGCAGGTTGGATTTGCCCTGGCCGTTGTCGCCGACGACGACAGCGCCCGCCGCCGGAAAAGCCAGGTCGACACGAGCGAGGTTGCGGTAGTCGCGCAGCGCGAGCGTGCGCAGGACGACGCGAGCGCCGGTCACGCGCCCGTGAATGTCGCCGATCGTTTGTCGAGGAACGCGCGCATGCCTTCGTGCTTGTCGGCGGACGCCGACAACAGGCCGAAGTACGACGCTTCCAGCGCGATGGCGTCGTCGAGGCTCATGTCGAGCCCGCGATCGACCGCCTCGATGCAGTGCGCCACCGCGAGGGGTCCGTTCGCGATGATCGTTCCGAGGATCGCGCGGGACGTTGCGATGAGCGCATCCGCACTCACCACCCGATTCACGAGCCCGATGCGATGGGCCTCCGCCGCGTCGATCATGTCACCGGTCAAAAGCAGCTCGAGCGCGCGTCCCTTGCCCACGAGCCGCGGAAGCCGCTGCGATCCCCCATAGCCGGGGACGATGCCCAGCTTCACCTCCGGCTGACCGAACTTTGCCTTTTCGGATGCGAAGCGCATATGACACGCCATCGCGAGCTCGCATCCCCCGCCGAGCGCGAACCCATTCACCGCGGCGAGGGTCGGCTTCGGGGAAGTCTCGAACATCCTGAAGGTTTGCTGTCCCCGTTCGGACCGCGCCTTTCCCTCGGTAGCCGACTGATCCACGAGCTCCGAGATATCGGCACCGGCGACGAACGCTCGACCGGCGCCGGTGAGCAATACCGCTCCCACATCGCTCCGCTGAATAGCCGCCCGGATGGCTGTCCCCAGCTCGGCCATGAGCGCGTCGTTCAGCGCATTCAGCTTGTCCGGGCGGTTGACCGTGATGGTCGCGATCCGATCCGCGACGTCAAAGGTGAGGAGCTCGTAGGTCATCACCAAAACTACTCGAACGGACCGCAACTTGCCCTCCCGCTCGCCATGGCCGAATGGATACTGCGCGAGGGTGGCAAGACACGATTTCGCTACGTGCGAAAGGACGGGAAGGCGGTCGGCGACGAGCGCACGCTGGAGCGCATCCGGCTGCTCGTGGTCCCGCCCGCATGGACCGAAGTGCACATCGCGGTGAGCGCGCGGGCGGAGGTGCAGGCGTGGGGCATGGACGCGAAGGGGCGAAAGCAGTACCGCTATCACCCACGCGCCGTCGAGCGAGGCCAGCTTCGCAAGTATTATCGCGTTCGCGAGCTGGCCAAGGAGCTGCCCGACATTCGTCGGCGGGTGCGCTCGCACGCCGCTTCGAGGACGCCCTCAAAGCGTGCCGTTGCGGCGGTCGTCGTTCGACTCATCAGCGAGAGCTTCTTTCGCATCGGCGGCGAGAAGTACGCCACAGAGAACAAGACGTTCGGCATCGCGACGCTTCGGAAGCGACATGTGCAGATCCTCGATGGACGGGTGGTGTTCACGTACATCGGCAAGAAGTCCATCAGGCAGCGGCAGACCGTGGCGAATCGAGAGCTCGCCGCACTCGTGCGTCGGCAGCTCACCAGCCCGGGCACGCGACTCTTCCGGTACAAGGAAGGCACACACTGGCACAACCTCACGTCGCGCGACGTGAACGACTACCTCCACGAGACTCTGGGTCTCGGGTTCAGCGCGAAGGATTTCCGCACCTGGGGCGGAACGCTTCGCGCCGCCACGGTGCTGGCCGAGATCGGCCCAGGTCGCACCCCCGCCGAATCGAAGCGCAATGTCATGACGACGATGCGGCTCGTCGCGTCCGAACTGGGCAACACGCCCGCGATCTGCCGCAAGTCGTATGTGCATCCGCTGATCGCCGCGCGCTACGTTGACGAAGGCGAGACGATCGCGCTGCCGAAGAAGCACGTGCCGTGCGCAGACGTCTACGCGCATTCGCCGGAGGAACGCGCACTGATCCGGTTCCTCGACGCGCACTTCCCGGAGCGACGAAAGCACGCCCGCATGTAGTTCGCATGGCAGACGTTGGACTTACGCATCCGAAAGACTAGCTTCAGCGGCCGTGACATCTCCCGCCGCGAAGCATCAGGGCCAAGGCCGTACATGGGCGATCGCGACGGCAGTGCTGCTGTGCGCGATCGTGCCGCTTTTGCCCACGCTTCGCGCAGCGTTCATCTACGACGACACCACGATCATCCGCGACAACCCGGTCCTTCGCGGATGGGGATCGTTGGTGCATGTATGGTCTTCGCCATTCTGGTCTGGCGATGGCGGAGCGGCACTCGGCCTCTATCGGCCGATGCAGCAGGCACTGCTCGCGCTGGTCTGGAACCTCGGCAAAGGGTCGGCGTTGCTGTTCCACAGCTACGCGCTCCTTCTTGCGGCCGCGATTGCGATCGCAGTCTGGTTTCTGCTGCGCCGCGGCGTGGGAGGAATCGCGGCACTGGTGGCGGGCGCCTGGTTCGCGACGCATCCGCTGCATGTCGAGGCGATTGCGAGTGTGGCGAATACCTCCGAGCTGATTGTCGCGCTTTGCACGATTGGGCTGGTGCGGCTACTCGGTCAACGCGCCACGGCTGGCGGTAGGCAACAAGGTGAAATCGGTAGGACGGTTGCCATTGGACTGCTTGCCGCTGCCGCGATAGGGGCGAAGGAGTCCGGGCTGCTCTCGATTCCAGTCGCTCTGGTGACCGTATGGGGCTGGCGACGATCGGTGGGCGATGCGCCCTCGCTCGTTGACCTCCTTCGGGAAAACGCGCGTGAATTGAGCGTGGCCGTTGCGTCGGTCGCCCTGGTACTGCTTGCCCGGCTGGCCGTGCTCGGTGCGCCGGTATCGACCGCGAACATTGGTGCACAGGGCCTGACGTCGCTCTCTGCGAGTGAGCGCATAGTGACGATGCTCTCACTATGGCCCAGGATTGCGTGGATGCTCCTGATGCCATCGTCGCCGTCGCCGTATTACGGACCCACGATTATACCAGAGCACACCGGCGGACTGGCCGCTCTGAGCGTCGCGGTTGCTCTCGCACTCGCTGGCCTGGCCGTGCTGCTGAGTCGGCGCGGCGACCGACGCCCGCTCGTCGCCGTCGGCTGGGTCGCACTCACGTACCTGCCCGCGTCGAACCTCCTTACCGCCACGGGCCAGCTGCTGTCGGATCGTGCCCTGTTCGGTGCAACGATCGGAGCTGCCCTCGCCATCGCCTGGGCGCTCGATTGCATCCCTCCATTCGGCCGACGGGTGGCCGCGGTCCTCCTGATGCTCGTGATCGCACGCGCTGCATTGATCAGCGCGCACTACGCTGTCGCGTGGACAAGCCATCGCACACTCTGGACGCGCATGATCGCGGTCGCGCCAGCGGAGCACCTCGGCTACAAGCTGCTGGGCATGGACGCGAGGGCGCGAGGCGACACCACGCTGGCCATCAGCCTACTGGAGCGTGCGTTCGCCATGGCGCCGAGCGATCGGCAGACGCGGTTCGAGCTGGGGCAGGCGCAGTACACGACCGGTCGCTACCGCGCCGCGGTGGCGACGTTGGGGCCGCTGATGCTGAATGCTGACGCGCGCGCGGAGCGCGAGTTCGTGTCGCTCTATCTCGACGCCGTCGGCCGCAGTGCCGGACCCGAAGCGGTCGTTCATGCGGCAACGCCACTCGTGCACTCGGCGTCTGCGCCCGTGGCCGAGCTGTTCATCGGCATCGCGCAGGAGCAGATGGGAAACCGCGTTGCGGCGGAATCGGCCTACGTCGCCGGATTACGCCGCAGCGCGGGAGACTCGGCGCTGCTGTCGCGATATCTCGCTCTGCATCCCGAGCACATGCACCACTGAGCTACTTCTTCGGCTTCCCCTCGGGCAGCAGGGTGAATCGCGCGAACTGATCCTGGCGGAGATAGAGTCGAGCAGCATCGCGCAGCTGCTCGCGGGTGAGCGCCCTGACGAGTGCGGGCTTACGCAGGAAGTCGCGCTGGTCGCGACCGTCCTCGTCCGCGTCCATCATGGATGAGAGCCACGCGCCGTTCTGCTTCAGGGCCGTCTCGTGCGCGCGCAGTGGAAGCTCGTGAATTTTCGTCATGTTGGAGTCGGTGACGACTCCCGCCTTGATGCTGTCGATCACGGCAAAGACGGCCGCCGTGAGCTCGTTCACGCGCTCGGGGGCGCTGCCGAACGAGACGTTGACCTCGTATCGCTGTGTCGGGATGTTGTGGCAGGACGCACCCACGCTGACACCGTACGTTCCACCCTTGTCTTCGCGAAGGGCCTCGCGGAGCCTGATGTCGAGCAGGTCCCGCAGGCCGCTCAACACGACCCGGTTCTCGTAGCTGTACCTGCATTCGCCCGTGAAAACGAGCTCGGTCTGCGCCTTGGCTTCCACGCCCATACGGACCGTGCGCTCCACCACGCCAGCCGGTGGATGGATGCCGACGTCGCGCGCCTTTTCGTTGCGATGCAGGGAGGGCAGCGGCGCGAGATAGCGCTCGACCAGCGGGCGGATCGTATCCGCACTGAAGCTTCCGACGATGAAGAAAGTGAAGCCGCTCGCGTCGGCGAAGCGGTCCTTCTGGATCTCCAGCGCGTGCCGAACGTTCACGGAGTCGAGCAGTTCCGACGACATCAACTTCACGCGCGGATGATGCTGCGCCATGGTTGCGGTGATGGTATCCGCGAACACCGACTCCGGGGTGTTGCGCTGATTGGCCAGCACGCTGCGCATCTGGTTCTTCCATGCAATCCAGGCGGCAGAATCAGCGCGCGGCTGCGTCATGCGAAGCCACACGAGCTGGAAGAGCGTCTCGAGATCCTTCGACGACGCCGAGCCGCGCAGGAGTTCACTATTCTCGCCGAGCTGTCCGCCGAGACCGGCGCGCTTGCCCGTGAGCGCCTTGCCGAGGGTGATCTCGCTGAACGGGCCGAGTCCGCTCACAGAAACGAGCACGCTGCTGAGGTCCGCATCGATGACGTCGCGATCGGGAAGCAGGGACTCGCCACCGGGACTCTGCGCGCCGAAGAGCACCTCGTCGGCCTTGAAGTCGGTTGGCTTGAGCAGGACGCGTGCGCCGTTCGACAGCTTCCACTCGAGGATGTCGGCGCCCTCCAGGGTCCGCTCGCTGACGACCTTGCCAGCTGCGGGCAGATTGGAGACCAGTGGGGCATCGGACGTGGAGTCGACGTAGGCGACCAGGGTGGCCTGCTTCGCGCGCTCAAATACCGTGAGCATTTCCGCCTTGGAAGGCACGTTCACGTCGGCCTTCTTCGGCGCGGCCACCAGGACGACGCGGTTGCTATCCGTGAAGGTGCTCCGCGCCAGCGCATTGACGTCGGTCAGCGTGATGGTAGGCAGCAGAAGCTTCGCGAGCGTCTGCTGATTCTCGATGCCCACAATCGGTGATCCGGCCAGCGCCGCGCCCACGTATTGGCCTGCAAAGACCGACGAATTGGTCTTCGCGCGCTCCGCATATCCCTGCTCGAGTGAACGAAGATAGTTCGTGCGAAGTCGATCGAGCTCCGACTGGTTGAACCCGAACTTCGCGATGCGCTCGGCTTCCGAGAGGAGCGCCTGTGCTGCCTGCGTAAAGCCGCTCTCCTTGATGCCGGCGTAGAGCTGATACGCGTCGCGGGTTCGGACGAATTCGCCGCGTCCCGATCCGGCGTAGGCGAAGGGCGCATCCGGTCGCTGAGTCGCCTCCGCGAATCGCGCGTTGACCATTCCGTCGTAGAGCGATTCTACGTAATTGCGCCGGAGGTCCGCGACAGTCCTGGTGCTGTCCTTTGGCTTGAGCCACAGCAACGCGACGGACGAGCTGGGATATTCCTTGTCCGTCTCGATGGAAACGAGCGTCTCGTTGTGACCCGGCACTGCGGCGTAGGTCCGCGGCTTTGGCGACGTCGCGGCGGGAATGCGGCCGAAGCGCTCGCGAATCGCGGCCTCCATCTCCATGAGGTCGAAATCGCCGACCGCGATCACCGTCATGAGGTCCGGGCGATACCAGTCGCGATAGAATCGTTCCGCGAGGGCTGGTGCGAAGTGCTCCAGGTTCTCCTTGGTGCCGATCGGGAGGCGCTTCGCATACAAGGACCCGTGCAGCATCACGGGAAACTGCTTGTTCTGGACGCGGGTCTCCGCGCTCAGTCCCGTGCGCCACTCTTCGATGACGACGCCCCGCTCCTTCTGCAAGTCCTTCGGATTGAAGGACAGCGCGTGCGCCCAGTCCTCCATGATGTCGAGTGCCGTGTTGACCAGACGGGCGGTGTCGGTGGGAATCTGGAGTGTGTAGACCGTCTCGTCGAACGACGTGGACGCGTTCAAATCCGCGCCGAAGCGCATGCCGACGCGCTCGAGGAAGTTCACGATGTCGCCCTTCGGGAAGCGCTTCGTTCCGTTGAACGCCATGTGCTCGACGAAGTGCGCGAGCCCGCGTTGCGCGTCCGTCTCGAGAATGGAGCCGGCGTTCACGACCAGGCGGAGCTCTGCCCGCTTCTCGGGCTTGATGTTACGGCGGAGGATGTACTTGAGGCCGTTCGGCAGCGTGCCCCGATGCACGGCGGTGTCGACAGGCAAGCGGGAGGACAGATCCTGCGCCTGGCTAGCGGCGGCAATGCAGGTCAAGGCGAGTGCAACGAGCGGTGAAGTAAATCGCATGGAAGCGGAAGTGTTGATTCGGATGGCTCGGGCGGCTGCCAGCGGCAAGTGGCGCCCGTGACCGCTAAGTTTATCGCATGACAACCGTCGAAGCAGTGCGCTGGTCGGCGCACGGAGATGCGGTGGACATCATCGATCAGCGCCGCCTGCCGGACGCGCTGGTCCGCCTCGAGCTTCGCACCGTCGACGAGGTGTGCGAGGCGATTGCCACGCTTGCCGTGCGCGGTGCGCCAGCGATCGGGATTGCCGCTGCGATGGGCCTCGTCGTCGCCCTTCGTCCCTCCGGGGGAACTGATCGTGACTCCTTTCTCGCTGCCGTGATCAGCCTGAGTGCACGGATCGGAGCCGTTCGTCCCACCGCCGTGAATCTTCCATGGGCGATGGAGCG
>JBKJUW010000133.1:0-3732 GCA_046589725.1 Gemmatimonadaceae bacterium
TTCCAGGGCTGCTCGCCCAGGCGAAGACGAACCTGGTCGGCGATGGGCACGACCTGTGGGTCTACGGCGCAAAGGTGCTGAGGGACCAGGCGAAGGAGCTCGAGACGCTCGCTCCACGCGTGGCGAACGCGCCAGGAACGCTCGCCGCGGACGTGAAGCGCGCACAGGAGGCCACAGCCGAGTTCGCGCAGTGGGTGGACCACGAGGCGGCCAGGCATACGGGACCGAGCGGCATTGGCATCGCGAACTACGACTGGTACCTCACGCACGTGCAGTTGACGCCCAACACGTATGCAGGAGTGACGAAGCAGATGGAGTCGGAGCTGGCTCGCTCCACGGCGGCGCTGGCGTCTGCGGAACGCGCGAACGCCTCGCTGCCGCAACTGCCGGTAGTGTCGAGCGCGGCGGAACACGCGCAGCGCTTCGGTCAGGGCGTCACTGCGTACATGGCGTGGCTCAGGAACAAGCACATCATGACGGTGGCGCCCTGGATGGACGGCGCGCTGCGCGCACGCGTCGGCACGTTCAACGCGGGGCCGCGCGAGTTCTTCACGGAAGTGGACTACCGCGATCCGGTCGTGATGCGCACACACGGGCTGCACTGGTTCGACCTGGGCACGATGGAGCACGCGCCCCACGCCGATCCGATCCGCCGTGGGCCGCTCCTCTACAACATCTTCGTTTCCCGCACGGAAGGTTTTGCGACGGGGTGGGAGGAGATCGCAATGAACGAGGGGCTCGTCGAGGGGAGTCCGCGCTCGCGCGAGCTGATCTGGATCCTCCTAGCCGAGCGTGCGGCGCGTGCGATGGGCGACCTGGCGATGCAGGGCAAGGGCTACACCATCCAGCAGGCATCGCAGCTCGCGTCGGACAAGACACCGCGCGGCTGGCTCAGCATGAAGGGCAACCTCGTGTTCTTCGAGCAGCACCTCTACCTGCAGCAGCCGGGCTACGGCACGTCGTATGTGACCGGCAAGCTGCAGATGGACCAACTGTTCGCGGCACGGAAGGCGCAGCTCGGCGCAAAGTTCACCGTGAAGCAACTCATGGACGAGATCATGGCGGCGGGGCTCGTGCCGGCGTCCCTCGTGCGGTGGGAGCTCACGGGCGTGTTGCCGGACGACGTCAAGCAGATGCTGGTGGCGAAGTGAGCGCGATGCGTGTGTGCGCACTCGCGTACGTCCTGGGCGCTGGCGTGAGCGCGCGCGCCGTGCACGCCCAGCAGCCGCTGATGAGGGCGCCCAACGCGCGCGTAGTCACCGTATCGAGGCCGGAGCACCGGGGTTCGGAGCCGGGCATCGCCATCGATCCACGCAACTCCGCGCGCCTGATCGCGGCATATGGCGGTCCGTACGTGGCCTGGTCCGCCGATTCGGGGCGTACGTTCACGATCGCCGAAGGTACGATCCCGCCGGGCGGTAAGGGTGGCGGCGACGTATCCGTCGCGTTCGATGACGCCGGCGCGGCGTATCTCTCGTATCTCACCAGCGAAGGACTCGGCACCGCGAGCTACTGGGCGCATCACGCGGGCAAGAGCGGCATCTGGGTGCAGCGATCGGCGAACGGCGGACGCACGTGGCCCACGCCGCCGGTACCGGTGAAGATCTGGCCCAACCCACGCGACACGGCGCCGCAGATGGTGGACATGTCGCGCCTATGGACGGATGCGAACCCCGCGAGTCCGCACCATGGCAACCTGTATGTGGCGTGGATCAACTGGGAGCTCGATCGCTCGATCATCCAGTTCTCGCGATCGGTCGATCACGGGGCGTCGTGGTCGATGCCCGTGAAGATCAGCGCCAAGGCCGGACTGCCGCGCGACGACAACGGCGGCCTTGTGGCGCCCATCGGCGTTGTCGGTCCCGATGGCACGATGCACGTGATCTGGAACGACCAGAACTCGATCGTCTACACGAGTTCGCGCGATGGCGGCAGGACGTTCGCGCAGTCGCGCTCGATCGTACCCGTGGGTCCGCCGTACTTCGGTGGCGCCACGGGCATTCCCGGCGTGGTGCGCGTGATGGGTTTTCCGCAGATCGGTTTCGACGCCAAGCGCCGCACCCTCTACGTGACGTGGAGCGACTTCCGGAACGGCGACGTCGACGTGTTCCTCAGTCGCTCGTCCGATGGCGGCGCGCGCTGGTCCGCCCCGATGCGTGTGAACGACGACCCGATCCACGACGGCAAGGACCAGTTCTTCCAGTGGCTCGCGGTGGATGCCGCCAACGGCGACCTCTACGTGCAGTTCTACGACCGCCGGGATGACCCCAACAATCGCGGCACGCGCGTGACGCTCGCGCGTTCGACCGACCAGGGGCATTCGTTCACGAACTACGCGTGGTCCGAGGCCGCCTTCACGGGCGAAAACGTGTTCCTCGGCGACTACAGCTGGCTCGTGGCGCAGAACCGCCGCGTGCATGGCGCATGGGTGGAGGCGCTCGTGCCGGAGGCGAGCGCGCAACCGGATCCCCGCACCCGCACGGGCACGATCGTGAAGGTGGGCACCGCGGACTTCACCGGGATGAAGTGAGCGCGACCATCCGCTCGCAATGCCGCGCCGACTACAACGAAGTGAGTTGGTGCTCGCCGCTGGCGGCTCACGGGTTTCTTGGACGGCGCGCCCGAAGGTAGGGCGCAGTGACAGTCGCCGCCAATTCTCCTCGCGGAAGCTACGACATCAGCCGCGCCCACTGCCCAGAATCGGTGAACTGATGGAACGACACGATCCGGTCGCCACTGAAGCGGTAGACATGGCAGAAAGCTGCGTCCATCTTTGCGCCGCCCTGCTTCATCGTGCCGCCATAGCGTCCGAGCACGATGACGTCATCGCCGCCGTCGACGAAGCGGTCGGGCGTCACGGTGAAGCCGTCGATCATGGCGAGCAACGGGCCGAACACGCCGTCGCCCACCGCTTGCGCACCTACGTAGGGATTACGTTCTGCGAGCGGGGTGCCCTCGGCTTCATGCCATTGGATGTCGGGAGCCATCGCCCCGAACAGAACCGAGGGGTCGTTTTTGGCGAAGGCGGCATAACCCGCCTGAATGGTCTGGGCGTTCGACATCATCCCTCCTGAGCGAGAATAGAAGACTATCAGGGAACGCGATACGTACTGGCGGTTCGCGCACCTGACAAGAGCGCTGGGTCAGGCACTCGACAGCCCGCGACAGGGGCATCACTTTATCCCTCCCACGTTCCCCCTCCCTGCTCATGCCACGATCAGTTCGAACGCTCGCACTGCTCATCGGCGTCAGCGCGCTCCCTGCATGCAGCAAGGGACACGACATCAACGATGCGGCACTGCGCGGGGCCGACAGTGATTCGACCCAGTGGCTGAGCTACGGCCGCACCTACACCGAGCAGCGACACAGCCCACTGCAACAGGTGGATGAACGCAGCGTCGCGCGGCTCGGGCTGGCATGGTCGGTGGACTTCCAGACGCTGCGTGGACTCGAGGCAACGCCGCTGATGAGCGACGGCGTCCTCTACGCCACCAGCGCGTGGAGCGTGGTGTACGCCATCGACGCGCGCAAGGGAACTGTGCTCTGGCGCTACGACCCCGCGGTGCCGAAGGAGCATGCGAAGTTCGTCTGCTGCGACGTGGTGAATCGCGGTGTCGCGCTCTTCGGTGACAAGGTCTATGTCGGCACCATCGACGGCCGGCTCATTGCGCTGAACCGAAAGACGGGCGCGCCAGTGTGGTCGGTGCAGACCACGCCCAAGGATGGGCCGTA
>JBKJUW010000073.1:0-36887 GCA_046589725.1 Gemmatimonadaceae bacterium
GCGACGAGCGGTCGCGACACCATCATCTGCGGAAAGCAGACGACGTCCAGTCCGAGCACGCCGCCGAGCAGCGCGAGCGGCAGGAGCTCCCTCACGCGCTTTCCCTCGTGGAGAGCAACTCCGCCAGCGGCACCGCCCGCGTCGCGGGCACGTCCTGCGCCGTGACAATCGCACCCAGCGCCGCGAGGGAGGATACCTGTTCCTGTTCGTCCGGCGTCAGGAAGACATAGCGCAGGTGCTGCGTCCGGCCGACGCGATGGTGGATGCCGCCGATGTTGACCTCGCGCACGCCGCCGCGCTCGACGAGCGTTCGCATCGTCGCGATGTCGCCTGTGAGGAGAATGCCCGGACGTGTTTCGCTCCGGTAGCCATCGAGCAACAGCGCTGCATCCTCCGCCGAGTGGAATCGAACGTCCATGTCCGGCGGCACCCCCATGCGATACAGGTCCTGCTCCCACTCGCTCGCGGCAACCGCATCGTCGACGAGCACGATGAACTTCACGTCGAGCGGCTGGCCCCAGCCGACGACCACCTGGCCGTGAATCAGGCGATCATCGATGCGGTTGAGCACGAGCGTCACGCGGGCGTCCCCCGGTGAATGCTGACGGAAGTCCGCCCGCGATCGGCGGAGTTGGCGGCCGCTTCTCCGGCATTCGCAGTGGACGAGAGGACGAAGTCGAGCAGCATGGGGAGGTTCGTACCGGCGACCAGTACGCCGTCGCGGATATTGCGCAGCACGCGTCGAGCGGCCATGGTGCAGCTCCCCGCCTGGAGATCGGTGAAGATGACGCTGACCCCCGTACTCACCATCGTCTCGTAGAGCAGCTTCTGGATGTCGTCGCCACAGAGGCCGGCCACCTGGATGGGAACGAGCACGCTGCCGTGTCCCGTGATCTGTTCGACGGCGGAAATCATGCCGGCAGCAAAATCCGCATGGCCGGCGACAAGGGCGCGCTTCGGGGCATCACTCATGGTCTTCACGCAGGTAGCGCTGGATTTCGGTCTTGTCCCGCATCTGCTTGATGAGGGCCGCATTGAAGCGCTCGGCGGGATCGATGCCGCTCCACTTCAGGAGATGATGCATGGCGATCACCTCGGCCACCACGGTGATGTTCTTGCCGGGATTGAGGAGGATGGTGATGCGTGGCGTCGCAACGCCGAGGATATCGATGGTTTCGCCGTCGAGGCCGGTGCGGTCAGCTTCGGCACCCTGCTGCCACTCGACGAGCTGGACAACGACCTCGATGCGCTTCTGCTGCCGGACGGCGCGGATACCGAAAATCGCGGGGATGTCGACGAGCCCGACGCCGCGAATCTCCATGTAGTGGCGCTGGAGCTCGTGGCCCCGACCGATGAGGACTTCCGAACCTCGCTTGCGGACGAGCACCAGGTCGTCGGCGACGAGGCGATGGCCGCGCTCGACGAGGTCGAGCACGCACTCGGATTTTCCGATGCCACTCTGGCCCATGAACAGGAGGCCGACGCCATAGACGTCCGCCAGCGAGCCATGCAGCGTGGTCTGCGGCGCGAAGTAATCCTCCAGCCAGGGCTTGACCCGGGTGTAGAACTCATTCGACTTCAGCGCCGACCGCAGGACCGGCACCTCGAACTTGATCGCTTCCTCGACCACCTCGACCGGAAGGTCGAGCTTCTTGGTGACGAACAGGCAGGGGAACGGAAAGGAAAAGAACTTCTGCAGGTGTTCGCGTCGCGTCGTCGCATCGAGGGACCAGAGATACGTCACCTCGGTTTCGCCGAATACCTGGATACGCTCGGCGGGAAAGCGCGTGACGAAGCCGGCCAGCGCGAGGCCTGGACTCGAAACGTCCGCACCCGAGACGACGCGATCGAGTCCGTCGGTACCCGGCACGCGCTCGAGCTCGAGCAGTGTACGCAACTGGGCGAACAACTCGCCGACCTTGAGGCTTTGTGTCACCCGTGTGTCACCGCGTCGCCCGTGATGCGCGAACACCTTCGAGATGCCGCGCGGTTTCTTCGGCGGCACGCTCCCACGTGAACGTCTCCGCGAACTCGCGGGCGTGCGCGCCGAGGGTGGACACGAGGCGCGGATCGTGCGCCAACTGGAGCATCGCCGCGGCCATTGCACGCGTGTCGCCGTGCGGCACGAGAAAGCCCGTCTCGGCGTCGCGCACGGATTCGCGAATGCCCGGTGAGTTGGACGCGACCACCGGAGTGCCGCATGCAGCCGCCTCGAGATTGGTGATACCCCATCCTTCCTTGGGCGACGCAAACACGAGCGCCCATGCGCGTCGGAGCAGGCTCAGTTTTTCCTGCTCGTCGATACGCCCAAGAAACCGCACGCGTCCGCCGAGGTCAAGCGATGCGGCCAACCGCTCCAGGCCGGCGCGATAGTCGCCCGCGCCGGCGATTTCGAGCACCGCCGTCGGATGCTGCATGGCGGCGAAGGCACGAATCACGAGATGCACACCCTTGTACCGCTTGAGCCGCCCGAGATAGGCAAATACCGGGGCGTCCGCACGGACGGCCGCATCGGGAGTGTACGACACCGTGTCGATGCCGGGATAGATCACCGCGATGGTGTCGCGCGGGATACCGCGTTCCGCGAGGTCCGCCGCCGTGCTCATGCTGATCGCCTGGAAGGGCACGCCATGGTAGGTCCGGCCGAGCGGACGCTCCGCGAGCCATACGGCGGAGGCGAGCGGAATCGCGAATTCCTTGAAGGCGGTGGAGCCGAAGAGATGCGGCACCAGGGCAACCACGGGCGGCCCACCCCAGCGTGGCGTATACAGCGGGACCTTGTTCACGTCTTCGACGAGCAGGTCGAACGACAGGCCCGCGAGCTGCTGGGTGAAGTGCTTTCGCGCCATGAACGGAAACGTGTACCGCGTTCCCACGCGAATCACCTCGATGCCGTCGAGCGTCGTCGTCGGCGCACAGCCGGGCCATCCGCCACACAGCAGCGTGACCTGATGACCGCGGGCCGCGAGTCGGCCGAAAATCTCATGGAGGTGGATCTCGGCGCCTCCTGCCTGCGGATTGTCACGGTCCTGCCAATTGACGAGAAGCAGCCGCACTACATGCGCCCCATGCGCCGCGCGAGGGCATCGAGCACGCCATTCACGAACTTGGCACTGGCGGCGCTGCCATACCGCTCCGCGAGCGTGACCGATTCCTGGATGATCACCTTCGGGGGCGTTTCGCCAATGGTGAGCTCCGCGGCGGCCATCCGCAGCACGCAGCGCTCGACCGCACCGATGCGTTCCATGCGCCAGTTGGTGGTGACATCGGCGAGTTGCGCGTCGATGTCAGCGCGACGACTCGCCACGATGCGCACGATGGGACCGGCGACCCTGCGCTCCTCGGGCGAGATCGCCATGTCGTCCCAGACCTGTGTCGCGACCTTCTCGAGGTTGCCCGTGTCTCCCCGCATGTCCCAGGCATACAGCGCCTGCAGCGCGCGCGCCCGCGCGCGTGTCTCAACTCTCGTTCGAGACATCGAGTCGTTCAAACAGGTCCGACATCTCGAGCGCAGCGATCGCCGCATCCCACCCTTTGTTGCCGAACTCGCCGCCGGCGCGCGCTTCCGCCTGCTCCATGTTGTCCGTCGTGAGCAGGCCGAAGCCGATCGGGATTTCGTATTCACTGCTCGCGTCCGCGAGGCCGCGCGAGGCTTCTCCCGCCACGAAATCGAAATGGGGCGTATCGCCGCGAATCACCGCGCCCACGACCACAATCGCGTTGTACCGCTCGGTCTGCGCCAGACGACGGGCCGCGAAGGGCAGCTCCCACGCGCCGGGCACCCACACGAGATCAACGTCCTCCGCCGCGGCGCCGTGCCGGATGAGCGCGTCCATCGCGCCATCGGCGAGCTTGCTCGTGATGGAGTTGTTGAAGCGGGATGCAAGCACGGCGTACCGCCTGCCCTCGCCGTTTGGAACGCCGTTGAATTCAGCCATGTCGGATCAGGAAGCGAGCAGGTGACCGAGCTTGTCGCGCTTGGTGCCCATGTAGCCGGAGTTCTCTGCGTTGGCCGGCTGTACGATAGGCACCCGTTCATCCACACGAAGCCCATACCCCTCGAGGCCGACCATCTTGCGCGGGTTGTTCGTGATGGGACGAATGGATTTCAGTCCGAGATCGAGGAGGATCTGCGCACCGATGCCGTAGTTGCGCAGGTCGGGTGCAAAGCCCAGCTGCTCGTTGGCTTCCACGGTGTCGGCGCCCGCGTCCTGCAGCTCGTAGGCCTTGAGCTTGTTGAGGAGGCCGATGCCCCGCCCTTCCTGGTCGAGGTAGACAATCACCCCGCGGCCCTCGGCCTGGATCATTTGCATGGCGGTCTCGAGCTGCCACCCGCAATCGCAGCGCATCGAGTGGAAAACGTCGCCGGTGAGGCACTTCGAGTGCATGCGCACCAGCGTGTTCTCGCCGTCGCCGATCTCGCCATACACGATCGCGACGTGCTCCGCGGTATCCACGTCGTTGCGGTACCCCAGCACCTTCCACGTCCCGAAGTTGGTGGGCAGCCGTGCCTCGGCCACCCGATGGACGAGGCGCTCGTGTTTCAAGCGATGCGCGACGACCTGCGCCACGGTGATGAACGTGAGGCCGTGCGTCTTCGCAAACTCGAGGAGGTGCGGACGCTTGGCGGTCGTGCCGTCTTCGTTCAGGATCTCGCAGATCACGCCGGCGGGAAATACACCAGCGAGGCGTGCGAGATCGACGGCAGTCTCCGTGTGGCCGACGCGCTGGAGCACGCCGCCATCACGTGCGCGCAGCGGAAAAATGTGTCCACCGTGCCGGAGGTCACTGGGGACCGTTGCGGGATCGACGATGGTGCGAATGGTCGTCGCGCGATCCTGCGCGCTGATGCCGGTTGTCACGCCAAAGCGCGGTGACGCGTCCACACTCACCGTGTAAGCCGTGCGATACTGGTCGAGGTTGCTCTCGGCCATGGGCGCCAGCCCGAGCTGGTCGACGCGCTCACCGGTCAGCGCCAGGCAGATCAAGCCGCCAGCGCGCTTGATCATGAAGTTGATGCTCTCGGGCGTCACGAGCTGCGCGGAGCAGATGAGGTCTCCCTCGTTCTCCCGCTCCTCGTCATCGGCGACGATGACCAGCTTGCCGGCCGCAATGTCCGCGATCGCCTGTGCGACTGTATTGAATGGCATTGGTGTCAAAGTGCGGGTGCCGCGCCAGATCCCACCATGAGCGCCGACGCGTGAGGCGCGACGAGCTGGCGCACGTACTTCCCGAGCATGTCCGCTTCCACATGCACGCGATCGCCCGCGGACAGCCCGCCGAGCGTGGTGTGTTGCCACGTGAATTCGATCAGCGACAACTGAAGTATCCCGGGCTGCGGCAACGCGTTCACCGTGAGGCTCACGCCGTCGATCGTCACGCTGCCGTGCAGCACCATCAGGGGAACGAGCTCCGCCGGCAGGCGGATGTCGACGAGCAGGGCGTCTTCACGCCGCGCAACCCGTTCTACAATGCCGACGTCATCGACGTGCCCCTGCACCAGATGTCCACCAAGCCGATCGCCGAGGCGCATGGCGCGCTCGAGATTCACGCGCCGGCCGGCGCCCCACTCCGCGATGGTGGTCCGATCCAGTGTGGTCACGACCGCGGCGACGTCAAACCATCCGTCGCCCGACGCACGCACGGTGAGGCAGGCGCCGTTCACGGCAATGCTCTCGCCATCGGCCAGGCCGGTATAGCGCGTTCCGATGCGCAATTCGCGCCCGACGCCGGTTCGCTCGACCCGCTCGACGACACCGACGTCGTCTACCAATCCGGTAAACAATTCAAATAGCTCCCGCTCCTACGATGGGAGCGAATAGACGCTCATCTCGTCGTCGCCGAAGCGGCGCGCGTCCACGAGTCGCCACCTGGGGGCCGCTCCGATAGTGGTGGAGGGAAGCCCCGCGAAGGCGCCCAGTGCGTCTTTCCCCAGAATGAGGGGCGCTCGGAAGATAATCAGGCGGTCTACCATCGCGTCCTGAAGGAATGAGGCGGCGAGCGCGGCCCCGCCTTCCACGAGCAGGGATCGGATCCCTTCCGATCGCAGCGCGACGAGCGCGTCCTCAAGCGACGCCGCGTGTACGAGCACGACGCCCGCGTGTTCGAGGGCGGCTGCATGCGCCGGGTCCGGCGCCCAGCAGATGACGATCGTGCGCTGCTCCCGGGCCGTTCGTACAAGCCGCGAAGTGAGCGGCAGTCGCGCCGATGTGTCGAAGACGATCCTCGTCGGCAGCACGCGAGGCGCGTCCACATCGCGGACTGTCAACTCCGGATCGTCGGTCCGCGCAGTCCCGATCCCGATCGCCACGCCGTCGGCGCCGGCGCGCAATCGGTGCACTTCACGGCGGGCCTCCCCGCCCGTGAGCCAGCCCCGCGCGCGCGTATGATCGCTCAACGCCCCATCGAGCGAGAGGGCGATCTTCAGTTGCACGAACGGACGATCGGAGTGGAACGCGTGCAGGAATGCGGCATTCAGCTCGCTCGCGGCAGCGTCCTCGATGCCGAATGTCACGTGGATGCCAGCGCCGCGCAGCCGCTCGGCCCCGCCGCCCGCCACAGGATTCGGATCGGCGACGGCGATGATGACGTCCGACACGCCGGCGGCAATGAGCGCGTCGCTGCACGGCGGAGTCTGCCCGTAGTGATTGCATGGCTCCAGTGTGACATAGACCGTCGCACCGCGCGCCGCGTCGCCGGCCGCGCGCAGCGCTTCGACCTCCGCGTGCGGAGCGCCGAACGCCGTGTGCCACCCTTCACCGACGATGATACCATCACGAACGACGACGGCGCCGACCATCGGGTTCGGCGCCGTCCGTCCCCATCCACGTTCCGCCAGCACGAGTGCGCGGCGCATGAAGACGCCATCCTCCGGCGTTGCGGTGCGCACCGGCTCAGTCATCGGTCATAGCCCGAAGCGAATGCCCACGGACCCGTAGTTCCGAGCCTTGTCCGCGGCTCCGCCGGAAAAGGTGTTGTAGGTGGTGACGCCCTCGGACGTCCCGCTTGAATGACCCAGCTCGCCGGTAATCTTGAACAGCGGCAGGTTGAGTGAGAGATCCGCGAATACGTTCGTGCGCGTGAGATCCTGCGCGAGCGCTATCACGTCCGAGGTTTGCGTGCCGGCCACAGTGCCGCGCGTGGTCGCCATGATGCTCGCACCCTGGGCGTACCTGTCACGTCCTGCGCCCACGACGGCGCCGAACAGCAGAAACGACTTGCTCGCGGTGAGGCGCCATGCGGAGGTCTCCACCTTCGCGTCCGTGATGCTTACGTCCAGGTTCGCCGACTTGCCGAAAATGGATGTCTTTGGCAGGTCACGCTTGATGTACGTGAACGACACGCCGGGAACGAGGATGGATTCGGAGAGCAGACCAACGCGCACGCCGTAGCCGACCTGGAGGTTCTGGTCAGGCTTCACCATGACGTCCGAGGTGGAGTCACCGAAGCTCGGGATGTACGCAGCACTGAGGAGCAGATCAATGCCGCCGACGTTCGTCAGTGCGAGCGGAAGGCCCCCGAAGATGCCGATCGCAGCATCGGCCGTCGGCAATCCCAGAATTTGCCCCTTCGAGGGCAGCGCTCGTTGCGTGCGCCCCGTACTGCCGGGAGTGGGAAATCTGCTGATTTCCGGCAGATCGCCGTTGAAAATATTGCCGCGGACGCCAATCGAAAAATGCCCGATGCCGCCGAGCGTCGAGCCGGCGCCAAGCGTGGCATTTCCGCCCACCAGGGCGAGGCCCAGTTGCGGGGCCATGAATTGGAATACGTCGACAGCCATCTGACACGCATCCTGCGACGCACGCGAGCGGTCAGGAATCACGATGCCGCCAATCGTACTGCTGGTGCCGCTGGGGCACGTGTTGGCCTGCGCGCCGAGCGACGTCGCGGCGGCGAATGCCAGGGACGATGCAATGACAAAACGCTTCTTCATGTAGCTCCTGGGATGATGCGGACCTGCCCCGACCCGCGCACAATGCGCCCGATCGGAAAGGCCTCGAGGTGAGTAGACGCCGCACTCGCGATAATGGCACTCGCGCCTGCGTCGTCGGTCGTGACAACCATTCCTACGCCCATGTTGAACGTGCGGTACATCTCGGCGCGGGCGACACCGCCCGCCTGCTCCAGCTGGAGAAACAGATTGGGCACCTTCCAGCTCGCGCCATCGATCTCGGCATCGAGGGAATCCGGCAGTACCCGCGACACATTCCCGGGCAGACCGCCACCCGTGATATGCGCCATGCCATGCACCCGCTTAAGGACTGGTTTGAGCGCCGAAAGATACGAGCGATGCACCCGGAGCAGCACATCGGCCACCGTACCATCCTCGCCCGGAAAGGGATCCCGCACGCCGAGCTTCATCCGCTCGGTCACAATGTGGCGAGCGAGCGAGTACCCATTGGTGTGCAGGCCGTTGCTCGCGAGCCCGAGCACGACGTCGCCCTCCTCGACGCGGTCGGCTCCGAGGATGGCGTCTTCCTCGACACATCCGACGATGAAGCCGGCGAGGTCATAGTCGGGCGGCGTGTAGATGCCCGGCATCTCGGCGGTCTCGCCGCCAGAGAGTGAGCATCCATTCTCGCGACAGCCGGCCGCTACGCCGGTCACGACCGCTTCCACGACCTCCGGCACCAGCACGCCGGCAGCGAAGTAGTCGAGGAAGAACAGTGGAATGGCGCCCTGCACGAGAATGTCATTGACGCAGTGGTTCACGAGGTCGTGACCGACTGTGTCATGCCGATTCGCTTCTATGGCGACGCGAAGCTTCGTGCCCACGCCGTCCGCACTCGAGACGAGCACCGGTCGCTGGAAAGTCGCGGGAATGCGGTGCATCCCACCAAATCCGCCGAAGGCGCCGCGTGCTCCCGCGGTGAACGTGGACTCCACGACGGACCGAATGCGGCGCTTGACCGCGTCGGAGCGATCGATGTCGACGCCGGCGTCAGCGTATTCGAGCCCATCGTCCGCGCTCACGCGCTGCCTTTCACTTCGTCCTCGAACGCGACGAGCTGCCGAAATTCGGCGACACGGGCATCGATGTCGGCACGGGTGATCTCCAGCAAGCGCTGGACGGAGAATTTCTCGACCGCAAACGATCCCATGGCGGAGCCGACGACGACGGCACGCCGGAGATTCGCGTCGCTGAGGTCGCCCGTCTGCGCCAGATAACCCATGAAGCCGCCCGCGAACGAATCGCCGGCGCCGGTGGGATCGAAGACGTCCTCGAGTGGATACGCCGGCGCGAAGAAGACGCTCGTGTCCTTGAACATGAACGCGCCGTGCTCGCCCTTCTTGATGATCACGATCTTCGGCCCGTGCGCCATGATCCACCGCGCCGCCTTCACGAGGTTGGCGCAGTCCGTCAGCTGCCGCGCCTCGCCATCATTGAGCGTAATGAGGTCGACGTGCTTGATCAGCTCGATGATGTCCGGCCGACGGCTCTCGATCCAGAAGTTCATCGTGTCGCACGCCACGAGCTTCGGTCGTGCGACTTGCTGCAGCACGTCGAGCTGGAGGCGCGGGTCGATGTTCGCGAGAAACACGAAGGGCGCGTTCTTGAATTGCTCCGGGATTTTCGGGCTGAAGTGGGAGAACACGCCGAGCCGCGTTTCCAGCGTTTCCGCCGAGTTGAGGTCGTGTCGATAGCGACCGCGCCAACGGAACGACTCGCCGTCCACCTGCTCCACGCCAGCCATGTCGACGCCGCGCTTCTTCAACGGCTCGAGCTGGTCGAGCGGATAGTCATTCCCGACCACGCCGACCAGCTGCACGGGCGACAGCAGGCTCGCGGACGCGGAGAAGAACGTGCCCGATCCCCCGATGACGTTGTCGGCCTTGCCGAACGGTGTTTCCACGGAGTCGAGCGCGACGGAACCGACGACGAGAACAGGCATGAGCAGGACGATAGGAGGAGAGGACGAAACAACAGGAGGAGAGGACGATAGGATGATAGAAACAGCAAGAAACCTTCACATCCGATCGGGGGCCGTCACACCAAGCAGCGACAGGCCGTTCTTCACGACGATCTGCGCGGCGCGCGCCAGCAGCAGGCGTGCCTTCATGATCTCTTCCGGCTCGTTGAGGACGTGCGCCTTGTGGTACCAGAGATGGATGCGGCCGGCCAGGTCATGCAGGTAGGTCGCGATGCGGTGCGGCTCGAGTGCCTCGGCGGCGTTGGCCACTGACGTTGGAAAATCGAGGAGCGCTTTCATCAGCTCAGCTTCTTCCGGCAGCGCGAGCTGCGCGAAGTCCACGCCCTCGGCCGTAATCTGCGTCGCGTCGATGTCGCCGACCCGGAAGATTCCCGACAGCCGGGCGTGCGCCATCTGGATGTAGTAGACCGGATTCTCCTCGCTCTGCGTGCGCGCGAGGTCGACGTCGAACGAGAGCTGCGAATCTCCCTTGCGCATGAGGAAGAAATACCGCACCGCGTCCCGTCCCACGTCGTCGATGAGATCGCGCACCGTGACATAACTGCCGGCCCGCTTCGAGATCTTTACCTCTTCGCCGCCGCGCAGCACGGTCACGAGCTGGTGCAGCACGTACTCCGGAAATCCGGGTGGGATACCGACGCCGAGCGCCTGGAGGCCGGCGCGAACACGGGTGACGGTGCTGTGATGATCGGACCCCTGCACATTGATCGCGCGAGTAAAGCCGCGCTCCCACTTTGTCACGTGGTAGGCGACGTCCGGCACGAAGTAGGTGAAGGTCCCGCCCTTCTCCGCACTCTTTCGCATGACGCGATCCTGGTCGTCGCCGTAGTCGGTGGTGCGAAGAAAGAGCGCGCCGTCCTTCTTGTACGAGTGTCCGCTGGCGACCAGCGCGGCGACCGTCTTCTCCACCCGCCCATCGTCGTACAGCGACGACTCGAGGTAGTACGTGTCGAACGCCACGCCGAAGGCCTGAAGATCGAGGTCCTGCTCCTTTCGGAGCTCCTGAACGGCATACGCGCGGATCACGCCGAGATCTTCGCCGCTCGCGTCCGACGGATACGCAGCGATGTAGCGCTCGGCGATCTCCGCGATGTATGCGCCGTGGTATCCGCCTTCCGGAATCGCCGCAGGCGCGCCGCGCAACTCACGGACACGTGCCTGTGTGCTCAAGCCGAGGTTCTCGATCTGAACGCCGGCATCGTTGTAGTAGAACTCACGCGATACGCGCCATCCTGTCCATTCGAGCAGCGACGAGATCGCATCGCCGAGTGCCGCCTGACGCCCATGGCCAACGTGGAGCGGGCCGGTGGGGTTCGCGCTCACGAATTCCACGACTACAGGCTTTGCCCCACCCGCCGATCCGCGACCGTATCCCGCGCCCGCTGCGACGAGCGCTTCGATGCCGCGGGCCACCGTGCCGGCGTCCAGACGGAAGTTGATAAATCCAGGACCGGCAATCTCCGCGGACTCGAGCCCCGCCGCCGTCTTGTCGAGTGAATCGATCAGCGTCTTCGCGAGGTCGCGCGGCTTCTGGCCAAGCTGCTTCGCCAGCACCATGGCGACGTTGGTCGCCCAGTCGCCAAACGCGGGATCGCGTGGACGCTCGAGCAGCGGAACCACGTCCACGGGTGCGCCAAGCGAAACGGCGACGCGAGTGACCTCACGCCGCAGAGCATCGACCCCCGCGCTCACTCTCCGGCGCTCGGCTTGGGTTTGGACGCGCGCTTCGACTCCGCGGGCTTGGATTCAGACTTCTTCGGCTCCGCCTTCTTCGGCTCGGCCGCCGGCTTCGCGCTCTCCGCGGGCTTCGTCGTGTCGGCCTTGTTCCCTTCGGTCGACGATGCCGACTCGCTCTTGGCGCTGTCCGGCTTCGCCGAGTCCGACGCTGACTCTGCCGATGCCGCCGCCTTCGCGTCTGGTGGCGCCTCGCCGCGGTGCGCGTTCTTGCCGTAGTCGGTGAGGTAGAATCCCGATCCCTTGAAGGCAAATCCGGCGGCGGACATCATGCGTTCGGCGCGCTCTCCGCAAACCGGACAGGCGGCCGTGGACTCGGCTCCCCCGATGCTGCGATAGAACTTCTCGAACTCATGACCTTCGGGACAACGGAACTCGTAAGTTGGCATCGATATGAGACTTAGGCTGATTGGTGGAACCGTGCAAGGTAGTCCTGCCGACGGGGTGGAACAAGCCCATGACGTCGCCTCGGGACTACCTCGATGGCAGTGCGTCCAGGGGGGTGAAGTCGCGAAGGCGGTAGCCGAACCCCAACTCCAGAATCGGCTGTCGTCGACCCTCGACGTCGGCGTTGACATTGGGCATCACGACGTCGGCGGAAAGGATGATGCGGGCCCCCGACGGCACGAAGATCTCGCGGGCGAAACCGATCGAGTAGTTGACGCCACTAGTGGCGATGCCGGGACGTTCGGGGCCACCTCCGCCGTCAATCTCATCGAACCCGCTGCCTACCGCCGCGCGTGCGATCGAGCGCGTGTCGAACGACACGCGCCACTCGCCAGTGATGAACCCATCGAGCCCGTGTCCGCCAAAGGTCTTCGTGGGCGCGAGCTCCCACACGCGCGCGCCCAGCGCGACGCCGAGGCCAGCAAGCTGGAGGCCGGCATCAGCGCGGAACCCCCCGTGCACAACCACCGTGCGCGCGTTGTCGATCAGCATCGGCGTCGTGCCCACCACACCGCCGATCGTGGCGAACACCTCGACTCGGTTTGCGGCCCTCTGGGCCGCACTCGATCCTGCCGCGAGGATTACCATCATCGCGGCGATGATACACCGGAGCCAGCGCCTCATCGGACGGGCCGGTAGGATCCCCAGGCTGCCGCGAAGACATCACTGATCTCGCCGACGCTCGCGCGGGCCCGCACGGCGTCAATGACGAGCGGCATGAGGTGAATGTCGAGGCGTTCGCCTGAGCCGACCATCGTGGCTGCACCGCGTCGCAGTGCATCGAGCGTCCGTTCGATCGTGACGCTATCGCGTGAAGCGCGGATCGCACGCAACCGTTCCACCTGGCCGCGCTCGAGGCGCGAGTAGTCCGGTGTTGGAATGACGGGCGGCTCTTCCCCGCCGGTAAACCGATTGACACCGACAATGACGGTCTCTCCCCGCTCTGCGCGGAGCTGGAACTCGTACGCCGAGCGCGCGATCTCCTCCTGGAAGAAGCCGGCATCGATTGCGTTTGCGGCGCCGCCGAGCGCGTCGACCTTTGCCAGCAGTGCGAGCGCCTCCCGTTCGAGACGATTCGTGAGATCCTCGACGAAGTAACTGCCCGCGAGCGGGTCGGCCGTGGCGGCAGCGCCGCTCTCGAAACCAATGACCTGCTGCGTGCGGAGCGCGAGCGTGGCGGCGTCGGCGGTCGGGAGCGAAAGGGCTTCGTCGTAGCCATTCGTGTGGAGCGACTGCGTGCCCCCAAGCACCGCAGCCAATGCCTGGATCGTGACGCGGACCACGTTGTTGAGCGGTTGCTGTGCCTGGAGCGTGACGCCACCGGTCTGCGTATGGAAGCGCAGGCGGCAGCTCGCGTCGTTCGCTCCGAAACGCTCGCGCATGAGGCGGGCGTAGATGCGTCGCGCCGCGCGGAACTTCGCGACTTCCTCGAACAGGTCGTTGTGGGCGGCGAAAAAGAAGGAGAGGCGCGGCGCAAATTCATCGACCGCGAGCCCCGCAGCGACGGCACCGCGCACGTACTCCATCGCGTTGGCGAAGGTGAACGCGAGCTCCTGCACCGCCGTGGCGCCGGCTTCCCGAATGTGATAGCCCGAGATGGAGATCGGATTCCAGCTCGGCACGTCCGCCGCGCAGAAGCGGAAAATCTCGGAGATGAGTGCAAGTGATGGCGCCGGCGGATAGATGTAGGTGCCGCGCGCGATGTACTCCTTGAGAATGTCGTTCTGGATCGTGCCGCTCAGGCGGTCGCGCGCGATGCCGCGCTCCTCGGCGACGACGACATACATCGCGAGCAGCGTGGCGGCCGTCGCATTGATCGTCATGCTCGTGGAGACGGTGTCCAGCGGAATCTGGTCGAGCAGCGCGTGCATGTCCTCGACGGTGTCGATCGCGACGCCAACGCGTCCGACCTCACCCAGGGCACGCGGCGAATCCGAATCGATGCCCATCTGCGTGGGAAGATCGAAGGCGACAGAGAGTCCCGTCTGCCCTTTCTCGAGCAGGAGCCGAAAGCGCGCGTTCGTCTCCTGCGCGGTGCCGAAGCCGGCGTATTGCCGCATGGTCCAGAGACGGCCGCGGTACATGGTGGGCTGCACGCCCCGTGTGTAGGGAAACACGCCGGGATCAGCGAGGTCGCGGTCGTACTCCACGCGCGCGTCGTCGGGCCGATAGACGGGCGCGATGGGCAGACCCGAGGGGGAAACTAGGTCGTCAGGCACACTGGAAACTAATGTCTGACAGTCTGACAGTCTGACCCGCTCGCCGCTGCGCGGCTGCTCGTCCGACAGCGGGTCAACTTACTGGTCAGACAGTCATGATCTACACAACCGGGTTGATGCGCCGCCTTTGCCACTCGCCGGCCTCCACGTGCCTGCGCGCACGTCAAGGGACCGAGTCGGGTAGGCAACAGCTGTCAGACTTCAGTGACCCGCTGTCAGACGAGGGCGCGGCGAAGCCGTCGCCCGGGTCAGACAGTCGGACTGTCAAGCGCGCCGCAGGCGCCCTCAGGCCCCCTCAGGCTCCGACCAGCTCCGAGTGCTGTGCGAGTGTCTGAATGGCCAGGTCCACGTCGCGCTTGCTGCCGACGTACAGCGGCACGCGTTCGTGCAGCTCGCGTGGCACGATGTCCAGAACGCGCTGCGTGCCGTTCGTCGCGGCGCCGCCTGCCTGCTCGCAGATGAATGCGAGTGGGTTGGCCTCGTACATCAGCCGCAGCTTGCCCTCCGGACAGTTGCCGTTCGACGGGTAGCAGAACACGCCGCCGCCCAGGAGGTTGCGGTGAAAGTCCGCCACCAGCGAGCCGACGTAGCGAACACTCAGCGGTTTGCGTCCCCCCTCGAGCCCTCGGTACCGCCGCATGAGCTGGCGTGTGGGGGCGTCCCAGTACGCTTCATACGAATCGTTCACCGAGAGGTACCGGCCTTCATCGGGAATGCGGATGTTCGGGTGCGACAGCAGGAATTCGCCGATCGACGGATCGAGGGTGAAGCCATGCACGCCCGAGCCGGTCGTGTACACGAGCATCGTGCTCGACCCGTAGATGACGTAGCCCGACGCCACTTGCCTGCGGCCCGGCTGCAGCATGTCCTCCATCTCGCCCTGACGGCCACGCGTGATCTTCTGCACTACGCTGAAGATCGTGCCCACCGGGACGTTAACGTCGATGTTCGAGGATCCATCGAGTGGATCGAAGAGGAGGCAGTACTTGCCGCAGCGGAATCCGTCAGGAATGGGGATGATGTCCGCTTCCTCCTCCGACGCCATGGCACACAGCCGGCCGCCATGGTCCATCGCCTTCACGATGGTGTCGTTCGCGAAGATATCCAGCTTCTGCTGGATCTCGCCCTGGACATTCGAATTCTCCGTCGAGCCCAGGATGTCGGCGAGACCGGCGCGACGCACCTTGTTCGCGATCATCTTGGCGGCGAGCGCCATGTCATAGAGGATCCCGGAGAGCTCCCCCGTGGCCTCGGGATGCATGCGCTCCTGCTCGATGATGAATCGCTCGATCGTGACGACCGAGGTTGCGGTATGCTGAACCACAGTCTGTCCTCTACGCGGGAAGGTGGGACTCCGCAAGCCGGCGAGCGGCGTACGCCCGCGCGTCGGCTTCGTATGGATTATTCGTGTACCCGTGCCTCAGGCTGCACCATAGATAGCGCAGGGGAAACAGCGCGTCTGCCTGAAACTGATGGACGTGCCGGAGTTCGTGCAAGAGCAGTTCCGCGTGCATCACGTCGTCGGCAAGCCAGATCGTACGCCAGAGCGTGATTCCCGACACGGTCGACCGCCCCAGGAGCCATCCGCCCACCCGCAGCAGCACGCCGCCGCTGCGCCACGCTGCCTCGTCGAGGTCGGGATACCGAGCGAGCAGCTCGTCAGGCAAGGTCATCGGGCTTCCGACCAGGTTCTGGAGAAACGTCATCGATCGTTCTGAGTGGTGGCGATAGCCGCGGGCGCCAGTGAGACACTCCATCGCTGCGCATGGGCGTTCACCTCGATAGACCGCGGAAGGAATCGAAGCACGACCGACCCCAGCTTGTCCGTTCGGAGCGTCGTGGCACCTGCATCGCTGAGCGCCTCCATGACGCTCGCGCTGGGATGCCCGTAGGTATTGTGTGCGCCCACGCTCACGAGTGCCACGCGGGGGTGCACCGCGGCGAGAAATGCACTTGTCGTGCTCGTGGAGCTGCCGTGGTGTCCGACCTTCAGCACGTCGGCGCGAAGTGCCTCGGGCGCGTGCTGCAGGAGCCACTCCTCCTCCGGTCCCTCCGCATCCCCAGTAAAGAGCACTCGCGCCGCCCCCACGCGCACCGACAGCACCGTGCTTGCCAGATTCGCATCGGTAAGGCCGGCGGCCCATGCGGAGTCTGGGGCGAGTGCGGTGAGCACGACGTCGTCGACGACGAGTGAATCGCCGGGCCGCACGCGCTGCCAGGCGATGTGCTCCGATTGCGCCTGTCGCAATGCCGCGAGATAGGGTGGTGTGGTTCCCACGTAGCCAGGGTCGAGGAAGCGGTCGGGACGCAGGATCGCGAAGAGTGACGCGGCGCCGCCCACGTGATCACTGTGCGGATGCGACAACACGAACAGGGCGAGCGTCCCGCCACGATGCGCCAGATACGGCGCCACGGTGTTGCGCCCCGCGTCGCCGCCCATCCAGCTGCGTCCCGCGTCGATCGCAATCCATCGCCCGCGCCCCGTGCGCAGCGCAAAAGCGTCGCCCTGTCCGACGTCGATCATGTGGAGCTCCACGGGTTGGCGGCCGTGCGGCAGGATCGGCTCGAGTAACAGCACGGCGAGTGCCGCCAGGCTGACGGTAACTGCGCGAGCGGGATGGCGAGCCTGGCAGCCCCACACCAGCGCAACGGACGCAACGCCCGCCGCCAGCGCACCCGTCACGGTCGGGAGCACAGTCGGCGCGGCCCACGGGATCGACGCCGCGATACGCGCGATCTCGCTGAACGCGAGCAGGAGCACATGCGCGGCATCGGCGGCGAACTGCTCGACCCCATGCATCGGCACCGCCATCGCGAGGAACAGCAAGGGTTGAAGGAGGCCCATGACGGGATCGCCGAGCAGGTTCGTGACTGGGCCCAGGAGTGACACGCGCCCGAACGCCCACGCGACGAGCGGCGCGGTGACCGCCGTCGCCACAATGCTGATCGTGCTCGCAGTCGCCAGCGAACGGCGCCATCCAGTCCATTTCGCCGGGACGATCCGACGGGAGAGTGCTCCGCCCGCAATGAGCGCTGCGGTACCCGCGACGCTCAGCTGCCAACCGAGGTCGAGGACCGTCTGCGTGTCCCACAGCGGCGCCGCGGCCCCCATCGCGAGCACCGCCCACGGCGAGGTGGGGCGCTGTATGAGACGGGTCACGAGGATGACGCCAAGCATCACCGCCGCCCGCACCGCGGGGGGTGGCGCGCCAATGGCGGCAACGTACACGGTAAGGATGGCAATGGTCGCCACGCGGGCCGGTCGCTGCGGAAGGCGCAGCACTGACGCAAGGAGGTCGAGTGCCAGCGCCACGATCCCGACGTGCAGGCCGGATACACTGAGCATGTGCACCAGGCCGGCGCGTGCGTACCGGTCACGCGCTTCCACCGGGATCGCGCTCATATCGGCAATGACCAGTGCGCGGACCATGGGTGCGTCCGTTCCGAAGATGCGGTCGATGCGCGCACCCGCGGCTGCCCGGGCGGCCGGCAGCAACGCGCCGCGCGCCAACGGTTCGACGCGCGCGTCGCCGATGAAGAGTCCGCGCTCGCCTCGCGTGGCGCTTCCCCGAATGATGGCGGACCGTCCTGCGCGGGCACCTCCGCTCGACACGAGCAGCGTAGCGCGCGACGAGCACCCGTTTGCACGGACGACGACGTGCAGCAGGGCACCGGTCGTCGCATCACTCTCGAGTTCCGCCTGCCACTGGTGCTCGGCCACCAGCGCCGCGCCGCACTGTTCGGCGGCGTCTGTCGAGACCATCGCGACGACGATCGCGGCCGCGCACACCGCACCGACGAGCGCGGGAAGTCGCGATCTCGCGAACGCGAAGACGACAGTGGACGCCAGTGCGAACGCTGCGAGCAGCGTTCGCGTAGGTGGTGAGGCGCCCAGCGCGGCGATCAGCGAGGCGCAGTAGGCAAGTACGGACCATGCGACGAGCGGCATTCACGCAATGAACGCCGCTCGGCGATCGATTACGTCATCAGTTCAGCGCACACGACATCGTATTCCTGCGTTAGTCCGCCATCGGCAGTGGCTGCCGCTCGCGCACGATGCTGCCGGTAAACGTCGACCCGGTGGTGCCCGTCAACTCGACGGTAAAGTACTGTCCCAGCATGGAGCTGTCTCCGGGAATCAACACCGACTTGAAGTCGCGCGTCCGCGTAAAGAGCATCGCCTCGCCGCGCTTTGCTTCGCGCTCCACCAGCACCTCGTGCCGGGTCCCGAGCTGTCCGACGTTCCGCGCACGTGAGCCGCGGCGCACTGTCTCGACCAATCTCTGCAGCCGCTCACTCGCCACCTCTGCTGGCACCGACCATTCAGCGGGCAGCCGCGTGGCCGGCGTCCCATCGCGTGGCGAGAAGATGAACGTGTACGCGTCCGCGAATCCGACGTCGCGCACCATGCTCAGCGTGTCCTCGAACTCCTCCTCCGTCTCGCCCGGAAATCCGACGATGATGTCCGTCGTCAGGCTCACGCCCGGGATCGCGTTCCGGATGCGATCCACACAGTCGCGATATCCCTCGCGGGTGTAGCGACGCAGCATGCGCTTGAGCATGCGCGACGATCCACTCTGCATGGGCAGATGGACGTGCTCACAGACGGTCGGCACCTCCGCCATGGCGTTGATGACGCGGTCGGTGAAGTCGTTCGGGTGCGGGCTGGTATAGCGCACGCGCCGAATGCCGGGCACCGATCCCACCGCGCGGAGCAGATCTGCGAAATCGTGCGTGCCGTCGGTGTACGAGTTGACCGTCTGCCCGAGCAGCACCACTTCGCTCATGCCGTCCGCGACGACACTGGCCGTCTCGCGAACGACGTCCTCCAACTTGCGGCTGCGTTCAGAGCCGCGCGTGGTGGGAACGATGCAGTACGTACACCGGTAGTCGCATCCGCGCTGGACCGGAATCCACGCCTTCACCTTGTCGAACCGGCGCGGCGTGAAGTCCTCGTAATGCTCCTCGAGGTCGAATGTCGTGTTGATCGACCGGCGACCATGCCGTGCCCCATCCACGAGCTGCGGGAGCGCGCGGTATCCGTCGGGCCCAATGACCAACGACACGTGCTTCGCCTTCTCGAGCAGCAGGGGCCCAAGGCGCTGCGCCATGCAGCCCGTGACGCCCATGACCGAGTCCTTCTTCATGTGCCGCTTGAGCTCACCCAACCGCCCGATGACGCGCTGCTCGGCATGATCACGAATGGCGCACGTGTTGATGAGGATCACATCCGCGCCGTCAGGAACATCGACGGGCGTGTATCCTGCGGCCGACAGCTTGCCGAGCATCAGCTCGGAGTCGCTGACGTTCATCTGGCAGCCGTACGTCTCGACGTAGACGGTGGGTTGCGTCATCCGCGCACGATGAGGGACGACAACGGCGTGAGCCGCGCGTACGATGAGGGCGGCCGCGTGGGCAGCCAGAAGTGGAAGGCGCTGCCCACCATGTCGCCCCCGCTCTTCACCCAGATGCGACCACCGTGCGCCTCGACCACGAGCTTGCAGAACGCCAGTCCGAGACCCGAGCTGCGCACGCGCGGAATGTGCAGTGTCTTCACCTGCTCGAACTTCCGGAAGATGATGTCGTGATACTCGGAAGGAATGCCGACGCCGTCGTCGGCAACGGTGAAGAGCGTGCCGTCATTGTCGCGCCGTGCGCCGAGCGTGACCGTGACGGCGCGCGCGGAGTGTGTCAGGGAATTCTGGAGCAGGTTCCCGAACACGCGCTTGACCAGCGCCTGGTCCGCCTCGATGACCGGCGCGTCATCGGACACTTCGACTCCGAGCGTTGCTCCCTCCTGGATGGCGCGCACCTCCCACTCGTGCCGCACTTCCGTGAGCAGGGCTCCCGCTGCGGTCGGCGCCAGGTTGAGCGCAAGCTGCGTTTCCTCGAGACGCGCAACTTCCAGCAGGTCCTCGATCAGGGCGAGCAGGTCCTCCGCGCGCACCTCGGCGTCGCCAAGGGCGCCCCGCTGTTCTCCCGTGAGGGTGCCGAAATCGCCGTCGATCAACATCTCCATTGCCCCGATGATCGACGTCAAGGGCGACTTGAGATCGTGAACGATCATCTTCATCAGATCGTCGCGCACCTTCTCGAGCTCCTTCTGCTTGCGAAGGCTCTCCTCCAGTGCATCGGTCGCCGCCTTCAGCTTGAGCAACGACCGCACGCGTGCGCCGAGCACCAGGCGATTGTGCGGCTTGGTGAGGAAGTCGTCGCCACCCGCCTCGATCGCCTTCACGCGATCGGTGGTGTCGTTGAGCGCCGTCACGAAGATCACGGGAATGCGCGCCGTGCGTGAATCGCGCTTGATGCGCCGGCACACCTCGAAGCCGGTCGAGCGATCGTCGACCCCCAGGTCACCGGCCGGCATCGAGACGTCGAGTATGCAGAGGTCCGGCTTCTGCTCGAAGCAGGTCTGCAACGCAGACGGACCGTCGTGCGCCGCGATCGCGCGAAACCCCAGCACGTGGAGCTGATCGAACAGCAGCTCCACGTTGGCGGGGACGTCATCCGCGACGAGGATGATCGGCGCGTCGGCGGGCGGGGGGACGATTCCGGGCATTCGATCAGGGACGAACGGTGATGCCGACGCTGAGCGTGTTCGCGGTCTCGGACACCCCCGCACCGGCATCACGCGTGGCGCGAATGCCCGCGAAGTCCAGCGATGCGCGACCGCGGGCGAACGACGTACCGGCGCCGATCGAATAGCTCTTCTCCGAGACACTCGACGTGGGCGTACCGAACGGCAGCGTGCGCCAGCGCGCTCCCGCGCGCATTTGCACCGCGCGCGGACCGAAGCGCGGTCCGAGCATGTCCGCCCCGACGCTGGTGTCCCAACCGTCGGTGATGCGAACGTTCGACGAGCCCAGCCCCGCCAGGCGGGACCACGTGTCCCTCGCCGTACGGACCGCAATCGAGGAACCGCGAATGCCGAGGAACGCGAGGCTCACCCCAAGCCGGTCAGGAATGTTCGCGCGCGCGAGTGTCGTGTCGCCGCGCTGCAGCGTCACGCCACCGCCGCGCCGGTACGACCCCGCAACGCTCCAGGCACTTGCGACGATCGCCTCGAAGCCGGCCGACAGCGCAGAGCCGCTGTAGCCCACCGTGCCCGTGTCGACCAGCGCCGCAAAGCGCAGTGTGTCGTCGAACACCTGTGTGTTGCGCACGCGGTTGTCCCCAGTGATCGCATGCGCGCCAGCGCCAACCCGCAGCCACGGCTTTGGCGCCCAGGCGAGGCCAAGTCGGAGGTCCGCAATGGCGCCGTCGCTCTTGAATTTCGTGGTGCTCGACACCGTCGAGTCGCCCACGACCTGAGAGCGCCGAGCGGTCGTCTCGAAACTGCGATCGAGAAAGTTCGAGACGCTGAGCCCCAGCATGAAGCTCTCGGTCAGCGGAACGGATGCGGAAACGAGCGGGTAGCGCGCGATGCGCGCCGACTCCGTTGCGTTCCCGAGATGCAGCGTACGGGATTCAGGCTCGGCCTGAAAGTAGAGCGCGGATCCTCCGGACGAGATGATCGCTGCCGGGTTGGCCGACGACAGCGGATCGATCTCGCCAATGGCGCCACCAGCCCCGAGGGCGCGCGTGCTGAGCACGCCGGACGGATAGCCGAAGCCCTGCGTGCTGAGGGTGCCCTGCGTACGCGCGGCGGTCGACACCAGCGCCACAAGCGCGGCGACGGAATAAAGGAGACGAGAACGCATGGTCACGGAATCCCGAAGCCGCGTCGCGGCACATAGGTGATGCGGAGAGTCGGTCGGGAGGCGAGCGGTCCCCTGGTCGAGACGAAATCGAGCTCACCGGGCAGGTTCCCCTCCTGCGGCGAACGCAGGACGATGGAGCGCGAGGTGTTCGCCTGGCCCGCCGCGCGCCAGAACCGCAGGAGATTGACCAGCTCGATGGTTCGGACGCCGCTCTCGCGCGGGCTGAATCGCACCGAGTCGATGCCATACAATCCCGCCGCACCCAGAAACGTCGACGCCGTGCCGACGTCCGTAATGAAGGGCGAGGCAAGCACCGGTTGGGTGTAGATAGTGACCTGGTCCGTCGTCGCCGAGGTCGTGCGCGCGGGCACCTGCGTGAGTTGGAGCGACGCGCGAATCACGGTGACGGAATCGATCAGGATCGGCGGCACATCGAACCGCAGGAAGGTGCGCGCGCCGGCAAGACCGCCGATGACGAAACGTCCGGGGGGAGGCGCTGGCTGCTTGCCCAGGACGTACACCGGGAACAGGCGGAATACACTCTGCCCGAACAGATCGCCGGCCGGTGTGATCGACTGGGGTAGGAGCGTGTCGGGCTTGACCGTCGTGTCCGGCGAGACCCGCAGCCGAATGCGCGGCGGGAAGTTCGTGCCGAGCAGCCGCAGCCTCGAGGTTCCCGCACCGCGAACCTTCAAACCCACGCGCAGCCGGAGCGTGTCCCTGATTTTCGCCAACAGGACATCATTGCTGAGCGAGAGGCGCACGGTGTCCGTCTTGAACTCCGACGCGGCGTAGGTCCGTGAGCCGATCAGGCGATCGGCCCGGTACAGTGTCTTGAGGGTGGCGACTGTCGTGTCCGACGCCGTCGTGTCGATGTCGAACGCATCGATGGTGATCGGCGTCGTCGGCTTGGTCAGCGTCGTATCGATCAGGAAGATCATCGTCGCGCTGTCGATCTTTCGGATCAGGCTGTCCGACGTTGCTCCAACGATCTGATACCGGGTGGGAAGCGAGTCATAATGCACGCCAATGCGCACGTCCGCCGTATCGACCTGGTTGATGAGCGTGAAATCCCGGTTCTCGCCCGGACGGGGGTACCCGATGAACGTCGAATCGAGCGAAATGACGCCACTGAGGACCGTATCACGCAGGGTTGCGCTTTCGTCCACGCAGAGTGCCGGGCACCCAAGGGTACCCGTCACTTGCTCCGAGCACGCGGCGAATGTTCCAACGAGCAGGAGCGCGGCAAACGCGCTCCGGATGATGCGATCACGCACTACGTACACTCCGTCCGTCGACGTCCGGGCGCATCAGCGCCCCAACGACGTGGGGGTAAAGGCTGCCGGAAGAAGATCCGACATCGACCACTCGGCCCGCGCACCGTCCCGGGTCATGCTGACGACCTCGAGTTGCGGCGCGAATTCAACCAACACCTGACGACACATACCGCACGGCGGCGTCGGCACATCCGCCTCCGTGTAGATCGCGATGGCGGCAAACGTGCGGACGCCGCGCGCCACGGCGGCTGCCACCGCGGCACGTTCGGCGCAAATCCCCGCCGGATACGCGGCGTTCTCCACATTGCACCCTTGCGTGATGCTTCCATCTGCTCCGAGCAGCGCGGCGCCCACGCGGAAGCCGGAATAGGGAGCGTAGGCATGCTCCATCGCCTCCGCCGCCCGTTCGCGCAGCACCGTGCGATCCGGAAGTTCTGTCACACCACGTTCTGACACGGCGCCCATCACATACCCCGTTCGAGCGCGGGGAGGAATGAGGTGCCCTGACCGACGAACGGTACGTTCAGCCACTCCGCGACTGTGGCCCCGAGATCGGAGAACGTGCGCCGCACGCCGAGGGGCCGGGCACGCACCTGCGGACCGGCGACAAGCAGCGGCACGCGCTCGCGCGAGTGATTGCTCGAGCCCGTCGTGGGGTCGTTGCCATGGTCAGCCGTGATGAACAGGAGATCATCCTCGCGGAGAGCGGCGCGTATCGCCGGCAGTGCGTCATCGAACTGGCGCAGAGCGCGCGCAAACCCGGCCACGTCACCGCGGTGACCGTACAGCGCGTCGAAATCTACAAGGTTGGCGAAGAGCATCCCACCCTGCGCGCCCCGCAGCCATTCCAGGATGGCCTCGATGCCCTCCGCGTTGTCCGCGACATGACGCGAGGAAAGCGCGCCGGCGAAGAGGTCGTCTACCTTGCCGACGCCCGCACGCGGAATGCCGGCACCGGCCAGTGCGTCGATGAGCGTTTCCCCCGGAGGCGCAATGGAGTAGTCGCGCCGGTTCGCCGTGCGTTCGTACGCGCCAGCGTGGCCAGCGAACGGGCGCGCGATCACGCGCGACACGTCGTGCGGCGCCACGAGCTGGCTGCGTGCCGTCTCGCATGCGGAATAGAGCTCCGGGAGGGGAATGACGCCTTCATGCGCAGCGACCTGAAAGACGGAATCCGCTGACGTGTACACGATCCACTTTCCGGTCCGTTCATGTTCCTCGCCGAACTGCGCGATAATCTCGGTGCCGCTCGCGGGGACGTTCCCGAGCACGCCGCGCCCGGTAGCAGCCGCAAACGCGTCTATCACCCCGGGAGGAAAGCCATTCGGAAAGGTGGGAAACGCTTGTTCGAGGTGCAGACCCGCAATCTCCCAGTGACCGGTCGTGCTGTCCTTGCCGGCCGACGCCGGTTCCATCACGCCCCAGGCGCCTTCAGGGGTGTCCGTTGGTGGGACACCTTCCACCGTCGCAAGGTTGCCGAGTCCGAGCGCCTGGAGATTTGGAAGGGACAGTCCGCCACTGGCGCGCGCCACGTTGCCGAGGGTGTCGCTGCCAACGTCGCCGTACGCCGCCGCATCGGGAGCCGATCCCGCTCCGACGCCATCGAGCACGAGGATCACCGCGCGACGCCTCACGCGCGCGATCCGGGCGAGTTGGCGCGCAGGCGATAGTCTGCCCCGCTGCCGGTGCGCACACGCGTATTCTCGCCGCCCTGCCGAACCGAGCCGGCTCCCGCGGGCTCCGACGTGCGCCGGTATTCACGGGGCAGCCGCAGCCGGAGCCCTGTGAGGATTTCGTACGGCGACACGTCACTCGCTGCGGCCAGATCACGCACGGTGATGGTGTCTCCTCCGTCCTCGCCCAGCAGTGTCACGAGGTCACCAAGACCGGCGGTCGTTCCGGTGACGTCGAGCATTGTCATGTCCATCGTCACCCGACCGGCCACGGGAACGCGCGTACCCCCAAGCAGCGCGACGCCCGCATTGCTGAGGCTCCGGCGATATCCGTCCGCATACCCCACGGGCACCGTTGCGATCCTCCGCTCGCCCTGAGCGGTCCAGGTAGCCCCATAGCTGACCGTGTCGCCGTCTCGAACGGTGCGGACCTCGACGATGCGCGCGCGAACTGCCGCCACGGGTTCGGGCACGAGCGCGCTTCCGGTGACGGTAGAAACACCATAGAGAAAGATGCCGGGACGGACCAGCGTCCACGGCGACGAGCCGCGCCGCTCGACGGCCGGGCCATTCTCGCAATGAAGAATGGAGGGACGCACCGCAAGTTGCCCGAGCGCTTCCTCAAACCGCCTTTCCTGGACATCGCGCGTCTCGTTGTCCAACTCGGCCGAGTGAAAATGGGTGAGGGCTCCCTCGGGTGCCGATCGGGCAAGGAGCGACGTGTGGTGAATGACGTCATGCCACGGCATGCCGGCGCGAGACATCCCGGTGTCGATGTGCAGGTGCCACGGCCGCCCCGTGCGCGCCCACGACTCGATCACGGCAGGATCGCCGAGGGCCGGCGTGAGATCGGCGCGGCGGAGTGCGTCGATCTCGGTCTGGAGAATGGGCGAGAAAACGATGATCGGTCGGGTGATGCCGCCACGGCGGAGCTCCACCCCCTCCGCCACAGACGAAACGCCGAACCCCCATGGCTCGAGCGCCTCGAGTGCGAGCGCGGCACGAAGCGCCCCGATCCCATAGCCGTCCGCCTTCACCATCGGGAGGATCGGCACGCCCGCGCGAGCCGCAACGGCTGCCCCATTGCGGCACAACGCGCCCAAGTCGACCTCGACCCAGGCGCGTGTCACTGAACGACGCGAGTAGCTATCATGTGTAGACTGAACAAGATACGGGGCCACCAGGAGCGATGCAACCGAAAACGGGACTTCCAGACGCGCTGGCTTTGATGAAGGATCTGCGCCTCCGCTGCGACTGGGATGCGGCGCAGACGCACGAGTCCCTGCGTCCGTACCTGATCGAGGAAGCATACGAGGTGGACGACGCGATTCGCGCCCGCGACGACCGGTTGCTGCGCGAGGAACTCGGCGACCTCCTGCTCCAGGTGCTGTTCCACAGTGTCGTCGCCGAGGAGCGCGGTGCCTTCGACTTCGCGGATGTGGCGGAAGGATTCGTTGCGAAGATGAAGTCGCGACACCCGCATCTTTATGATGGCGGTGAACGGCAGAGTTGGGAGGGGATGAAGGCGCAGAAGCGCGCGAGCATCGTCGACGGCCTGCCCGCCGACCTGCCTGCCCTGCACCGGGCGTTTCGGTTGCAGGATCGCGCCGCCGGGGTGGGCTTCGACTGGCCCGATGCATCAGGCCCCGCAGCCAAGGTCGAAGAGGAGTTGGCCGAGGTGCGCGGTGAGGTTGACCGGGGAGCGGTGGCGTCAGGGAATGGGGTGCCCGATGCGCGACTCGAAGAGGAGCTCGGGGACCTGCTTTTTTCCGTGGTGAATCTCTGCCGGAAACTCGGCGTCCACCCGTCGCTCGCGCTGGACAAGGCGAACGGGAAGTTCGCGACGCGCTTTCAGGGGATCGAATTGCTTGCGAGGGATCGCGGGATCGATGTGAAGACGGCTGGCCTCGAGGTACTCGACGGACTGTGGGATGAGGTCAAGACGGCCGCGGACAAACGTTGATCGTTTCGAAAGAGACGTTGATCGTTGGCAGCGCGAATCAAACGAATCCAACGGGAATCTTCGCGAATCCTTTCGGTGCGAGGGAGACAGTCTCGCGCGACAAGGAGCAATTCGCGTTGATTCGCGTGATTCGAAAGATTCGCGATAACCACGATCAACTTTCTTGCCGTTGGTTCCGCCCTTCGCGAGGATCATGGTCGCAGCCGATGCATCATCCGCGGAAACGCAATCACCTCACGGATGTGCTGGAGCCCGCAGATCCACGCGATGGTGCGCTCGAGCCCGAGCCCGAATCCCGCGTGCGTGAAGGTGCCGTAGCGCCGCAGGTCGAGATACCAGCTGTACGCTTCGATCGGGAGTCCTTCTTCCTCGATGCGCGCCTTGAGCTTGTCGTAGTCGTCCTCACGCTGTGATCCCCCGACGATCTCGCCGTATCCTTCAGGCGCGAGGCAGTCGTTGCAGAGCACCGTGCGCGGGTCGGCCGGATTCTCCTTCATGTAGAAGGCCTTCGCCTCCTTCGGGTAGTTCATCACGAACACCGGACGATCGTAGTCGGCCACGATGAGCGCCTCGTCCTCCGCGCCCAGGTCCTCGCCCCACACCACGGTGCTGCCCTTCCCCTGCGCGATGGCCACCGCCTCCGCGTAATCGAGCCGGACAAATGGCGCCTTCACCGTCTCCAGCTTCGAGACGTCGCGCTCGAGCTCCTTGAGCTCCACCTGCCGCCGCTCGAGCACACGCTGCACGAGGTAGGAGATGAACTCCTCCTGCAGCACCATGTTCGCCGCACTGTCGTTCCACGCGACCTCCGGCTCGATCATCCAGAATTCGGTCAGGTGACGCCGCGTCTTCGACTTCTCCGCGCGGAAGGTCGGACCGAACGTATAAATCTTCCCGAACGCGGCTGCGGCGGCCTCGCCGTAGAGCTGGCCGGTCTGCGCGAGGTACGCGTTCCCCTCGTCGAAGTATTCGGTGGCGAACAGGCCGGATCGCTCGCCGATGGCCGCCGTGAGAATCGGCGTGTCGACCCGCAGGAAGCCGCGCTCGTAGAAGAAGTCGTGGATCGCCTGCTCGACCTCGTTCCTGATGACGGCGATCGCACGCTGGCGCGGCGACCGGAGCCAGAAGTGGCGATTGTCGAGCAGGAAGTCGATGCCGTGCTCCTTCGGCTGGATCGGATAGTCGATCGGGCTGGCGCCGATGATCTCGAGATCCGTGACGCCCATCTCGAAGCCGCCAGGCGCCCGAGGCTCCGCGCGAACCTCTCCGGTGACGGCGACCGATGTCTCCGTCGTCAGGTGCGCAAAGCGCTCCCACACTTCGGGTGGCACTTGATTCTTGACGAAGACGGTCTGGCAGATACCCGTCCCGTCGCGCAGCACCGCAAAGGCGATCTTGCCGGACGAACGCACGTGCGTGACCCACGCGCGAACCACAACCGGCTGACCCACGTGCGCGGACAACTCGGCGATACGGACGAATGGAGCGGAGGACATGGCGAAGTGGGCGGGTCAGTGGCGCAGAGTCCGCGCCACGCCTAGTATCCCGAGAAGACAGCCGCGCTTCCATCCACTGCGACGCGCTTCCGGGGCCGAACCACCAATGCTACTCGTCCGGCGCAGTGTCGCAAAGTGCCTTTCGGCGAGGTACTTGCGTGGTTTTCCCCACTCACCCGTCTGATCCGACATGACATTGCGCGCGAGGCTCGCCCTCGGCCTCGTATTCATCGCCGCCGTTCTCGTTGTCCCGCTCGTAGTGGCGCGGTTCGCGATGCAGTCGCTGCATCGCGAGATGCGTGAGCTGCGCGAGGGCGACTTTCAGGCGTCCCTGCTGCTCGGTCGCCTGCGCGATGCCGTGGGCGACGTGCGCGCGCGTGAAGTCGCACTCGGCGTCCTGACCAGTGACACTGCGTACGCGGACGTGCGCCTCGCCCTCACGAAGGCGACAGTGCTCAACGATTCGCTCGGACGCTTCCGCCTCGATGGTTCCACGTCGCGCATCCACGACGCGCTGGCCACGATGACGCCGGCGGCGCAACACGAGTACAACGCCTTGGCGGCGACGAAGCTCGACCTGGCAGAGCGTATTTCCCGCGACACCATCGGTACGGCGCTCCGCGAGGCCGAACGCGCAATCGTGTCGGCGGAGGGCGCCCTGCGCATGCGCACCGCGGAGCGCGTCGCCGCCGCCGACGAGGCGCTTACCGACGGGGAGCGCTTCGCCCTCGCGGCACTGGCCGTCGCCCTGCTCCTCGCGACGGCCATCGCGCTCTGGCTCACGCGGTCGATCAGCAAGCCTGTGTGGGAGCTCGAGGCGGGCATGCAGGCAGTCGCTGATGGCGAGCTGGGCCATTCCCTTCAGTACGATGGAAGTCGCGGGGACGAATTTGGTCGACTCGCAGTCAGCTTCCGCGAAATGACGCGACAGTTGACGGAGCTGGACAAGCTCAAGGCCGAATTCGTGTCGATCGCCTCCCACGAGCTCAAGACCCCGATCAACGTCATCCAGGGGTATCTCCAGCTCATGGGCGATGGCATATACGGGCCGGTGAGTGAAAAGCAGGAACCAGTGATCAAGACCATCCAGGCGCAGGCCAAGACGCTCCAGCGCCTCGCGCACCAGCTCCTCGACGTCAGCCGCTTCGAGGCCGGCGGCGGCCGGATCGAGCCGCGCCTGGTGAAGCTGCCGCAGATGCTCGATGAGCTCTATAGCACCTTCCATGTCCTCGCGGTCCAACGAGAAGTCGATTTCAAGGTGATCCGTATGCCCGGCCTTCCCACCGAAGTCACGTGGGACTGGGAGCGCATCAACGAGGTGACCGGCAACCTCCTCTCGAATGCGTTCAAGTTCACTCCCGCTGGTGGCACGGTCCAGCTCACCGCCGGCCCCTCCGAGAACGGAGTGTGCATGGAAGTTCGGGACTCTGGAGCAGGTATTGCTCCCGACCAGCTGACGCACGTATTCGAGAAGTTCTATCAGGCGGACAACCAGAAATCCGCGTCAGCAAAGGGAACGGGGCTCGGGCTGGCCATCGCCAAGGAGATCGTGGAAGCACACCAGGGGAATATCAGCGTGGAGAGCACGGTGGGTGAAGGAACGACCTTCACCTTGACGCTGCCGATCGCCGTCGTGAACCGTCGACGAAGCGGGAGCATCCAGCTCGTCGTCCCGGCGGGGAAGCGATGAGATTCCTCCAGGGTATCTCGCTGGTGCTGGCGCTCGCTGTTTCCGCCTGCACCACGGCCCAACCGCGCCTCGCCGAGCCGGCGCCCACCGCACGCGCCGAGTGGACGCAGTGGCTGCGGCAGGCGTCGCAAGAGGCAGCCGCGGGCAACTATGCGGTCGCCGACCGGTTGCTGGCGGACTACGCGTCGCGTTATCCAGCGACGCCCGAAGCGGCCGAATCCATGTATTGGCGGGGGCTGTACCAGCTGGATCCGTCAAACGCCGTCACGTCGCCGCGCGAAGCCGTCGTGCTGCTCGACGGGTATCTCGCATCCGGCACGGCGACGCATCGCGCTGAAGCGCAGACGTTGCGACGCGTCGCCTTCATGCTCGACACGCAGAATCGCGCGCCAAGCATGACCACGGTAAAACCGGAAGTCGTGAAGGTCGAGGACAAGGCCCGCGACGAGGAGATCGCGCGATTGCGCGATGAACTGGCACGAGCGAACGCGGAGCTCGATCGTATCAAGCGCCGCCTCGCGCAGCCGAAGCCCTGATATGCCCATGCGCACACACATCCTCGCCGTCTCGCTGCTGATCGCCGGCGCACCACTCGCCGCGCAGGAGAGCGATGGGCTCCAGGCACAGGTCGATCGGGAGTCGGCCGCCATCGCCGCGAAGGTCACTGCGTGGAGGCACGACATCCATGCACATCCCGAACTGTCCTTCCAGGAAACGCGCACGGCAAAGCTCGTGGCCGATCACCTGCGCTCGCTCGGACTCGAGGTGCAGGTCGCGGTGGGCGGCAACGGAGTGATCGGAGTGCTCCGTGGTGGAAAGCCGGGCCCCGTCGTGGCACTGCGCGCCGACATGGACGCGTTACCCGTGGTCGAGCAGCTGGACCTGCCATTCAAGTCCACGCAGCGCACCACGTACAACGGGCAGGATGTCGGTGTCATGCACGCCTGCGGACACGACATGCACACGGCCATCCTGATGGGCACGGCCGAAGTGCTGGCGCGCATGAAGGCGCAGATTCCCGGCACCGTGAAATTCTTCTTTCAACCCGCTGAGGAAAGTCCGCCCACCGGCGGAGCGGCGCCGATGATCAGCGCGGGTGCGATGGACAATCCGAAGGTGGACGCGGTGTTCGGCCTGCACGTCGGCCCCGGGGTGCTGGGGCACGTGAGTGTCAGCCCCGGTCCCTGGACTGCCGCTGCGGACTCGTGGAAGATGGTCGTGCACGGACGGCAGACCCACGGCGCCTTCCCGTCGAACGGGGTCGATCCGATTGTGGTGGGCGCGCAGATCGTGATGGCGTACCAGACGATCATCAGCCGCCAGGTGGACCTCACGACGGCGCCGGCCGTGCTCACCGTGGGCGCGTTCAATGGCGGGCTGCGCGAGAACATCATTCCGGACAGCGTGGTGATGATCGGGACGCTGCGCACCTACGACCCGGCGATGCGGACATCGATCCAGTCCAGGATGGTGAAGACGGCGGAAGCGATCGCGCAGAGCGCGGGCGCAACGGCCGACGTGAAAATCGTCAACGGCTACGACGTCACCGTGAACGACACCGCGCTCACGCAGCAGATGATCCCGACGCTCAAGCGGATTGTAGGCGCAGATGCGTTCAGCCCCGGCCGTCCAAGTGCGGCGGGCGAGGACTTCTCCCGCTTTGCGCATCGCGCGCCAGGCATGTTCTTCTCGCTCTCCGTAACGCCGCCCGGTGTGAACGCGCAGCAGGCCGTGAACCACTCCCCGCTGTTCCAGGGGGACGACGCCGCGTTGCCCATCGGCGTTCGGTTGATGTCCAGCGTTGCGCTGGACTACCTGCGAGGCTGGAAGGCGCAATAACGGTTCGTCATCCTGTGGAAGCAGGCATCCGCGTCCACTGATTCCCGCGTTCGCGGAATGACGATCGACTACCCGACGCGGAAGAGCTCGAGGCTGCGGGAATAGCGTTCGCCCATGACGCGTCGAAGTGGCGCGTTCGCCGCCGAGTCGAGCCCGGGGTCATCCGCGAGAAGCCTGTCTGCCTCGGCGCGTGCTGTCTCGTTCAACTGTTCGTCCCGGAGGGGATCGGCCACACGGAAGGTCGGTACTCCGCTCTGCCGTTCGCCGAACAGGTCGCCCATGCCGCGCAGCCGCAGGTCCGCGCGCGCGATCTCGAATCCGTCGTCGCTTCCGACGAACACGTCGAGCCGCTCGCGCGTGTCGGGTCCGACGTCGCCGAGGAGGATGCAGTATGACGCCTCTGCGCCGCGACCAACGCGACCGCGCAGTTGGTGCAGCTGGGAGAGGCCAAAGCGCTCGGGGTGTTCGATCAGCATGACCGTCGCATTCGCCACGTCGATGCCCACCTCGATCACGGTGGTGGCAACGAGTACGTCGACGTCGCCATCGCGAAACGCGCGCATGATGGCGTCCTTCTCGTCACCCGGCAGCCTTCCGTGAAGCAGCGCGACGCGCCGCTGGCGAAACTCGCCAGCGGAAAGAATCTCGAACATGGTGGCCGCGGCCTTCAGGTCGGTCTTCTCCGACTCCTCGATGACGGGATACACCACGTACGCCTGCCGCCCGCGTGACACCTCGCGATCGACGAACTCGAGGACCTTGCCTCGCGCCACCTCCGGGCGAAGCGCGGTGGTGATCGCCTGACGGCCCGGCGGCCGCTCGTCGAGAATGGAAAGATCGAGGTCGCCGTACAGCGTCAGCGCGAGCGAGCGAGGGATCGGTGTGGCAGTCATCAACAGCACATCGGGCGACTCGCCCTTCGCCGCGAACGCCTTGCGCTGCTCCACGCCGAATCGATGCTGCTCATCAACGACGACAAGGCCGAGGTTCGAGAATTCAGTGGCCTGCTGCACCAGCGCGTGCGTCCCCACGACCAGCGCCGGCGTGGCCTCCGCGAGACGTGACGCTACTTCGCGGCGTGCCTTCGCCTTCAGCGATCCCGTCACGAGAATGGGCTCGATGCCGAGCGGCGCCAGCAATCGGCTCATCGATCCGAAGTGCTGCTCAGCGAGCAGCTCGGTCGGCGCCATGATCGCCGCCTGATAGCCATTCTCCAGTGCGAGCATGGCGGCGCAGAGCGCGACGACCGTCTTCCCACTGCCGACGTCCCCCTGGAGCAGCCGCTGCATGCGACGGTCGCTGCACATGTCGGCGAAAATGTCGCGCAACACCCGCACCTGTGCGCGCGTCAGTGTGAACGGAAGATGTTCGCGCAGGCGCGTCGTGAGTTGCCGCTTGTTCTCGAACGTGATCCCGTGTCGAAACTCGCGCGAGAGCGACCTCGCGCGCAGGTGCAGCAGCTGGACGAAGAGGAGCTCCTCGAACGCCAGTCGTGAGCGGCCGTAGTTCGCTTCGTCGAGCGATGCTGGCCGGTGCACCATGCGCAACGCCTCACCAATCGACGGCACCGCAGCGCGCCCCAGCAGGTCGGCCGGGAGGTACTCCGTGATGAGCGGCAGCAACTCATCGAGATGTGACTCGATGATGCCGCGAATGATCTTGAACGACAATCCTTCGGTCGCGGCATAGACGGACAGCACGCGGCCCTGCGCGGTACCGGCGTCGTCCTTGCCGAGGTTGACGTACTCCCGCGGCTGCAACTGTCGGCCGTGAAAGAAGCGCACGCTGCCCGTCACGAGCAGCACGTCGTCCTTGTTGATCGTGCGATCGAGGAAGGGCTGGCCGGGCCACGACACCTCGATCAGTCCGGTGTCATCCCTGAGGACCGCCTGGAAGATGCGAAGTCCTTTTCGGGTGGGAAGCACGCCCTTCGACACCACCGTGCCGATCACCGTGCCCTGCATGCCCGATTCAAGCGCCGCGATGGGGGAGACGGTGCTCGCGTCCTCGTAGCGATGGGGGATGTGGTAGAGGAGATCACCCGCCGTGATGACGCCGAGTCGCTTCAGCGCTTCGGCTCGCGCGGGGCCAACGCCCTTCAGGTACGTGACGGGAGTGTCGAGACGCAGCCTCTGCTGCCGAGGAGCGTCGCGCCTCTTCACTCGTCGCCCAGGAGCTCCCGTGCGAACGATCGCGCGTCGAACGCCTGGAGGTCGTCGCCCTGCTCTCCGGTGCCGAGGAATTTGACCGGCACGTCGATCGCTTCGTGCACGGCGACGACCACGCCGCCGCGTGCGGTGCCATCGAGCTTTGTCACGACCAGGCCGGACACGGGAACCGCGGCGGAAAACACCTTCGCCTGCTGCACCGCGTTCTGGCCGATCGTGGCATCGAGCACGAGGAGCGTTTCGTGCGGCGCACTCGGCAGGCGCTTCGTGATCACGCGCGCGACCTTCTTGAGCTCCGTCATGAGGCCTTCGCTGGTATGGAGACGGCCGGCCGTATCGATGATGAGGACGTCGGCTCCGCGTGCGACACTTGCGTCGATGGCATCGAAGGCGACGGCCGCCGGATCAGCGCCCGCCTTCGCCGAAATGAAATCCGCTCCGGTTCGCTCGGCCCACACGCGCAGCTGGTCCACCGCGCCGGCGCGGAAGGTGTCACCGGCCGCGAGAGTCACCTGCTTGCCTTCCTCGCGCAGTCGCGCCGCGAGCTTACCGATGAATGTGGTCTTGCCCGCTCCGTTCACGCCGACGACGAGAACCACGGTCGGCTTCTCCGCCGAAAGTCGCAGGGCCGGATCGCTGTTTCCCGAACGGAGTGCCGCTTCGATCCCCTCCTGGAGCGCGTCAAGGAATTGCGCCTGGGTCTTCACCAATCCACGCAGTGCGCGCCGCTCCACTTCGGCGACAAGCTTGAGCGTGGTGGACACGCCGAAATCGGCCTCGAGCAGGATCTGCTCGAGCTGTTCCAGCGAGCCGCCGGACACGCCCCCGCGCGCGAGCACCGCGACGTCCGTGAGGGCGACATCCTTGATCTTCTGCCAGAGCGAGCGCGTCGGCAGATCGGTCGATTTCCTGAGAATCCGCATGCCGAAAGTTAGCGACGGAGAGTGCGGCTTCCGCCTACTCCGGCTCTTCGCGATAGACGTCGGCGAAGAAGGCCTCGACGTCGAGCGTGAAGGGTGCGACGTCCGCTGGAGGCTGCCACGCAAACCGCGCTGCGCAGATCTCGGGACGATCGTCGCCGCTGCGCCACCGTTCGATGAGGCGGGCATCGGGATCGACGATCCAGTACTCTTGCACATGCTTCTGGTACTTTGGGCGCTTCCGAACGCGGTCCTGGCGTCCGCTCGACGGTGAGATGACCTCGATGGCCAGCATCAGTGCGTATACGGGAAAGCCTTCGCGCATCAATCGTTGGATTTCCGCACGCGACAGGACGAACAGATCCGGCTGCGAGATGAACTCCGGCTCGAGCTCCACGTCGGAGGGCGATGACAACACCTCGCCCACGCGTGTCGAGCGGAGGAAGGCGTCGAGCAGGACAAGCAGGTTCTTCACCGTCCGCTGGTGTGGCCAACCAGGAGATGGCGTCACGAGCAGTTCCCCGTCCACCAGCTCATAGCGCGGCGTGAGCAACGGGTTGTCTGCGGTGAGCTTGCGGACCTCCGCTGCCGTCCAGTGGTGAGTATCCAATGCAGGCATGGCCATAATGTGCTCGGCGCCGAAGTTTCCAGGCAAGTAGTCACGAGCCATGATGGCGGAATTTCCCGACGAACCCGACACCATCTTGCCGCACGCCGGACCGATTCAGCCCAACGCGCACCGGAGCCAGCCCGTACCTTCGGCAGGGCAGAGACTGCCGCCCTCCAGTTCCCGTCACGCCCCCCCGAGGAGACAGGATGTTCGACACCCGCCCCACTCATCTCGCAGCCGTGCTGCTCACAGCCGCCGCGCTGTCGTCGCCGCTGCGCGCGCAGCAGGTGAACGACGTCGAGTACACCGCGAAGATCAAGGAATACCTCCAGGATCCGCGCATCAGTACCGAACTGGTCGACCACCTGCCTGCGTCCGCCACGGTCCCGACGCCACTCAAGTTCCTCGGCAAGATCGTCGGGACACCCGGAGAGCTCACCTACTCGAAGGACATCACCCGATATTTCGACGCGCTCGCCAAGTCGTCGCCGCGCGTGAAGGTGTGGCGCATGGGCAAGAGCGAGGAGGGGCGCGACATGATTGTCGCCGCGATCGCCGACGAGGCGACGCTCCGCGACCTCGACAAGTACAAGGGCATGCTCAAGACGCTCACCGATCCTCGGAAGACCACCGAGGAACAGGCGCGGGCGACCATCAAGACGGCGAAGCCGATTTACTGGCTGACGTCCGGCATGCATAGCCCGGAAATGGGCGGCCCGGAGATGCTGATGGAGCTGGCATATCGTCTCGCCGTCGAGGAGACGCCGTTCATCAACCAGATCCGCAACAACGTGATCACCTTCATCACGCCGGTGCTCGAGGTGGACGGACGCGAGAAAGTCGTGGACACCTACTATTTCAACAAGAAGCGCGCGACCACCGAGGCGCGACTGCCCGTGATGTACTGGGGCAAGTACGTGCAGCACGACAATAATCGCGACGGCATGGGCCAATTCCTGTCGCTCACGAAGGAGACGACGAAGACGTTCCTCGAGTGGACGCCCACCGTGCTGCACGACCTGCACGAGGCCCAGTCGTACCTTTACTCCAGCACCGGCACGGGCCCATACAACGAGCAGCTCGACCCCATCACGATCAATGAATGGTGGGTGATGGCGCAGAACGACGTGATGGAGATGACAAAGCGCGGCGTGCCCGGCGTGTTCACGTACGGGTTCTACGATGGGTGGGTGCCGAACTACATGTTTTTCATCGC
>JBKJUW010000017.1:0-20758 GCA_046589725.1 Gemmatimonadaceae bacterium
GAACACGCTGAAGACGGCGAACGACGCGAACTTCCAACGCTCGGCGAGTGCTCCCGTAGGAATCGTCGCCGCGGTGTCCATGAACACCATCTGGAACAGGAAGTACGCAAAGACGCTTGCGTTGTAGGCGACACCGGTGAGGAAGAACCCAGTGGTGCCGAACAAGCCGAACTCCTTGCCGAAGAGCGACACGGTGAATTCGGAGTTGAGGCCTGCATAACCGCCGAGTGTGCCCAGCGCGCCCACGCCACCCGCCTGGAGCGCGAAGCCCACGACCCAGTAGGCCATCATGGCGATGCCGTACACCATGAGGTTCATCGTGATGGTGTGGCCCGCGTTCTTGGCGCGGGTGAACCCGGTTTCCACAAGCGCAAAGCCCGCCTGCATGAACATCACGAGGAATCCGGCGATGAGCACCCACACGAAGTTGATCGCCGTGGCGTTGTCGGCGACCACATTGGACGGATATGAAAAAGCCCCCGTGCTCGGTTGGTCATGGGGGCGTGACGAGGGGATAAGGACGACTGGACAGTCGCGCTCAACCTGGTGCTCCTTGCCTGGCGGCGACGCGCCAGAAATTCCCCCTGGGGATTCGCGGTCGGGGATTCCCAGTTGAGGGAGGTGGGATGCGATGCACGACGAAGAAGCTAGGTTCGACCTGTCGATGTGTCAACAGATTTGTGCAAATTTTACAATTATAATTAGGACTTTGGCATCTTATATCAAATATAATGCACTTTGTCGGACCATTTCGTGCAGTTTCTGCAATTTGTTGGTTAAAGTTCAATTTATGGCATCGGAGGTATTTGGCCCTCGACCGTCGGGATTACGATTCGATGAAATCGATCGCGGCCCACTGTCTCGACCGGACGTGGCGAATCACTATTTGCCGGGTCGACAACGGGATATGGCATGGTGGTTCGTCGGACGATCACGATTGCAGCCCTGCTCATCGGAGCGACACTCAGCGCAACGCCGCTGCCGTCTCCCGCCCAGAGCGCTGGCGCCGCGCAACTTCACGCCCTGGTGAATGGACTCACCGTCACACCGCGCGTCCTGCTCATCGGAGCGGAGCCCGCCGATGCGGATGCGGACCTGATCGCGTGGCTCGTACGAGGACATCACATCCAGACGGGGTACCTGTCGCTCACGCGGGGCGAGAGCCGGCCGAATTTCAGCGGCGCGGAATCGGGTGCTGCCGTCGGGGCGATTCATGTCCGCGAAGCCCTCGACGCGCGCGCCATCGACGGCGGCGAGCAGTACTTCACGCATGCGTTCGATATCGGAGGCGTGCGCACCGCCGCCGACGTATTCCGGCAGCTGGATCGCACGAAGCTGCTTGGCGACGTCGTCATGATCGTGCGCGCGTTCCGGCCGCAGGTGATCGTCGCGCGTTTTGCGGACGACACCAGTGTCCACGACGGGAAGCGACAGGTGAGTGCGATGCTGGCGCGCGACGTGTTCGACGCCGCGGCCGACACCATACGCTACAGCGTCAAGGGATACGGCATGCCGTGGTCGCCTACCTCCGTCTATGGGCCGGGCGCCGGGCTCACGATCGATGCACGTGCTCTCGACCGCATGATCGGCGCGACGTACGCCGACATCGCGGTGCGGAGTCGTTCGCAACTCAGGTCGACCGGTTTCGCCGTTGTCCCATGGGAAGGGAGCGGTGTCGTGCATCTGCGACAGGTTGTGTCGCGGGAGCCGGATCATACTGGCACGATGTCGCTGTTCGATGGTGTCGACACGACATTCGCGCGACTCGGCGCGGCGGCTCCGCCGGACATTGCGCGTCTGCTTCCGCAGATCGGCGCCTACGCGGATTCGGCGCGCATGCAACTCGACGTCCGGCATCCGGATGCGATCGTCGCATACCTGCGGCGCACGACGGAGCTGGTGAATGCGGCGAGAAATCTGCTCCATGGCTGTCGTCATCCGTCGCCGCATGCGGCCCTCACGATCGTCACGTATCGTCCGTGCGGAGTTCCACTGCTCGACCTCGACGCCTCGCTCGACCTCGTGCTCCAGCGGGCATCGGATGCGCTGATGATCGCCGCGGGCGTGACCGTCACCGCAGTGGCGGACCGCGAGTTCATTGCGACGGGCGATACGGCGCTCGTGACGATCACGGTTCACAACCATGGCGACAGGCAGGTGCGAGTGAACGACGTCAGCGTGACTGGTGGCGTCGCAGTGCGGTTGGATCGGGCGATCGACGTGCCGGCGTTCGGTAGCACGACCGTCCAGCGCAACGTGACATCCCTCAACGATGCGCATCCGTGGTGGCTCTGGAAGCGCGAGGAGGGCTTCTTTCCATACAGTTCCGTTGCGCTCGACGGCGTTGCGCGTGCCGACCTGGTGCCGAAGCACTTCGCCATCGATGACATCGCACTTCCGGAGGCGATGCGCACGGTGAGCGATGCTGTCGTGACGATCACGGTCGGCATGACGACGATATCTGCGAGCATCCGCCCGGTGGTCTACAAGTCCGCAGATCCGATACTCGGCGTGCGCGACCGCGCGATCAGCGGTGTGCCTCCGGTGACGCTCGGATTCGAGCGCACAATGGAGTGGGCGCAGGCGGGGAAGCCGCTGCGGAAGCAGGTGCGGCTCATCGCGCGATCGTACTCGGATCGCGCCCGAACGTTTGCGCTGCGCGCACCACTCGCTGGTGGAGCCGTTCGGCTGGACTCACTTCCGCAGGCAATCACGCTGAACCCGCACGACGTGCGTGAGCTGTCGATCACCATCCGCGGCAAGCCGGAGCAGATGCGTTACGAGCTGGGAATTGCCGGCGTGACGCCAACCGGGAAATTCACGTCGGGCTTCCGCACCGCGCAGTACCCGTACCTGGCGCCGCTCCACTTCTTCCGGAAGTCAACGCTCTACATCCAGGGCGTCAATGTGGAGATCCCGAAACGACTGACGGTGGCCTACGTGCGAGGAGTGGGCGACGACATCGACAATGCGCTCAAGCAGCTCGGCATTCCCGCTTACACGTTCAATGCTGAAGGTCTGTTGCGATTCGGACTCGAGGGGATCAGCACCCTCGTGTTCGGGCCCGAGGCGTTCCGCGTCGACCCGAACCTGGCGGGCATGAGTGATCGTTTCTCCGAGTTCGTGCGCATGGGCGGCACGATCGTAATGCTTGGTAATCCGGATGCGCTCTCGCTGCCGGGTATCGTTCCTTACCCGCTGGCGCTCGCGCTTCCGTATCCGGACCAGGTGACGATGAGCACCGCGCCCGTCACGCCGATCAGCGGGCGCGATCGACTGCTGTCATGGCCCAACCGCATCGTGGCATTGGACTGGAGCGAGTGGATCGGCGATCGAGCAACGAACATCCCGTCGACAGTGGATCCGCGTTATGCGCGCGTGCTCGAGGTGCACGACCCCGACGAGCCGCCGAATCGCAATGCGCTCCTGGTCGCGACCGTGGGGAAGGGGCGCTTCATCTATTCGAGTATGACGTTTGGGTCGCAGATCGCGAACGGCGTGCCAGGCGCCATGCGACTGTTCATCAACCTGCTCTGTGCGGGCTTGCCGATCGAGCCTTAGTATAAAAGCAACTGCATTTACCACGGAGGACACAGAGGACACAGAGGAAAGCAAGACGATTAGAATGTTCCTTGGGCGGTGACTCTGCTGGCAAGAGCAGGCCTCCGTGTTCTCCGTGACCTCCGTGGTAAAATTTCCGTGGCGGACCTCAGCACTACCGACGAATCGGTCGCCAAGGAGATAAGAACAAGGATTCCCGCTTCCGCGGGAACGACGAACGGATCAGTTTCAAGGACCGCCAGCGCAACGCCGCGTTCACGCGACTGTTCGACCCGTCCTGTCACGACGCCCATGACCAAGACCGAAGTCCTCTGCGTGGGCGAAGTGCTCTGGGATGCACTTCCCGAAGGCCTCTTCCTCGGCGGCGCACCGTTCAACGTCGCGTGTCATCTCCGCGCAACGGGAACACCCGTCGCCATGGTGAGCCGCATCGGCCGCGATCAACTTGGCGATGAAGTCCTGCGTCGAGCCGCGCGGTACGGGGTTACCACGGACCTCGTACAGGTCGATCCGGATCTTCCCACGGGATTTGTGCGCGTCGACATCGATCCGTCGGGCAATCCGAGCTACGAGATCCTCGCGCCCGCGGCGTGGGATGCCATCACCACCAACGACGAGCTGCTGCTGCGCGCCGCGAATGCGCGCGCGATCGTGTTCGGCACGCTTGCGCAGCGGCACGCGACGTCGCGCGAGACCATCCGCCGCCTCTGGGAGGCCGAGGCCCTCATCGTGTTCGACGTCAACCTCCGCGCGCCCTTCGAGGATCGGGAGATCGTAGGGGAGTCGCTCCGGCGCGCCGACGTCGTGAAGCTGTCCGACGAAGAGCTCGAGCGCGTGGCGGAATGGTTCACGCTGCGCGGCGACTTCGAAGCGAAAATTCGCGCGCTCGCCGCGGAGTTCCAGTGCGACGTGGTTTGCGTCACGCGTGGCAGCGCGGGTGCAGCGCTGCTGCATGATGGCACGTTTACCGAACACCCAGGCTACCAGGTGGACGTCAAGGACACCGTCGGGGCGGGCGACGCATTTCTCGCCGTTCTCCTCGCGGGACTGCTGAGCGGAGCCACCGACAGCGCGCTCCTCCAGCATGCGAACCTCATTGGCGCCTACGTCACCACGCAGTACGGCGCTGTTCCCGCCGATCAGGGCTCCGCGATGTCGCTGCCTTCTGCGCCTGCGCCCGCGCCACCACCACAGGCCAGGAAGAAGTCTCGCCGTGCGCGGCCTTAGCATGGAACTCAGACACCTGCGTTACTTCGTCGCCGTCGCGGAAGAGCTCCACTTCGGGCGTGCCGCGGAACGACTGCACATCGCGCAGCCGCCGCTCAGCCGACAGATCAGGGATCTCGAGCGCGAGGTGGGCACGCCCTTGTTCGAGCGGGTGCCGCGCGGTGTGGAGCTCACGCCGGCCGGACAGGCATTTCTCCCTGAGGCTCGGCTTACCCTTGCGCAGGCGGAGCGCGCGCAACGCACGGCGCAGCGTGCCGCGCTCGGCGAGACCGGCCGACTGCGCGTCGGCTTCGTCGAAGCCGCAACGCACTCGGGCATCCTGCCGGATGTGCTGGGCTTCTTTCGTGTTCACCTGCCCGCGATCGGCCTGTCGCTCTTCGAGCTCGACCCGCTTCGGCAGGCCGAGGCGTTTCGCGACGGCCGCATCGATCTCGGCATCCTCCAGGGTTCGATGATCGAGGCTGCCCGATGGTTGCGCGAGGAATCGATCTACTCGGAGCCGATCGTGCTCGCCGTGCCGGGCGACCACCGCCTCGCGGGGCGCGCGCGCTTCACGCTCGCGAATTTAGCCGGTGAGGCGTTCGTGCTCTTCCCGCGCCAGACTGATCTTGTGCTTTTTGATGAAATCATCGCACGGTGTCGCAACGCGGGTTTCAGCCCGCGCGTCGTGCAGGAGGCGAACGGCTGGCACACGCTCGCCAGCCTCGTCAGTGCCGGCGTCGGCATCGGATTCGTGCCGAAGTCGCTCTCGGCATTCCAGCAGCATGGCGTCGTCTATCGAACGGTGCCGGACCTGTCGGTGCAGATGACGCTCTCCGCCGTCTGGCGCGCGGGGGAGAAGTCTCCGGTGCGCGACCGATTCGTCACCGCTTTACGCGCGGTGGCCGGCGGACCGAAGGGAGGAAGATAGGAGCATAGGATGATAGGTGAGCGCTCTTTCCGATCCTCCGATCCTCCTATCATCCTACTCTCCCGTTTCACGGTGCCTGCGATACGGTGCGGCCGAACTTCCGCTCGAACCACGACGCCGTCGCCGAATCGACGCGTACCCAGTTTGCGTGCCGCATCATGTGATGGGTGTCGTCGGGGATGACGATCTCCTCCATGGTGATGCCCTTCTTCTCGAGACGGCGCGCGAGGCTGACCGTCTGGCTGAAGCGGACGTTGCGGTCGTCGTCGCCGTGAATGAGGAGCACTGGCGAGCGCCACGTGTTGATTGACGAAACGGGCGACGACTTCCACGCGATGTCGAGCGCGCGCTGCACGTCGGCGGGCTTTTCGTATCGCGGCGCGAGAATGCTCGCCGCGCGCTCACTGGTCCAGTCGTGCACGCCGTGGATGTCGACACCGGTCGCGAAAATATCGGAGTTGCGTGCAAGCGCGAGTGCAGTGAGAAATCCACCGTAGGAGCCGCCGTATATGCCGATGCGGGTGCGGTCCACCTGCGAGAGCGACTGAAGGTACTTCGCGCCGGCGAGCACGTCGCGATACTCAGAAGCGCCGCGACTGCCGCCGTCCTTCGGGTGCTGGAAGTCGCGACCATAGCCGATGCCCAGTCGATAGTTGACCGAGAGCACGACGAACCCCCGACTCGCGAGGTACTGGTTGGAAGCGTACGCGTTGGCGTAATAATCGGAGTAGTTCCAGCCGAGCAGCATCTGTCGCGGCGGACCGCCGTGAACGTAGATGATGGCGGGCTTCTTCGTGCCGCGCGCCATCGCGGCACTGGCGGACTCGAAGAGTTGTCCGTGCACCTCGAGACCGTCGGCGGACTTGAAGACCACTTTACGCGGCGTCACGAGCTGCGCGGTTGGAAAGTCCGCCGGGATCTGCTCGGCGCCGATCCACTTGATGCCGGCCGGCGAACGTGTCGAGAAGACAGCGGGAAGGGGCGGGCGCTGCGCGGTTGCGCCGATGAAGGCGACCGCAGTGCCCTCACCGATGAAGGCGGGTGTCCATTCGAGACCCGTCCCCGGTGTCAGCACCTCGGGCTCGGCGCGGTCGATGGGAACGCGGACAATGTGCCGCCGATCGATGTCGTCGGCGTCTGGGCCGGCGTTACCGGCGAAGGCGAGCCAGCGGCCGTCGGGGCTCATGGTGACGTACTCCGCCATGAACTTGCCTGGCGTGAGCAGCAGCGCTGGACCACCATCCTCGGCGATCGAGTACAGGTGTGGCCAGCCGTCGATCTCGGACAGAAATGCGATGCGACCCGCGCCGTAATTGAGGTTCGTGCCACCGTGCGTGCCAGGGACCGACCCGCGGAGCGTGGCAGGGCTCTTCCACAGTTCGCGTGCGGCGGTGGAGCGCGTGTCTGCCGACCAGATGGCGAACGGACGCGGGACGTCGGCGAGAATGGAATCGGGTGCGCCGCCGCTGGAAGTACGAATGAAGGCGATGCGTGAACCATCGTGTGACCAGCGTGGAGAGCGGTCGTGCTTCGTGCTGGGCGCGATCCACGTAATGCCGGCGGAGTCGCCCGTGAAGATCCCGATCATCGAGTGATCGCCACGATCGGACACGAACGCGAGGCGAGCCCCGTCGGGAGACCACTGTATGTCGCCCGACTCGCCATTCGCGCTGAAGAGTCTCTTCGCAGTGCCTGAGCCATCGATCGCCGTGGTCCAGATCGCACGGTCCTTCACGAAGGCGACGACGTCACCGCGTGGCGAGATCATGGGGTCATCACCTTCCGCAATCTTCTTCGGTACTCCGCCGTCGAACGGAACGCTCCACAGTTCGATCTTCGGCGCATTTGGCAGCGAGAGCGGGTTTGGCGATGCGCCCGCCCAGTTCGAACCGTGATCGCCACCGCGTACATAGACGACGTACGTGCCATCGGCACTGAGGGATACGCTCGTGAGCTCCTGGCCGTCGTCGAGCAGGTAGTTGGTAAGTCGCCGCGCCCTGTAATCGGGTGCGTCGGCGACCCAGATATTGCGCTTACCCTGCTCGTTCAGCGCGTAGGCAATGCGTCCACCGTGCGCCGCGGCAGTGAGCTCGTTGGGGAACGGATAGCTCTTGAGTTGCTGGAGGGTGAACCCGCCCTGCGCGTGTAGTGCGGAGCTGGCGAGGGTCAGTGCTGCGGCAACGGTTCGGCGCGCGAAGTTCATGGTCGGAGCGGAAGGAGTGGTGGCCAATGTGGCGCTGCCCGCCTCGTTCCGCTATCCGACCGCGTCGTCAGTTCCGCATGAAGTGGCAGGTGTACCCACCCGGATTCTTCCGCAGATAATCCTGGTGGTACTTCTCCGCACTATACCACGTGCCCGCCGGCTCGATCGACGTTGACACCTTGCCCTTCCACTTGCCCGACCCGTCGACGCGCTTGATCACGTCCTCCGCGGTCCCTTTCTGCTCCGGCGATTGCGGAAAGATCGCCGAGCGGTATTGGGTGCCGGTGTCGTTACCCTGGCGGTTCAGTGTGGTGGGATCGTGGAGCATGAAGAACCAGTCCGCGAGCAGCGACTCGAAGCTCAACACCGATGGATCGAAGGTGACGCGAATGGCCTCGGCGTGCCCGGACTTGCTGTCGTGCGTGTCGTGGTAGGTGGGGTTCTCCAGCCATCCGCCGGTGTAGCCGACGTCGGTGTCGATGACGCCTGGGACGTTGCGGAGGAGCTCCTCGACGCCCCAGAAACAGCCGCCGGCAAGGACAGCGACTTCCGTGTTCTGTGTGGTGGTTGTGGCCTGTTCGGTCATTGCTCTCTCACTTGATGGTGCGCTTTCAAAAGGCATCGCCTACGAATTGCTGGACAAAGTGCACACTCGAAAAGTCCCACAGACGTAAGGGGGCTACGCGGATGACCCAGATGCGGCGGATTTCAAACGGATCAAGCAGAACAAAAGATATTCTGTTGTGCTTGTGATCCGCGTTCATCTGCTCAATCCGCGGCATCCGCGTAGCAGCTGGGACTGTGGGGCCGGATTGGTGCGTTGCCCTCGACAACGTGCGATGTGTTGCTGTTGCTGAACTCGAAAAGTGACTACTTGCTCACCCGCACCAGCAACACGCCATGGCTGGGCACCACCTCGGCATACTGCGTTCCACGAATGGCCACGTCCTTGTGCGCCCACAAGTCGCGCACTTTACGACCGCGCAGATCGATACCCATCGCACCGAAGTCGATCGTCATCTGCTTGTCGGTCGGATCGCGGTTGAAGGCCGCGATGGCGTAGCCGCCGTCGGCGAGCGGGCGACTCCAGATCTCTCGCGTGCTGTCCGCACCCGCAATGCGCGACGCCTGCTTGCCGAGTGGATCCTGGTCAATCGCGATGACTTCCCGGTTGGTCAGGATATCGTGCACGGAGGGCGTCATGGTGCGCAGATCGTTGCCGGCGAGCAGCGGCGACGCGAGCATCGACCACAGGCTCATGTGCGTGCGGTACTCGGTGTCCGTCATCCCGCCGTTGCCGATCTCGAGCATGTCGGGATCGTTGAAGTGCCCGGGTTTCGCATATGGTGCAAGCACACCCTGCCGGAAGCCGATCCCGGCCATCGAATTCCAGCGATCGCTGATGTCGCCTGTGGTGCGCCATGAGTTGCCGCCGACGTCGGCACCCCACTTCCAGACGTCGACTGCACCGTACTGGCAGAGGCTGTAGAGAATCTGCCGTCCACTCGCCAGCAGGGCATCGCCCATGAGCTGGTAGAGCGCCTGCTCGTCCTGCTGCCCATGCAGCATCGACGCGCCGCACCAATCGTACTTCAGGTAGTCGATGCCCCACGACGCGAAGGTCTTCGCATCCTGCGCCTCATGTCCATAGCTGCCGATATAGCCAGCGCACGTCGTCGGGCCGGGCGACGAATAAATCCCGATCTTCAAGCCCTTCGCGTGCACGTAGTCCGCGAGCGCCTTCATGTCCGGAAACTTCTTGTTCGTCGTGATGTTGCCCTGCGCGTCGCGCTGGTCGCCTTCCCAGGTGTCGTCGATGTTGATGTAGATGTAGCCGGCGTCCTTCATGCCGCTGCTCACCATCGCATCGGCCATCGATCGAACTGAGGCGTCGTCCACGCGGCCCGCGAACTTGTTCCAGCTGTTCCAGCCCATCGCGGGCGTGCGTGCGATGCCATTGTCCGGCACGTTGTGCAGCTCGGGAAGTGATATCTTCGCGGGCAGCGCCCCCTCGCCGGCTGCAACGCGATGCGCAATGATTTCGGGCAGTGGCGTGGTGGGGACGTTCGCGCCCGCGGGTGGACCACCCGCTGTACCCGGCGCCCGGCGACGCATCACGAGATGCAGTTCATCGCCGGCAAGCCTGCCGTCGTACGTGGTACGGCGCTCATTCGCTCCGTTCCGCGTGACGTTCGTGATGCTGAAGCCGTTGCTGTCCCAGGTGCTTTCATTGATTGGCAGGCGCGAGTTGGCGCCCTTGACGTAACCACTGATCTCGTCGCCGGTCTGGTCGAGCGTGAAATACGTCCGGCGGAAAGTGCCTTCGGTCGGATTCTCGACGGCGACCACCCAGTTGCCCGCAATGTTCGGACGGGATGTGGTCACCGGTGTGGCAACGACGAGGGGCGGGCCGCAACTGGCCAGCAGCACTGCCGATGCGGCGACGAATGGCTTCAGGGTGCGTGCGATCATGTGTGTGAGTGAAGGAGGATAAGGCGTAGTGTAACAGCCGAGCCATATGCATTGGGCCGACGTCTGGGCCTGAGCCACATGGGGCGCTGACGCGGGCCGAGCCCGCGCTGAGGCCGAGGTCGCCAAGTCCCGGCTAGTGGCCAACGCCCGGTACCTGGACCGCGCCTATTCGAACTGCTTGCGAAAAGTCTCGAACTGTGCACGCAGGTCGGCCATATCCAGTCGCATCTCCTGCATCTGAGCCTCCAGTGCCGCGACGCGATCGCCAGAGTTGGACGGCATCACGATGGGGAGTTCGTCGTGTTCGTTGACTACGACGTCGAGCACCGCGGTGCTGCCGAGGAGGTGCCCGTAGCGTGCTTCCTTCTGTCCGGGCCGGCGAGGAAGGCGAACCGCCGCTGGCACGGGCTCGCGCGTGATGAGGCGTTCGAGCGCCGCCTCAATGACATCGGGATCATCGACCGTCATCATCCGCGCAGCGCGGGTGCGCACTTCCGCGAGTGTCTGCGGTCCGCGCAACATAAGCACGCACAGGACGGCCAACTCGGCACGCGATAGCTGGCCCGCTTCCGCGAGCAGGTGCTGGTACTTCGGCACGCGCTCGCCACTTCCCTGAAACGAGCGAACGAGATCCTGGCGACGGAGCGTGTCGATCGCGCCCGACACCGTGTCGGTCGCGAGTGACGAAACCGGGTCGCGGTTGGACGACTGGTTGCACGCGCTCACCAGTGCATTGAGCGAGAGCGGGTAGTGATCCGGTGTGGTCAACTCCTTCTCGATGAGGGAGCCGAGCACACGAACACTGGTAGTATCGAGCTCGCGAGGCAGCATGGGACGGACGGTATTGATGTGGGCGCTTCCTGACCCTACTTCGCGCCGTACGGATACCGGAACGCGTAGTCCCCCGACCCGGTCGAGACGACAACCGCATCGCCATCCTGCACCGCCGCCGTCACGCCCGGCGCCGACGCCACCGCACGCCCACCCTCCATCACCTGCGCGAGCACCGCATGCGGCAAGCGAACAGTTCCGCGCGTATTCGCCGGAATGCTCACAAGCACCTGCAGCGCCCCCGCGTCGATCTTCCAGCCTGACACCGCCTTCCCGTACTGCGTCATCAACTCGGCGCGCGCATTCGTCAGTCCACCGCCCGGCTGTGGGTGAATGACAACGTGTTTGTAGGCCGGCATCGTTTCGTCGAGGTCGAGCCCCGCAACCGTGCGCACCATCCAGTCGCCGATCGCGCCGTACGCGTAGTGGTTGAACGAGTTCATGCCCGTGTCCTGGAACGAGCCGTCCGGTTTCTCGCCGTCCCAGCGCTCCCAGATCGTTGTCGCGCCCTGCGTGATCGGATACAACCACGACGGATACTTCTTGTTCAGCAGCAACTGGTACGCCTCGGAGAGATGCCCCGTCTGCGTCAGCGCATCGGTGATGTACGGTGTACCGAGGAATCCCGTCGTGAGGTGGCCAAAGGTGCGGACGTCCTTCGCGAGCCTCGCTCCAGCGGCATCGCGCTCGTTCTCCGGCAGCAGGTGAAACCTCAGCGCGAGTGAATATGCCGTCTGCGTGTTGGAGCTCAGTCGACCCGATGCGGTCGAGTACTCCTTGTTCCATGCGGCCTTGATGCGCTCGAAGAGATCGCCGTAGGCGCGCGCGTCGTCCATCTTGCCGAGGGCGAGCGCCGAGCGTGCAAGCAGGTCCGTTGAGTGCGCGAAGAATGCCGTCGCAATGAGATCCTTGTCCGTCGTGGCGCCGGGATAATCGGAGCGCGTCGTCGCGAAGGCGAGCCAGTCGCCGTAGTGCCAGCCGGTGTTCCAGAGCAGCGCCTCGCCCGCGACCTTGTGCTGATACTCGACGTAGCGCCGCATGCTGGGATACTGCCGCTCGAGGAGTCGCTTGTCCCCGTACGCGAGGTACATCGTCCACGGAATGATCACGCCTGCGTCGCCCCATCCGGACGAGCTGGTCGCATTCGGCTGACCGCGACTGAGGACGTCGGGAATCACGTCGGGAAACGAGCCGATGGGACGCTGATCGGCGATTGCGTCGCCGAGCCAGTTCGTGAAGAATCCGGCAACGTCGAAGTTGAAGGCGGCCGTCCGGGCGAATACCTGCGCGTCGCCCGTCCAGCCGAGTCGCTCGTCGCGCTGCGGGCAGTCGGTCGGAACGCCGACGAAGTTGCCCTTCTGCCCCCACACGATGTTGTGGTAGAGCTGGTTGAGCATCGTGTCGGAGGTCTCGAACTGGCCCGTGCGCGGCATGTCCGAGTGCACGACGATGCCCGTGAGTGCCGCAGGCGTGACCGCGCCCGGGAATCCCTCGACCTTCACGTAGCGGAAGCCGTGGAATGTGAAGTGCGGCTCGAAGGTCTCTTCGCCGCCGCCCTTCAACGTGTACGTCTCCAACTGCTTCGCGGTCCGAAGATTCGCCGTGTAGAAGTTGCCGGCCTTGTCGAGCACCTCGGCGTGCTGGAGCCGGATGGTCGTTCCGGCTGGTGCCGTCACGCGCAGTCGCACCCAGCCGACCATGTTCTGGCCCATGTCGGCCACCGTTTCACCAGCCGGCGTGCGGATGATCTTGATCGGTACGAGCTCCTCGATGCGGCGGATCGGCGGACCTGCGGGTGAGATCAGTATGTCCTTCGAGTGCTCGATCGTCTTTACAGACGTCCATTCCCCATCGGCATACCCGGGCTCCGACCAGCCTTTACGTTCGAGGCGGGCATCGTAGGTCTCGCCGTTGTAGATGTCGGAGTTCAGGATCGGGCCGGTGGACGACTTCCACGAATTGTCGGACCCGATGACCTGTTGATGGCCGTCGGCATACTTCACGACGACCTGCGCCAGCAGCGCGACCTGCTTGCCATACGTGTTGCGGCGCGTCTCCCACGCCAAGCGGCCGCGATACCACCCATCGCCAAGTGTGACGCCGACTACGTTCCTTCCGCTCCGGACGAGGTTGGTGACATCGTAGCTCTGGTACTCGAGCCGCGTGTCGTAGCTCGTCCACCCAGGCGCGAGCATCTGGTCGCCCACCCGGCGACCATTGATCTGCATTTCGTAGAGGCCGAGCGCGGTGACATAGGCGCGCGCGGAGGCGATCGTGCCGGCGTCGAGCGCGAATTCCTTGCGGAGGATCGGCGCCGGGTTCGAGCGGGTCGTGTCTTCAGGTTCCGCTGGGGAGATCCAGCTCGCGGACCACGCACTCGGCGACATCAGCCCCGTCTCCCAGAACGCGGGTGACGACCAGTCTGACGCGGTGCCGCGGTCGTCCCATGAGCGGACCTGCCAGTAGAAGCGCTGGCCAGGCTTGAGCGCAGGGCCGGCGTAGGGTCGGTTGACGCTCTCATCGCTGATGACCTTGCCGGAGGTCCAGAGTGGCGTCCGCACGAGCCCCATCGGGTCGGTCGCGACGCGAACTTCATAGGCCGTCTGCATCGTGCCACGACGATCCGAATGAAGGATCCAGCTCAGGCGCGGCGCGGGATCGTCGACGCCGATGGGATCCTTGGCATACTCGGTTCGGAGATGCTCGAGATGGAAGGACTGGGCGCTGGCCGCGGTCGCGAGGAGCAGCAGGCTCGCGAAACCGGCAAATGCTCGTCGAGCGATGCGGAAGTCTGAAGACATAGGGAGGCCGTGGTGATCTCGAGATGACCGAAACGGGGAACGATTCCTCGAATCGCGAACATCGGCGACGGCCGCGCGGGGGTCAAGGCGCTATGCTTGGGGCGTCTCACTGCGTGATCCGTCCAACTCGCTACCGGCACCGCCATGCAACGCCGACTCGCCGTCGCCCTCTGCGCCACACTCCTCCTCGCGACGTCCGCCTCGGCCCAAGCGCCAGCGGCGTGGGGGAAGGGCGCGACCTGCTACGAGATCTTCGTCCGGTCGTTCTACGACAGCGATGGGGACGGCGTCGGCGACCTGCGCGGTCTCACGCAGAAGCTCGACTACATCAACGACGGGAATCCCGCGTCCACGAAGGCGCTTGGCGCCCGCTGCATCTGGCTCATGCCGGTGTATGCGTCGCCGAGCTATCACGGGTACGACCTGAAGGATTACTATCGCGTCAATCCGGACTATGGGACGAATGACGACTTCAAGCATTTCGTAACGGCCGCGCACAAGCGCGGCATCAAGGTGCTCGTCGACCTCGTGCTGAATCATGCGTCGAGCGAACATCCGTACTTCAAGGAAGCGCTTCGCGACACTGCGTCGAAGCATCGCAACTGGTTCCGCTTCTCGGCCACGAAGCCCGACCAGAAGGGACCCTGGGGCCAGCAGGTGTGGCACAAGTCGCCGGTGCGAGACGAGTACTACTACGGCGTCTTTACCGCCGAGATGCCCGACCTCAACTACGAGAATCCGGCGGTGCGGCAGGAGGCGAGCAACGTCGCGAAGTTCTGGCTCAACACCATGGGTGTCGATGGCTTCCGTCTCGACGCCGTGCCCTATCTCGTCGAGGATGGCAACACGCTCGATCATACTCCGGCGACGCACGCGGTGCTGCGCGAGTTCGCGCAGGATGTGCGACGCTTCAAGCCGAACGCCTACACCATTGGCGAAGTGTGGGACAGCATTGGGACGCAACTCCCGTATTACCCCGATCAGCTCGACGCGTATTTCACCTTCGAGGCGTCCGACGCCATCCTGATGTCAGTGCGGGACGGGTCGTCGAAGCATCTGCTCGCGCCGCTGCTTCGGATGCAGGGCAAGTTGCCGGCGTATCGCTACTCGCCATTCCTGCGCAACCACGACCAGACGCGCACGATGACGGCGCTCGGCAACGACATGGCGCGAGCGAAGCTTGCGGCGGAGTTGCTGCTGACGTTGCCCGGTCTTCCGTATGTCTACTACGGCGAGGAAATCGGCATGACCGGCGACAAGCCCGACCCGCGGCTCCGCACGCCGATGCAGTGGACACCCGGTACCGCGGCGGGATTCACGCGCGGCCTGGTGTGGGAGCCGCTGCAGCCGGATTCCGCCACGGCGAACGTAGCGGTGCAGGATGGAGACAAGGCATCACTGCTCAACCGCTATCGACGCCTCATCCACCTGCGCAGCACGAACTCCGCGCTCGGCGCCGGAACGCTGATTCCGCTCGAGACGAGCACGGATGCGGCGGCGGCCTGGGTGCGGCGCGATGGGAGCAGGATGGTGCTGGTGGTCGCGAACCTCGGAACGACGCCGCTGTCGAACGTCGCGCTCTCGTCGGCCGTTGGCGGCTTGTCCGCTGGCGTCTTCAAGCTGAAAGGCCTATACGGCGGCGGGATTGGTGCTGGAATCACCATCGAGCGGGGCGGCAATGTCCAGGGCTACGTTCCGATGTCCACCCTCGCACCGATGCAGACGTACATCTTCGACCTCACGCCTCGGTAACTACCGTCGTATCGAGAATGCGCGCTATCCGCTGGCGTCGATCAGCGTGACCTCGTACATCCGGAACTTCTCGTCGCTCGTGAGAATGCTGCACTCTTCCACGATGGCGATCGCAATGATCAGCCGATCGAACGGATCGGAGTGGTGGAGTGGCAGCCCACGAACCGCCTCCGCGTGCTCGAAGGTGATGGGAAGCTCGAGAAACCCGCCATCGGCCACCGCTTTGGCAGCGCGCCTTTTTGTACGAAGCTTTCCGAGAGCGACCTTCATGGTGATTTCCCACGCTGAAGCGGAGCTGACATAGACCCCTGACGCATCCTGAATAGCAGTTCGCGCGCGGCCACCGAGCCGAGGATCATTGTTGTCCCACCAGATGAGTGCACCTGTATCGAGCAGGAGCGCCGTCACTCGACAGGGCCTTCGAATGCCTCGAGGATGTCGGCGTGAAGGGGCTCATCGAAGTCGTCCGATATCACCCACTTTCCCGCGCCAGATCCGGGTACGCGTGCTGCCTTCGGCGCCAGCGCAGTGAGTCGCGCCTGCGGCTGACCATTCCGCGCGATGATGATCTCATGCACCTCGGACGGGCAACCGAAGCGCACTGGCAGCGTACTGCACCCCACCCCTCGACTCACCAGCAGCGTGCGATTCACGTCGGGCTCCATCTGGTAGCGCCCGACCGGATACACGCGCGAGAGCGCCCCGTGCGGCAGGTAGGGCATGATGCCGCCCGGCAGTACGATCTGGCCACCGTGGGTGTGACCACACACCGCGAGGTCGAAGTGGCGGTCTCCTGCGGCTAAGAGCCCATCGGGCGCGTGCATGAGCAGGATGCGGACGCCAGCGATCGCATCGAGAATCTCGCCGCGCGGAGTGCCGCGAATGGGATCGTCCAGTCCGATGATGCTGACGTCGTCGTGCGGGGCCGGTAGCTGCACCACCTCGTTGACCAGCATGCGCACGCCCGCAGCGGCCATCGCCTCGGCGATCACGGGGCGGTTCGCGCGCAGGTCGTGGTTGCCGTACACGCCGTACTTGCCGAGCGGTGCGCGCACTTTCGCGAGCAGCGGTGCGAGCGCGTGGATGTCATCGGCGCGCACGCTCACAAAGTCGCCGCCAAGGAGCAGGACGTCGGGCTCGAGCGCGTCGAGGGCGGCACACGCCTCCGCGATCACGCGTTCCGCCGTGGTGGCGCCGGCGTGGAAGTCCGTGGCGAACGCCACGCGTAGCGGCCGCGCGTCCGAATGCCGCGCCGCGCTGATCTGCTGACGGTCCACCTGGGTGGGGCGTCCGCTCTGGAGCCCGAGCGCATCGAAGGCGCGCGTGGCCCAGCGCACGGGACGAAAGAATTGATCGAGCACCATCTCGATGCGACGACGCTTCACGTCATCGCGGCGATCGGTGCCGGCGTCACGTCGTTCTTTCTCAACCGCGCGAGCGTCGTCCGGCGCTTGCGGTCCTCGTCGGGTGCTCTTCATCGCGGTGATTGCGGGTAACGTGCAGGGGAGCTTGCCGCCATGTGCAGGAAGCGTGCGTCACCCGTGGCGGCAATGCTGGAAAGAACCGCTTTTCAAAGTGGGACGGGCGGCTTCAGCAGTGAACGCATCGAACTCCTGAATGGGCGTCCTTCGTCGTCTACAGGCACCGGAACAATCGTGGCGCGGCGCCGAGCTGGAGGGCGAAAGGACCCAGTGTGTCAGCGCCAACAAGCACGCGCAAGGTCATGCGTGGGCCGATCACCTGGCCGACATATCGGGCTGCCACGGAGTCCGGGACTTCGTCGATGCGGACGGGACCGCCATGCTCGCGCACATGAACGCCGGGGACGTCGAACGATCCCGCGCCATTCGGGAGGATCGGCGCGCTGAGGCCACCATGCGCGCAGTCGTACGCGATGACGCCGCCCTGGCCCGTGAGCGACAGGCTCACGTGTTCACCACCCCACGCGCCTGCGACCGGCGTGTCGGTGACGGGCACGCTCGACGTCGAGCATCCAGTGATGCCCGCAGCAAGCAGGGCGATGAGAACACGGGCGTCGCGCATCATCCGTGAACGCTGAAGCGATTCATGTAGATCACGAGACCAAGGATTGCCTGCACGGTGCCGAGAATCAGCAGCGTGATGTCGCGTCGCCCTTTCCAGAAGCGCCAGCCCATCGCTGCGATGATGCCGCCCGAAACGATCGTAAGGCCGACGAAGCCGAGGATGTGATCTCGGTAGGCGAGCCTGGTGCCGCCGATAGCCTGTGCGGCAAGAATGTGGCCGAGCAGCCCGGTGAGGAGCAGGACTCCGCCTATCAACGTGAAGACTGGGCGGTTGCCCAATGCGTGAACGTTGGTCTCGTTCATCCGGACGCTCGCTGCTCCGCGGTCACCTGCAGCCCGCATCCTGCGCACACGCCGGTGCCGACGACGACATCGTCGCGAGCAGAGCGGTCGTCAAGCGCTGAAAGCTCTCCGAGCAATGCCGCTCCACAGTGCGGACACTCCAGATTGAAACCAGCCGCGCGCCTCACAGCGTGCAAGCTTCGGCCTGCGACTAACTCGGCGGCGCCCGGAGGTAAGTTGGCGGATGCGAGGTATCGATGAACAGGATGCCATCGTACTCGTCCCGGAGGACGAGAGGATCGAGCTGCGTTCCCCATGACATCGTTGGAATTTTCTGAAAGATCCATGAGGTACCCGGAGCTTCCGCCGGCTGCGACAGGTCCACGTACGAATAGCGCCAGGGCAAGCGGTGCATGATCGACTCGAGGCTCCCAACCGGCATTCGTGCAATGGGGTAAACCTGTCCTCCATTCATTGCCGCAGAACCGCGATACATGAACAGGCCGATCGTGTAGAGCTCCGACCGGTGCCGCCTCGCCGTCCACACACCCATCGTCGTGGGGGCACTGCTGCCAGATCCCGTGTCACTCGCGGCGAGCCGCGCGCGGTGCTGAACGTGAAAGTTGTGCGCCCAGACGATCACCTTTCGCCCCGGGTAGCGTGTCGCGAGGAGGAAATCGAGATTGTCCGCCATGGCGCGATCGCGCACCGTCGTGCCCTGACCCTGGGCAGTCGCGAGCTGTCGTTCGAATGCGATCATCGATATCGCCGTCTGGCGGGCAATCGCCGGAGCGAATGGGTCGTCGGGCACGAGCTTCGTGAGCTGCGCCTCATTGCGCTGCAACCATGTTGCGAGTGAATCGTAGAACGCCACGACCGTGGCGCTGTCGCGGACACTCGCGCCGTTCGCGCCGTAGCGGGAGGCGAGGAAACTCGAATCGCGGACATACACCGCGTGGGCGTAGCCGGTATTGATCTTCCCGATCAGATCGCGGAAGAATGCCGGGCGCTCGGAGGCCGTGGCCGAGCTGGTTTGCGAGTCGAATCCCGAGAGGGAGAGCGGATGCGCCGTCGACTGCGTCTGCTTGATGTAGTCGAACAGGGGTCGTGTTTCCGCGGCAAGCCAGACGCCGAAGATGCAGCCGCGCATCATCTGGTCGGCGGTCAGGACCGCCCGCTGCGCGCGGTCGCACTCGAAGAGCGAGCTCTCGAAGGCGATGACGTCGTAGCCAAGCTCTTCATGCAGGTACTTGATGAGGCGAACCTTGGCGAGGTCGAACTCGGCGACACCGTGCCCGCTCTCACCGAGTTGCACGATGCGCTTTCCGCGGAGCAGCGGCGCGAGGAAGCGCAGGTCGCTGAAGTCCGAAGCGCCGAGTGAGCGAATGGGGTGTGCATTGCGGCTAACCCATGTCGTCCACGCTTCGTTCTCTGCCGGGGCGGCGACCGTGTCCGGTGCCAGGGCCAGCTCGGCGTCCGTCAACAGTCGCGTCGAGTCCTCAGGGATGCGCGGAGGCGGCGGTTTGACGGCGACTGCCCTCGGCCGCGCCTCTCCCACAACTTCCAGGGTGAGTGAGTCATACCATGCCGTGCCGTCGCCGGGATGCAGGACGCCCAGAACAATCCCGGACGCACCCGAGTCGACGGGCAGCTCGATCTGATACCTGGTCCATGGCGTCGTCCCGTAAGGAGCTCTCCCCGCCATGTTGTCCAAGGCGAGCATGCCGCCGCCGCCGTCCACTCGCATCCAGAGCCCAGCGTAGCCCTTGGTGATGCCTTCGGTGCGGACATAGCCTGTGAATCGCAGGGCGCGCCCGCGCGCCAGCGCGATGGGATAGGACTTCGACGCGACGCCAAACCCCTGCCCGGTATAGGCGCCGGGGCCGATGAAGCGCGTTCTCAGGCTGTACATCCCCGCCATCGGAGCGATGGAGTCAAGCGAGACTTCGTAGCCTGTTCCTCCCGTATACCAACCCGTGGGACGATTCGCGCTCTCGTGCAACTCGAATCCGAGGTTTGCGTCCTGGCCGCCCGCGGGCGTGCTCGCAAGCGTCAGGGCGACGGTGACTCCGATAACGAGGCAGCGAAGCGCGCGGTCGGCGATGAAGCGATCCGCTTTACGCGATTCAATCATCAGCATCAGGATGCGCCGTCCTCCAGGCACTTCATCACTTCGCGATAGAACTCGGGGTGCGACTGCCATGTCTGTCCCGTCACCATTCGTCCGTGTCGCACCGCCTGCTGATCGGCCACGTACTCCCCACCGCCCAGCTCCACGTCGGTGCGGCAATGCTCGTAGGCCGTTACCCGTGCTCCGGCCGCGAGCCCGGCATTCACCAGCACCTGAACCCCGTGGCAGATCCCGAAGATCCACTTGTCGAGCGCCTTGAACTCGCGGACGATCTCGAGCACACGCGCGTCGTGCCGTAGATATTCCGGCGCGCGGCCGCCGAGCACGAGCACCGCGTCGTAGTCAGCGACGCGCACCTCGCCGAATGTGAGGTCTGACTCGATTTCGTAGCCCGGCCGCTCGACGTACGTATCCCAATCGGGGTCGAAGTCGTGGATGACGAGATGCAAGCGCTTGCGCGCGGGAGCGGCAATGCGAGGCTCGTACCCGGCCTCGCGAAAACGATGCACGGCGAAGAGTGCCTCGTAGCACTCGCCGCCATCA
>JBKJUW010000005.1:0-5411 GCA_046589725.1 Gemmatimonadaceae bacterium
GCATCTCGGCGTAGGATTCGCCGGTCATCGAGGCATCGGCGACTGGATAGACGAGCACTTCGTGGTCCGGCAGGCGGAATCCTTCATCGCGTGCGCGCATGCTGACGGCGGCGGCCATGTTGCCGCCGGCGCTCTCGCCCACGATGGCGATTTTCGATGGATCGCCGCCGAGCTCGCGCACGTTGTCCACCGTCCACTTCCATGCGGCGTAGACGTCCTCGTGCGCCGCTGGGAACTTGTCCTCCGGCGCTTGCCGGTAATGCGTCGACACCACCTTCGCGTGCACTGCGTTGCACAGCGCGCGCGGCGAGCTGTCGTACACGTCGAGATCGGCGATCACCCAGCCGCCACCGTGGACGTAGAACACGATGGGAAGGTGGGTGCCTTCACGCGCGCTCGCGGGCGTGTAGATGCGGATCGCGATGTCGCCACCCGGGCCGGCGATCTTGCGGTCTTCTACACTGAGCACGCCCTGCGGGTCGCCGTTGCGCCCGGTTTCCTCGAGCAGCTTCTTCACCGCGTCCGCGGGCGTGGGCTGCTTGCGCGCCTCGTCGGCACTCAGCTCCGCAATCGGCTTTCCGCCGAGGGACACCAGCATGTCGAGCACGTCCGCCATCTGCGCATCGACGGTGCGCCCGCCGAACATCGAGCTCATGCGCTCGGCGGTGGAGGTAACGTCGGTATGTTCGATTTTATCGCTGTGCATTCTTGACCTCGCTTCCCTGTTGAAGTTGTCTATCACCAGATCAAGAAGCCTGCCGGACAATTGGGAGCATGCGAAGTGAATGGCGCCGGGCACCCGGAGACGTGCTCACGCCGATGCTCGGTGGCGGAGCACAGGATGTGCATGCGGTAGCACGGGTGTGGGTTGGCGGCGGCCCGCCCACTTCAGGTGGTACGCGGAATCGTCCTGACCGAATGATCGGCACATCCCCCACTCATCAAGGCGACCCGCCGTGATCCAGCGCTTGCGCGCCAAATGGACCCGATGGCGATCGAGCCTCTGGTTTGTGCCGGCGCTGATGGTCCTCGCGGCATTCCTGTCCGCGGTCGGCATGATCCAGCTTTCGGCGATCGTTCCGCGCGAGCTCCTGATGCGTTTCCCGCGCCTGTTCGGTGCAGACGCGCAAAGCTCGCGGAGCATGCTCTCGACGATCGCGGGCTCCATGGCAACGATCGTCGGCGTCACGTTCTCGATCACGGTCGTCGCCGTGGCGCAGGCGTCCAGTCAGTACACGTCGCGCATCCTGCGGAACTTCCTCAACGACCGGCCGAGTCAGGTCGTGCTCGGAATGCTCGCGGGCACGTTCGTCTATTGCCTTGTGCTCATTCGCACGATTCGCGGAGACTCCGATGCCCTGTTTATCCCCGGCCTCGGCGTGCTCGGCGCGTTCGCGCTCGCGATCGTGTCGATTGGCTTCCTGGTCTTCTTCATCCATCACATCGCCGAGTCACTCCAGGCCTCGCAGGTGCTTGCGCGCGTGCGTCGGGACACGATCGCCGCAATCGATCGGCTCTATCCCGAGGTCGCGGAGAGCGCCACTGCAACAGCGGCGCCCCGCGCGGACGAGTGGCAATGGCTGAACGCGCGGGAATCCGGATACCTGCAGCAGGTCGATGGCGATGCGCTCGTCGCGTGGGCCTGTCGCTGCGACGCGGTGGTGCGCCTTGCGCCCAAGATCGGCGAGTTCGTCGTCGAAGGTACTGCGCTGCTGGCCATCAGCAGGCTTGACTCCGGGATCGCTCGCGACACCGAGCCGGGAGGTGCAGACGTCAAGGGAGCAGCACTCGTGGACGCCTGCAGCATTGGAGCGTATCGCACCGTCGAGCAGGATGTGTCATTCGGCATTCAGCAGATCGTCGACATTGCGGCCAAGGCGCTCTCACCAGGCATCAACGATTCAACGACCGCCGTCAACGCGATCGACACGCTCAGCGCGATCCTCATCCGTCTTGGACCTCGTCCTGTGCACCCGCCGTCCTGGGTCATCGACAACATCCCACGACTGATTGCGCCAGGTCATTCGTACGAAGAGCTGGTCGGGATCAGCCTGGACCAACTCCGGCGAAGCGCGAGCGCCGACGTCGGCGTCTCGGTGCACCTCATCCGGATGATTGCGCGCGTCATCACCGAGACTCCACTCGCGACTCGACGCCGGGTGCTTGCTGCGAGCGCGGACCTCGTCCGGGATGCCGCGAGCCATCAGGTCACGCTCGAGGCCGACCGTTTGGTGATCGCAGCCGCTTACGAGGATGTAATCGCAGCGCTGACGAAATAGGCGCCTGCTCGGCGCGCCGGGCAGGAGGGGGCACGGCGTGACGAACAGGAATGCGAGGGCAAGGGCTACCGACCGGTCGGTGAATCGACATGCATCGTCGCCATCATGCCGGAGCCGAGATGCTCCGCGATGTGGCAATGCAGCATCCACACGCCGGGGTTCGATGCGTCGATGAGCAGGTCCACCATGGATCCGACCGGAATGAGCACGGTGTCCTTCCATGCCATGTTCTTCGTCGGCACGCCGTCGCGAGACACGACCAGCATCCGCTGCCCATGCAGGTGGATGGGATGCTGCATGGGATGGAACGACTTCGGGTCGTTGAAGATGCGGAGCTTCACGACGGCGCCCTGCTTCACGTGCCAGTCGATGTCCATGTTCTCCCTGCCCGTCGCGTCATCGCGCAGAATCCAGCGTACCTGGCGGGCGGTCGAAAGCCAGTTCATGTCGGGCATGCCATCCATCCACTCGACCGGCGCGAAGTACGCGGTATCGACGTTCATGAACTGCACGGTGGCGAGTGGCAGCGCATTGGTGGCCACCGTGAGCGTCATCGACTTGTCCGGCGGGCGATTGAAATACGAGCGGTAGCGGTCGATGTCGCGCGCGACGGCGGTGTTCGCGCGCAACGTGGCGAACTGCTTCGCGTACGTCGGCGAGGCCGGTGCCGCATCGACCGTGACAAGGCCGAGTGTGTCGACCTCGGCCGCAAACTCGCCTTCGAAGTGATTGATGGCCTGGATCGCGTTAACGACCAACACGCGCCCCGGGCGATCGAAGCGCACTTCCACGACATAACGCTCGGCGGGAGCGATCACGACGCTCGGCACGCGCTCCTCGCGCTCGAAGCGGCTCTGATCAGACGCGACCACCTTGATGGGCGCGCTGCCGAACGAAAGGTTCCAGGTGCGCGAGCTCGAGACGTTGGTGACGAAGAACCGCACGACGTCGCCCGTGTGGACGCGCAATGCATAGCGCGGCTCGCCGTTCACCAGCAACACGTTGCCGACGCGGCCCATGAGCGCGAAGTCGGGCGCCTCGCGGCCAAAGGGGATGAGCGTGTCGGCGTTGATGAGGACGTCGTCGAGCATGAGGGTCTGCTCGCGGTTCACCGGCGAGTAGTAGTCGCGGTCGGGTGAATCGACGCGCATGTTGCCGACCAGGCCCATCGCCTGCTCGATGTCCTCGCGGACATGCGGGTGATACCAGTAGATACCGGCGTCCGGGAAGTGGACCGTGTATGTGAAGTTGCCGCCCGGAATGACGGAGTCCTGCGTCATGCCGGGGACGCCATCGAACCGATTGTCGAGGCGGAGTCCGTGCCAATGCACGGTGCTCGGCAGGTCGATGCGATTGTGGAAGCGCACCGTGACCGTCGCGTTCTGCAGCACGCGAATCAGCGGACCGGGCACCTGTCCGTTGAAGCCGTACATTGCGAAGGTGCGTCCGTTGATCGTCCGGCGCACGAGCATGGCCGTCAGGTCGAGCGTGTCCCCGTCGGCGAGACGCGCGACCTGACTCGGCTTCGCCAACGGCAATGTGTGCACGTCTACACCGCGGCCCGGCAGGAACTCGCCGACATCGGGGGCGAGGCCCACCAGTCCGGGAATCATCGGCATGCCGGCGGGCATGGGCACCGGCATACCCATCGACATGCCTGGCGGCATGGGCATCGACATCGTGGTGGTGTCGCGCGTTGGCGTCGTCGTCGCATTCGTTGCTTTTGTCGCCGGGCGGGGCTTCGAAGTATCGGCCTGCATGCCAGGCATGCCGCTCATACCGGGCATGGACACGGGCTTCTTCGGCGGCGCGGCGGGCTTCTGCGCAAACGTGATCGCAGGCACGGCGTACGCCAGCAGAAGCGCGAACGCGTGACATCGGTGGATCAAGGCGGAATTCCTCGAAACAGCGGATGGGAAAGAAAGGTCTGGAGCCACCCGCTCGGCGACGTGCCGTGCAGCACGGTCGGACCGGCGTGGGCGGTGACCGACGCGCTGGCCTCCGCGGTGATGACGAGCAGGAACTTGTTGAGCGTCGCGTGACCGACGGTTACGCGGCCGTTCGTGACGGGACCGAGCCGATCCCAGCGCGAGAGGTCCGTCGTCGTCGCCCACGCGACGTACGCGGTGTAGGCGCCGAGCGTCGCGGGAGACGGCAGGCCGGTCGCGTCAATCCGCACGTCGTAGATGCTGCGTCCGTCGGCCGTGACGGCCACACCGAAGGGCGACTCCGCGTAGACGAGGCGTGCGTGCCCTGCGGCCGTCGGCGACCTCGGCGTATTGAAGAGGGGAATGTCGAACGGCCCATCTGTCACGAGTGCGACCACCGCGACGGCGACGAGCGCGCCGAACCGTGCCACACTGACCATCACGCGCGGTACGGTCTGATCACGGCACGAGCGGCGAACGCTCCGGGCCGTGGTCGAAGTCCTGCACGCTGGAGATGTTCGGCATGCCGTAGTCGTGGCCATTCCAGCTGTTGAAGCCATCCATCTTGAAGAGCCACAGGCCGCTGCGCATGTCGGACAGCACGATGAGGCCGTCGTAGTTGCGAACATCGACGCCGAAGGCCCCCTGCTCGACGCTGGTGGTACTCTGCCAACCGTTGTTCGGCGTGCCGCCGAAGCCATGCTCGTGTTCACACTCGCAGGTGTACCACGCGCCATCGGTCTTCGGATGCTTCGGGTCCTTCAGGTTGAAGATCTGGAGACCATCCTCGTAAGCGGAGACGAATACGTACGGCCAGCGCACCTCGTGATTGTGCGAGAGGTCGCGCCAGTCGGCGGTCCAGGCGCTGATGGGTTGGTCGATGTTCTGGGTCTTTCCCGATTGCCCGGCCGTGAGATCCCAGATGCGGAGGGGCGTGTACTGATATTCGGTCTCGGTGACCGCGTACTTGCCATCGGGCGACGGCGTGAACGTGTGCGCGATGTCCATGCCGAGGCTCGTGATCGTGAACACCTGCTTTGTGGAGTCAGGACGGGTAACGTCCCACACGGAATAGCCGCCGAGGCCCGCACCGTAGACCTTGTCCTGCTTCGTTGCGGGATCGTAGCCGACGTAGAAGTCGTGGTAGCCACCTCCGCCGATCTGCTTGAAGGGCGTGGGATTGGGCACGTCACCGATGAGCCAC